>CAZQXD010000033.1:0-47756 GCA_964597315.1 uncultured Candidatus Competibacteraceae bacterium
CTGATATGCTCAGACTCCCACATCAAAGGTGGCTCACTTACAGGGGTACGGTCAGTACCTCAAACGGTACGATTTGCTATGTCAGCGACTTGTTCAGGAACAGCTATATACAGCAGCCACAGTGATTGCGGCAGAACGGAGCGCTGTGGACTCTGGTGAATATTCTCAACTTTCGTCTATGACAGGTCTCAAGTCATTTGTAACTGCGTTTGCAGGACATATAGCAGCGGAGGCGGCGCGACTTGACTGATAAACCGCTAACAAGGCGCTGCACTCGGACGGTAATTCCGCTGCGCTCCATTGCCGCCGGTGAGCTTGGTCGTTAGGCTTACAAAGATAAAGAATATGTCGAAAACAAAAGCACTTAGCCTTGTTCCAGAAAATGTACTCGTTGATGGGAATAGAATCTCATATGGGGTACACGGAACAGGTCAGCCTGTCGTTTTGGTGCATGGCACACCTTCATCCTCCTACATTTGGCGAAATATTGTTCCCCATTTGGTTAAAGCGGGTTTTAAAGTTCATCTCTATGATTTACTTGGGTATGGGCTATCAGAGCGTCCTTGGGATTCATCTGTAGATACATCAGTTAGTGGACAAGTGCCAATTTTGAAGAAGATGCTAAAGGTTTGGGGATTAGAACACATACATCTTGTTGCGCATGATATTGGAGGTGCAATTGCACAGCGCTTTAGCATATTTGAGAGGTCATCTATTAAAAGTCTTACATTGATTGATACAGTCAGTTTCAATAGCTGGCCTTCAAAAAGAACAAACGAACAAATGCAGGCAGGACTTGGCAAGTTGATAAAGAAACCTGACCCTGAACATCGTCAACACTTTGAGGAATGGATTTTATCTACAGTCCATAATAAACAGCATATTCGTGATACTTCACTTCAAACCTACATTGAGTGGAGTCAGTGACACCTTACAAGAGGAAATGACATGAACGAATATGTAAGAGCTAAACGTCATGTGGATGTTTCTGTTGGGGAATCAGTCAAGATAATTCGAGAGTTGCAAGCTCTTAGCCAAAATGATTTGGCTGAATTAACAGGAATTCCTCAATCTACAATTTCCGCCATTGAAAACAACCGCGTACAACTCGGTGTCGAAAGGGCAAAAGTGCTGGCCAGAGCATTGTCTTGCCATCCGGCAGTGCTTGTATTTCCTGGCTGGGAAGTAGGTGGTGAAAACGCAGCATAACAAATTGCTTCACTCGGACGCCCACTGCTACGTTCGTTTTTGTGCATTCCGCTGCGCTCCATTTTTGCACAAAATCTCCCTCCGCAGCGGTCGCCGGTGAACAAGGCGTTAGCGCCAAGAGGCGATCATCTTTTCAGGACTAATGATGGCAAAACTTGCCAAACTGATCTAACAAATATTACAAGGCCGTTCAAATGCTGGCATTGACTTCGAGGAGTTGCGGTCATAGCTGAAGAGCCTCGGGTTCGAGGAACGTATTCGAGGCAGCCATCATATTTTTCGTCATGCTAACGTGGAAGAACGTATAAATCTTCAGCGCGAGGGTACTAAAGAAAAACCTTATCAAGTTCGCCAAGTTCGCAGTGTTATTCTGAAATATCGGCTGGTTTACGGATTTGCTAAGTAACCCCGCGCAGTTCCTGAGCCAGCTCCAATAGGGAGAGAACATCCGCCTCCGGTGTGATCGGCCAGCGCTCGGCGCCGGCGGTGACGACGAAGCCGTGGTCCGGCTCTATGTCTTCGATCGCATAGTAGAATCCCTTTTCGATTCGGGGTGCGAGGCCGCTCTTGATTTCGACCGCCCAGCGTTTGCCGCCGGGCAGGTCGAGCACGAGATCGATTTCCGCCCCGGCGGCGGTGCGGTAGAAGCTGGCCACCGTGCGTTCCGGGGCACAGCACAGCAGATTCTCGATCACAAAACCCTCCCAACTTGCCCCGAAAACGGGATGGCCCGAAAGCTGATCGAGATCCGCCAGGCCCAACAAGGTGTGGGTAAGACCGCTGTCGCGCACATAGACGCGCGGAGACTTTACTAGACGTTTCTTGACGTTGCTGAAAAACGGCGGCAGTCGCCGCACCAACAACAGATCGACCAGTAGATCGACATAATTGCTCACTGTGGGCGAGGACACCGACAAGCTTGCCGCCAGCCGCGAGGCGTTGAGGGTTTGCCCTTGATTGTGGGCCAGCATGATCCACAACCGCTCCAGCGTTTGTGCCGGGATACGCGGGCCAAATTGCGGTACATCGCGTTCCAGATAGGTGCGGATGAAATTGCGCCGGTAAGCGTAGCTGTCCTCGTCACCGGCTGCCAGATAACTGTCCGGAAATCCGCCCCGCAGCCAGAGCCGCTCCAGGTCAGCACGGGTCATCGCCTCGGTTTCCAGCACATTCAAGGGCTGCATGTCGATATACTCGATGCGTCCGGCCAGGCTTTCGCCGGACTGACGCAGCAAGTCGATGGAAGCCGAACCCAACACCAGAAAACGTCCCGTGCGTAGCCCTTTGCGGCGACCCTGATCGATAAGTCCGCGCAAGGTCTGGAACAATTCCGGCATGCGGTGAATTTCATCCAGGATGACGAGTTTTTCCTCGTTTCTGGACAGGAATAAGGTGGGATGTTTGAGCTTTTCCCGATCTTCAAACGCCTCCAGGTCGAGATAAACCGCCTGGCGTTTTTCGGCGATCTCAAAAGCCAGGGTTGTCTTACCGACCTGGCGCGGGCCGATCAGGGCCACGGCTGCCTGCCGAGCCAATGCTCGCAGCACGGTTTGGTACACGTCGCGCTTGATCATCATTGCATATTAAAAATGTTATTTTAAATTTGCAATGATGACAAACAACTTGTAGGGCGGATTTAGCGAAGCAGTCCACCTTCCGGGTTGTGCAAATGTCTGGAGGTGTTTCCATGAGTACTCTGACGATCCGTTTGCCAGAGGATACCGCCCAGCGGCTCAAACAGATCGCCCGCCACCGGGGAATGAGCGTTAACAAACGGGTCGAAGAAGCCACTCAGGGTGACCGGGAACAGGCTCTGGGGGTTCTGGATCGGTTGGAGGAGCGTTAACGAAAAACAGTACCGACTAGATTTTCCGGGCCAGCCTCAGCACTTCCGGCAACTGCCGCAATCGGCGCATCACCTGGGCCAGATGGGTGCGGTCGCGCACGGCGAGGGCCATGTTCACGGTGGTGGTGACCCCGTCGCGGCCGGAGGTGTAGATGTTTTCGATATTGGTATCGGTCCCGGAGACGGTGGTGGCGATGGTCGCCAGCACACCCCGCTTATTGGCCACATCGGCGCGGATATCCACCGGAAACTCCACTCCAATATCCTTTTCCCACTCTACTTCAAGCCACTTGTTGGGGTTTTTCTTGTAATCGGCCACGTTTTTGCAATGATCCCGGTGGATCACCACCCCCCGGCCTGCGGACAGATAGCCGATGATGGGGTCGCCGGGTAGGGGTCGGCAGCATTTGCCGAAAGTCACCACCGTGCCCTCTGTGCCTTTTATAAACAAGGGTTTGGAACCACCTGCGGTGTCGTTACCCGCCGTGTCGTCCTCCCTTGGCAGCAGCCGCTTGGCGATCAGGGCCGCGAGCCGGTTGCCCAAACCGATATCGGCCAGCACATCTTCGAAGTTGGCCACTTCCAGCTCCCCCACGAGCTGTCGAATCCGTTGCGGCGGCAATTCCTGCAACCCGCTCAGGCGGCCCAGCAGGGCTTTTTCCAGTAGCCGCTTGCCCAGGATGACAGCCTCTTCCCGTTGCAGGTTCTTCAGGTAGTGGCGGATGCTGGCCCGGGCCTTGGCGGTGACCACGAAGCTCAGCCAGGCGGGATTGGGCCGGGCGGTGGGGGCGATAATCACCTCCACGGTCTGGCCGTTGGCCAGGGGGGTGCGCAGGGGCACCAGACGCCGGTCCACCTTGGCGCCGATACAGGTGTTGCCCACATCGGAATGGATCGCATAGGCAAAATCCACGGCGGTGGCGCCACGGGGCAGTTCGATGATCTCGCCCCGGGGAGTGAACACATATACCTCGTCGGGGAACAAATCCACCTTGACGGATTCTAGAAATTCTACGGAGTTGCCGGCCCGCCGCTGCATGTCCAGCAGTTTGGACAACCATTCCCTAGCCCGCTTGTGGGCGCTGTTGCCGGGGACGCCAGGGGATTTATAGAGCCAGTGGGCCGCTACTCCGGCCTCGGACATGATATGCATATCCTTGGTGCGGATCTGCACCTCCAAGGGCATGCCATGGGGTCCGAACAGTACCGTGTGCAGGGACTGATAGCCATTGGCCTTGGGGATGGCGATATAGTCCTTGAAGCGACCGATAATGGGTTTGTACAGGCTGTGAATCTGGCCTAGTACCCGATAACAGGTGTCCACATTGTCAACAATAATGCGTACCGCGTAGACGTCATAGACTTCTTTGAAGGGCAAACGCTTGGCCTGCATTTTTTTGTAGATGCCCCACAGGTGCTTGCCTCGCCCCACCACCCGGGCCTTGATCTCCACCTCCAGCAGCCGGTTGCGAATCCGGTTCTCCAACTGGCTCACCATTTCCTTGCGGTTGCCGCTCATCCGGCGCACCGCTTCGCACAGCACCTGGTAGCGCAGGGGATAAAGATATTCAAAGCCCAGGTTTTCCAGATCCAGACGCAGGGTGTTCATACCCAGCCGCCCGGCGATGGGGGCGTAGATCTCTAGGGTTTCCCGGGAAATACGGCGGCGCTTGTGGGGAGGCATGACCCCCAGGGTGCGCATATTGTGCAGCCGGTCGGCCAATTTGATCATAATCACCCGGATGTCCCGGGCCATAGCCAGGAACATTTTGCGGAAATTCTCCGCTTGGGCTTCTAGCTTGTTGCTGAATTTAATCTGGGTGAGCTTGCTGACCCCATCCACCAATTCGGTCACTTCTTCGCCGAAGCGCTCGGCCAGTTGCTCTTTGCTGAATTTGGTGTCTTCGAGAACATCGTGGAGGATGGCCCCCATGATGGTTTCGTGATCGAAGCGCACCTCGGCGAGAATCACGGCCACGGCGATGGGATGAAAAACATAAGGCTCGCCGCTTTTTCGGTACTGGCCCTGATGAGCCTCGGCGGAGAAATAGCAGGCCTGGCGGATGGACTCTACCTGCTGGGACTCTAAATAGGTGGACAACAGGGCGCATAGTCCCTGGACCCGTTGATCAAGGGCCTGGGTCCAGTCGGTAGATGGTGTTTCCTGAAGTGCTTCCGCCTGGGTCATTGGGCGGTTCCGGGGCTATGGAACCGACAGGCGACCCCCATGGTCGCCAAGGTTCGCGCCAAAGAGCATTTAATCAGTCTGCTCCGGGATATGGCTTGCCTCCGGCAGCGGCAGTTCTTCCCGGGCCTCGCGCTCCCGAGCCAGCTTGCGGATGGTGGCGGGATCGATTTTGTTCTCGGCCATCTCCCGCAGCGCCACAACAGTGGGTTTGTCGTTTTCCCAAGGCACCTTGGACTCCATGCCCATGGCGAGTTGGCGGGCGCGCTTGGAAGCAACCAAGACCAGTTCAAAGCGATTTTCGACCTTATCCAAACAATCTTCTACGGTAATACGGGCCATTATCGGGACAACTCCAGAACGAGGCTAAGGATTATTAGAGTATGGGCAACCCAGTGTATCTATAAACAATCGGTTATGCCAATAAACCGCGAATTAGTTCGCGCTGGCGCAGAATCTGTATCTCCCGGCGCTGGCGGTTGGCCACGAAAATGGATCGCAGCGCGTCCAGGGCGGCGTCGAAATCGTCGTTGACAATCAAATCATCAAATTCCTGGTAGTGGGAAATCTCCGCCACCGCTGCCTTCATGCGCCGCTCGATCACCACCGGATCGTCCTGGCCCCGGGCCTTGAGGCGGTTGCGCAGGGCCTCCAGGGAGGGGGGTAGCAGAAACACACTCCGGCAACCGGGAATCCGGCTCCGCACCTGCCGGGCGCCCTGCCAGTCGATTTCCAGGACCACATCGGCGCCCAGTTCCAGCCGCTCCAGCACAGCGTCGCGGCTAGTGCCGTAACGATTGCCAAACACGTCGGCGTATTCCAGAAACACACCCCGATCTACCAGATCCTGAAACCCGGCGTCATCCACGAAATGGTAATGCACCCCATCCTGCTCCCCCGGGCGCCGAGGCCGGGTGGTGTGGGAGACCGACTGCTCCACTCCTGGCGTGGTTTCCAGAAGACGCCGAACCAGGCTCGTCTTGCCACCTCCTGAAGGGGCGGCGATGATATACAGGGTTCCCGTTGCGGTCATGCTGGACGGCTCCGAAGTCTAAGATGGCGTGACGTGTGTAGGTTGTCATTTTAACGTGATTTAACAATCCCTTCCCTATGGATTTTGACTGGTTTGCGACCGCCCTGCCCGCCACCCTCGGCGTGAAACAACGCGCCCTGGCGCCGCAGGCGGGCGGTCATGGAGCGGCTTGAAAAAGCGCCGCGCCGCCCATAACCGTCTATTCGATAGGCTGGCCCAACTCAAGGCCGCTTTGGGGACCAGCCTGGGTTACTTCCAGGTGCTATGGCACAAGCTGCTGTCCCTGATCCAGGCCCCTGTTGCCGCGCTATGAATCAGAACGCTCACGGCAGCTCAACGATGGCATCCCCGAGCGCGTTCACGAGCCTGTCGATCTCCTCTGCCTCGACCACGAACGGCAGACCGAGCTGGATCGTGTCCCCGCCATAGCGCACATAAAAGCCCTTCTGCCAGCACTTCATGGCGATTTCGTACGGACGGCGCGCCGGTTCCCCAGGGTAGCTCTCGATCTGCAAGGCGGCGGCCAGGCCATAATTGCGAATATCGCTGATATAGCGCGTGCCCTTTAGACTGTGCAGAGCGTCCTCGAGGATCGGCGCCATCTCCCGTACCCGCTCGATCAGCCTGTCCCGTTCAAGAAGTTCCAGGGTCGCCAATCCAGCGGCGCAAGCCACCGGATGGCCCGAATAGGTATAGCCATGGGGCAGCTCCAGCAGATAGTCGGGACCGCCTTGTTCCATGAAGGTCTGGTAAATCTCGCCCTTGACGACCACCGCGCCCATCGGCACGGCGCCATTGGTTAGCTGCTTGGCGAAGTTCATGATATCCGGCGTTACGCCGAACGCCTCGGCGCCGGTCATGGAACCCATACGCCCGAAACCGGTAATCACCTCGTCGAAGATCAACAGGATATCGTGCTGATCGCAAATCTCGCGCAGGCGCTGCAAATAGCCCACCGGCGGCGGAATCACACCGGCGGAACCGGCCAGGGGTTCGACGATCACGGCGGCAATGTTCGAGGCATCATGTAATGCGATCAGCTCCAGCAGCTCCTCGGCAAGCTCCTGGCCTTTTTCCGGCATGCCGCGGCAGAACGCATTTTCCTTCAGCAGCGTATGGGGTAAATGATCGGCATCCACGCCCTGGCCGAACAAGCTGCGGTTAGCGCCAATTCCGCCAAGACTGAAGCCGCCGAAGTTGACCCCGTGATAGCCCTTGGCCCGACCGATCAGCTTGGTCTTGGTGGCTTTACCTTTTTTACGCCAATATCCGCGAGCGATCTTTAGGGACGTATCGGCACTTTCGGAGCCGGAATCGGTGAAGAACACATAATCGAGTCCTTCGGGCGTCAACTCGCGGATGCGATAGGCCAGCTCGAAGGCTTTGGGATGGCCGTATTGAAAGGCCGGCGCATAGTCCAGTTCGCGCAACTGCCGTGAAACAGCCTCGGCGATCTCGGGCCGGTTGTGACCGGCGCCGCAGGTCCAAAGGCCAGAGAGACCGTCAAAAATGCGACGGCCATCGGCTGCCTTATAGTAGCAACCCTCGGCGGCGACGATGATGCGTGGGTCTTGCTTGAACTGGCGGTTGCCCGTGTAGGGCATCCAATAGGCGTCGATTTGTTCTGGACGCAAGCCTGCTGTGCGAGAAAAATCTGGATCGGACATGTGGCTACCCTTTCTGCTGTTAGCTTGCGATACACGATGCTTCTAATTCTCGCACCACATTCAAGCCAGATAAATGATCTTTTATATCTTCTCCCACCGCGCCCAAACTTGCCTGAATTTGCCGCTGGTTTTCTCGGCCTGGGGCGGCGTGGGGTCCCGGCGGATGGTGACCTCAGCCGCCCCGTGTTGGGCCAGAAAGCCGTGCAGGCCCGCCTCCACCTGCCGCCAAGTATGCTCTGGATCGGCCCCGGCGGGAGGCTCCAGGCGCACATCCAGATGCTTGGGACTGGTCTGGATCAACTGGAAGCGATGCACCTGATAATCGTCCTCGATCATGCTGGTCAGGGGAATGGGCATGATGCCGACGTTTCCACCCGCAGCTCCGGGAAAGTACAAAATCTCGTCGCTACGCCCCTCTACCCGGATCGCGGGCAAGGGGTTGCCGCAGCGGCAGCGTTCAGGGTTGAAGGTAATGCTGTCCCCCAGTTGATAGCGGATAAAGGGTTGCACCCGGTTGGCCAGATTGGTCAGTAGCACCGTGTGGGAAGGCTCCCCGGGAGGCACGGGCTGGAAGTCGGCGTCCACCGGCTCCAAAAGCACCCAGTCGGCGTTCACATGGAGCCAGCCGTGATCACAGCCGAAGGCGATATTCATAAACTCCGAGGTGCCGTAGTCCTCCACCGTCCGACAGCCGAAGGCTTGCTCAATTTCGGTCCTGGCGGCGGCGGACAGCCCCTCGCCCCCCATCCAAGCGGCGCTCAGCTTCACTTTCAGACGACCCCGGCGCTGTTCCTGGGCCAGCAGTAGAATTGTGGACGGATAACTGGCCACGAAGGCGGGCTGAAACTCATTGAGTTGCTGGATCAATTCCACAAGGGGCAGGGCCACCGAGAACACCCGGGCTTCCACCCGGGGATGGAGTTGGCGCCACCGCTCCCAGGTGGCGGTGCCAGCGAAATGGCCGCCGGTGGCGGCGATCATGGCAAACCCCCGCTTGCCCAGCACAGACAGGGAACGCTCCACGAATCCCGCCGGGTCAAAACGCACTTTCAACAGAGATTCATAGACGCACTGGGCGTTGCTATCGTGGAGATAAACCCCCGGCTGGCCGGTGGTTCCAGAGCTGGTATAGACTGCGTAGCGGTCTAGATATAAATGACCGATCCGCTGAGTGTCGGCCAGAAACCCACTCAATTCGACCCGACGCACCCGGATGTCGGTAACCCAGTCGTCGAAGGCGGCCATCAACTGGCGTTTGCTCACGGGCGGTAGACGGGGCAGCTCGTGACAGCCCTCGGGTAGGGCGCTGTAGAGTTGCCGGTAAAAGGGTGAGCGCCGACGCACATAGCCCACCAGGTCCGCCAGACGCTGGCGACCCCGGGCCGTGATGGCGGTTTGTCCCATCTGAGACGTCATCCAGAGATCCCAAAGGTAGCTGGTCTGCTTCCAGTTGATGTTCAATAGTGCCCTCCCGCCGGATCTGCCGGTTCCTGACGGTATCAGTCCGCCCTTTAAGGACAAGCGTAGCAGTACGACCGACCGATCCACCTTATATTGAACCTGCCCGGCCCATTAGTGTTCAGAATACCGCAATCCACCCCTATGGGAGGCCCTCCATGGCCGAGATCAAGCTATACAGCGCCAAAACCTGTCCCTACGCCCAGCGTACCCGCCTGGGGCTGATCGAAAAAGGGCTGGACTACAGCCTCACGGAAATCGACTTGAAGAACACCCCTGAGTGGTTTTACGAGGTCTCCCCCTACGGCAAGGTGCCGGTCCTGGAGCATGGTGGGGATCAAGTCTGGGAGTCGGCCATCATCAACGAATATCTTGAAGAATGTTATCCAGAACCACCGCTATTGCCCAGCGCCCCGGGTCGGCGGGCTTATGCCCGGTTTTGGATCGACTTCGCCAACGTCAAGCTGGTGCCTACGTTTTACAAGCTGCTGCTGGAGCAGGACCCGGCCCGGCGACGGGAATTGGCCGACCGCTACACCGAACACTTGCGTTTCATGGAGCGAGAGGCCCTGGTCGGTCCCTACTGGCTGGGTCAAGAATTGAGCCTGGCGGACCTGGCGTTTTATCCCTGGTTTGAGCGGTTCTGTGTGCTGGAACACTACCGGGATGTCAGCCTGCCCGAGGACTGCGCCCGGCTGTGGGACTGGTGGGCGACCATGCACGAACGGGACTCGGTGCAAAAGCTCAAGCGGTCGCCGGAATTCTATGTGGCATCCTACAGCCACTACGCCGACGGTTCAGCCTCCGGCAGCACCGCCCAGGATATGCGCAGCCATTAGGGAAGTAGGCCGTCGCTGGGCAATCCATTTAAGCTTGAGTGTCGGATCGTGGGCCTTGGCCGGGACGAGTCAATCCGGCCAAGGCGTTGCAATACCGCCGGGGCCTTAGCGGTAATAACAGCCCAAGGCCAGGATTTCATCCCGGCTCAGGGCGCGAATGGCCGTGTTGAGACCGATAGTCGGCCACATCACCGGGGCGGGGTTTTGTTCCGACAAACCTACCCACAACCCCAGCGAGGAGTATCCCGAGCCGCTGGGCGGCACGTCGATCTTCAACACATCGGTGGCGCTGTCGCCGCCGAAATCCCCAGCCAACACAAACATGTCCGGGTGGGAATCCCAACAGGCCCACATATCGGTATCGGCGCCCATCTGACCGTCTCCCAGCCCGGCGGTGTCCCCATCGCCGGTGGAAAAGAAACCATTGCCAAGGGACTGACCCACCCACAGACCCAGCCGCGAATAGCCCGAGGTGTTCACCGGCGTATCGATCTTCATCAGATCAGCCAGGCCACTGGCATTAAAGTCTCCGACCAGCACGTGCATGTTCTTGTGGGAATCCCAGCGCGCCCATTGGGTAGTGGTAAAGCTCCCCTGACCGTCGGACAAACCCACCCAAACCCCCAGATTGGAATACCCCGAGGTGTTTACCGGCACGTCGATTTTCATGATATCGTCATAGGGATCGTTATTGAATTTTCCCACCAGAACATGCATGTCCTTATGGGAATCCCATTGCGCCCAACGGCTGGAATTAAATTGGCCCTGGCCGTCGGACAAACCCACCCAAACCCCCAGATTGGAATACCCCGAGGTGTTCACCGGCACGTCGATCTTTAACAGATCGTCGTTACCATCGCCGTCGAAATCCCCCACTAGAACATGCATGTCTTTATGGGAATCCCAGCGCGCCCAACGGCTGGAATTAAATTGGCCTTGACCATCGGACAAACCTACCCAAACCCCAAGGTTGGAATACCCAGAGGTGTTTACCGGCACGTCAATCTTGGCCAGATCATCATTGCCATCGCCGTCGAAATCTCCCACTAGAACATGCATGTCCTTGTGGGAATCCCAGCGCGCCCATTGGGTGGTATTGAATTGACCTTGACCGTCGGATAAACCTACCCATAACCCCAGATTGGAATACCCCGAGGTATTGACGGGTACGTCGATCTTCATGACATCATCATAGTCATCCCCATTAAAATTACCTTTGAGTACATGCATACTCTTGTGGGAATCCCAGCGCGCCCATTGGGTGGTATTGAATTGCCCCTGGCCATCGGATAAACCCACCCATAACCCCAGGTTGGAATAGCCCGAGGTATTGACGGGTACGTCGATCTTCATGACATCATCATGCTCATCGCCGCCGAAGTTGCCTACCAACACATGCATGTCTTTGTGAGTCTGCCAACGGGCCCATTGGCTATCGGCGAAATGCAGGCCGGTGGTATGCCCCAAACCCAGGCCATGGCCGAATTCATGAAGCATGATGGATTGCATATCAAAATTGCCCGGGCCGAGTTGGGCCGGGATGGCGAAATTGGTGCCCAGTCCCCAGAAAATCGTATCGAACTCGATGATGTCGGCGCCCAAGGTCCAGGTAAACGTAGTGGCCAAGGCATTGCCGCTCGCCATATTCAGGGCAAAAATGGCATTGACTCCATCGGGTTGCCCTTGGGCATTGGTGGTTGTCAGCAGATTGGTCTGGCCCCCGAACTGTAAATTAATCCGACCGGATGCGTTCCAAGGCGCGGCGGCGGCTTGTAGGACGGCCAACTGCTGGGCAGCCGTACCAGCCGGGGCGCCATTGAAATTGGGATTAATCTGGTAGACCACATTGGCGGGATTGCCGGGCCAGATTGCCCGTTGATTGTTGGCGACGATGTTGGAAAACGCATAAACCGCCGATGACGAACCGAATACCAGCAGTAGCCCGGATACAATAGACGTCGCAAGTTTCATTTGAAGTCCTCTCCACCCAGTGCTTTTTGCAGTTCTTTTAGCTCAACATCCAGTATCCCCACATGATTGTCCTTATCCAGAGGGAGCGTTCCGAAGTTGGTGCCAAACAACTCTTGTTTATGGTCTTGGTTTTGGGCGGTCAGGAACAGAAAGCGCATACCGGTTTTTATGGGGTAGAGACTAGAAACACTCAGGCTCAACTCACCCACCGTGCCTCCCATGGTGGTGAAGGTGAGATAATTTAATGGATCTCCCTTGAGTACTTGGTCTACCACCACGGTAATATCAGAGAAGATGATCGTGCCAAATGGCGTTTTTCCATAATAACTATGAACATCTTCCACCTTGCCGGATACTACATAATCGGCAGCCTTTGCCACGGTAATCCAGTTTTTAGTGGTTACGGGCGAGCCGGGAACTAAGGGAAAGCGGGTGGTTTCGGCGCTTGCCGACAATCCGCCAAACCCCATGTTCAAGATGATGACAAATAAAATAATTATATTTTTTTTCAAAAACATAACCGACCTCTTAATGGATAAATTGAGACTGATGGCGTCAGCGTGAACGGGGTAAATGGACACGGCGAGTGAGTGCTGAAGGTCATTGATATTAGCAACCCAGGGCGTGTTTGATTCTCGTTTTATACAGGTGTTACAGACAGCAAAAACCTGCCGTAACGGTGTAGAGTGTTCCAGTTTCAGCAATAGCCGTCTGTGGACGGCATCACAATATCGCCGTGACCCAGTGATGACTGGACAGGTTTGGTGCTAGGGACATGCCAGTGGAGTGAAAAATGCGGAGATGCAGAACGCTCGGGAAAGACTTTAGCCTAGTCGTCCCGGTAGCGGTTGAGGCGGTTGTAGAGGGTCTTGAGGCTCACGCCCAGAGTCTTGGCGGCCAGTTTCTTGTCGCCATCGAAGTGGTCCAGGGTGGCGAACACCAGCCGCTTTTCGGCTTCGTCGATGGAGGTGCCCACGGTAAAGCGCAGAAACCGGCTGTCGCTATCCGGCACCGTGCTTTGCCATTGGTCCACGTGATAGGCGTCTATCTCGTGATCGGCGAGGATATAGGCTCGCTGTACAGCGTTTCGCAATTCCCGAACATTGCCTGGCCAGCCATAGCTGTCCAGACTCTCCAGGGCAGCGCGGGTGAATTTCTTGCGGGTATGGTTCTCGGCATTGAGCAGAGCCAGGAACCGCTCGGCCAGCAACGGCACATCCCCACGCCGCTCCCGCAGAGGCGGCAAGCGCAGGGGAAACACCATCAACCGAAACAGCAGGTCCTCTCGTAAATGGCCATCGGCCACGGCCTGTTCCGGGTCACGGTTGGTGGCGGCGATCACCCGCACGTCCACCGGGATCTCCCGGTCGCCTCCCAAGCGCATCACCGTGCCGGTCTCCAATACCCGCAGCAGATTGACTTGCAACTCGATGGGCATTTCGGTGATTTCGTCCAAAAACAAGGTGCCCTTATGGGCTCGCTCGAAGAACCCTCGATGCTGGCGGGTGGCGCCGGTGAAACTACCACGCTCATGACCGAACAACTCGGAGGCGATGAGGTTGGCGGGCACGGCGCCGCAGTTCAGGGCCAGAAACGGCTGAGTGCGACGGGGACTGTTCTCGTGGACAGCTCGGGCTGCTAGTTCCTTGCCGGTGCCGCTTTCCCCCTGGAGCAATACCGTCACCTCGGAAGCGGCTACCCGCTCGATCATGTCATAGAGGTGGCGCATGGCCCGAGAGGCGCCGAACAGTAGTCCGAAATGAGCATCGGCGGCTTCCTGATCCGTTTCGTCCAGCCGGGCCGGATGATCCACGGCGAATCGCAGCCGCTTGAGACAGGATTTCAGCACCCCGATGTCCACGGGCTTGGTCAGGTAGTCCCACACCTGGGAGCGCAGAGCGTCCACGGCGGTATCGAAACTGGCGTGGCCGGTGATCACCACCACGGCGGTGGATTCATTGCCTTCGATCTCATGGACTAGGTCGATGCCGTTGCCATCAGGAAGCATCAGGTCCACGAAGGCCACATCGGGAACCCGCTCCTGAAGATGCCTACGAGCATCACAGAGCGTGTGAGCGATGCTGACCGAAAACCCCTCTTCCTGGATTAGATCCGCGAAGGCCGGCGTGAAGCTGATATCGTCATCGACTAAGAGTGCGTGCGCCATAGAGTGACTGTCGGGGTTGGCAAGAAAATCGAGCAAAACCAAACTGGAATGGCGGATCGCTCACTGGGCACAAAACATCGCTCCCGAGTCGGATGCCGACCTAGACGATGCATTGGCCGGATGTTTCTCATCGCCATAAGCTAGAAGCACTCACTGGCGATGCTTGTGCTGGGACCAACCGCGCCATTCTGGCGTTGCTGGAGTGGGAGACAGTATACCATCATGGAAAGAAATAGCCGCCGCGCCTCCAGATATTCTGGGACTCCCGATTCAGCATACAGAATACAGAATACATCGGTTGGCATGGCGATTGTACCGTTATAATAAAAAGACCAAAATTGATTATGCCTTAATACGACCCGTCATTTCCCAGCTTCTTAACCATCGTTTGCCGGGGCGATCCTTCGCGACAACTAGAGATCATACTATGCGCCACACCCCAGCCCAATTCATCCTTACGCTCTTGCTGTTGTCGGCGTTGGCTGCCTGCGTTAATCCAAACCGGACCTATGACGACGCCGCCCTGGCCTCCCGGGTCCAGTCTGCCCTGGCGACGTCCGGCGTGGAGACGCCCGGCGTGGAGACGCCCGGCGTGGAGACGCCCGGCGTGGAGACGCCCGGCGTGGCGACGCCCATCATTGTCGTAACCGCCTATCGAGGCATCGTCAGCCTGAGCGGCGAGGTGGCTAGCGATGCCCAGCGGGAGGCGGTGGTGCAATCCGTGCGTAAAGTCCCGGGGGTACGCTCAGTGCAAGATAGCCTATCGGTACGCTAAGTCCACGTCTGTTTGTCTGGTTTAACACCCTTTTACCCAACCGGTCCAGAGAGAAACTGAAGTGCGGCTCGCCATCAAGAATACCTTGGTCATCCTAATAGTCTACCTGTTGGTGCTGACGGCGCTGGGTTTCTGGTTGGAGAGCCAGTTGCGGGTGACCGTGAGCGAACTTATGAAGGACACGGCCCAAATGGTGGGCCGAGAAGTGGCCGGCGTGCTTCATGAGCCGGTGATGGAACAACTACTGGCTGGTATCCCTGAACCCCGTCGGTTGCTGCGAACCACCATCGAAACCGCCTCTGAACGCTCCGATCTGATTCAGGCCATTGACGTCATAGATCAAAGTGGACAGGTGGTGGCCAGCGACAACGAGCAACTGATCGGCAGCCGGTTCGCCACGCCGGAGTCAGTGTTTCAGACCCAACGCTCGCCCCGGCTGTTCAGCTCCTTCGCACACCCCTTGAGCGGCGGTCGGCATGTGCTGTTCGTACCCATGAACGTGCGAGGTCAACTGGTCGGCTATCTGCAACTGGCCCTGAGCAACCGGCCCATCGCCCATCTTTTTGATCGAGTCTATCTGGGTTTTTCCCTGTTAGCCCTGGGCGGTCTGGTGGTTATCAGCGGCCTGGGTTTGCTGCTGCACTGGGAACTTACCCGCCTGAGCCAACGGTTCACCCTGACCCTGGATTCAGCCGCCAAGGGCCAGACATCGCCGCACCCGCCGAAATTCAAAAACGAATTCACCCCGGTCCACGAGGCGGCCCATCGGCTCGGTTCGGAACTGCTCAAAGCCCGGGGCATGGCCGAACTGGCCAAACAGGAGCTGGACACCTTGGCCCAGATCCTAAAGGTAGGCGTGATGCTAATGGACAAGGATGGCCGACTGGAATTCATCAACCCCACCGGTCGGGAACTGCTGGGCTGTGCCGAAACGACGCCCCTAGAAGAGTGCTGGGCGCCAGTACACGCCTCTTTGGAGACCCCATTGCGGCGCCTGCGAACCGAGGGCGGCACCAGTACCCGGCTGGATCTGAACCCCACCAGCAGTCCCGGTCCCCACCGTCGGTTGCGCTTTGAGATACATGCCCTGGACCCCCAGAACTGGCGGGGCGGCCTGATTCTGATCAGGGACCGGGACAGCATGGACGCCTTGGACACCGATCTGCGCATGGCGGCCCGGTTCCGGGGTCTATCCCAGTTGTACATGGGCGCCGCCCACGATCTCAAGGCGCCTCTCAATGCCATGGTGATCAACCTGGAGATGCTGCGTCAGACCCTGGCCAAGCCGGGGGACGATCCCATCGCCACCCAGCAACGGCAGGAGCGGTATCTACAGGTACTCAAGGATGAACTAAACCGCCTAAACCGCTTTCTGGCGTCCCTGCTGAATCAGGCCGCCCCCACCCGGGATCGTCGCCAGGCGGTGGACCTGCGGCAAATCATCGCCGATCAGGAATCCCTACTCGCTCCCCAGGCTCGCCATCAGCGGGTGGAACTGCATACCGTGGTGCCCGATCAGCCGGTGGTTATCACCACCCATCCAGAGCGTTTGAAACAGGCCCTGCTGAATGTACTGGTCAACGCCTTAGAGGCCATGCCCGACGGCGGCCGTCTGGACGTGGGGCTGGAGTCACGGGAGGGCCAAGCCTGTATCGCGGTGCGGGATACCGGACCCGGTATTCCCAACGCGTTGCTGAACAGCATTTTCGAGATGCATTTCACGACCAAGGGCACCGGGACAGGTATCGGCCTATACGTGAGCCGTACCGCAGTGGAGCAACTGGGAGGGAATATCGAAGTCCATAGCGAACTGGGCCGGGGAACCTGTTTCCGAGTCTGCTTGCCCCTGGCCGACAGGCGCGAACCGACGGGCGATTAGCATCCGTAGTCGTCTTTATCCGCACCCGGCGGCGAACCATCGACCCGTTGCGCGACCTGTTCCAAGGCGCCCTCGTGGGCCTTGGAGATAAACGCCCGGGACCGGGTATCCAGCCTCAGCACCTCCCAAGGCAGTAGTATCCTGGCCGACTGACGCCGGTGGGCGCCATCGAGACAAACCACAACGAAACGGATTTGTCCTTTCGACCAATCGATCAGCAATTCTTCTATGGAACCGAGATAGGCCCCATCGGGATCGAGCACCTGGGCTGATATCAAGCGGCTTCCCGGTCCTAAGGTGTCGTTCTGCATAGTCGCTCCACGCGCCGAGGGGCGCTCTCCATGCTTTAGAAGGGTTGCGCCCTTTCGGAAATAGCGAGCAGAATTTGTGCCATGAAACAGGCAAAAAAAAGCGGTGTCAGAGACACCGCTTAGAAAAACACACCCCAGAGCCAGAGGGTGTGGTGGCAACACCGGTCGGAATACCCTGGCAATCGCCCTAACTTTCGGCTGATTTCCGGGTGGAGGCGCCAAAACCGCTGACGCCCGTTCCTGTTAGTGGACAGTACTGCAACCCTCGCGCCAAGTGCGAGAAACTGTCAAAAATTATTTATAACTAACTGTATAAATTGATTATATTACGAATCTCCAAGAACCCAGGCGGATGAACCTGGCCAATGGACCCGGCTATGGCGGCAAAACTTGCAAGGGTCTATGTAAAACCTACAGTCGCCACCCCTTATGCCATACTCCGAACACACCAAATACAAGGTAGACCCATGGAATTACTCTGGATCGCCATCGCTTTTGTGGCCGGCCTACTGTTTCGCCAGATTGGCCTCCCTCCCATGGTGGGTTATTTAGCTTCGGGATTTCTCATCAACGCCCTGGGGATGGAAGCCGGTGAGTCATTGGCCACCATCGCCCATGTAGGGGTGTTGCTACTCATGTTTTCCATCGGCCTGAAGATCCGCCTCAAGAACGTGGCGCGCATCGAGGTCTGGGGCGGGGCGCTGCTGCATCTGGCTCTGACGGGGTCGGTACTGGGGCTGGCCCTGGGGCTGCTCAGCGGCCTGAATTGGGGCACGGCGCTGGTACTGGCCCTTACTCTGGGTTTTTCCAGCACGGTCATGGCCGCCAAGGTGTTGGAAGGCAAACAGGAATTGCGCGCCTTCCATGGCCGGGTGGCCATCGGCATTCTCATCATTCAAGACCTGGTGGCGGTGGCGCTACTGAGTTTTTCAGGGGACCACGCCCCTTCCTGGCCGGTGCTTTTGTTATTGGGCCTGCCCCTGCTGGCGCCGTTGCTGAACCGGCTGGTGCTGCTTAGCGGCCATGATGAATTGCTGCTGCTGCTGGGCCTTTTGCTGGCGGTGGGCGCGGGCCTGGGTTTCGAGCAGCTTGGCTTGAGTGGCGAACTGGGCGCCTTGGTCCTAGGGACAATGCTGGCCAATCACGGCAAGGCCCAGGAACTGGGTGAAGCCCTTTGGGGTTTGAAGGAAGCCTTTTTGGTGGGGTTTTTTTTACAAATCGGCCTGTCCGGCTGGCCCACCCTGGAGGCTCTGAGCATCGCCTTGCTGCTGACTCTGGCGGTTCCCCTGAAGGCCGCATTGTTTTTCTTCACGCTGCTGCGCTTCAAGCTGCGCGCCCGCACGTCGTTTCTGGCCGCGTTAAGCCTGGCCAGTTATAGCGAGTTTGCCCTGATCGTCGCCCAAACCGGGGCGGAGAACGGCTGGCTTGGGGAGGAATGGCTGGTGATCCTGGCCTTGGCTATCGCGCTATCGTTTGTGATAGCGGCCCCCTTCAACCGCCTGGCCCATGCGCTTTATGAACGTTATGAGTCCCAATTGAGCGTCTGGGAGCTACCAGACCGGCATCCAGACGAGCAGCCCATCAGCCTGGGCAAGGCCCATATCCTGATTATGGGCATGGGCCGTACTGGCACTGCCGCCTATGACTTTCTCACGCTTCGCCATGAACGCATCGTCGGTCTGGATTCGGACCCCGGCAAGGTAGCCATGCATATCCAGGCCGGGCGGCGGGTCTTGTATGCCGATGCCGAGGACCCGGGCTTTTGGCAGAATTTGCGCCTCAAGGAAATCACTGCGGTGATGCTGATGATGCCGGACCCCGAGGCCGATCGCATCGCCGCCCGGCTGCTACGGAGCAGCGGCTTTACGGGACTGATCGGCGCCATCTGCCATTACCCGGAGGAAATCGAAGTGCTGAAATCAGCCGGGGCGGATCTGACTTTCAACTATTTCGAGGAAGTCGGGGTGGGCTTTGCCGAACATATCTGGGAGGCTCTCTACGACAAGCTCCCCCACCCGGACGAGGCCAGGGCATGATTCCCCCAGTGCTACCCGCTCTCCTTCAAAACCGATACAGCCAGTGTAACAGGGCATCCTGGACCGCCTGCCCGGCTGCCCCGTGAATACCCGGGCGGTTGTGAAACAGCACCACAGCATAGCGTCGACCGGTGCGGCTGTGAAGATACCCCGCCAGGGTCTTCACATCGTTCAGGGTGCCCGTCTTAAACCGGCCCCGCCCGGCCAAAGGTTCGTCCCGATACCGTCGCCTCAGTGTCCCGTCCTGGCCGGTCAGGGGCAGGGACGCCAAAAACTCGGGCATAAAGGGGCTATCCCAGGCGGCCAACAGCAGCCGCCCCAGGCCCCGGGCGGAGATCCGGGCTTTTCGGGACAGGCCGGCGCCGTTGTCCAAGACCAGCCCCGGAACAGCCAGGCCCCGCCCCCGTAACCAAGCGTTTATGGCTGTCCGCCCTTTTTCGGGGGTGCCCGGCGCCCCCAACGCCTCGACGCCCAAAGTCAGCAGCAATTGTCGGGCCATGACGTTATTGCTGAACTTATTGATCGCCCGCGCGGCGTCGGCCAAGGGTCTGGACTCATGAACGTATAGGGGCTTAGCCTCGGCGGGAGCGGCTCCCAGCCGCAGCCCCCCAGCCAGTTCCCCACCCAATTCGGTCCAAAGCCCCTTGATTACCCCATAGGCCAAACCCGGGGCGGTAGACAGAGAACGGTATAGGACGTGGTGGCCACAGGCTAGCGGGTATTTTCCGGTCAGACGCACCCTCAGCCGGTTCCGCTGTTGCAGAATCTCCACGTCCAGTCCGGCGCCCGGCCGCCGGCAGCGCCCTCGGGTCAGGCGCAGCCGGTTGTCAATCTCTACCCCCGCCAGGGGCGGGTCTGGAACCACCCTCACCTGCTTGGCATCGGTATCCGGGAACAGTTGCAGGCGCACCGTGCGAAAATTTACCAGCAGCGCATCGGGACCGGCGTTATAGGGCCGGTGGAGACGGCCATCGAAAGCCCCAGGATCGTCCACGCCAGGATCAAAAAGTCGGTTGTCCACCACAAGGTCACCGGTGATATGGCGTAGCCCTTGATCCCGCAACCCCCGCAACAGGGTCCAGACAGACTCGGTGACCAACAGTGGATCGCCGCCCCCTTGCAGGATCAGATCCCCTTCCAACCGGCCACTTCGAATCGGTCCATCGGCATAGACTCGGGTTTTCCAGGTGTAGGCCGGACCCAATTCCTCCAGGGCGGCCAGGGTAACCAACAGCTTCATGGTGGAGGCGGGATTCATGGGCTGGTCGGCGTTGACATCCACCAGCGGCTTGGCGACACCCAACTCCTGTACGAAGAGGCTCAAGCCTTCGTTGGACAACCCCTGTGCGGCCAGGGCCTGGGCGACCGGTCTGGGGAGATCACTGCCGCGGACCACCGGCGCGCCCAGCAACAAACAGCCGCCGAACACCAACCAAAACCATCCAGGGTAACTAAAGAGTGAACCTTTCACGGGGCATCCAATCTGCTAAATTGATATCAATAACAACGATCCGCATACAGAGCCTAACCTTGATGCACACCCTGCAGGAGTACCACGATGAGCAAGAATCAAGGCGAGGGTAATCGCGAGGCTGCCAAGCAGTATAATGAAGCGACCCAGGATTTCGTCGAATCCGGTAAAGTACGGGATGCCGCCGAACAAGCCGGGCAGGTATCGCAAACCGAGAAGGCTAAACTAAAGGACGCGGAACGGACCGGCAAGCAACACGCCAAGGAAGAGGACCCGGCCCTGAAACGGGATTACCGGCAACCGGACAAGTAATGCCCGGCAGCCTCTCCCGCTGCGCGCGCGGCTGTCGCCGCCCGTCAAATCCAAGCTTGCCCAGCATCGACAAATGCAGGCAATCTTCATAGGATACAATACTTAACATTAACCTGGGTGCGCCCCTTTAAATTCCCGAGGGGCATACCCATATACCCATAAAAAAGTAGCGATCAGTTCGATGAGGGGTGGCCATTGTGGGCTTACAGCATAAACCGTCTATTGATTTAAGCAGTTTCAGTTTGGAAGAACTGCGTGCGCTGCTAGCCAAGGCTCAGCAGCAGTTGGAAATACGGCGTTTTGAAGAAGGCGTCAGGCAGGCCGTACATGAGTACCGTCGCCGCGACGGCAATATTATCCGCGGCTAAGTCAGCCGTCGTCTTCGTCGTTCCAGGCCCCCTGAGACCGAAGCTGTTCCCGGAGAGCGATTTCCTCCTTGACATGGTCCAGGGTGGCCATTTTGTAGATGGCATAGACATTCCAGACCAAAGCGATCGTAAAACCAATGACGTAGATACCAATCACCAGGGGGTCGGGATCGTTGACAAGCAGCGGGGTCGGGTCTTGCATGGTCGCTTACCTATGCTGAGCAACAATAAAGCTATCTAAATTTCAATTGTATAGTAAAAAATCATGCACCGCCGTTCAAGCTGAACCGCCGGTTAGAACAGCTCCAATTGCCCGCCTTTTCCGGTACTGTCCGCTAGATTGGACAAGGTTAACCCGAGCAGGCGCACCGGTCGTCGGCCAGCCTCGGTGCGGGCCAGCAGCTGCGGCAGCAGCGGCCGCAGTGTGGCCAGATCCCCCAGGGGCCGATCGAAGCTGAGGCTGCGGGTCACTTGATGAAAGTCGGCGTACTTTACCTTGACGGTCAGGGTATGGGCGTTTAGCCCCCGGGCCGCCAGATCGGCGGCCACGTCCACCGCCAGTCGCTCCAGCTGAACCAGCATCTCGGCCAAATCCTTCAGATCCCGGTCAAAAGTCGTCTCGGCTCCCAGGGATTTCCGCTCCCGCCGGGTCTCTACCGGTCGCCGATCCATTCCCCGGGCGGCCTCATGGTAATACCGGCCCATCTTGCCGAAGACCTGAAGCAGTTCTTCCAAGGGGTGCGCGCACAGATCCGCTCCGGTATGGATGCCCAGCCCGTGCATCCGCGCCTCGGTCGCCTTGCCCACGCCATGAAACTTGCCCACCGGTAGAGCGGCCGCAAAGGTCGGCCCTTGCGCCGGGGTGATGACCGTCAGCCCGTCGGGTTTGTGCAGATCAGAGGCCAGCTTGGCCAGAAACTTGTTATAGGATACCCCCGCCGAGGCGCTCAGGGCGGTGGCTTCGGCGATGCGGCCCTTGATGTCCCGGGCGATGAGAGTCGCCGACCCCTGGAACAGCTCGCTATGACTGACATCCAGATACGCCTCATCCAGGGACAAGGGTTCCACGGCATCGGCATAGTCCGCCAAAATGGCCATGATCCGCCGGGACACCTGCCGATAGGCAGCGATACGGGGGCGCAGAAACACCGCCTGGGGGCACAATCGGTAAGCCCAGGCCGACGGCATGGCGGAGTGAATGCCATAACGGCGTGCCTCGTAGCTGGCGGCGGCCACCACCCCACGTTTGGCGGGGTCTCCCCCCACCACCACCGGACGATCCCGGTAGCGAGGGTTGTCCCGCTGTTCCACGGCGGCGAAAAAGGCGTCCATGTCAATGTGGATGATCTTGCGGGGCGACTCCATGGCCTCTCAGAGCCTCTCCAGCCGCTCCAGGTCAAGCCGCCAGGCAGACACCCGGGACACCGACCCCTCCACGGCCACAGCCCCCACATAACCGGCCTCCGGTTCCAGATGTAATAACGTCCAGGCGGCAGCCCGGTCGGCATCACCGTCGATGGCCAGCAGCCGGGCCGGACCGGAGTCCAGAGAGACATCGAAGCGATCCAGGACCATGGACAGGCCCTCGCCGGTGGCTTTTATAAAGGCTTCCTTGCGGGTCCAGCAGCGATAAAAAGCCGCCGGCCGCTGTTCTGGTCCCAAGCACCGCAGCGCCGCCCATTCGGTGGGGGAGAAAAACCGCCTGGCGATGCCCTCTAGGTCCGACGCCCGGCCCAGGGCCTCCACGTCCACCCCGATGGCCCCGGCGCCGCTCAGCCCCACCAGCACCAAGCCCCGGGTGTGGGACACATTAAAGGCCAGGGGAAGAGCCGGGTTGGCCAGCGCCGGTTTGCCTTTAGGGCCATAGGCAAAACACAGTTCGTGGGCCGAGGTCCCGGCACGGGCGGCCAGCAGGTGGCGCAGCAGGGCGCGGCTGAGGCTGAAGGCCAGCCGGTCTCGGTGAAAGTGGAAACGTTGCGCCCGTTGCCGCTCGTCGGCGGACAGGCAGCGGCTCAGCCGGGCCGCCTGTTCGGAGCTGACCTCGAAGGGGGCGCAGTAAAGCTGCACCTCGCCCGGTGCTGGACCGTCCAGCCGGTGATGCGGATACGGCAAAAACGCCAACTTGGTATCCATGAATGGACCCCGTCAGGACCGGGCCTTAGCGCCAGCGGCCCGGACTGGCAATGTTGTGATGGCCAAAACAGTGGGACTACTCCAGCGGAATCGCCGCCTCCAGTAGGGTCCGTACCTGGGTCATGCCTGCTTTCAAGTGTCGCTCGATCTCGGTCATGGTGATCTCCGCCCCGCCTTTTCCCGCCGCCCAGTTCACCACCACCGCGCAGCAGGCATAGGACAGTTTCAGTTCCCGGGCCAGGGCGGCCTCGGGCATGCCGGTCATGCCCACCAGATCGCAGCCGTCTTTTTCCATGCGGCGGATTTCGGCGGCGGTTTCCAAGCGTGGCCCTTGGGTGGCGCCGTAGACGCCGCCGTCCAACACGTCCAGCTTGGCCTGGGCGGCGGCCTTCAGCAGATTGGCCCGCAGCTTCGGGCAATAGGGAGAGGTAAAATCCACATGGGTAACGTGGCGGAGGTCTTTCTCGAAGAAAGTATGGGGTCGGCCCCAAGTGTAGTCGATAATCTGATCGGGAATGATCAGCCGCTCCGGGGCCATACCGGCGCTGATGCCGCCCACCGCCGCGATGGCGATGACCTTGTCCACCCCCAGATGGTGCAAGGCCCACAGATTGGCCCGGTAATTGACCCGATGGGGAGGAATGGTGTGCTTGTAGCCGTGACGGGCGATGAAGACCACCGGGTGGCCGTCCAGGTCACCGTGGGTGAGCGGCCCGGACGGCTCGCCGAAAGGGGTGGAGACCATCTCCCGACGTAACAGATGCAGGGTCTCCAGGGAGGTCAAGCCGGTGCCGCCGATTATGGCCAGCATCGGCGTCAGTCCTCCCGCACGGCGTAGATGCCCGGCAAATTACGCAGATATTCTTTGTAGTCCATACCGCAGCCGAACACATAGCGGTCCTCCACCTCCAGACCGATGTAGTCCACCTTCAGATCCTCTACCTTGCGGTCGTGGCGCTTGTTGATGAGTACGGCGGTGAGCAGCTCCCGGGGGCCGCCGCCCTTGAGTTCCTCGATAATGGCCTTGAGGGTGGCGCCTTCATCGAAAATGTCGTCCACCACCAGCACCACCCGGTCCTCCACGGGGATGGATGGCCGGGCCAGCCAGTGCAGTGCGCCGCCGCGGGTATCGCCCCGGTAGCGGGTGGCGTGGAGATAGCCAATCTGTAAGGGGAAATCCAAGCGGGTCAGCAGATGACTGGCGGGGATCATGCCGCCGTTCATGACTACCATCAGCAGGGGGTTAAGCCCTTCCAGACGCTCGGTGATGGCCGCCGCCAAGTGGTCCAGGGCGGCCTCTACCTGCTTGGCGGAGCACAACATATCGGCGTTGCGCAGCACGGCGATGACTTCTTCGGGAGTGGCGGACATGGGCGGGGCCTAATAGGTGAAGGTGACGGTGTCGTCGTCCATGGCCTCGCTGATGATATAGGCCCCACCGACGGTTTCCTCGATCTCTGGAATCAGGTCATCGCCCCACAATTCCTGGGCTGGGGCGCAGATTTTGAATTTTACCCCGGCCTCGTGGGCATCGCGGATCAGATCGTAGACAGACTTGGAGCTGCTTTCCTGGACCGTGATCCCGTCGGCGACCCCCTTCATGGCCAACTCCCCGGCCCGACCGGTCATGACGATCTCCACCTCGTATTCCATGGCCGCCGCCACCGTGGCCTGAAAGAAGGGAGAGCTTAGTTCCGAGGGGTTGGACGGGTCGGTATTGACCATCACGATCAGTAACTTGTCAGCCATTGTCGTTCTCCAATGCGCGGCGGGTCCCGGCCAAAAGCGGGATTATAGGGGAAAACCTTAGTTGTCCCTAGCCTAGCCTAGCCTGTTGGACTATGCATGGGTTCCTTAGATATCCATTTCCGCCAGGGGCCAGGCGTCGTAATCGGTCACCAGCCGCACCGCCCGCCGCCAAGGCTCGCTCCGGCGCAGCGCCGCCAGATCCACCCGGCCGCGGCCATGGAAGCGAGCCAGGCGCAGATGGGCCACTGGATCGTGGGGGTCTTTGAGGCCCTGGAGAATGGCCAGGGCGGCGGGCCGGTCGTTGCAGGCCAGCACCATGTCGCAACCGGCTGTCAGGGCGGCCCGGGCGCAGTGGGCGGGGCCGCCGTGGGCGCGGGCGCCGGCCATGTCCAGATCGTCGCTGAACACTGCCCCCTGGAAGCCCAGCCGTTGGCGCAGCACGTCATGCAACCAGCGCCGGGAGAAGCCCGCTGGGCGCTCGTCCACCTGGGAATAGATCACATGGGCGGGCATGATCCCGGCCAGACCGTAGTGGATCATCCGTTCGAAGGCCAACAGGTCCAGGGCTTCGATGTAGGCGCCGGACCGATCATCCTCCGGCGCCCCCAAATGGGAGTCCACGGTCACCGAGCCGTGACCGGGAAAATGCTTGCCCACCGCCTCCATACCGGCCTTTTGCATGCCGTTCATGTAAGCGTGCGCCAGGTCGGCCACTGCCTCCGGGTCGCCATGAAAAGCCCGATCTCCCACCACCGGGCACAGCCCCCGATCCAAGTCCAGCACCGGAGCGAAACTGAAATCCACCCCCACGGCCCGCAGTTCGGCGGCCATCAGCCAGCCGCTGACCCGGGCCAGTTGCTTGGCCCGCAGCCGGTCCAGGTCGTAGATTGCCCCCAATCGGCGCACCGCCGGCAGCCGAGTGAAGCCTTCCCGGAAGCGCTGCACCCGTCCTCCCTCGTGGTCCACGGCCACCAGCAGCCGGGGCCGACGTAGATCGTGGATGGCGGCGCTCAGGGCCGCCACCTGCTCCGGGGAGTGGTAATTGCGGGTAAACAGTATGACCCCTCCCACCAGGGGATGGAGCAGCAACTCCCGCTCCTCGGAGCTGAGTTCTGGCCCTTCCAGGCCGAGCATGACGGGACCTAGAGACACGGGACACCTTTTATTACCAAGTTACGGGCATCTGGGGCAAAATACCCGATCCCGATGGGGGATATGTGAACAGTTTATACAATATAGTGTCGTGCGAGTTGGGATTCTCCGGCGACAGGCGAGGAGAGTTGAGATAAGCAAACCACGGGTCGAACACAACCGGCGTCATGGGCGGCGACCGAAGACGCGGCTTTGCGTCCTGTTAGTTGGGCTGCTGTCTTGGGGGGCGGTCGAGACCGCCGAGCATCCCGCCGCCAGCCTGCCCGACCCGGCCCGCCTGGAGGTCTTCACGGTGGGTGGCGACTACAACTACCCCCCCTTCGAGTACCTCAACGCTCAGGGTCTGCCCGTGGGCTTCAATGTGGATCTACTGCGCGCCATTGCCGAAGTGATGGGCTTTCAGGTGCAATTCCGGTTGACCCCCTGGTATCAGGCCCGCGAGGCGCTGGAACGGGGAGAAGTCCAGATCCTGCCCATGCCGATGGCTCCCGAATATTTTCCTTTCGCCGACTTCACCGAAGCCTACACGCTGGTTTATTTCGAGACGTATTCCCGCCTCAACGCCCCAGCCATACACGGCGTCGCCGATCTGGCCGGACAGAATGTCATCGTCCAGCGCAACAGCTTGACCCAGAATCACCTCAGCCACGCCGCCCCGGAGGTACGGTTGGTACCCGTGGAGAGTGAACCCGATGCCCTGCGGCTGCTGGCCTCGGGAAAATACGACTATGCATTGGTCAGCCGGGTGGGGGGGCTGGTGGCGGCGGATCGCTACCGGTTATCCAATCTGGTAACCACCGGCCCGCCGCTGCTGCCCCACGGCTTGTCCCTGGCGGTAGCCAAAGGAAACTTCAAGCTCCGGGAACAGTTAGAGCAAGGGCTAGCGATCCTCAAGGCCACCGGGCGCTATCAGGATCTCTATGAACGTTGGTTCGGAGAACTGCTGGCCTCGCCCCTGACCACGGCCCAGATAGTGCGCTATGGGGTGTGGATACTGACGCCCCTGTGTCTGCTAGGGGCGGTGGTGCTGACCTGGTTTTGGCAAATGCGCTCTCAAGTAGCCCAGCGCACCCGAGAGTTACAACGGGAACTGGCGGATCGACGGCTAGCGGAAGCGGCCCTCAAGGACAGCGAGACTCGCTTTCGGGACTTTACCGAGGCGGCCAGCGACTGGATCTGGGAAATGGATGAACGCTATCGGTTCACCTGTCTATCGGACCGGTTCTATCAACTGACCGGCATTCCCCCGAAACATATTATAGGCCGCACTCGCTGGGAGTTGGCCGCCACCGACGCCGACCCGGAATTATGGGCCCATCACCGGGCGACCCTGGAGTCCCATCAACCGTTCCGAGACTTTGTCTACAAAACCAAACCCACCGACCGGGAGGGCCAGCCCCGCCACTTCAAGATCAGCGGCAAGCCGATCCGGGATATCCGGGGCCGGTTCAAAGGCTATCGGGGCACCGGCACCGACATCACCGAGCAGCGTGAGGCGGAGTTGGCCCTGCGGGAGAGCCAGCGCACCTTGGAAACGCTGATGGACAATCTGCCGGGGATGGCCTACCGCTGCCGCAACGACCCGGACCGGACCCTGGAGTTTGTCAGCCCCGGGGCCATCGGCCTGACCGGCTACCTACCGGCGCAACTGATCCATAACCGGGAGCAATCCTTCGGAGAGCTGATTCACGAGGCCGACCGCAAGCGGGTTTGGGAGGAAATTCAGGTCGCGCTAGGAGAGCGCCGTCCCTACCGGGTCACCTATCGCATCCACACCCAGAACGGCCAGGAGCGCTGGATCTGGGAGCAGGGCCGAGGCGTGTTCTCGCTTCAGGATGAACTTCAAGCCCTGGAGGGCCTGTTGCTGGACATTACCGAACAGGTGCGAACCGAAGAAGAACGCACCCGGCTGCGCTTGTATCTCAAGAACGTCATCGACTCCATGCCCTCCATCCTGGTGGGAGTGGACGCCGAGGGCCGGATCACCGAGTGGAACCAGCCCGCCGAACGGAAAAGCGGCCTAAGCCGTGAGAAAGCTCAGGGGCGGTTCTTCGGGGAGGTATTCCCAGACCTGAAATCCCAGTTGGAAAAAGTCCACCAGGCCATTCAACAGGGCCATCCTATCAAGACCCCGCGACTACCCACCAACGACGTCGGCGGGGCACACTTCTCCGATGTGATGGTCTATCCCCTGGTAGCCAACGGCGCGGTAGGGGCGGTGATCCGGGTGGACGACGTTACCGCCCGGGTGCGCATCGAGGAAATGATGGTGCAGACTGAGAAAATGCTTTCGGTGGGGGGGTTGGCTGCGGGCATGGCCCATGAAATCAACAACCCTCTGGGGACCATCATCCAGGGCAGTCAGAACATTCTGCGGCGCTTGACCCCGGATCTGCCTAAGAACCGGGAAACCGCCGAGAATCTGGGCCTGGATATGGATCGGGTGCGCGCCTACTTGGAGGCCCGGGGCATTCTGCACTTTCTGGAGGGTATCCGCGAAGCGGGCATGCGGGCGGCCAAAATCGTCACCGATATGCTGGCCTTCAGCCGCTCCAGCGAGTCCCGCTTCGTCCCGACTGATCTGGGAGAAATACTGGATATGGTGGTGCGCCTAGCGGCCAGCGATTACGACCTCAAGAAACACTACGATTTCAAGCAAATCCACATTATTCGGGAGTACGATCCACAACTGGGCCTGGTGCCCTGCGACAAAACCCAGATCGAACAGGTGGTGCTGAATCTGGTGAAAAACGCCGCCCAGGCCATGGCGGTTACCGACCATCCGCGGATCACTTTGTGCACCCGCCGGGAGTCCCACCATGCCCGCGTGGAGATTATCGACAACGGGCCGGGGATGGAGGAGGCTATCCGCAAGCGGGTGTTCGAGCCTTTTTTCACCACCAAGGAAGTGGGGGTGGGCACCGGGCTTGGCTTATCGGTGTCCTATTTCATAATCACCGAGCAGCACAAGGGCACCCTGACGGTGACCTCCTCCCCCGGCAAGGGCGCGCAGTTTACCCTCCGTTTGCCCTTGAGCCACGAGACTCAAGCATGACGCTGCGGGTCTTAATCATCGAGGATGCACCGATAATTCGGGAGAACCTGATGGCTTATCTGGAAGATGAAAGCAGGAGTGTGGAGACCGCAGACTCCGCCGCTTACAGCCTGCCGACGACCCCACGAGCATTGGGTCTGGATTGCGACAGACCCCTGCATCACATGGGGCTGCTGGCGGCCCCGGCGCCCGCCCGCGTTTTGCGGTAGCCACCCTGATGGACAACCCAGTGCGCGTTTTAATCATTGATGACGAAGCCTCGGTCCGGGAGACCTTGGTGGCCTATCTGGAGGACAGCGGCTTTCAAATCCTGGAAGCCGAGAATGGCCGCATCGGCGTCGATGCGTGCCGCCAGGAACACCCGGACCTGGTCCTCTGCGATCTGCGCATGCCGGAAATGGACGGCCTGGAGGTGCTGACGATACTCAGGCAGGAGTTTCCAGAGATGCCGGTGATCCTGGTCTCTGGCATGGGCGGACTGGGGGATGCCATCAAGGCGCTCAAGTTGGGGGCTTGGGATTACCTCACCAAACCCATCGAGGACATGGCGGTTCTGGAATACGCCATTGACAAATCCCTGGAGCGGGCCAGGCTGCTGCGGGAGAACCGGGAATACCGGGAGCATCTGGAAGAGGTCAACGATCAACTCAAACAGAGCCTGCGCAAACTGGAAGAGGACGAGTCGGCGGGAAGGCGGATGCAGTTTCAGTTGCTGCCCGAGGATGGCAAGGTCAGGGGGGGCCTGGAGTTTAGCCGCCGGTTACTGCCCTCGTTGTATCTAAGCGGCGATTTCGTGGATTATTTCGTCATCGACGATGACCACCTGGGCTTTTATATGGCCGATGTCTCCGGCCATGGGGTCTCATCGGCCTTTGTGACCGTACTGCTCAAAAGCAATATGTACCGCTACCTCAATCTCTACCGTCAGGACTGGGATTCGGTGATTCTGGAGCCAGCGCGGATACTCAAGCGCATCAACCGGGACATGTTCCAGGGTCAGATCGAAAAATACCTCACCATGTTTTACGGTGTGATCGGCCTATCCGACAATTGTTTGCGCTACAGTAACGGAGGGCAGTTTCCATTTCCGATTCTGTTCGATGGTCAGGAGACGCGGTTTTTCGGCGGCAAAAGCATGCCAGTGGGTCTGTTCGATTTCGCCGAATATCGCACCGATACCCTGGACCTACCGGAACGATTTGCCATGACGTTGTTCTCGGACGGAATTTTGGATGTACTGCCCCAGGCAAAACTAAAAGATAAGCAGGCGTACCTGCTGTCATTGGTAAATCGGAAGGATCTCAGCGTCGAGACGCTGATCGACACCCTGGGCCTAGAGGCTCCGGGCAGTCTACCGGACGATGTGACCATCATGCTGATTAAAAGAGGGCTGTGATATGCCGGGCATGGTCTATTACGGCAGACGGAAAGACACCTACGTTCTCAAATTCGTAGATGACATCCGCTGCACCCTAGGGGTGTGCCTGGACCAATTCCTAGATGAGTTGTTCAAGCACGACGATTACCGGAAGATTCTGGTGGACCTGACCGAAACCACCGGCATCGACAGTACCAATCTGGGACTTTTAGCCCGCATCGCCAAGCATATGCGCGATCGGGGCGCCCCCCTGGTCACGCTGGTGTCCACCAATGAGGATATCAACGAAACCCTGGAAAGCGTGGGCTTCGACCAGGTGTTCGACATCCGCCACGACCCCGGGGCGAGTGTGGCGGTGAGCAAGCCCCTGCCCCTGAAAGAACCCACCGAGGACCGCCTAGCCAAAACAGTGGTGTCCGCCCATCACGATCTAAGCGACCTAAACGAGCGGAACCGAGAGAAATTCCGGGACGTGCTAGAGGCCCTGGAGCGGGATCGGGACAAGTAAAGCGCCAGTTCGGCGATTTGTCCGAAAATGCTGCAACGTTCGCTTCTTCCGCAAGCCATTGCCGTTCTGCCCAATCGGTCACCCCGGACGCGGGAGGTGTTGTGTTTTTAGGTAGACCTACGGAATACTGTATTTACTTACAGTAAAAAACTGGTGCCGACTATGACTACCCGCTCCCGGATCGAGTGGACCGAACATACATGGAACCCCACGACGGGCTGCACCAAAATATCGCCGGGCTGCAAACATTGCTATGCTGAAACCATGGCCAAACGCTTGGCTGCCATGGGTGCGCGGGGCTATGAAAACGGCTTTCGCCTGACACTACAACCAGAGCGCTTGGAGGCTCCGCTGCAACGCAAAGTGCCCACCGTCTATTTCGTAAACTCCATGTCCGACTTGTTTCACGAGAATGTTCCAGATGCCTTCATTGAGCGCGTTCTCTCCGTAATCAGGGCCACCCCCCAACATACCTATCAGGTCTTGACCAAACGAGCCGAACGTCTAGCCTGCTTTTTCCAGATACGTCGAGTGCCTCCGAACGTCTGGCTTGGAGTGTCTGTCGAGGATCGGGCATACGGACTGCCGAGGATGGACTATCTGCGTCAAGTCGACGCATCGGTCCGATTCCTGTCCGCCGAGCCACTACTTGAGGACTTGGGCAGACTTGATCTAACGGGTATCCACTGGGTCATCGTCGGTGGTGAATCGGGTCCTAATGCCCGTCCCATGCGTTCGGAGTGGGTCGAGTCCATTCGTCATCAATGCATAGCCCAAGGCACAGCGTTCTTCTTCAAGCAATGGGGTGCCTGGGGGGCCGATGGCCGCAAGCGTAGCAAAAAGGCCAACGGCCGGGTTCTCGACGGACGGACCTGGGACGAGCGGCCCATTACCCCGTGGAGTCCTGCCGGGGTATGAAAAAATAGTTAATTTTTTTCCCCTCCCGGCGAATCACTCTCTCGTCTTTCTCAAGGGTTTGTTTCAACTCTTCGAATTGAAAGGGAAAAATTTTCGTCGAGTGTAGAAGATATTTCTTGATATCATCCACCCAGAGCGCATCTCGGCCATTGAACCGCCCCCTGAGATCGTCCACCACCGCCTCAATCGGGAGGCTGAGATCCCTTCGTATCCGATCCCTTACCCGCTCGGGCAGATCGGCGTTCCTGAGGCCATCGCTCACGGCCTCCTTCATCGCCTTGAAACCATGGCTAGAGCGGCTGGCGTGGACCAGCGAATAGAGGTGCCGACCAGCCTCGTTGCGCATCGGGAAGCTAACCAGATGTTTTGCACCGCTACGCCGCAGCCGCTTTTGGAACAAGCCCAGGAAAGCCAGCGGTCTATCGTCCAGCGGCGGTGGGCGGCGCCTACCCTACGGGACTACCGCCCTTCAGCGCCTAGCGATTGATGCCCCAATCGGACTTACCCCGAGACCTTCTCGACCTTATCGGTGGACCGCTTGTGTAGCCAATCCTTACGCCGATTCGCGATCTTGAAGTCATTACCAAGAGAAGGAACGAAGGAGCTTGCGGACGATCGTTCCGCCAACTCGCGGGAAGTGGCCAGGCAAGCGGCCATCTTTTTTCCAGCAGTTCGAGCGCACCTATAACGGCCTCGGCGTCTCGGAGAGCACGCGCGCACCGCTACACCTCGCTTTCCCGGCCATGGCCTCACGCTGGATGCCAGGACTGTTTCCAGAGCAACACTAAGAAGGAGTATACGAAGGCACGCCATCCACCTCACTCCTCGATCAACACCCCATCCCCCACCCTCACCCGCTCGAACAGCTCAACCAGATCGGCGTTGCCCATGCGGACGCAGCCGTGGGACAGGGGCACCCCCATGGGGTAGGCGTCCGGGCAACCGTGGATATAGATATAGCGGCGCTGGGTGTCACAGTCCCCATAGCGGTTGCGACCCGGCTCCAGGCCCCCTAGCCAGAGGATGCGGGTCAGTATCCAGTCCCGGTCTGGATGACGGGCGCCCAACTCCGGGGTATAGATCTCGCCGGTGGGGCGGCGGCCCCGAAATACGGTGTCGCGGGGCAGGCCAGCGCCGATCCGGGCGCGAATACGGTGCAGGCCCCGGGGGGTGCAGCCGCTGCCCAAGCGCTCCCCGGGACCGTTGCGGGCGGTGGATACCCGATAGGTCGCAGCGATCCGCTCGCCCTCCATGAGATGCAGACGCTGGGTGGCGAGGTTGATACGCAGGCGGGGGGCGTCCATCACCAGTCCTTGTAGGGATGATCCACCAGGCAGGCGTTGTAATAGCGCCGGTCGAGAGAAACATCGTCTCCCGCCCAAGGGGGCAACTCCAGTGGCTCGTCCGGGTCTTGCAGTTCCACCTCGGCCACCACCAGGCCGGCGTTATCCCCTTCGAACACGTCCACCTCCCAGACATGGGCGCCATGGCGTACCCAGTGACGGGTTTTCTCCAGCAACTGACCGCACAGGTTGGCCAGCAACTCCCGGGCGTCTGCCAAGGGGATGGGGTACTCATATTCGGCGCGACTTACCCCCAGAGTGCCGCTTTTGATATTCAGATGAGCCTGATCGCCGCTGATTCGCACCCGCACCGAGCGAACCTGGTCACTGACCATATAGCCCTGCCGCAGACTCCGGGATTGGTACACCTGCTCCCGCCAACTGTCGTCGCGCACCAGAAACTTACGTTCGATTTCGATGGCCATGCTTGCCCCCGCTTACCCCTATTGAAACCATGGTATGCCAGGCTGGTGGGTTTGTGTATGCTGACACTCCATAGCGAAGGGATCACCTACGGGATATACGCACCGGGAGGAACCAAGTGAGTGAAACCGATCTTGAGCAGCTACCCCTATTGGACGACGCTACCCTCGCCGAGCTACGGGAGATCATGGAGGATGACTTTGGCGATCTGGTGCGGACCTTCCTGGAGGATCTGCCCGACCAACTGACGGCCATTGATTCGGCGGTCTCCCAGGGCGCTGCCGAGCCTCTCAGTCGCAGCGCCCATCGGCTCAAGTCCGGCTGCGGCAGCATCGGCGCCACCCGGCTGACCGAAATCGCCCGACGACTGGAACTGCTGGGCCGTGACGGCGATCTATCCGGCGCCCAAGCCCTGGTGGCGCAACTCCACGCCACCACCTCCGCCACCGAAACCGGATTACGGGAACTGCTGGGTTAGCTTCGCAGCCTCGCCCCCAGACCATCTGCCCAAAGTCGCGCCGGCGCCCGCCCCCCCGCCCGAGCCAGATGCGGTCCCTTACAACCCAGGGCTGAAAAATTAGCCTGAAGCTTGATCCCGCGCTGCCGATAAGTCCCCCGAACACACCCGTCAAAGCGTATTTCATCCCTAAGGACCATTCAGATTATGCTGCGCGGCTTGACGATCAAAACCAAACTACTTGCCCTGTTCCTGTTAGCTGGCCTGGCGCCGCTGCTGCTGTCCGCCTGGGTGCTGCGTCACCAGGCCGGCCAGTCCATGGACCATATCCAGCACGCCGCCCGGCAGGCTTTGGAGGAGCAGATTTTCAATCAACTGATAACCTCCCGGGATGTCAAGGCCGCCGCCATCAGCCAGTATTTCCAGGATATGGGCGACCAACTGGCCAGCTTTACCCAGAGCCACATGGTCATTGATATGCTCAACGAAATGTTCGAAGCCTATCGCACCTATCCCTACGACAGTGACACCATCCGGCGGGATGAGCTGGAACGAATGCGGGGCGAGCTGGCCGAGTACTACCATAACGCTTTCAGCCGACAATACCAGGAGACCACCGGCGGCCCGCCTCGGGACGTGGATGCCTGGATCGACGGATTACACGCCAACGCCGTGGCCTTGCAGCACGCCTACATCGTGGCTAATCCCCGGCCTTTGGGAGAAAAACACCTGCTGAACAGCGCCGGCGACACCCCCTACGATCGGCTGCATCTCCGCTACCATCCCACCCTGCGAAGTTATGCCCAGAAGATGGGTTATTACGACATCTTTCTGGTCAACCGTGTAGGGGAGGTGATCTACACGGTCTGGAAGGAACTGGACTACGCCACCTCCCTGGTGGATGGCCCTTTCGCCGACAGCGGCCTGGGAAACGCCTACCGCCGGGCCGCTGCCCTGACCGATCCGCAAGCCATGGTGCTGGTGGATTACCGACCCTATGCGCCATCCTACGAAGCCCCGGCCAGTTTCATGGCCAAGCCGGTATTCAATCAGGGCGAAAAAGTGGGCGTGGCCATCTTCCAACTGCCGGTGGATCGCATCTCCCGAATCATGGGCGAGCGCAGCGGCCTGGGTGACACTGGCGAGACCTATCTGCTGGGTCCCGATGGCCTGCCCCGCTCGGACATTTTCAACGACCCGGGCCGGCACAGCGTGATCGCGGCGTTTCGGAATCCCGGTCATGGCCGGGTGGACACAGCGCCGGCTAGGGCCGCCCTGGATGGCCAGCGGGGCGTGGGACAGTTCCGCAACTATCAGGATACGGAAGTACTCAGCGCCTACACCCCGGTGCGCCTATACGGCCTCACCTGGGCGCTGCTGGCGGAAATCCATACCGCCGAGGCCCTGGCGCCGGTGGCGGCCATGGCCTCGGCGGGAACCCAGGCCCAGGAGGAACTGCTGCACGAGGCGCTGCTGACCGTCGCCGTGGCGGTGCCGGCGGTGGCGCTCCTGGCGCTGCTGGTGGCCGGCGCCATCTCCCGACCGTTGCGCCGCACCGCCACCACCCTACAAGCGGTGGCCGCTGGCGATCTATCCGCCACCCTGGAGAGCCGCACCGGCGACGAGGTAGGCCAGATGACCCGGGCTTTAAACCATGCCCTAGGCGGCATGCGCCAGGCCCTCCAGGCCGAACGGGTGGACTGGGCGGGTATCGCTGAGCAGCGCCGGGAGCTGGAGCGGGTCATGGCCATGATGGAAAACGCCCCCCTCGGCATGTTCTACGCCGATGACCGACAGCGCCTGCGCTACGCCAACCCCGCCGCCAGACGCATCCTCAAGGAGCTTGCTCCCCATCTGGGCCTGCGCGGCGACTGCCTAGGCCAGCCGATCAGCGCCCTACAGGGTCCCCGCGAGGGGCCGCCGCCGCCCACTTGCGTGCTGGAAATCGGCCCCGCCGCCATCGAGCAGCACACCACCATCATCCGCGACCGCCGGGGGCAGACCCTGGGCGCCATGCTCACTTGGGAACTGATCACTGAACAACGGGAGACCCAGCGCCGGGCTGACGCCGCCGCCGAGCGGGAACGCCTTCAAGCCGCAGAATTACAGAGCAAGGTGGACCAGTTACTGGACGTGGTGCGGGCCGCCGGTCAAGGCGACCTCAGCCGCGACCCGCCGGTGCAGGGGAGCGACGCCATCGGCCAGCTCGGAGAGGGCCTGGCCCAGTTGCTCAAGGAACTGCGGGGCAATATCGCCACTATTGCCGAAAGCGCCCAGAGCCTGGCCGCCGCCGCTGAGGAACTCACCGCCGTCTCCCGGCAAATGGGCAACAACGCCTCCACCGCCGCCGACGAATCCCAGCAGGCTTCCAAGGCCGCCGATCAGGTCAGCCAGCGCATGGAATCGGTGGCCGAATCCACCCGCCGCCTGGATAGCGGCGCTCGGGAGATCGCCACCCATTCCCGGCAGGCCCGGGAAGTAGCCACCCAAGCCGCAGCCCGGGTTGACGGCACCCTCAACAATATGCGGCGCCTGCAAGAGAGCGGCGCCCGGATCGGCGACGTGGTCAAGCTCATCAACGCCATCGCCGAACAAACCAATCTGCTGGCCCTCAACGCCACCATCGAAGCGGCCCGGGCCGGCGAAACCGGCAAGGGCTTCGCCGTGGTGGCCCATGAGGTCAAGGAACTGGCCCGCCAGACCGCCGCCGCCACCGGAGAGATCGGCCGGCGCGTTCAGGCCATCCAGAACGAGACCCAGGACACCGACGAGGCCATCCACCATATCCACGCCGTCATTGAGCAGATCAACCAACTCCAGGAGCGCGTGGCCAATACCGTTCAGGACCAGAGCCAGGCCACCGGAGAAATCGCCCGCCTGATCACCGACAACACCCAGTCCTCCCATAAGATCGCCACCAATATCCGTAGCGTGGCCGAGGTCGCCGGCACCAACGCCGCCAGCAGCGGGGATGTGCGCGCCGCCGCCGAGGAACTGGCCCGCATGGCCGGCAGCCTTCAGCAACTGGTGGGGCGGTTTCAACTTTGACGCTTCGGCCTCCACAGCGGCCTGTCACGATCCGGGCTAGTCTACAATGGAGCGGAGATCAACCGCCGCCAGGTAGCATGGGACGACGCAACGAACACAGCCGTGAGCAACTCCGGGACATGGCCCTGGAAGCCGCCGATGCCATCGTTGCGGCCCAGGGGCCGGCCGGCCTTACCGCCCGCAAGGTGGCGGCGGCTATCGGCTATACCGTGGGCAGTCTGTACATGGCCTTTCGCAATCTGGATGATCTGATTGTCCAACTCAACGCCCGTACCCTGGACGAGCTGTATACCGAGTTGCAAGCCGCCATCGCCACCGTGCCGGACCCGCAACAGCGGGTCGCCGCCCTGGGTCGGGCCTATATGAATTTTGCCTGTGTCCACCGTAACCGCTGGATGTTGATCTTTGAACACCGCTTACCGGTGGGGGATGCCTTGCCCGACTGGTATCTGGAGAAAGTCAACCGCTTCTTCCGCCTGGTTCAGACGTCTCTGGCATCTCTAGCGCCCCGGCGCGACCCCGATGAGTTGGCCCTGGCCGCCCAGGCCCTCTGGAGCGGAGTGCATGGCGTCTGCATCCTGGGCCTGGACGACAAACTGGACGTGGCCGGTCACCGTTCCCTCCAAGAAGTGGCCGACTCATTGATTCAACACTATTTGGCCGGTTTCGTCAGCGCCCCCAGCAACCCAAGTCAGATACCACCATGACAAGCTTGACGGCGACGCCTACACTGCCGGACAGCTCCCCTATCGCCAACGAGGATTCCTTCATGAAGGGTATTGCCTCCCGCCGTTTCACAGACCGTCCTGGCCTGTTTCTGATCGCCATGCTGAGCGCCGCCACCCTTCAGGCCGCCGACCCCGCCGCCAGCAGCACCGATGACGCCGCCAAACGCCTGGAAGCTGCGGCGGATCGGGCCGAGGCGGCGGTCCAGAAACTGGAGTCCCTAGTCCCGAACCAACCCGCCACCGCCGGACCCCGGGCTGACCAGGCCAAGGCGATGATCGACCGTTTTCTGGCCAATCTGTCCCCACCCGGACCCGCAGTCGGCGGCTTCGAGCTGAACCGGACGTATCTATTGACCCAGGACGGCGATGCCTACGCCGCACGCTTCCCCCAGGCGGCCTGGATACAGGACGGTCTACGTGTGGAGTTCGGCCCCATGACCCTACGGGTAGACCCCCGGGAGGGCGACCAGGCGGCGGTGGAGTTCCGGGTAGGCGATACCCTCACCGTCAGCGACGGGGGCAGCGAAGTGCTGCGGGTGCTGATCGGCAACCAAGCCATCCACGGTATCTGGGACGAGGGCCTGCGGGGTCTAGCACAAGGTGAGGCGCGGCTGGAACAACTGCAACTGAGCGTTTCCGATCAAGCACTCACCGCCAGTATCGGGCGTATTGATCTTACCCAGTCCCTGGAGCGTCGCGACGACGATAGCTGGAATCAACGCCAGACCCTGACCCTGGCGGACCTCCAGGTGCAGGGAGAAGACCTGAGCCTGCGCCTAGACCAACTGGCCGGTCAGGCCGGAGTCGGCGGTCGTGACTACAGCACGTTGCTGGCCCTTTCCGACGAGTTCAATCAACTCTTGGAACAACAGACCGACAGCGGCCAGTTCGACCAGCGCCATGCCGACCTCATCAGCCAAATCAACGACACGCTGGGACACTTCGATTCTAAGTTGATCGCCGGCGGCCTGCTCCTAGGCGCCCCTGGGGCGGAGCTGGTGACGGTGGAACAAATCAATCTGGCCACCGGCTTCGACGCCGCCGAGACCGGCTCCAGCCTGGGCTACACCCTGGAATTGGACGGCATGAAATCCCTAGTGCCCGTGGCGCCCCTGGAGTTGTTGCCCCAGCGCGCCAGGCTGGAATTGGTCCTGAAGAATATCCCACCCAAGCTATTGAACCGGATTCTGAGCATCGGCGTGGCCAGCGAGGACATCGAGGACGAAGAAGCCCGGGAAGCCTATATCGGCCAGCAGTTTTTGAGCCTGTTCATGGACAGCAATCTGAACCTACGCATCAAAAATAGCCGTCTGGAAGCGCCCGAGGCGCGCATAGAACTGGAGGCCGCCGCCCAGGTGGACCCCCAGACAGCCTTCGGCGCCAGCGGCCAATTGTTGCTGCGCGTCCAGGGCCTGGACCGAATGATGGCGGCGACGCAGGACCTTGAAGACGAGGGCGCCGGCCAGTTTCTGTCCATGCTGCTGGTCATGTCCCAGCGCAGCCAACACGCCGACGGCACGGTGGTGGACAGTTTCGAACTCAAGGTCAGCGCCGACGGCCAATTATTACTGAACGGCAAGGATATTTCCGCCTTGCTCATGGAGCCGGGGATGCAAGAAGACCCCCTAGTCGAACCCGAGGCCCCAGGCCCGGAGTCCTAAGCTAAGCCCTCGGTATATCGTGGCGCCACCACATATCATGGGACCGGCCCGGGCCGACGTCCCATTGATATTTTATGCCATTGACTGCATTACCAAAAAATAATAAACCAGGTTGGCACGAAGAATGCCATAACAATATTGATTCTAATTTTATCCCCAGAGCCACATCGGAGCTTCCCCATGCCCACCAGCACCCTGTTGAACTCATCGGCGGTGAACCGCACAGTAGGGCTTGCCAAGCCAGTGTATAACCTCCTGGACTTTCTGGCTCCCGTAGGCGATCTCATCATCCGCCTTTGGGTAGCCAATGTGTTCTTCAAGTCCGGGCTGGTGAAGATACAAAGCTTCGACACCACTGTGCTGCTGTTCGAGTATGAGTACAGCGTCCCGTTGCTGTCCCCCACCGTGGCCGCTTATCTAGGGACCGGCGCGGAGTTGATCCTGCCGGTGTTCCTGGCCCTAGGCTTGGGAGGACGTCTGGCGGCGGGGGCGTTGTTCGTGTTCAATATCATCGCGGTAATCTCCTACCCCGATCTCCATGCCGCCGGCCTGCGAGATCACTATGTCTGGGGCATTATGCTGCTGATGCCATTGTTGCACGGCCCCGGCAAGCTGTCCCTGGACCATCTGCTGAGCCGTTGGCTGAGATCCTAAATCCACGTCAGGGCAGACCATACCCCGAGGCCCGGATCAGCGCCCGAGCCTCGGCGCTTTGCAAAAACCTCAGAAACGCCGCCGCCGCCGGGTCTGATTGACCCCGCTCCAAGAGAATCGCCTGCTGCTGGATAGGGTCGTACAGATTTTGGGGAATATCCCAAACGTAACCCCTGGGCTGCTCCCCTAATTGGGAACGGGACACAAAACCCAGTTCAGCGTTGCCGCTAGCCACGAACTGCCAGGTCTGGGCAATGTTCTCCCCCCACACCAGCCGCTTTTGCACGGCGTTCCAAACCCCCCGCGCCTCCAATACCTGTTGGGCGGCGACCCCATAGGGCGCGGTACTGGGGTTGGCGATGGCCAGATGCCGGAATTCGCCCCGCTCCAGCACCGCGCCATCCTCGCCCCCCGGGACCGCCGCCGGACTCCATAGCACCAACCGCCCCAGGGCATACGTGAACCGGCTACCCGGCGCCGCCAGTTTCAGTGCTTCCAGACGCCGGGGCCGCTCGGCATCGGCGGACAGGAAAACCATGAACGGAGCGCCGTTGCGGAGTTGGGCATAGAGGGTGCCGCTAGCGCCATAGCTGATGACCAGGCGGTGACCACTGAGCGCCTCGAAGCGCGGGCCAAGCCGCTCCATCACCGGCATGAAATTGGCGGCCACCGCCACATGCAGATCGGCTCCGAGCGCGCCCCGAGGCATGACCAGACCCGCGACCGCCAGCACTAGCATCACCGCCATCCAGTCAGTCCATGAGCGGGGGAGATGTGAATATTTCACAGAATGCGCCTCCATAACTACACGGACACTCAGCCCCTGTTCGGCTAACCTTATCTCTGTGGAAAGGCCGCAAGGATGCGACAGTGATCGGAACAGTCCGGGAGTTTAACCCCCGTCCCACCCGGACCGGTTCGATCCGATTCAAACGGTGTACGCCATCAGCCCACCCCCAGGCGTACACCGTTTTTTTTTCGCCTACCCCCCATCCACCAGGTTAGATGCCTTGACCAGCAGGGGCGTTAAGTCCCGCGCCGTCATGGGGCGGCTGAAATAATAGCCTTGGGCTTCGTGACAACCGGCCTCACACAGCAACTGCAATTGGGTCCGCGACTCCACACCTTCCGCCACCACTTTGAGCCCCAAAGCCCGTCCTATGCCCACCAGGGCGTTGACAATGGCCAGGTCGCCGGGACTGGCGGCGATGTTTTGGATAAACGACCGGTCGATTTTCAAGGCTTCCAGGGGCAGTTCCTTGAGCAGGCTCAGGGAAGAGTAGCCGACGCCAAAATCATCCGCGCACAGATGAATACCCCCATCTCGCAAAGCCCGTAGATTCAGCAGGCCGCCCTCCAGGTCCTGGATCAGGGCCACTTCGGTCAGGTCCAACTCCAGCCGTTCCGCCGCCATCCCCGTGCGTTGCAGAATATCCAGCAGACTGGTTTGTAGGTCGGGCCAGCCTAGTTGTCGCGCCGACAGATTGACCCCCAGGCGAGGCGGGGCAATCCCTAACTCCCGCCAGCGTTGATACTGGCCGCAGGCCCTCTCTAGAATCCAAGCTCCCATGGGCAGGATCAGCCCAGACTCCTCGGCCAGGCTCATGAATTGGGCTGGGCGTAGCAGTCCTCGCCGGGGATGACGCCAGCGCAACAACGCCTCCACCCCTGTCAGTTGACTATCGGCGATCCGAATCCGGGGCAGGTAATACAGTTCCAGTTCCATTCGATCCAGAACGTGGCGGAGGTCCTGCTCCAGCGCCTGCCGGTCCAAGGTTGCCCGCTTCAGATCAGGCGAGGATATAGAGTAGCGATTGGCGCCCAGGGACTTGGCATAGTAGCTGGCGGCATCGGCGCTCTGCATGAGCGCGGCCTTGGTACGGCCGTCATCGGGGTAGCGGGCGATTCCGATACTGGTGGTGACGTAGACCTCGTGGCCATCAATCGTAAAACTTTTTCGCAAAGCTCCCACAAGCCGCTGGGCAGTGTGCGTGGCCAGATCGGCGCTGTTTAGGTCTTCCAACAGGATCATGAACTCATCCCCACCCAACCGGGCCAGGGTGTCCTCATCGCGCAAATTGTCCCGCAGCCGCTTGGCCAGTTGGCGTAAAAGTTCGTCCCCCACATGGTGGCCTAGGGTATCGTTAATACGCTTGAATCGATCCAGATCCAAATACATGACCGCGAACCGCCCTTGGTGACGGCTGGCTCGGGCCAGAACCTGACTGAGCCGCTCATGGACATAGCCCCGGTTGGCCAGGCCGGTCAGGGGGTCGTGATTGGCCAGATAAGCCAGCCGCTCATGGACCCGGCGCACGTCGGTGATGTCGGCGTGAATCCCCACGATGCCCCCGTCCCGGGTGCGCCGCTCGGTGATACGAATCCGCCGCCCGTCCTGGAGTTCGTGTTCCACCGGCGACCCCGGCTGACGGTGGCGGGCCATGCGGGCAGCCAGCGCCTCGTCCAGGGAGCCGTATTTATTCATGATGAGGGGATGTTTGAGCATAAATACCCGAACGATGTCCTCGAAGCGTGCGCCCCGAATCGCCACCTCCCGGACTCCGGGATAAATCTCCAGATACTGTTTATTACAGGCCACCAGGCGATCATCAGCGTCACATAGCACAAAGCCCTCGGGAACGCTCTCGATAGCCTCGGTCAGTTGGTCGCGCAGCACTAACAGGCGGGCCTCGGCCAAGCCGCGAGCCATAAACACGCCCACCACACCCAAAGACAGCAGCATCAACAGGGTAGCCATCACCAGGGTCACCAACCGCAGGCGCTCCACTTGTATCGCCCTCTGCATGAGTGAAACCAAGGAGCGCCCCTGAGGGGGGGCATTCAGCCCTTGGCCCTGAATCGCCGCTTGGGGCGCGAGGGACGAGTGCTGGATGCCCGCATTCAACTCTTGGAGCGTGACCGTCAGAACATTGTGGATATACAGATTGATGCCGGCCATGGTCCCGAGCAGGACCATGACCAACACCGCCGCCAAAGGTAAGGATATCCTGCGCTGGTACCAAGACGGCAACCCCACAGAATACATTCTCCGTCTCAGGATACCGGCGATCCATCGTTCCTTGATCTCCAGCCATCGACCGTCCACCTGGTTTCGCTCCATACCCGTCACCGATATCGAGGTTCAGCGCCAGACCACCCTAGATGCCCTAGGGCAGTTGATCCAGCAGAATGCCGCAGAACACCAGCATTCCGAACCAGTTATTGTTAAGAAACGCCTGAAAACAAGCGGCTGGCGCCCGGTCACGAATTAGATAGTGCTGATATAGAGCCAGCCAGGCGGCGCCGACCAGGGCCAGGTAATAGATCCAGCCCAGACCAGCTACCAATCCCACTAGCACCAACAGCGCGAACAAGGCTGCGTGCAGCCAGGCGATGACCCGCCGGTCTTTTTCACCAAACAGGACAGCGGTGGATTTGATGCCGATTTTGAGGTCGTCCTCCCGATCCACCATGGCGTATAGAGTGTCATAGATCACCGTCCATAGTAGATTGGCGGCAAATAATAACCAGGCGATGGCTGGCACTGCGCCGGTCAAGGCCGCGTAGGCCATGGGGATAGAGCAGCCGAAAGCCACTCCCAAGTGAATCTGGGGCAGGTGATGCAACCGCTTCATGAAAGGATAGCTGGCAGCCAGGACCACCGCTACCAGGGACAAGAGGATGGTCAGGGTATTGAGCAGCAATACTAGCCCAAACGCCACCGCGCACAGGCCGATAAACAGCCACAAAGCCTCGCGCACCGACACTCGCCGCGCCGCCAGTGGGCGCTGGCGGGTACGGGCGACATGGGGGTCTAGGTCCCGATCGGCAATGTCGTTGACCACGCAACCTGCGGAGCGCATCAGCCACACCCCCAGCAAAAACACCACCACCACCCCCTGCCGGGGCTGGCCCTCTCCGGCCAACCATAATGCCCATAAGGCCGGCCACAGCAGCAGCAAAGTGCCGATAGGCCGATCCAAACGCATCAGCAAGGCGTATTCACGCAAACGGTTTTCGAATCGGGCAAACGTCATAAGAGTTCCGTGGCGGTTGAACACTCTGTACCGTGGACAGGCAAGTTCGGCAGGAAAAACTCACAAACCAGCAGCGGTCGGTCATCAAGCCAAAACCGAGAGCGCCGCCCCCAAACCGGCGGCAGCCCCGGCGGCAGGTCATTCTGGATTCGCCGGTGCAGCCGCTGCCCTGGCTGGATGCAGGCCACCTCCACGGGGCCGCGGCGGATACTGGGATCGGTAAACAGCACCTCCCCCAGAGGCCGAGTGCCCAGGTGGGTCAAGCGCCGCCCCCGACCGGCCAGGGTGGCCGGTGGAATCAGCGTGCGGGCGAATACCCAGGGCTGGTCGGCGCATAGCAACTGCACCTCCCGGACCCAAACCCGCTGACCAAGGGCCAGCTTCAACAGCCGATCTTCTCCGGGCAGGGGCCTGCCCCAACCCTGGCCTAGCAACCGGACCCGAAAAGCCCCCGGGCAGGCTTCGCGCAACCGCCCCGTCAGGGAACTCCGGTCGAACAGCCAGTCGGCCATGGCGGTGGGCAGTTGGCTCCGCCGCCAACAGGATTTAGAACACCACCGACCCTGGCGTCTCGGGAAAAATGTTTCTTTTAACGGTTTCAATGTGTTGTCGTATTTTTAGCCGACTTGGGCCGGGGATTATCGCATGCCTGACGGTTGCCGAGGGCGCCGACTCCGCGATTCAGCAACGGCGTCGTCTACCGCGCCACACTATCGCCCCCAGCAACAACCCCAGCAGCCAGGCCCCAACCCCGCCGCCGCCGCCGCCGCCGCCGCCGCCGCCGCCGCCCGGCAAAGTGTAGGCGGCGTGAATCTGGTAAGCCACCGGCTCGGTCAGTCCAAGATCGTTCACGTCGAAAGCGATGGAGCGAAAGTTGACCACCGCCGCATGCCACGTGCCAGCCTGGGGGGAGGCCACGCTGATACTTTCACTGCCCCCCGAGCCGACGCTGGCCAGCACCTCGGCGCTGCGGCACTGGCTGAGTTCATAGCATGCCAGGTCGAAATCCGGCCGCTCCCCAAATTCCACCAGCAGGTCAAGGTCACTGAAGGCAGCGATGTCGAACCGCAAATTCGTAGCGCCTGCCGGCACCTCCAGATAATAAAAGTGCACATCGTCCTGGTCGGTATTCTGGATGGTTTCGTCGAGGGGGGTAGCGTTTTTTAAGACGCCCGTCTCCAACGAGAAGCGCCGACTGTCCGCCAGACCGCCATTGCCAGTGAGGTCCAGGCGGAACAGCAGCCGCTGGTGTCCTTGCAAATCATCGGCGAAGCGCACAGGAAATCGTAGCCGACGCACCTCCCCTTCGGATAGGTCGGCCAGCTCGGCGTCGGTCTCGGTAACCATGACGCCGCCCGTCTCGGCGTCAAGCACGGCGCTGACCGCCCCGGCGTCAGTCCACAGGTTTTCCAGGTCCACCGTCAGAGTCGCCGTCTCGCCGGGGTCGGGCAGGCCATTATTGCCGTCCTCCAGGGTCACACCGGCGATCACCACCACTGGCTGCGGGTCCAGGCTCAGGGCCTCGTAGGCATCGACTCGACCGTCCACGGCCAGCAGCCCCCGAGCGTCCGCCAAAGGCTCGGCCCCGGCCAGTATCCGGCCCTTGAGTTCCCGAAACCCAGCCTCTGGATGTAGCGCTTTTATCAGGGCCGCCACCCCAGTGGCATGGGGCACGGCAAAGGAAGTACCGCTGATAAAATCGTAGAATAATCCGGCTGCGCCGCTGTCGCCGGTCTGCCGGGAGGCGCCGGGAGACTGGGTGGTGAAAATCGCCGTCCCCGGAGCCGCCGCATCCACGCTGACGGGACCAAACTGACTCCAAGGGGTCAAGCGATCGTCCAGGTCGCTAGCGGCCAAGGCCAGGATATTGGGGTTGGGGAAGCTAGCCGGATAGACCGGCAGCCAATCGTTGTTGCCGTGTTCGTTGCCAGCGGCGGTCACCACCAGAATGCCTGCCTGCTCCAGTCGATTCATGGCCTCCGCCTCGGCCTGGGAGCGACCGGCGCCACCGAAGGAGGCATTGAGAATATGGGCGCCATTGGCGATGGCGTAGTCCACAGCCTCGATTTCCGATGCCACGGTGAAGGCAAAGCGCAAAGGCATGATGCTGACCCGCCAGGCCACCCCGGCGATGCCCTGGCCATTATCCCCCATGGCCCCCACCACCCCAGCCACCGCCGTGCCGTGCCCTTCTCCATCGGACCCAGGACGAGGATCGTTATCCCGGTCCTTGAAGTCCCAACCCTGAGCGTCGTCCACGAAACCATTGCCGTCGTCGTCAACGCCATTTTCGGGTATCTCGCCGGGATGGGTCCAAATATTGTCGATCAAATCTGGATGGTCCATATCCACGGCATCATCCAAGACCGCCACCACCACCTGATGGCCGCCGATGCTCAGTTCCCAGGCATCGGGCAAAGCCATGTCCGCGCCAGGGACGCCGGTAAAGGTGCGCCGAGGATGGACAATGGCCTGGCCAGTGTTTTCCAAGGCCCATTGACGGCTGTACAGAGGATCGTCGGGCCGACGCATGGGGCGGCGCAGCAGATTGCATTCCGCATAGGCCACCCCAGGGTTCCGGCTCAATCGCGCTAAGGTTTGCCCCAGATCGTCGGCCTCCGCCAACCGCCAGTGTTCGATGCCGCCCCGACCCACAGCCCGAGCGGTTCGTACTTTGAGATCATCGCGCCAGGCGCGGCGCCGCGTTGTATCGTCGTCCCGAAACTTCACCAGCAATTCGCCGGGCGCATGGGGAAACCGGCAGTTGTCGGCCGCCGCCGGTATGGGGATCGCCAACATCGGCAGCCCCAGGGCAGCCATGGCAATGATTCCCGAGTACTTATTCATTCTGCTGGGTTCCTTGTTCGGGTCGCGAAACAGCCGCGCCCCCCCCGGGGCGGCGCGGAAAAAAATGGGACGCCGAACACACCACGGGGAATTGCGAAAAAAAATCCCCCCCCCCCCCAACCCAAGCGGTGGGGGGGG
>CAZQXD010000034.1:0-44242 GCA_964597315.1 uncultured Candidatus Competibacteraceae bacterium
TCTCAAAATGCCTTTATTAATTATAGTTAATACTTAGTTGATCGCGAATTGGTATGAGACGCCTGAAACAGTCACCATGTACCCGTCGAGATCCGCGACGGTCGCCAGTGACGGAGCCATCACTGAATAGAAGAAATTGCCGACTGGCGCCGTATACTCGTAGCCCACCGCGACGGGCGGATCGATCCAAACGGTCGTCTGCGGGGGCGTGTCCGGCAGTTCGATTACAAAAGCGCCGGTCACCGGGTCCGGGGGATTGCTCGGGAGGACCGGATTGAATTCACTGGCGCCCGGGTTCCCGCTGGACCCTTCAGTAAAAAAGCTACTGAGATACACGGTCGTGTCTAAAACTGAGTCGCTGGCATCGGCAAGCAGGATCGAGAAGGTATTTTCTGCCGCCGGAAGGATCGGTACGTCGAATCGCAGCACTGGATTTCCGTTCGGCGCTAGGATTCCGTCAAGTTCCGTGCCGGAGAGGAACTGCATGTCCGGGTGATTTATATTGATCGGAAGGCCAGGCGGAACCCCACCGGTTTCTACGGCGCCGGCAATGTTCACGCCATTGGCGAAAAGGCCAAATCCATCGATGAATGGACTTTCAACCTATTCGTCGAATTCCTCTGAGCCGAATGTGGCGAAGAATGTCGCGGTGTTTGACGACGTCGGATTGAAAAACTGGATATCGAGTTGTGACACATCGTTGTGAAAGGGCTGGCCTGTAATCGGCGACAGCAAATCGTTTTGGTCCTGAGTGGCCGGTATGTTGAACGCGGTCGTATTGCCGGTTGACGTGTTCGGTCCCGACGCATAGTCAGAAACGTTTCCGCTTGAAAGGACAATACCAGAGACGGGCAGCCCATAGGTTCCCACGGAATTCGTATAGATTCCCGCCTGTCCGAACTGGCCGCTATAGGCGACGTTGTTGGCCACGAGCGGAATATTGAGAAACAGTGTGTTGGCAAGCGCGAAGGCATCCGATGTGGGCACTACTTCGATCGCGGACGCTGGCGCTGCGGCGATGGCGAGCAACCCTGCGATAGCGACTGGTCGCAAAGGCAAGGCATTGTTATTTGTATTAGACGTACTCATCCTCTTAACCCCTTACGATACTAGTTGTTTCGGTAGCTAGCGTGAGGCTTGACCGTGCGCAATGTCGCGGCAAGAGTACTCCCTGGCATACACCGCAACGGTGCGCTGAATCTGACCTCGAATATCCGTTGATTCCCCATTTAATTCCCTATTTTTCACCTACACAAAAATCATGCCTAAATATAAATCAATGAGTTATGGTTAAAAATTTTGAATAATGTAAAAAATTTCGACACCTAAATAAATAGACCTCTTGAAAGAGTCATGCCGCTAGGGCGATTTCGAAATTATGGATCGCTGCGATGAAGCTGAAACGCAAACCAAAATCCACCCCTAACCGCAACTGGGTGCGGTAGTCGTAGTGATAGAGAAAGGTCAAAAAAAATTGATTTTAAAACGAATTATTTGGGGATTCTTCGGTTTGCGCTTTCGTCGTTCGGCCGTCCGCGGGGCCTTTAGCATCGCTTCGATGGTCGCCGACTCTACACCACGGGTTCGACGAAATTGATCGGAGGCAAGGTTTCGCAGGGTTTCATGGGTCATATTCATAGTACTTGAGGGTTCATCGCTATTTATTCAATAAATCCAATAAATCAAAAAATTTAATTAGTGTAAAAAATTTCAACATAAAGCACGATATCTTTACCAGGAGATAGGAAATCGCTGTTAACTTTTTGAACCGAGGCTAATCCGAGACCGCTAATGGGAGTCGTGAATTATGTTGGGTCGCCTTTTAGGCGCACGCTACCTCTTGCCAGACCACAAAGGCCCGATCACAGGCGGCGCGGTACTTGACGGTGGTTATCCAATGACAGCGAGAGCGGAACCGATTGTCGATCGAAACCTGAGCAGAGAGAACATGTTGGGCATGATCGGGGGATTTAAACTGCCGCGGACTGAAGAAACCAAGCGCAATACGAACCCATGATCCAAACGCACCGATACCTCATCGGACCGGCTGTTAGCCTAGCGCAAGAAAACCGTCAAGGCTAACCAGGGGCGGGTCCATATATGACGGTACTGTGTAAACGTATACTGATTGTAAAAAATTCTGACTGATTTTTGGGGTTAGGCGGATCTCCTCCGGCGCTTCGGATCTCGGCATCTTCCTACGGTGAGGTCTATCTTAAACAGTCGGACAACGCCTTGCTAAACTTCCCCTATGGACATCAATTTGGCCACCGGGCTGATGGTTTCGGTTTGTGGAGAGCAAGTCAGTTCTGTGTTTCCGTGAGGCATGGGCTATTCTCTGTGAAGCAGAAAGCGCCTAGTTGCGAGACTGGGAATCTTCAGGGATGGGGGTATCAAAAAAACAACAGGAGCAGAGCTATGAGCGACCGATTCGGACCGCTTCCCCATACGCCTCTGGAGCCGAACACGGGCTACGCACGCCCCGCTGTATTGCCCAAGATCGTTCACCTAGACGAGCCGGCACTGGAAGTGTTCACCGATTTCAATACCGTCAATCCGGTAACCACCACCCCCGATATGCCAATTGATGACGCCCTGGAGCGGATGAAGTCCGCCGGGGTGCGGCTGCTCTTGGTGGTGGACACGGCCGATACCATCATCGGCCTGGTAACGGCCCGGGATATTCAGGGCGAAAAACCCACGGAGATCGTTCGGGACACGCGACAACCCCACTCCCAGATTACCGTGGCAATGATCATGGCCCCGGGTGCGGACATTCCGATCCTGAAGATGGACAACGTGGAACATGCCACGGTAGGGGACATCGTTGTCACCCTCAAAACCTTGGGACGCCAGCATGTCTTAGTGTCGGGCAAGGACCCCGATAGTGGCGTCACCCAGGTTTGCGGGTTGTTTTCCATGAGCCGGGTCAGTCGGCTGTTGGGAGAAGAAAACCCGGACAGTCTGGCGGCGGCCCAGTCCCTGATGGAGATATTGCGCGGACTGCGCTAACAGCCCGTCCGCTGCGGGCGGGCCGGATCAGACGTCCATGGCGAAACGCAGGTTTTCATCGGGCTGTTGCAGCAAATTACCTTGGATGAGGTCGATGCGGTGTTGCCAGAGCAGGGCTAGACAACTGGCGTCCTCCACATAGGCCGCCAGGGTTTTGACCGACTTTGCCTGGGCTTTCTCAATAAGCTGCATGATCCGGGCCTGCTTGGCCTGATCCTCTTGCAGCTTGTGGGTCAGGGACCGGTCCAGCTTCAGATAATCCAGGGTGAACACATCCAGCAGCCGCAACGCCCGCTCATCGGTCCCCACATGCTCCACCGCCCCGTGAAACTGTAAGGCCCGTAGCCGCCGCAACAGCGTTTCGGAGGCGTGTTCATCGGCCAGCAAATCGGCGCCGTTGAACTCGAACACGGCGCTATGGGCCGCTACCGGGTATTTGTCCAGTAAGCCTTCTAGCCAGCCGGGAAACTCGTCATCCTGGATCGAGGCATTGGACAGCTTGATGAAAAAAACCGTGCCATAAGCGTCTTTTTGGCGTTTGCCCAACAGGGCAAGGGCATTGCGCACCACCCAACGGTCCAGCACTCGGGTTAGCTTGAGCTTGGCGGCGATGTCCATGAACTGGCCTGGCAGGATCACATGGCCGTCGCTGCTTTTTAAACGCAGCAGCGCCTCGTAACGCTCCACGGTATCGGCTCCCAGGCTGGTAATGGGCTGGAAGACCAGAAACAGCCGGTTCTCCTTGACGGCGCCTGAAATTTCCTTGAGCCAATGCTGCTGCCGATCCGCCGTATCAACCGTTGTATCGGGGGGCGGCGGGGGCGGTGGGTCCAGCGGGTCCGGCGGGTCGAGTGGGGTGGGCGCCATGGTCTCGGCGTGATTCTGCCGCCACTGGGCTTCCGCAGCCAGCATGGCTGCCTTGCCCAGGGCTGATTGGTGCGACTCCCCAAGAACAGCGACGCCGATGCTGGTGGTGACCGCCAGATCGTGACCCCCCATCTCGACGCGGGTTGCCGCCATTGCCCGGGCCAGTTCCCCGGTCAGGTTCTCCAGGGCGGCCGGGACCTGCCGTCGGGCCAATACCGTGAATGCGCTGTCGCTGTAGCTGGCCGCCACGTCGTCGCCGGACAAGTGGCTGCGGATGGCTTCGGCCAGTTTGACCCGCAGCAGCTTGCAAAGCTCCGGTGGGTGCTGGCGACAAAGCTCGGCGTAGCCGTTCAGTTCTAAAAACAGTACAGCGTCGGTTCCGTCTCCGGGTTTGGCCTGGCGTTCGGACAGCAGATTGGCGAAATAATGGCGGTCATATAGCCCGGTGATCGGATCGGTGCGGCCCAGATACCGGATACGAGCCGCCCGGCGTCGGTACTGGGCGGCCCGGCTGCGGGCCAGTTCCACCAAACGGGCGGGCTGCACCGGTTTGACCAGAAAATCCAGGGCGCCGACGTCCACCGCCTGCAAGTGTCGATCCGGGTCTTTCTCGCCCGAGAGAAACACGATAGGCACATCCAGCAAGGACTCTTCTTGACGTAGCAGTCGACTCACTTCCAGGCCATCGACGCCGGGCATGTACAAATCCAGCAGGATCAGTTCCGGGTGAAAGTCCAGGGCCACGTCCATTAGGGCCAGTGGATCGGTCAGGGCCTGGACCTGAAAGCCAGCGGCGCGCAGTTGGTGGGCGTAAAGTTCCAGTACCGCCTGGTCGTCGTCCACCATCAGCACCCGCAACGGCAGGGGGCGCTCCAGTTCCATGGTTTCCCGTAGCCGGGTTGCCAGGGCCGGTACGGGCACGGGCTTGGTGTAATAGCCGATGCCTCCGGCGCGCAGGGCGGCCAACCGCGCCGGGGCGTCATGGCGGGCGGAGATAAAAGCCACCGGCGGGGGCGTGGGGACGCCGCGCCGTAGGGCCGCCACTGCCTCGATGCCGACGGTGTCCCCTTCGGGAAACAGGGTATCGACCACTAGGGCGGTGGGGGGGTGGGTCAGCAGGGCTTCGCGCAAGGGGTCGAGTCCTTCAAAGCAGCGCACCTCGAAGCCATGGGCGGACAATTGGATGGCCAGATAGTGTCCCTGGGCGGCATCGCTATCCACGAGATAGACCAAGGGCTTGTTTCCGGCGGTCGCCGGGTGTGTCGGGAAGGTTTCAAGAGGCGCCCCGGACGTGGGCGCCACGCCGGTTCCGAGTTCGGCTACAGTGGCGGAGATGGCCTGTTTCTCGGCCAGGGTCGGGCTACGCCTGTCCTGCACCACGGCTCGCAGGCTATGGTCGATACGCTGGGCCAGGGTGGCGGTTTCGGTGAAGCCAAAGCCGCTGCTGCCGCTAGCCAGCGCGTGTGTCAGACAAGCCAACTCCTTGAGGGCGTCGAGTCGGCAGCCGGTCTCCAGGGCCTGCCGCCACTGTTGTTCCAGGTCGCTTAGCAGTTGTGGCAACTCGTGGTCCCGGTATTCACGGCGCAGCCGATCCGCCGGATCGTCTCGGACACTGGTTTTGGTGGCGTGTGGATTGTCCATGGCGGTGTTGTCCTCCCGTTATTCGCTGTCTAGCCCGGCAAAGCCAAGCGAACGGCCAGGGCTTGCAGATAGGCGTTACGCGCCGTTCCGGGGTCCGGGCCGCTATTCTCCACTGCGGCCCAGTTCCCCCGTTCAGAGTCCAGAGCCAGGGCCAGCAACCGGCCATGGGGACCGTGGTGAAGAATGACCTCAAAGGTCGCCTGATCTACGTTTAGCACCTGGGAGGCGGTGGCCCGGGTGGGGCGATACGGCAATTCGAAGGCATGGTTGATGCCTTCGCTCAAAAATGGGTTGCCTGCCGATGAAAATTCCCACCATGGATGGGGTATGGCCCTGGGCTGCATAGAGAGCTTATCGGCCATTGTCCCAGGTGCTTGAACGAGAGCGGGTGACGCGCTAGGCGCCGAAGCCGGTCAGGCGCCCAGTCGGCACAAGCGGGCTTCGGTCAGAATAAACTCCAGGTAATCCCGGCGTTGCAAGGACAGCTCGATTTTCTCCCGTAAATCGTTGTCCTCCTCGTCGCAGATATAGAGCAGGTCTTCGTAGAAAAATACCCGGAAGCTGTCCATATATTTAACCTCCCGGTTTGTATCCAAAACCAGGTTATCCAGGCCGTACAGGTCGATTATTTTGCCATCCTGCTCGTGCCAGCGGTGGGCATTACGCAAAAACCGCTCCAACTTGCGCTGGGCCGTGGGCAGTTTGCGTAGTAGCGGCACGGCGTCAACCTCGTTGACGGGATTGGCGATATTGAACCAGGCGTTGATGGTCTCGGCGATGACGATCATATCTTCCTGGCCGTCCACCAGGGTGGCCACGAAAACGGCCTCGGGCACGATGTCTCCCAGTGCCGCCCGCAGGGTTTGGTAATCCTTGTTGAGAATCTGAGTTTCCCGTAGCGAGATGGGTTCTCGGGGTTTTTTGATGACGAAATCCACGGGCACCTTTTCGTTCTTGTGCATCAGCGTGACGGCGCTGCGCCACACCAGGCAGTGGTAGCCGTTGGTGGCGATGAGGGTGGTGGGGCTGCGTTCCTTGTCTATGCAGGTGATGTCCCCGGTGATGCGGTCGTTCAAATCACACCTCGCTCGCGCAGGGCGTCGAGCCGCGCCGAATCCAGTCCCAGCAGGTCTTGGAACACCTCCTGATTATGGGCGCCCAAGTTGGGACCGGGCCAGTCGGTACGCCCTGGGGTGGCCGTGAGCTTTGGGGCGATGGCGGGGATTTTCAGGGGCTTGCCGTCGATCTCCACCTGCTCGAACAGGCCCCGGGCCTGAAAGTGAGGGTCCGCCAACATATCCGCCACGCTGTAAATGGGACCGGAGGGAACCTGGGCCTGTTCGAGAATGGCCAGGGCTTGGCCCGAGTCCAGGGAGGCGGCCCAGGCGGACAGAGCCGCGTCGATTTCCGCTTCGTGGGCCACCCGGCCTTCGTTATGGGTCAACCGGGGGTCGGCGGCCAGATCGGCGCGGCCGGTGGCCTCCATCAGCCGCTTGAATATGGAATCGCCGTTGCCGCCAATAACCACGAACTTGCCGTCCCGGCAGCGGTAGGTGTTGGTGGGCACGATGCCGGTGACCGTGGACCCGGAGGGTTCCCGGACCACGCCGGCGCCGTCGTACTCGGGCACCACCGCTTCCATGATGTTGAAAATGGCCTCGAACAGGGCCACGTCCAGGGTCTGTCCTTGCCCGCTTTGGTGTCGTTCCAGTAGGGCCAGGCAAATCCCTAGGGCAGCGTGGATGCCCGCTAGGGTGTCGCCCATGCTCAGATTGGGCCGCATCGGCGCTTGACCGGGAACGCCGTTGACGTAGCGAAAACCGCTGATGCCCTCGCAGACCGAGGCATAGCCAGGGCGGGGGGCGTAGGGACCGCTCTGGCCATAGCCGGAGATGCGGGTGTAGATCAACCCCGGATTGTCGGCCTTCAGGTCGTCGGGGCCCAGGCCCCATTGTTCGAGTGTGCCGGGCCGGAAATTCTCGATCAGCACATCGCAACGCCTGGCCAGACGGCGGGCCAGGGCGCGGCCTTCCTCGGTCTTGAGGTCCAGGGTGATGCATTTTTTGTTGCGGCCCAAGCTGCGCCACCATAAAGAGGTGCCCTCGCGAACCACCCGCCATCGGCGGATCGGGTCGCCCGCACCCGGCGGTTCAACTTTGATCACCTCGGCGCCAAAATAGGCCAAGATGGTGCCCGCGAAGGGACCGGCCAGAAGTTGACCCAGTTCCAGCACGCGAATGCCGTCCAGGGGGCGATGGGGGGAGTCGGCCATGGCTAGGATTCTCCTGGGTTATGCAGGGCTGAGCATTCACGAATGCCTGCCGTGGGTTATGCTTTGTTAGATAGGCGAATGTCAACACTAGCCCATTGCGCCGGGAGACTATGGAACACTATTTACAGCGCCTGCGACACGCGATCTGGGACCGGGACCTACACCAGGATAGCCCGCTGGTGCGGTGCCTGGTCTACATTGTGAGGCTGACCTATGGCATCTTCCTGAAATTCTCCGACGGCATCCTCACCCTACGGGCCATGAGCCTGGTCTACACGACTTTGCTGTCCCTAGTGCCCTTGTTGGCGGTGAGTTTCTCGGTGCTAAAAGCGTTTGGCGTACACAATCAGATCCAGCCTTTTTTGATGGAGTTTCTGCTGCCCCTGGGCCAGGAAGGGGTAGACATCGCCAATACCATCATCGGTTTCGTGGAGAACATCAAAGTCGGAGTGCTGGGGGCGGTGGGCATCGCATTTTTGTTCTACACGGTCATCTCCCTGGTGCAGAAAATCGAAGAAGCCCTCAACGCCATCTGGTGCGTGGAAAGCAGTCGTGGGGTGGGTCGGCGCTTCGCCGATTATCTCAGTGTCATTCTGATCGGGCCGGTGCTGATCTTCACCGCCGTGACCGTAGCCGCTTCGGTGCGCAACAGCGCCGCCGTGCAATGGCTGGCCAGCATCGAGCCTTTCGGCACGCTGATTGTCGTGGTCGGTAAACTGGCCCCTTGGTTCATGATGTTCGGCGCTTTCGCCTTCGTCTATGGTTTCGTGCCCAATACTCGGGTCAAGCCCTCTGCGGCCCTGGCGGGGGGGGTGTTCACGGGGGTGCTGTGGTTCACCATTGGCCGGGTGTTCGCCGCCTTCGTGGTGGACTCATCCAATTATTCGGCCATTTACTCCGGTTTTGCCGGGGTGGTGCTGTTCATGATCTGGCTGTACGTGGGCTGGTTGATCGTGTTGGTGGGCGCTCAGGTGTCTTTTTACTGGCAGCATCCTGATTTTCTGGACCCCGACGATGAAGAAACCCAACTCAGCCCCCACCAACGGGAGCGCTTGGGACTGGCCATCATGGCCTTGGTGGGTCATGCTCATTACTGGAATACGCCGCCCTGGACCCAAGAGGGCCTGGCCAACCGCCTGGCCTTGGCCCCGGAACCCCTAACCGAATTGCTGCGCCGCCTGGAACGGGCCGGGCTGCTGGTGGCCAGCGACGGCGTCCCACCGGCCTGGTACCCGGCCCGGGATATCGAGACCATCACCGTGCTGGAGGTATTGGACGCCATCCGCCGCGATCCAGACGAGCCGGACAAGCTCAAAGGCGAGCTGGGACCGGTGGGGCAACTGGTGGAGAGCCTTGACCAAGCGGCGGAATCAGCCCTGGATGGCCGCAGCATCAAAGACCTGGTGTTGTGCCTGAAAATGGACAGCCAATCCGGCGGCCAGGAAGCGTAGCCGGTTCGGAGTCACCGGCTTTAACCCGTCTCTTAAGCCTTGCCTGAGCCTCAATCAACCCGGGGCCGAGGGGTGTAACGGTTTTAAATCAGTAGCGATAAAATACCCCTATGGCGGCGTATGCCGTCGGCGGCGTCACACGGGAAGCCTCTATGCACTCTTTTCATTCCATTTACGCCCATGGTTTTGTTCGGGTGGCTGTCTGCATTCCTTCTGTGCGGGTAGCCGATCCACAGCACAACGTAAGCCATATGCTCGGCCTAGCCCGGCGAGCCTCGGCGCTGAAGGCGGCGGTGGCCCTGTTCCCGGAGTTGAGTGTTTCCGCCTACAGCAACGAGGACCTGTTCCATCAAGACGCCCTGCTGGATGCCAGCGAAGCGGGTCTGGAGCAACTGGTCCGGGATAGCCGCGACCTGCTGCCGGTGCTGCTGGTGGGGATGCCTCTGCGCTTCGAGGGCAGGCTGTTCAACTGCGCCGTGGCCATCCACCAGGGCCGGATTCTGGGGGTGACGCCCAAGACCTACCTACCCAACTATCGGGAGTTCTACGAAAAGCGCCAGTTCACCTCCGGTTGCGCGGCTGTGAACCGGGAGGAACGGCTGCTAGGCCAAAAAGTCCCCTTCGGCTCGGACCTGATTTTCGACGCCGTTAACGTGGAGGACTTCGCGCTGCATATGGAAATCTGCGAGGACCTGTGGACCCCCATTCCCCCCAGCACCTACGCCGCCCTGGCCGGGGCCACGGTGCTGACCAATCTGTCGGCCTCCAATATCACCATCGGCAAGGCCCGGTTTCGCCGGGATTTGTGCGCCGCCCAGTCCGGGCGCTGCGTGGCGGCCTATCTGTACTCCGCCGCCGGTCCTGGGGAGTCCACCACCGATCTGGCCTGGGACGGTCATGCCCTGATCTACGAAAACGATGAGCTGCTGGCCGAATCCCAGCGGTTTTACGAACAAGAGCAGGTGATCGCCGCCGACATCGACCTGGAGCGCCTGGCCCAGGACCGGATGCGCCTGACCAGCTTCGGGGACGCGGTGCGTATCCACCGGGACCCGGTGCGGGCCATGCGCCGGGTTGAATTCCAGTTTGATCGGCCCACCGGGGACCTGCCTTTGTTGCGTCCAGTGGAGCGGTTTCCCTATGTGCCCACCGACGAAGCGGAGCGGGACGAACGCTGCTACGAAGCCTATAACATCCAGATTCACGGACTCATGAAGCGGCTGTCCAGTTCCGGCATCCACAAGCTGGTGATTGGTGTCTCGGGGGGACTGGATTCAACCCACGCTTTGATCGTGGCCGCTAAGACCATGGACCGGCTGGGCCTGCCCCGATCCCAAATCCTGTCCTATACCCTGCCGGGCTTCGCCACCAGCGCCAAGACCCTGGGCAATGCCCACGCTCTGATGGCGGCCCTGGAGGTCAGCGCCGCAGAACTGGATATCCGACCCTCCTGCATGCAGATGTTCAAGGACTTGGGCCACCCCTTCGCCGCAGAGCAGCCGGTTTATGACGTGACCTTCGAGAACGTCCAGGCCGGAGAGCGGACCTCCCACCTGTTCCGCCTGGCCAATCATCACGACGCTTTGGTGCTGGGCACCGGCGATCTCAGCGAACTGGCCCTGGGGTGGTGTACCTACGGCGTGGGGGACCATATGTCCCATTACAATGTCAACGCCTCGGTGCCCAAGACCCTGATCCAGCACTTGATCCGCTGGGTCATCGCCAGCGGCCAGTTCGACGCCGCCACGGGGCAAATTCTGCAAGCCATCGTGGATACGGAAATCTCTCCTGAACTGGTGCCCGACGACGGCGCTGGAGACGGCCCGGCCCAAAGCACCCAAGAGCGGATCGGTCCCTATGAGCTACAGGATTTCAATATCTACTACGCCACCCGCTACGGTTTCCGGCCCAGCAAGATCGCCTTTCTAAGCCACAGCATCTGGAGCGACCGCACCCGGGGCCGCTGGCCCGACTCTCTGCCGTCGGAGCAGCACAATCAGTATGATCTGGCGACCATCAAACAGTGGTTGGGGGTGTTCTTGTGGCGGTTTTTCAAGACCAGCCAGTTCAAACGGTCCTGCGTGCCCAACGCCCCCAAAGTCGGTTCGGGGGGGGCCCTGTCTCCCCGGGGGGACTGGCGGGCGCCCAGCGATTCGGAAGCCACGGTCTGGCTGGAGGAACTCAAGCGCAACGTGCCGGATAGCTGACGCATACCGCAAGCGCCCGCCCCCAGTGGGCGGGCCATTCACTATCGGGGCGCTCGCCAGCCGCTCCCCTTCCTCAGCTCGCCCCGGTCGGGGCATCCACCCTGGTCTGATCAGCGTAGGCATGCTATGCCCATTGGAATAACAATAATCAGGCCACCGTGACCTTGAACGCCAGCCCCGCCGCGCCTACGGATTACCCCCTTGCCCAGCCCGCATATCTGGCGCTATTCCTCTTCGGCGCCGCCGTGATCGTCCGAGTCGTGTGCCTGAGCCAATATCTGGACTCCCCCCTGCCCAACCACCCCGGAGTGGACCCCAGCTATTACACAGCCTGGGCCAGGCGCATCGTCGCCGGGCAGTGGCTGGGACCGGGCGTATTCGAACAGTCTCCGCTCTATGCCTATCTGCTGGCCGGCAGCTACGCCCTGTTTGGGGAACGGGCCTTGCCCATGCTCCTGGCTCAGACCCTGGCCGGGGCGGTCAGCGCCGTGTTGGTCTACGCTTGTGGACGGCGGCTGCTATCCCCGGTCGCCGCCTGGCTGGCGGGGTTGGGCTATGGGTTCTACGGCCCGGCGGTGTTCTATGAGCTGCAACTCAATAAGACCTTTCTGGAGCCGCTGCTGGTGTTGTGGTTTCTCTACGGCGCTTTGCGCTACAGGGAAACCCGCCGCCTGGCCTGGCTGTTCCTGGCTGGCGTGGCGCTGGGGCTGGCGGCCCTGGTGCGGGAGAACCACCTGCTGCTGCTGCCGGTCCTGAGTGTATGGCTATGGCTCCTGGAGACCGGCCGCGCCCGGCTACGCTGGTTGATCCCCCTGTTGGCCGTATCCCTATGCCTGGCCCCGGCGCTTTTGCATAATCGTTTATCGGGGGGGGAATGGGTGCTGGTCACCGCCGCCGGCGGGGAGGCTTTTTACATGGGACAAGCGCCGGGGGCCGACGGCTATTACCGACCGCCGGACTTTATGCTGGCCCGGGCCGGAAACGAACACGCCGATTTTCGCGACCAGGCCCGCCGTCATACCGGACAGGCGCTCACCCCCGGCGAAGTCTCCGCTTATTGGTTCGATCAGGGCTGGAAGGCCGTCATCGCCGATCCCTCGCGCATCCTCGGATTACTGATGACCAAAGGGCTGATTTTGCTGAAAGACTTCGAGGTTCCCGACAATGCCTCCTACCGGGTGGCCAGGGAGGAAATCCCCCTGCTGGCCCACCTGCCCAGCTTCGGTTGGATAGCCGCCCTGGGGATGTTGGGGCTGGTCCTGGCCTTGGGAGAGCCTCGGCGCTGGCTGCCGGTGCTGGGGGTGGTCGCCGCTTATCTGGCCGTGCTGCTGGTGTTTTATCACTTCGGGCGGTTTCGCTTGGGGCTGGCTCCGGTCTGGTGGCTGCTGGCCGCCCACGGCCTAGGCTGGCTAGCAGCCACCCAGCGGCGGCTGAGGGCGGGGGTCGTCGTGGTGGGGGTAGCGGCGCTGACCGCCTGGTCGTTTCTGCCCCGAGAGCCGGTGCGCTACACCATTAGCGACCTGGAGGTCCGGGCGGCCCTGGCCCTGGATCGACACCAGCCCGAGGCCGCCATCGCCCTATTGAGCGAGGCCCTGGAACTGCGCCACCCGGCGGTTGGCCCGGCCAACGCAACCCGCCAATACCAGCGCGCCCGCGCCCATCAACAACTGGCCAGGGCCTTGTGCATGGCCGGGCGCTATGGGGAGGCCGCCTGGCAGTTTCGCGCGGTTCGGGACGTGGCCCTACGTCCAGGGGTGGTCCGGGAATTGTTGCGTTATCAACTGGTGGTGCTACAGCGGGGTGATTGCGCGCCGGGTTTGGCCCAGCCCGCGCTAAAGGCCGAGCGAAGCGCCACCCTAAATACCCTGGGGGAGTTGATCCCATGAAGTTGTCGGTCGTCATTCCCTGCTATAACGAGGCCGCCACCCTGCGGGAGGTGATTCGCCGGGTGCGGGCCGCGCCGGTGGCCGACTTGGAGATCATCGTGGTGGACGACGGCTCCACCGACGGCTCCCGGGAGATTCTGCGAAACGAGCTGGAATCCCGGGTGAATCAGGTGATTTACCATGATCGCAACCGAGGCAAGGGCGCTGCCCTACGCTCCGGTTTCCAGGCGGCAACGGGCGCTGCGGTGATCGTGCAAGACGCTGATTTGGAATATGACCCTCGGGACTATCCCCGGCTGCTGCGAGCCTTGCTGGAGGACGGGGCCGATGTAGTTTACGGCTCCCGGTTTCTGGGCGGCGAATCCCGGCGGGTGCTGTATTTCTGGCATATGGTGGGCAACCGTTTTTTGACCTTGCTCTCCAATATGTTCACCAATCTAAACCTGACCGATATGGAAACCTGCTACAAGCTGTGCCGCCGGGAGGTGATTCAATCCATCACGATTCAGGAGAACCGTTTCGGCGTAGAGCCGGAAATCACCGCCAAGCTGGCCCGGCGCGGCTACGTGTTTTACGAAACTGGCATTGCCTACCATGGCCGCACCTACGAACAGGGAAAAAAAATCAGTTGGCGAGACGGGGTGCGGGCCATTTGGGTCATCCTCAAGTACAACACCTGGGGTCGGGAGAGGAATCTCCAGCTCCCCCGCCCAGCGCCGCCGTCCCGCGAGGTGGATCACCACCGCTCCAGATAATCCGGGACCGGGATGCCTTCCCGCAGATCCGGCGCTGGCCGTGGCTCCCCCGTGGCCAGCCCCAAGGGCACCACTCCGGCCCACACCTCCAGTTCCAGGTCCTCGCCATCGTCCTTGGGCGGGCCGTCGCGCAACTTGGCCGAGGCTTCGGTCAGGGGCAGTTCCAGCACCGTGGTGGCATTCAGCTCCTTACGATCCGCTGCCCGGGCGTCGTGGCCGCGCCCTGGGGTCAGATGCTCCACCAAGGCCAGCAGGGCAGCCCGCTTGGCGGTCTCGTCGGTGAGGAGCCGGGTCTTGCCGAACACCACCACCGAGCGGTAGTTCATGGAGTGATGGAACTGGGAGCGGGCCAGCACCAGACCGTCTAACAGGGTGACGGTGACGCACACCGACGCCCCCGCAGCCAGCACCTTGAGCATCCGGCTGGCCACCGCGCCGTGGAGCAGCAGGCGCTCCCCGTCCCGGGCATAAGCGGTGGGGATCACATAGGGCTGGCCTTCCACCACAAAGCCCACATGGCAGACCTTGGCCTCGTCGAGGATGGCATGGATCAACTCCCGTTCGTAATGTCCCCGGTTCTTGATGCGGCGCACTCTAGAACGGTCGGTGGGGGGATAGGTGGCATCGGTCATGGGGGTCTCCTGATGGCAATAGGGATAGCCCCTATTCTGGCGAGAATTGGAACCTGGTAAAGTACCAATTTTATATCATTTAATAGAGCCATTATCGGAGCCGGACCATGTGGACCCGCTTGGACGGACAAGGCCCCTTATATCTGCAACTGTACCGCGCCCTGCGTCGGGCCATCCTGGAGGGGGAGCTGACCCCCGGCGCCCGCCTGCCCGCCAGCCGAACCCTGGCCGGTGACCTGGGCCTGTCCCGCAACGTGGTGCTGCTGGCCTACGAGCAGTTGCTGGCGGAGGGCTATGTGAATGGCCGGACGGGGTCGGGCACCTTCGTGGCTCCTAGCCTGCCGGAGCTATCCCCTGCCGTGGCCACGGTGTCCCACCCGCCGGTCCTGGCGCCGCCCCGCTTATCCAGCTTCGGCCGCCAAGCGGTGGCCTTGTGGCGTCCCTACGCCCTGGACCTGGCCGCCCCCCAGCCCCGCTATGATTTTCGCTATGGCGTGGTGACCATAGACACCCGCGCCCTGGCCCAATGGCGGAAGCTGGCCGCCCGGCGGGCCGTCCGACCGGTTCCGGGCTACGGTTCCCCCCAGGGTCTATTGGCCCTGCGGGAGGCCATCGCCGACTATGCCCGTCGCCAGCGGGGCTGCGTCTGCGCCCCGGAGCGGATCGTGGTGGTCAACGGCTCCCAGCAGGCCCTGGACCTGATCGCCCGGCTCTTGGTGGAGCCTGGAGACCGGGTGGTGGTGGAGGAACCGGGCTACCGGGGCGCCCGCCACGCCTTGCTGGGGGCGGGGGCGGTGTTGGTCCCGGCGCCGGTGGACGGGGAAGGCATGGCTTTGGAACTGGCCGGGTCGGCGGCGGCCGGGGCGCGGCTGGCCTATGTCACCCCCTCCCATCAGTTCCCCACCGGCGCCGTGCTGTCCTTGTCCCGACGGCTGGCCCTGCTGGAGTGGGCGCGGGCCAATGACGCCTTTGTGGTAGAGGACGATTACGATAGCGAATTCCGCTACCAAGGCCGACCCGTGGAAGCGGTCCAAGGGCTGGACCGGGACGGCCTCACCGTGTACGTGGGCACCTTCTCCAAGGTGCTGTTCCCGTCTCTACGCCTGGGGTATCTGATCCTGCCCGAGTCGCTCGTGGAACCCTTCGCCGCTGCCAAGTGGCTGGCCGACCGCCACGCCCCGCTGCTGGAACAGGGGGTGTTGGCGGCGTTTATCGCCGAGGGTCATTTCGAGCGGCATCTGCGGCGGATGCGGACCCTGTACGGGGCGCGGCGGGAGGCCTTGCTGGCGGCCCTGGGCGAATATTTCGGTCAGCGCGTGGAGGTCACCGGCACCCGGGCCGGCATCCACCTGCTGGCCTGGCTGCGGGAACTGCCCCCGGACCGTCTGCCGGCCTTGGTCCGGGCGGCCCTGGAGCAGGACCTGGGGGTGTATCCGGTCAACCCCCTGTACCTGGACCCGCCGCCCCGGTCGGGACTGCTGCTGGGCTACGGAGCCTTGGAGCCGGAGGCGATCCGGGAGGGGGTGGTGCGGCTGGCGAAAGTGGCCGGGGCTTGGCTCTGAACCGGGCCGCCCGGTCCCCGTGACCTGGGCTACGGGGGTGTCCCCAGAGTCCGAAGAGGGCTGTCCGGGGCGACGATGAACCCGTAGACAGGCAGCAGCAGGGGTCGGATCGCCAGGGTCAGGCTAGCCTGGCCCCGGCGGATGCCGAGGGTCGTATCCCGCTCCGGGTCCAGGGCCATGAACAAGTCCTCTGGCGTTTTGGCCTCCCAGCCGTCCACGGTCAGCAGACAGTCCCCCACTTCCAGACCTTGCCCGGCCGCGATCTCTCCTGCGGCCACGAAGCATAGACCCTGGTCTCGGTGCGCTGGTACGGCGTCGAAGCCCAGGGACTGGCCGGTCTGACGGGGTTCCACGCCCATCAAATCCAGCAGCGCCGCAGCGTCGATGGGTCGCGGATCGTGGATGGCCCGGGCCAGTTCATCCTTCAGGGGTTCGGGAGCAAAGGCCCGCCAGGCGTCGATTAGCGCCGCGCTGTCCTCCGGCGGGACGCCGCCCCGCTCGATCAATAAGGCGATGAAATCCCTGATCCCCCCATGCCCGGCGTGGCGCAGTTTGATATCCAGTTCCAGGGCCACCAGGGAGCCTAGGTCATAGCTGCGCTGCCGAGCGGTCGAGTCAGTCAGAAATTCCCGGCTGGCCGCCACCAGGTCCAAGACGCCGGGACCGGCCTGTTGCGTCAGTCGTTCGTGGAAGGTCCTGGCCAGGTCTGCGGGGCTGAGAATGCCCGCCCGGGCCAGGGCCAGCAGGGACAGATAGTCGTTGAAACCCTCCCCTAGCCAATAGCTCTCGGAAACGGCGTCCGGGTCGCCGGTGGTAAAGGCCCTGGCGGTCCAGGTATGGAAAAACTCATGGGCCAGGACCCGATAAAACACCTCATCCTGAAAGCCGGCCAGCTCGTCCCCGGTCATGCTCCGGGGCACGCTCAGTTGGATGGAATCCCGTTTCGGGCTGCCGGCCAGGGCGGTTTCATGGAACACGTCTTTGATGATGATTTGGTACAGGGGCCTGGATGCGCCGCCGAACAGGGCCAGGGCCGACGCGAAAACCCGGCGGATCGCCGTCCGGGTGGCTTCGGAAAACAGCTCATCCTCCCGGCCCGGCCATACCAGCCGGTAGGCGAAGCCGTCGAGCCGCTCATGGATCGGGCGGGTGCGGGGGGCGGCCAGCAGGTAGTTCTCCAGCAGGGCGTCCAGGTCGGGGACGGCGGCATCCGGCCAGGGGGTGAAGGCCGCCCAGCCGGGGGGCAGGCTCCAGCGCAGCCCGGCCTTGGTGTCCAGGGGCAGGTGGTCCGGGCGTAGCAGGATCAATTCCCCGAGGGCGAAGAACAGGCTGTGGTCCCGATGGGGCATTTCGTCATAGCCGGGGTCGGTCAGGGTCAGGCCGTGGGCCTGGGGGTCCACCCGGAGTCGGTAGCTGAAAGCTAGGGGGCCGCCGGGATGGTCCACCGTCCACGCTCCGGGGCCAGAGGCCAGCACCGCCAGGGGCGTTGTTCCGGCCCGGAAGTCCAGGTCCTGAAGCAGGTCCAGGTCCGTGGCCGCCCCATAGGTCGTGCCGACCCGGAACCCATACTGCCCTGGGGCCAGGGGTGCGAGACGACCGGTGATGGTAACGGTCCCGGTCTCGGGGTGGACGGGGAGGCTGATCCCGTAGTCCAGGGGAAGGGGAGTTTCGGCATAAGTCATGGTAGCTAGGCTCCAGCAGCAGGCCGCCGCCATTATCCACGCCCAGGTCCGGCTGGTCATGGGGTCTGGGGCTGGCTACGTTGGCGGCTTAGGGGGCGCTCCGGCTCGATGACGGCCAGTTTTTCGGGCTGGTCCTTGAGCAGGGCGGCGATGTCTATAACCCGGTCGGCTAGGCGCACGGTTTCCTCCCGGTGGGCGACCATGATCCGGGTGATGCCCAGGTTCTTGATGGCTTTATTGACCCGGGCCTCGGTCATGGGGTCCAGGTGGCTGGTGGCTTCGTCCAGGAACAGCAGCCGGGGTTGTTTGTACAAGGCCCGAGCCAGCAATACCCGCTGCTTCTGGCCCCCGGACAGGGAGGAACCCATATCGCCGATCAGGGTGGAAAAACCCATGGGCATGTTCTGAATGTCCCCGAGAATACAGGCGGCCCGGGTGCTGGACTTGAGTAGGGCTTCGTCCGGGGCCGGGTCGAACAGGGTGATATTGTCCCGCAGGGTGCCACTGAACAGGGAGTCGTCCTGCATTACCGCCGCCACATGATGGCGGTAGTTCTTAAGGCCGATGGTGCGGATATCCACCTCGTCCAGCAGCACTTTGCCCTGTTGGGGTTTCACCAGCCCCAGCATGATTTTCATGATGGTGCTTTTGCCGATGCCCGAGGGGCCGGTGATGGCCACGCATTCTCCGGCCTCCACCTGCAAGTTTAGATTCCGAAACAGGTATTCCTCGTTCTCGGAGTAGCGGAAACTCACCTTGGCCAGGGCCAACTCCCCCCGCACGGTGTCAGTGAGCAGGCCCATGCCCTCCAGGTCCGGGTCTGGGCGACTCAGGGCGATATCGGAGATCCGTTGCAGATGCACGGTGGCCAGGCGGAATTCCAGCAGCTTGTCGATCAGGGCATGGGCCTGGGTGGCGAAGCGTTGCCGGAAGGCCAGAAAGGCGAACAGCATGCCCACGGTGAAATCGTTGGCCATGATAGCGTAGGCGGCCATCCAGACGATGGCCACCAGTTCCACGCCCCCGAGCAGCTCGTACAGAGACAGATTGGCGATGTTGAGCTTCTCCACCTTGATGTCGGCGTTGAGGGCGTTGACGTAGGCGTTCTGCCAAAAAGCCTGGCGCTTGGACTCCTTGCCGAAGTTCTTGAGGGCGGTGATGCCCCGGATGCTCTCCAGAAACAAGGAATCCTGCTTGGCCTTCATGGTGATGCTCAGGTCGGTGCGGGAGCGCAGCGCCCGGTAGGTGAACACCCGGAACAGAGCGTAGATACACACCGCCCCCAGGGCGATCAGGGCCAGGCGCGGGTCATAGAGGAACATCACCGTCAGGGTGATGATCACCATCAGCCCATCCACCAGCCCGGCCACGAACTCCGTGGTCAGCAGTTCCCGCAGATGGTCCAGGGAATCGAAGCGGGAGGTGATGTCCCCCAGATGGCGCTTCTCGAAAAAGGCCATGGGCAGGCTCAACAGATGCCGGAACATGCGGGCCGCCAACTGCACATTGAGGGTAGAGCTGATATACAACACCACCCAGGAGCGCAACGCCCCGGTCAGGGCCTTGAAGCAGGCCAGAAACAAAAACCCCAAACTCAATATCCACAGAAAATCCTGGTCGTGGGTGAGCAGGACCTTATCCACTACGATTTGGGTGTAATAGGGAATAAGCAGGGCAAATATCTCGATGGCGAAGGCCAGCAGCAGCACCTGGCCCAGACCGCTCTTGAGACCGATCACCGAACTCCATAGGTCCGAAAACCGCATCCGCTCGGTGATTTTTTTGCGCTGGAAGCGTTCGTTGGGGTGGAGTTCCAGCGCCACGCCCGTGAACTTCTCCGAGACCTCCTGGAAGCTCAGGCGCACCTCCCCCTTGGCCGGGTCCACCAAATGCACATGGCGGCCCGTCACCTTGACCAGAACCACAAAATGGTCGAACTCCCAGTGCAGAATGCAGGGCTTGGCCACGTTTCTCAGTTCTTCCAGCTCGATGCGCACCGGGCGGCTATTAAAGCCAATCTGGTCGGCGCAGTGGATCAGCCCCCGCAGACTCAGCCCGGTCAGGCTCACCGCCAGCCGGTGGCGCAGCTCGATGAGGCTGGTTTCCCGGTCGTAATAGCCGGCGATCATGGCCAGGCAGGCCAGGCCGCATTCGGCGGCCTCCGATTGCAGGATGACGGGCAGACGCCGAGTGGCGCCAAAGCTCAGACGGGAAAGTACGCTCATTGGAGATACCTGTTGCCGACCCCGAACAGGGGTTCAAAAATCCACTCCAGCAGGGAGCGCCGCTCCCCTTCCAAATAGGCTTCCAGCATCATCCCTGGTTGCAGGGACAGCCGTTTGCCTTGGCCGTTGATGGCCTGCTGGTCCAGGTTTACGGTGATTCGGTAGGCCGGTTCGCTCAACCCCACATTGGTGTTGAGTTCGCTAGGCCGCAGCAAGGCGGCGTCGATGCTCTCCACCCGGCCCTGGTAATAGCCGAATTTCTGGTAGGGAAAAGCGTCATAGCGCAGCCGTACCGGCTGGCCTTCGTTCACAAAGCTGATGATCCGTGAGGGGATATACAGCTCCGCCTTGAGGTTGTAGTCCTGGGGAAGAATGGTCAGCAGGGGCAGCTCTTGGTCCACATGGCCGCCCACCTTGCCGAGGATGCTGGTCACCCGTCCGCCGATGGGGGCGTTGACCGTAAAACTGCCAGTGGCCGATAGTTCCGACAGCCGCTGCTGGGCGGTGGAGATGTCCAGTTCCAGGGCGCCGAGGCGGTCGTCGAGCTGATGGGGCAGGCGCAGGATCTGGTAGTCCAGGTCCTGAATCTCCTGAGCCAGGTTGTCCCCTTGGCCGCGCATCCGCTCCAGTTCGATAAGACTGTCCAGATACTGGGCGTTTTTATTATTGAAATCTGCGGTGGAGACCAGCCCCCGGGCCAGAAGTTTTTTAAGACCCTGCCGTTCCCGCTCCAGAGCCTGGACCTTGGCCGCCTGATTGGCCTTGAGTTTTTGCAGTTGCTCCACGGCCCGGGCCTTGAAGTCCCGGGTCTGGCGCAGATGGGTGAGTTCCATGGCGCTGGACTGGCGCTCGCGGCGGATGCTGTCCCGGTGCAGGGTGATGACATACGCCAGTTCCTGCTTCATCACCTCCGTGGCGTTCTCCCCGGAGCCGTCATAAAGGCTGGCCTCCATCACGAACAGGGGATCGCCGGCGGCCACCAGTTCCCCGTCCTGGACCTTGACCTCTCGAATCACCCCAGGCTTGAAGGTATAGACCTTGGCGTACTGCCCGGCGGGGACCAGTATCCCCTTGGCCAGTTCCCCCCGGGTGTAGCCCCCCAGCAGCAAAAACACCACCACCGCCGCCAGCACGGCGCAGACCCCGGCGGTCAGCAGGGCGAAGGAGAGCGGCCGCACCAGAATCACGTGGCCGTCATTCTGGCGCTGGACCTGGCCCAGGGCCTCGGCTCGGAACAGTTTTTTCGGATCGTTCAGTTCAGCCATGACCAACCCCCATCCCCACCGGCTCAGCCGGTCAGGGCCTCCGCGTCGGCCTGGGCCTGTTCCGGGAACAGGGTCTTTTGCAGGCGTTCCAGGCTCATGCCGTGCTTGAGCAGGTAGGCGCTCACATGGCTGTAGAAGTCCTTCAGCCCCTCGCAGTACACGGTGGGGTTATTGAAGGAGTCGTTGGTTTCGCTGTACTGATGGGCGGGGATGCCGCCGCCGCCGCAGATTCGCGACCAGCAGCAGGATTGGCAGGCATCGGGAATGGTGCGCGAGGCCCGGTCCAGGTCGTGGAAAAAGGCATGGTCCAGAAACTCATATAAGGTGGTTTCGGTGACCTTGGGCTGGGTGTATTTTTTCCAGGGCGGGGTGGTGCGCAACACATCGTCGGGGGCCAGGGCGCCGTCGCTGTGGATGGTGAAGGCCATTTCCAGGGGCTTCTCCTGGGAGAACCCGAACAGGGTGGAATGGGTGTCGCCCCCCAGGCGGTTCAGTAAAGAGCCGATAATCCGCACCTGGATGTTCTTGTAATCGCTGTGGCTCCAGGCGTCGAACAGTTCGCACAGGAAATCCCCGTAGCGGCGCACCGTGGCATGGTCGAAGCTTTCATGGGTGTAGTCCGGGAGCAGGAAATCCATGCCTTTCAGTTCCAGATCGTAGGCGAAATGTTCGAAGATCCGGGCGGCGCTGTATTCGGGGTTAATCACGCTCAGGGCGCCGCAAGGGGCCATCCGGCCAGCGGCGGCGGCGGCATTGAGACGGCGGATACCGGCCGCAGTTTTCTCGTAGGTGCTATGGCCTTGATGGTCCAGCCGGGCCACGTCGTTGTACTCCCGGGGACCGTCCAGGCTGACCCCCACATGGACCTGATGTTTGGCGAACAGCTCGATCCAGTCCTCGTCCACCAAGGTGGCGTTGGTCTGCATGGCCAGCATTAAATCCACATGGGGGGAGAGTTTTTCGCCAAAGTGATTACACATCCAGTCGAAGGTGTCTTTTTTCTGCATCATGGGTTCGCCGCCGTGAAAATCCAGGCGGATTTCTTTTAATCCCATTTGGCGTGCGCCTTGGGCCAGAAAGTCGGCGACCTGACTAATGGTTTCCCTGCTGATGTATTTAGGTTGGCGTAAATAGTCGCGATTGCCGCCGTTGAAATAATAACAATAGGCACAATTGATATTGCAGCGTTCAACTGTTTTAAAAATGACTTCTATCCCCGATACGTCGGAGAAATATTTCTCTGCCGGGATGCTGATCACTGTCGTTCTCCTCGGTATCCCCATCGGTGGAATCTGGCTGTCATGGAATCCGCGGGGACCGGCTGGCGCCGGTTCAAAGTGCCGGGCGGCCTGGTCAATGCGTCCAGAGCGCCCGGCTTTGGCTCAATAGAACAATCGCTTAAAAGGGATAAACGATAATGATGCGGTACCAGCGCAGCCAGACCCGGAACCAGGTGGCCAGGGCGCCACCGGAGACGTGATCGAGCATCTCATCGGCCAGGGTGGCTCCCACGGGGGCGGCCTTGGCGTCATAACCCTTGGCGGCAAGTTGATTCATCAGACTGTTGTGTTTGGACATAGCGGCTCTCCTAATGGAATGCTTTGGTCAGTGGGGTGATTACCAATACAACCGGTTTGTTGGCGATTTAATTAACCCACGTCACTCCTGTCGATTGAAGTGAAAATGTCACCGCTATTTAACGCTCAATTCACTGTCTCCGGTCAGCAGTCAATGGAGAATTGAAACACCACGGCAATAGTCGGTTTTTGAAAAATCGTTACTGCCGGGAAGCCTATCGTTTGTCTGAAAACCAGGAGAAACCGCCCATGACCGCCGAACACTATATGACCGACATCGTTCATCAGGTCCTGCCCATGGTGGCGGGGGATTGGGAGAGGCTGGATATCGACGCGGAACTGGGGGACGGGGAACCGGATATCGTCGTGGCCTATGTAGACGCCCAGTCCCGAGCCACCCGACCCCTGCCCGAGATCCCGGCTCTGAGCGAACCGCTGCTGGGCCTAGTGGCCCTGTGCAAAGACGACGGGCGGGGGGAGTGTTGCCGCTGTCAGCTAGCCGTTTCCCGGGAGGGGTCAACGGATATACGGTTGGAATACCGGGATGAGGCGGACTGATCTGTCACCTATTGGGGAAGCTTGCGCGGCGATCCGAAGGGATGCAATCGCGACGGTCCGCCGCGATTACCAACAGCATGACTACTCGTACTCGTCGGCCTGGTTGGGAAAGTCCTCCAGGGACGAGGCCAGATAGTCCTTATCGCGCATGAAGGTGGGGTTGCTCTGCATATACAGGGTCAGCAGCTCCGCCAGGGAGCGCAGGGCGTTTTTGTGGGTGCGCTCGTAGCCGTGGGAGCCGTCCACCCCGAAACAGATCAGAGCGGTGCGGATGTCATTGCCAGCTTCCACTGCGGCGGCCGAGTCACAGCGATAATATTTGAACACGTCCCGCTGGTGGGCGATATCGTGGTTCCGGCACAGCTTCAGTAGCTTGTGGGTCAGGTGAAAATCGAAAGGGCCGGTGGAGTCCTTCATGGCGATGGTCACCCCGGACTCCCGGGAGTTCTGGCCGGGGGCGGGGGTGGCGTTGTCGATGGAGACCATTTCGGCCACGTCCTGGTGTAGCCCCGTGGAGGCCCCGGAACCGGTCTCCTCGGTGATGGTGAACAGCAAATGGCAGTCCACGGGCAGGGATACCTCGGATTCCTTCAGGGCCTTGGCGGCGGCCAGTAGGGTAGCGACCCCAGCCTTGTTATCCAGGTGCCGGGAGTTGATATAGCCGGATGCGGTAATCTCCGGGGAGGGGTCCACGGAGATGTAATCCCCTACGTTAAAGTCCAGCTTTACCAGATCGGCCCTGTCGAAAACCAGTTCGTCCACCCGCACTTCCACCTGGTCCCAGTTCACCGGCTGGGTATCGATCTCCTCGTTATACGTATGACCGGAGGCTTTAAGGGGCAGAATGGTGCCCCGGTAGCGCTGGTTGTCGGTAAAGATGCTCACCCGCGCCCCCTCGGCGAAGCGGCTCGACCAACTGCCGATGGGCACGATCTGCAAGCGGCCATTGTCCTTGAGATTTTTGACCATGGCGCCCAGGGTATCCAGATGCACCACCACCGCCCGGTCGGGACTGGACAGCTTGCCGGGTAGGTTGGCGCGGATGGCGCCGCGGCGGGTCAGTTCAAATTTGATCCCTAAGCGTTGCAGTTCCTCGGCGGTAAAGTGGACGATCTCATCGGTAAAGCCGGTGGGGCTGGGGATGGACTGGAGTTTTAGCAGGGTATCGACGAGGTATCCCATATCGATGTGGAGTCGTTTCATTAGTATCTCCATGGTTGATCGGTCCCAGGGTGTAAAACCCAGGACAAGGAATGGGGCGGGAAGTATCCCACGAAATAGCCGGTTGCCGGGGTATGCCGGTCAAACCCTAGTCCAACAGAGCGGCCTTGGACAAGACGTTCGCCGTAGTAAGCTTGGGTCTGAGACCTGTATCGTTCGGAAGCGCAATGGCTTTACAGGCCCGGCCTCGGTATAGCTTCGAGGATTATCTGCTCATGGAGGAACAGGCTCCGCTGCGCCATGGGTTCGTGGCCGGGGCGATGTTCGTCATGACAAAGTGGATTTCCTGCCCTCCCTCAGCGCTGCACCGTTTGGGGAAACAGCAGATCGATAAACCGCTCCGCCGTGGGCGCCGGCTCGTGGTTGGCCAGCCCCGGCCGTTCGTTGGCCTCAATGATCACATACCCCGGCCCGTCCACTCGGGGCACCAGAAAATCCAGTCCCACCACCGGAATATCCAGCACTTCCGCAGCCTTGCGGGCCGCCGCCGCCAGTGCGGGGTGCAGCTCATCGGTGACGTCATGGATGGTGCCGCCGGTGTGCAGATTGGCGGTGTTACGCACGGTCAGGGTCTCCCCGGCGGGGAGGACATTGTTTAGGGCATAGCCCCCGGCGCGTACGCAGCGTTCCGTCTCGGCGTCCATGGGAATGGTACTCTCCCCGTCGGTGGCGGCGGCCCGACGCCGGGAGAGTTTTTCGATCAGCACCCGTACCGTATCCCCGCCGGTGCCAATGACCTGGGGCGGGCGGCGCACCGCTGCGGCCACCACCTGGAAGTCGATGACGATGATCCGCAGGTCATGGCCTCGGCAGAACTGCTCAAGCAGCACGGTGTCGCAGACGCCCCGGGCCTGTTTGATGGCCTGTTGCAGATACTCCGGGTCGGTGATGTTGACGCTGATGCCCTGGCCTTGTTCGCCCCGGGCGGGCTTGACCACCACCGCCCGATGCCGGGCTAGGAAAGCGGCGTTGGTTTCGGGGTCGGCGGCCAGGGCTTGGGCCGGCACGTCCAGACCGGCTCCCTCCAGCAGCCGTCGGGTCACCGCTTTGTTGTCGCAGCGGCTCATGGCGATGGCCGTGGTCAACTCGGTCAGGGACTCCCGGCAGATGATGGTCCGGCCCCCGAAAGTGAGGGAAAAATAGCCTTCGGGGGCGTCCAGCACCTCCACGGCGACGCCTCGGCGGCGGGCCTCGTTGACCAGGATGGTGGCGTAGGGATTGAGATTCGCTTCCGGCGGTGGGCCGGTGAACAGGGGTTCGTTGATGGGGTTTTTGTGCTTGAGGCAGAACACCGGCACCCGCTTGAAGCCCTGTTGCTCATAGAGGTTGATGGCCTGCTGGTTGTCGTGAAGCACCGACAGGTCCATGAAAGACCGGCCCCGGGCCAGGTAATGACCGGCCAGGTGATTGACCAGATCCAGGCCCACCCCCGGATGGGGACATTGGGGGTCCACCGCTAGACACCACAGGCTGGAGCCGTTCTCCGGGTCGTTGAAGGCGTTGGCGTGGTCCACCCCGGTGACTGTGCCCACGATCTCCCCGGTTTTGCGGTCCTCGGCCAGCAGATACGTGTAGATGCGGGAGCTGCGGTGTTTCAAGACGAACTCCGGGTCCACGGTGACCATGCGCCGTTTGCGGTAGATGCGGTTGATGGCCGCAGCGTCGGCGCGGGTTTTGAGGCGGCGGATCAGAAAACCCCGTTTCTCCGGCCGGGTGGCCCGGTATTGGGACAGCCACAGCCGGTAGGTGTTGGAGGGGTCCAGGAACAGATCCTGAGGGGCTAGGGACAGCACCACATGGGGGTCGCGCAGATACAGGGCGATGTCCCGCCGACCTGCTTGCTCCCGGCGCAGGGTGTCGGCCAGTTCCTGGGAGTTCTTGAAGGTATGGGCAAAGATCAGTCGACCCCAGCCACAGTCGATCTCCACGTTGGCCGGAAGCTCTCCGGTTCGGGCCGGGGTGTCGCCCCAATTACGCAAGGAAGGGGCGTTGCTGCGGTCGAAGCGGTGTCCTTTACGACGATCCGAGGGCATCTGGGCATTCCTCTAGAGATTGTGGGTCTGTAGCCACAGTTCCAACAGCGCCGCCTGCCAGAGCTTGGAACCTCGCAGGGGGGTGATATGGGCTTCGGGTTCCTTTAGCAGGGTGTCCAGCCAGTGGCGCTGAAACAGCCCCCGCTCCCGGGCCTTGGGGTGGTCCAGCACATCCCGCACGAACTCCAGGTAATCGCCCCGGATGTACTTCAGGGCCGGCACCGGGAAATAGCCCTTGGGCCGGTCGATCACTGCGGCGGGGATGACCTGGCGACCGGCTTCCTTGAGCACGTACTTGCCCCCTTCGGCCACTTTGTGGCGGGCGGGAATGCGGGCCGCCAGTTCCACCAGATCATGGTCCAGAAACGGCACCCGGGCCTCCAGCCCCCAGGCCATGGTCATGTTATCCACCCGCTTGACCGGATCGTCCACCAGCATGATGGTGGTGTCCAGGCGCAGGGCTTTATCGGCGGGATCGGCGGCCCCGGGTCGGCCGAAGTGTTCAGCCACGAAAGCCCGGCTGTAGTCCTCGCTCACAAAGCGTGCGCCCACGGCCTGGGCATAGTCGGCGTGGTCTCGGTCCATGAACACCTGGGCGTAGTCGGCCACCGGGTCGGTGCTGTCCAACAGCGGCGGATACCAGTGATAACCCCCGAACACCTCGTCCGCCCCCTGGCCGCTCTGGACCACTTTGACATCCCGAGAGACTTCCTCGGATAGCAGATAAAAGCCCACAGCGTCGTGGCTGACCATGGGTTCGCTCATGGCGGCCACGGCCCGGGGCAGGGCGGGCAGCAGCCGCCGGGTATCCACGAAAATCTTGTGGTGGTCGGTGTCGTAGTGGCGGGCGATGATATCCGAGTATTTGAACTCGTCCCCTTGCTCCTCCCCCACGCTCTCGAAGCCCACGGAATAGGTCTTCAGGTGCTGCTGGCCAGCCTCCGCCAGCAGGCCCACGATCAGGGATGAATCCAGCCCCCCGGACAGCAGCACGCCCACCGGCACGTCGGCGATCAGCCGCCGCTTCACCGCCAGGCGCAGGGCGTCCAGGGTCAGCTCCCGCCACTCCTCGAAAGAGCGGGTCTGGTCGGCCTGGTCCCGTTCGAAGCGCGGCTCCCAGTACCGGCGGCCCCGGGTGGAACCGTCCGGCTCGATGGTCATCACCGTGGCCGGGGGCAGCTTGCGCACCCCCTGGAGCAGGGTGTGGGGGGCCGGCACCACGGCGTGGAAACTCATGTAATGGTGCAGGGCCACCGGGTCGATGCGGGTGTCCACCCCACCGGCGGCGGTCAGGGCCGGCAGGCTGGAGGCGAAGCGCAGCCGCTCCGGGTTGCGGGTGTAATACAAAGGCTTAATGCCCAGCCGGTCCCTGGCCAGGGTCACCCTGCCGGTGTCCCGCTCCCAGACGGCGCAGGCGAACATGCCCGAAAGATGAGAGGCGAAATCCTCCCCCCAGGCGTGAAAAGCCTTGAGAATCACCTCGGTGTCGCCGTTGGAATAAAACGTATAGCCCTTGGCTTTGAGTTCTTGTTGCAGCTCTGGAAAGTTATAAACAGCGCCGTTAAAGACGATGCCCAGCCCCAGTTGAGGGTCGAACATGGGTTGTTGGGCGCGCTCGGAGATGTCGATGATCTTCAGGCGTCGGTGCCCGAAGGCCAGCCGACCCTGGGCGAACAGGCCATGGGCGTCGGGACCCCGGGGGGCGAGGGCGTCGCACATGGTCTTGACCGCCGCCAGATCGGCAGGGCTTTGATCGAAACGAATTTCACCGCTGATTCCGCACATTGCTTGAATCCTTGTTTCGGTTGATGGTGTCGGAAAAAACAGGCCGGGGGACGTTGCGCGGGTAGCGGTTTCAGTGGCCGGTACTGGGCCGACGTGGCAACCGCCGCGCGGAACCGGCGCGGGTCAGAGGGGTGTCGAAATGGGGGATAATCGGGACTTGGAGATAATTCAATAGACTATTCAAGTATTTGATTGATAAAACGAGTATAAGGATAACGTATCTAAGGGGATAATTCAAAAATCCGCCGACCAGTGTCCCCGGTGAAACCTCCAATCCCACTCTCCATTGGTATAAGGTTTAAGACAGGTATCCCTAGGGACTCAAGCCCATGGACTATTACCGACTGCGTATCCTGCATCTTTCGGACCTCCACGAACGCGGACCCGACCGGGAGCGGGAGCCTTGGCGTCGCCGCCGGGTGTTGGGTTCGGCCTGGGAAGCCAATCTGGACGAGCTGCGCCGGGACGGCCCCTGCCGACGACGACTGGCCGAGTCGGTGGACCTGTTGTTGCGGGGCCATCTCCACGAGCCGGAATCGTTCCAGTGGGTCGACCCGGTGCGCCGACTGCCCCAGCTCGCCGCCGGTTGCCTGTACGAGGGCCACCGGGCCGACCAGTGGCCCAATGCCTGCCAGATGCTGGACCTGGAACTGGATCAGGATGGCCGCCCCCGCCGCTATGAGCTGCGCTTCCGGGGCTGGTCGGCCCGAGGCCACTGGTTCGACGACAACAGCCTGTACCCGGACAGCCAAAAGGGCCGCCTGGCCCTATGGGTAGGGGCCGAGCCGACGGCGGGGGAGGCGCATCCCCAGAACATATCCAAATACTAATTTAGCATATTGAAATAATTGAATTTTTTAGTAATCTTCGGGTTGAATCCCCCACCAGGCGGTCCATAATGAACTGTATACCACATAAGGGATAGGGATAACCCAACCCGAAAGGGTAGCTGCGCCCAGGGAATGGCGTCGGGTGGTATCCAGTTCAAGAACAAGGGGGATCAATGCAAACCCTGACCGCCATCGCGCTGTTCCTGCTGGTCTTCGCTCCGCTCCAGGGGACGAAGGCCCAAACCACCACGGACGAGGGCAATTCCCAAGGTTGCCTGGGCTGCCACGAAGGCATTGAGTCCTTCACTGAAGGCCCCATGATGCAGGCCATTCAGGCCATCGGCGCCGCCGCCGGCGACCCTGCGGGTTGTGTGACCTGCCATGGGGGCAACCCCGCCGCCGCCGCCAAGGAAGATGCCCACCAAGGCGCCCCGGATACCCTCACCGCCATGAACGGGCCGGAGATGTTCTATCCCGACCCAGGCAGCGTGTGGATCGCCGAGCGCACCTGCGGCCAATGCCACGCTGGCTATGCCGAACGGCTCACCAAATCTCTGATGAACACCGAGGCTGGCAAGCTCCAGGGCAATCTGTGGTCCTGGGGCCTGCAAGCGGAACACAAATACAAGGCCCATTACGGCAACTACGACCTCAAGGACGAGGACGGGCCGACGCCCACGGTGGGTTCGGATGCCTACAAGGACTATATGACCGCCTTCGTGGCGGCCCACCCGGAGCAAGTGCCCGCCGAATTGGTTCAGGTGCCCGATGTGGACCTGGAGCAGGTCGCCAAACACCCCAACCTGGCGGGCATCACTTATTCTCGCCAGCAGTGCCAGCGCTGCCACGTGGGCGTCACCGGTCGGGAGAAACGGGGCGACTACCGGGGCGCCGGTTGTTCCTCCTGCCATGTGCCCTATAGCAATGAGGGCCGCTACGAAGGCGCCGACCCGACCATCGACAAGGCCGTACCGGGCAAGCTGCTGGTACATCGGATGCAGGCCGGGCGGAAATCCAAAGTTCAGGTGGGAGAGGTGGCCTACACCGGCATCCCCACCGAGAGCTGCAACTCCTGCCACAACCGGGGCAAGCGCATCGGGGTGAGCTACCAGGGCATCATGGAGTTTCCCTACGGCAGCCCCTATGGGCCGAAAGGGGAGAAACAGCCCCGGCTGCACACCAAGCAGTACTTGTTCATCAAAGACGACCTGCACCACCAGATCGCCAGCCGGGAGGGCAACCCCGCCGGTGGCATGTTGTGCCAGGATTGCCACACCTCCATCGACATGCATGGGGACGGCAATATCTTCGGCACCACTTTGGCCCAGGTGGAGATCGAATGCGCCGACTGCCACGGCACCGTGGACCGCTTCCCCTGGGAGCTGCCCCTGGGCTACGGGGAGGAATTCCAGCAAAGCCTGGCGGTCGAGAAAGGGCGGGGGCTGGCCCAAGACCTGCCCACCTTCATGGTTTTCGGGGACACCTATCCCAAGCAGGACGGCTATCTGCTCACCGCTCGGGGCAATCCCTTCGGCAACGTGGTCAAGCAAGGCGAAAAGGTCATCGTCCACTCCGCCTCGGGGCTGGATTTCGAGGCGCCGGTACTCAAGCAGATCGCCCTCACCGACACCTGGAAGAACCTCAAGAGCAAGGTGGCCATGCAGAGTGTGGCCAAGCACAACGAGTCCATGGAGTGCTACGCCTGCCACGCCGACTGGGCGCCTCAATGCTACGGCTGCCATATCACCGTAGACTACTCCGAGGGCAAGACCGACATCGACTGGATCAACAACGCCAACGCCCGGGCCGCCAACGGCTTGACCCCGGACAACGAACTGGGCAGCAACGGCCTGACCGGCCCCGGCAAGGTCTCCGAGACCCGCTCCTATCTGCGCTGGGAGACCCCCACCCTAGGCATCAACGGCGAAGGCCGGGTCAGCCCCATGATGCCCGGCTGTCAGGTCATCACTACCGTCATCGACAAGGACGGCAACACCGTGGCCCACAATGAGATGTGGACCACCCCCGAGGGGCCGGGCCTGGACCACGCCGCCGTCCAACCCCACACCGCCGGGCGGCAGGCCCGGGACTGCGAGTCCTGCCATGACAACCCCAAGGCTTTGGGCTACGGTATCGAGGGAGGGCGCTTCATGCAGGGGTACGACAAGGGTTTCGTGGTGGACCTGGAGACCGCCACCGGGGAGATCATTCCGGGTAACAACCAGTACCAGTCCCCGCCCGTGCCCGGCCTAGGCTGGGATCTGTCCCAGATCGTCACCCGGGAGGGTGAGCAACGGGTCAGCGTAGGCTCCCACTGGCCCCTGACGGGTCCTTTACCCCAGGAGATGCGGGCCAAGATGGAACGCACTGGCCTGTGCATGGGCTGTCATCAGGAGATGCGCAACGACGAGGTCTGGCAGAAGGTAGCCGAGCCGGGCTGGATCAATAACGAGCAGCACCAGCAGCTCATGAACAAGCTGCTGCGCGCCTACGCTCGGGACCGGGCTGAGTCGGCCGCCGCCGACCAAAGCCAGTAGGGAGGATATCGCCATGCCACAGATACTGCCGACCGTGGTCCTGGCCCTGTCCTGCGCCCTGGCCGCCCAGGCCCAGCAGGCGCCGGTCTATCCTATGGGCGACCTGCTGGACCTATGTATAGAGGGGGCTAACGACTCCCGCTGGGGACAAGACGAGGAGCAAAAGTGCGAGCAATACCTGCGGGGGTTCACGGACGCCTGGTTATTGCTGGCGGCGGAGGGCGAGGTTTGCCTGCCGCCGCCGGGCAATCGGGCGGACGAACTGCGAATGGCCTTCATGAAATGGGGCACCCAAAACTACGCCCAGCGGGGCATGCCCGCCGGGGAGGCGGTGCTGACCCTGTTGCGGGAGCGTTTCGCCTGCCCCTGACGCCATTCCTCTGTTGGACTGCCGTGCGGGGGGTGATGCTGGCCCACTATCGGCGCGAGGTGCGGGCATGAACGGCGATATCCTGGTGCTGAACAGCGGTTCGTCGAGTATCAAGTTCGGGCTATACGACGGCGGCGATAGCGGGTTGCCCTTACTCGGCCACGGCCAAATCGAAGGCATTGGCGCTGCGGCGCGGCTACGGGCTGTTGATCACAACGGCGAAACCATAATCGATGAACCCATGGGCGGCGGCATCGATCACGGCCGGGCCATGGCCGAGCTGGTGGCCTGGGTTCGGCAGCACGAGGCGGCCCGCGACGTCGTTGCGGTCGGCCATCGGGTCGTACATGGGGGCGACCACTATAGCGGGCCGGTGCGGGTCGATGCCGCAGTGCTGGCCGAGTTGGAGGCGCTCAACCCGCTGGCCCCCCTACACCAGCACCACAATCTGGCCGGTATTCGCGTCCTGGCCGAACTGGAGCCGGGTCTGGCGCAGGTGGCCTGTTTCGATACCGCGTTTCACCGCACGCTACCGCAACTCGCCCAGCGCTTCGCCCTGCCGCGCCAATATTTTGATGCCGGTATTCACCGCTACGGCTTCCACGGTCTGTCCTATGAATACATCGCCAAGGTCTTGCCCGAGGTGGTCGGTCCAGACCTGGCCGCCGGTCGGGTGATCGTCGCCCATCTCGGCAACGGCGCCAGCCTGTGCGCCCTACGCAACGGCCAGAGCGTCGAGACAACCATGGGCATGACCGCCCTGGACGGTTTGACGATGGGTACCCGCTGCGGCAACCTCGATCCCGGCGTGGTGTTGTATTTACAAACCGAGTGCGGCATGAGTACCCGTGAGGTGACCGAGTTGCTCTATTACGGCTCGGGATTGCTCGGCGTATCCGGCATCAGCAGCGATATGCGCGAACTGCTGGCCAGCGACGCCCCAAACGCCCGTGACGCCATCGCGTTGTTTGTCTACCGCGTCAATCGCGAACTGGGGGCGCTGACAGCGGCTCTGGGCGGGTTGGACGGGGTAGTCTTTACCGGCGGCATCGGCGAACACGCCGCGCCTATCCGGGCGCGGGTCTGCGAATTGGCCGCCTGGACGGGTATAGCATTCGATGCCGAGGCTAACCAGCAACACGGTCCCCGTATCAGCGCCGAGAACAGCGCGGTGTCGGCGTGGGTGATCCCGACCGATGAAGAATGGATGATTGCCCGGCATACTCTCGCCGTGCTGAGCGGGTAGACTGCATCGTCGCCGCAGGGTATGGACCCATGTCGGGGTCTTGGCCGCTATCGGCTGTTACAGGTTCCGGCTTTTATTAGGATAGTGTTTATTAATCCATGGCATTCCATTAGGGCAAAGCGATGGCGATTGTTTTCAAAGCACTCGGGATTACGACTCTATACAGTAGCCGCTTATTTTCTCTGAATTCTCTGTAAGTTGACTTGATATTCTTCAGCATCGTTTAATCCCTGATTAGAACCCTACGCCAGTGGTTCACGAAACGGCATTGGATGTGGACGCCTCCTTCATCGCTTTTTTTCGTTGTTCCTATCCAGTCGGTCAAGAAATAATTGCGATAATTAAGATTTTGTTTTTATTGTTTTTTCTATCCTTATGGCCTCCGTTTTTGATAATTTTGTGACATTTTTCACTACACCCATCCGTATTAATACCCGTTAAACAATATGGCAACAATTGAAACCCAAATCCGTTTTGGAGAAATGGATAGGAAACCACTCGCCGTTAATTTGTCCCCCAACAGTTCGATTGCCATACGTTCAAAACCGGGAATCGGGTGTTTCGGGGAATTGGAATCAGGCGCTGAATAATCGACAGCGAACTATCCGTTCCATTGTAGTGGATTACTGGCCGTATCAGGCCGAGAGGATTAAACCATGAACGTACAGAAACTATTGACCACAGTGTCTATCGCACCCGTGCTATTGGCGGGGCTGGCGGCGCCGGCCATGGCTCAAGGGGCCAGCGCCCAACAGGCGTTGGAGATCAATATGGAAATGGACCGACTGGCCCAGCAGACCGCCAGCGCCCTGGCGAATCCGGCGCTGCGTGGTTTCCTGGCCGAGGAAACCCGGGCCTCCCGCAACAATGAGCAGATGCTGTTCTTCCAGGAAACCCTGTTGAAGGCCCAGGACCGCAAGGAACTGCGCGTCTCTCCTGGCCTCATTAATAGCCTGATTGGCCTGGCCTATGACACGGAGGACAAAATAAGCGCCGCAGTCAAGGGGCAGGACACCGGGGTGAATATCTATTTCCCCGTGGACGAACACCGTCAGAATTGGCGGGGTGAGGCTGAACTGCTGGTGGCTTTCGATCCCATCGGCGACGAGGACGAGATCAGCACCATTGTGGCCTATTCGGTGGCCACCGGGGAGCGGGTGGTGCTAGACCCCAACGTGGCGCCTGCCGTACCGACCCTGGTTATCGCCCAGGATGAGCATATCAAACACGACGCCAGCGCGCCTCTAGAGGAATCGCTCCGTCCCCGCACCGAGGAGAAGTCTCCATCGGACTTCACCACCAAGGCCGCCGGACAATTCTACCTCGGCATCCCCCAGGTGAATATGCGTAACGATCACGAACCCTGGTATCGGGGCGATCCAGAAATCTATGTGCTGGTGGGACAGTCCTATAAGACCAGCCCCATTGAAAGCATTATCCACCTGCCCAATGTAAACGATGAGGATAAATGGTATTACCTGGGCGACGGGCCAGGGAGTCCTTTGTATTTCTTCTTCACCGAGGCTGATTATTCCGACCTGTCGTATTTTCATTTCATGGAGTCGGATGGCGGCGGCAAATTCACCATTTCCGCCAGCGTGGAATATAAAGGCGCTAAGGTGGGTCTGGAGTATGTGGTCGAGGACGGGGATGACAACCTGGGCAAACGCTACATCCATAAGAGCCAGGTTCCCCTGTACGGCTATCTCCTGCAATCCACCGGGGACATGGAATTCTACGTGGACAAGGATGACGCCTAAGCAGGTATGAGGCGAGGCTGACCTTGGCCGTCGTCGGCGATTAAACGCCGACGGCGGTTTTTTTTAGGGCAGGGCGGCGCTCGGTTCCCCCGCCGGGGTCGGCACGAAGGCCCGGCGCCGGGCTAGTAGACTGAAGACTGTCGGCACGAAGTACAGGGACAACAAAGTGGCCAGCACCGTCCCCGGCCGCCGCCAACGGGTTGGCCTTGAGTTCCGCGAGGATGACGATGGCGGCGTTGATGGCCAGCCCCGACAGGCCCAACAAGCCCACAATCACCGTGAAGCCGAAGGGATAGCCGAACCCATAGACACTGAGCAGACCCAGCCCCGCCGCCTGGACGGCCACCACGAAAATGATCGCCGCCAGCCTGAAGGAATTGAAAGACAGCACCACCACCAGCACCAGCAAGGTGACGATCACCCCCACGCTAGACAATAGATTGCCCACTGCGTCGTCCCGCTTGGCGGACTCGCCCCCGAATTCCATCCGATAACCGGCTGGCATGGCAAACTCGTGTTCAGACAGGGCCGCGCGAAACCGCGCCAGCACCGCACCAGGTAGCACCCCGGCCCGGAGATACCCCTCCACCACGGTCACCCGCTGGCCATCCCGGCGAGGAATCGACCCGGAGGTCGGGCGAATCTCCAACGCGCCTAAGGAGGTGATCGCCAGGGTCGGAGCGCCCAGGGCGACGTCGGCTTGAGGGGCGGTGACCGCCAGTGACGCCAGATCACCGGGGCCTTGGCGCTGTTCCCCCGCAATCCGCACCCGCACCGGCAGTTCCTCGACGCCCTCCAATACCGAACCGCCCACCGCCCCGTCCAAGGCGGCCTGAAGTTGAGCGGCCAGGGCGACGGGAGACAGACCGGCCCGCTGGGCCAGTTCGTCCCGGGTGGCCAGCACGACCTTAGGAACGCCGGTGGCCAGGGTAGCGCGGGTATGGATCACATCGGCGACGATGGCCAGCACCCCTCTGGCTTCTTCCCCCAAGGCCCGCAGCCGGTCCAGGTCCGGGCCGTACAGGCGCAGTTCCACCGGGGCTTTGAAGGGCGGTCCTTGTTCCAGTTTGCGTACCAGAATCTGGGCTTGGGGAAAGAGGTCGTCCAGGTGTCGTTGTAATTCCGGTATCAGCCGGTTGGCGGCCCGATAGTCCCGGGCGGTGACCATGGCCTGGGCATAGTAGGGCGCCCCGTCCTGATCCTGGAGCAGGTTGTAATAAAACGATGGGGCGCTGCCTCCCACGAACCAGTGATGGGCGAGAATGTCCGGTTCCCGGTCCAGCCGGGCCGCCACCGCTTCCACCGTGGCCCGGGTGGCATCCAGGCTGGCATGGGGCGGCAGGCGCAACTCAATATGAAACATGTCCCGGTCCGACGGGGGGAAAAACTGCTCGGTCAGTTGGCCGGCGGCTATAAACCCGGCGGCGGGCGTCAGGGCGATGAACAGGGTGGCCAGCAGCGGTCGGCGCAGGGCGAACTCCAGGCTGGTGGCATAAGCCCGGCCTAGCCAAGGCAGGCACAGCCCGTCCCGGTACCAGCGCCGCCGATCCCCATCTCCTGCCGGCAACAACCGCGCCCCCAGCCCGGCGATCAAGGTGTGGGACAGCAGATAGGAGCCGATCAGGGCGAAAATCACGCTCAAAGCGATGCCGCCCACGAACTCCCCAGCCGGGCCGGGCATCAGCACGATGGGAGCGAAGGCCAGGATGGTGGTCAGGGTGGACCCGGCCAGGGGCAGCCACAGGTGTCCCACCGCCTCTCGGGCCGCCGCCAGGGCAGAGACGCCGGCCTGGCGTCGCCGCTGGATCAGATCGGTCATGACGATGGCGTTGTCCACCATGATCCCCAGGGCCACCACCAGCCCGGTCACCGACATCTGGTGAATGGGCAGTCCATAAAGAGCCATGCAAGACAGGGTGAACAGCACGGTCAGGGGCAAAGCCGAGGCGGTGACCAGGGCCGCCCGCCAGCCCAGGCTGACCAGCAGCACCACCAGGATCAGCCCAAAACCCAGCAGGATATTAAAAGCCAGCTCGCCCAGCCGACGTTGGGTATACCCCCGCTGATCGAACAGGGTTGCCACCGTCACATTGCCCGGCAGTCCGGTTTGAAACTCCGCCAGGGCGGCATCCACCCGGTCGCTCCAGTCGCCGATGCTCAGATCCGGCAGCATCCGCGCCGCCACCACCACTGCCGGGCGGCCGTGGACTAGGGCCAGCCGGTCCAGGGGGGCGCGGATACCCCGCTCCACTTCGGCCACCTCTCCCAGGCGCACGGCAAGACCGTCCCTGTCCACCCGCAGGGGCGCTTGCCGCACCCGTTCCAGGGAGCCCAGTTCCCCGCTCACCTCCACCTGCATTTGGCTGGCGCCGCCCCGCAACACCCCGGCCGCCACCTTGGCGTCGGCGGTTCCCAAGGCTGCGGCCACCTGTTCCGGGGCCAGACGCAAGGCCACGCTTCGCTGAGGGTCCAGGGTGACGCGGATCTCCTCCTCGGGCGCTCCGAACAGTTCCACCAGATCGGTGCCGGGCACGGCCCGCAGCCGGGTTTGCAAGGCTTCGGCATAGCGTTTCAGGGCCGCCAGTTCCGGCTCCCCCACGTCTCCTGCCCAATTCCAACCCAGGGCCAGGATACGGGTGTAGGCATAGCCCCGGTCGTCGTCGAAGCGGGAGGGCAGCACCCCGGCGGGCAGCCCCGGGCGAGCGTCGGCCACTTTATCCCTGGCCCGGGACCAGACCGGATCGGTGGCGTAAACGCTGTCTTTTAATTCCACCCGGACCACCGAGAGGCCGGGCAGGGATTTGGATTCCAGGATTTTAATTTCCGGCAGTTCCCGCAAGCTGTCTTCGATAGGCTCGGTGACCAGGGCCTCCAGCCGTTCAGCGTCGGCTCCGGGCCAGGGGGTCAACACTGTGGCCACCCGATTGGTGACCCGGGGGTCTTCGGTGCGGGGCAGGGTGGCCAGGGCCGCCAGGCCAGCCACCAGCAACAGGGTGATGATAAGCACCTGAAGGCGCGGATTGCGGACAAAGGCATGGAGCATGGTTCAACCCTCGCCGGTGCGCCGACGCACCACCTGCCCGGAAGCCAACCGTTGCAGCCCGGCGGCGGCGATAGTCTCGCCATGGTCCAGGGCGCCGACGATATACGCCTGGCGGCCGTCGGTATGCTCAAGACGCACATCCCGGGGTTGCAGCCGAAAGCGCTCGGGTTGGGACGCTGGGTCCAGCACATATACCCGCCACAGCCCCCGGGGACCGGCGGTCACGGCATCCAGGGGCACCCAGAAGCCGGGCCGGTTCACGGACTCGGGTAGATACAGGTCCACCAAATCACCATCCACTAGAGCGTCGGCGTTCAGAGCCACCCGCACGGGTACGGCGCGGGTGGCGGGGTTGAGGTCGGGATTCACGGCCAACACCTGGCCTTCCAGTTCCCGGCCAGCGGCTTTCAGAGTCACGGAAACTCCCGGACGCAGCTCCCCCAGCAGCCTGGGTGGCACCCCGACCCGGGCCTCCAGGGCGCCGCTCTGAAGCAGACGCAACACCGGCGCGCCAGCCGCCGCCACCGCCCCGGTGTCCAGGTAACGACGGCTCACCGTGGCGTCGAAGGGGGCGGTGAGTCGAGCTTTGCCGATCCGGGTGGCGTTCGCCCGCAAGGCTGCCGCCAGCCGTTCCAAGGTGGCCATCAGAGCCGTGGCCTGGGTTTCCAGTTCGTCCTGCTGCTGGGCGGAAGCGTAGCCTTTGTGGTTGAGTGCGCGAATCCGCCGCAGGTTCTGCCGCACCAGTCGCAACCGGGCCTCGGTCTCCCGGACCTGGGCCTGGAGTTCATTTGTACGGCGCCATCATCACCCAAAGGTGCATCGCCAACCGGCTGGCGGTGGAATTTCTGGATCAGGAGCGGCCGGTGGCGGTGATGCTACGGGAAATCGGCCGACGGTTTCTGGACCTCTTGCTCAGTCCCGAAGCCCTTAGTATCTATCGGCTGTCCGTGGGAAACGCCGCCCAGCATCCCCACATTGCCCAACTGTTCTATCAGGCCGGTCCGCAACGCACCATCGCGGTGGTGGAGGAGTATCTCGCCGCCCAGCACGCTAGGGGCCGGCTGCGGGTGCCCCACCCCCAGCGGGCCGCCTGCCAGTTTTTGTTCATGCTCAAGGCCGATGCCGTGTTCAGGGCGGTTCTCAATAGTGAGGAACAGGCCACGGAGCAGGACATCGAGAACTATCTGGACGACTGCGTGGCCATGTTTTTGCGCGCCTATGGGACGGGTTCGGATACCGGCGATCCCTAGGGCGGAGTCCCAGGCGGATTCTAGCGGCGATTTTTTTCTGGCCGGTAAACCCCGGTTGCGCCGCGCCAGCGTTTATAGACAGGGAACGCGGCCACCGTCAGGCCGCCGACCTGGAGAGAGCCATGCACCCACTGATCCTGTCCGTTACCCTGATCTTGAGCCTGCTGGCCGCCGCCTGCGCCCCACCCGGAACTCCCCGGGAAGCCGCAGACACCCTGGCCACCCCGTCTCCCCCGGCGACTGTTTCCAAACAGGAACAGGCCGATGGCCACCGACCCCGCTTGGAGGTGTCGGGAATAATCTCCAATATGCCGTCCAAGATACTGGGCCTGACCCGGATACGCGCTCCCGCCGAGCCTCTGGACCGGGAGAACTATGCCCATTTTCAGGAAAACCCGGTGCAGCGGGCCGCCGAGCAGCCGGTGTCCACGTTCAGCATCGACGTGGACACCGGGGCCTACGCCAATGTGCGGCGGTTTCTGAATCAAGGCCGCTTGCCCCCCCAGGACGCGGTGCGGGTGGAGGAGTTGATTAATTACTTCAGCTACGATTATCCGCTTCCCGAGTCCATGGACCCGCCGTTTTCGGTCTCCACTGAACTGGCCACCAGCCCCTGGAACCCTCACACCCGGCTATTACACGTCGGTATACAGGGCTGGAAGCCGCCACGGGATGCTCTGCCCGCCGCCAATCTGGTGTTGCTGGTGGACGTGTCCGGCTCCATGCGGTCGCCGAACAAGCTGGGTTTACTGAAATCGGCCCTGAAGCTGTTGGTCGGACAACTGGATGGGGAGGACCGGATCAGCCTGGTGGTGTACGCCGGGGCCGCCGGGGTGGTGCTGGCGCCCACCTCCGGGGATCGCCGGGGAGAGATCGTCGCCGCCCTGGACAGCCTTACCGCCGGTGGCTCCACCAACGGCGGCGCTGGTATCCATCTAGCCTATGCCCTGGCCAAACAAGGGTTTATTCCCGGAGGGGTCAACCGGGTGATTCTGGCTACCGATGGGGATTTCAACGTCGGCACGGTGAATTTCGAATCCCTCAAGGACCTGGTGGCGCGACAGCGGGCCAGTGGCGTGGCCTTGACTACCTTGGGCTTTGGCGCCGGTAACTACAATGATCAACTCATGGAGCAACTGGCCGACGTCGGCGATGGTAACTATGCCTATATCGACACCCTCCAGGAAGCCCGCAAAGTGCTGGTAGAGCAGTTGGGCGCCACCCTGCATACCATTGCCCGGGACGTGAAAATCCAGATTGAGTTCAACCCGGCCCTCGTGGAGGAATATCGGCTGATCGGTTACGAGAACCGGGTGCTGAACCGGGAGGATTTCAATAACGACGCCGTGGACGCCGGGGATATTGGCGCCGGCCATACGGTCACCGCCCTGTACGAAATCGCCCTCAAGGGGCAAGGCGGAGCCTGGAGCGACCCCTTGCGCTATGCCGCCGAACCTGCGGCTGGGGACCACGCCGGCGAACTGGCCTGGCTGCGGTTGCGCTACAAACAGCCTGATCAGGAGGGCAGCCGGTTATTAGAGCAGCCGATTCCCGCCGCTGCAAACGCGGCCCCCGGCAGCGAACGCTTGCGCTTCGCGGCGGCGGTGGCGGCCTACGGACAACTGCTCCGGGGCGGGCGATATACCAACGGCTTTGATTTTGATCAGGTCTTGGCCCTGGCTCGGGAGGCTCGGGGTGAGGACCCGCAAGGCTACCGGGGCGAGTTTTTGGGGCTGCTGGCATTGGCCCGGGACTTGAGCAGAGGCGAAACCCAGGTTACCCGTTGAGGCTGACCGGGGTTTGCAGTACCGTGTCGGCGCCTATGGACGCCGACACCGACGATGAGACCCTGATGTTACGTTACCGGGACGGGGACCCCCTCGCCTTCGAGACCCTGTATGCCCGCCACAAGGGGTCTTTGTACCGCTATCTGCTGCGCCAGAGCAACTCGGCTCCGGTGGCCGAGGAGTTATTCCAGGATGTGTGGTTGAAACTCATCCAGGCCCGGAGCCGGTATACGGTCAAGGCCCGCTTCGCCACCTGGCTGTATACTCTGGCCCACCATCGCCTGATCGATCACTATCGCGCCCGGTCCCGGGGGCTGCCGGTTTCATACCGGGAGCCGGACCCGGACCTGGACTGCCCCCCGGACCCGGCGCCGCCTCCCGAGGAACTGGTGGACCGCCGCCGTCTGGCCGAACGGCTGCTGAAACTGCTGGAGACCCTGCCGGAGGCTCAGCGGGAGGCTTTTCTGCTGCGGGAGGAGGGGGGATTGTCCGTGGAGGACATCGCCGCCGCCACCGGGGTGAACCGAGAGACCGCCAAGAGCCGGTTGCGCTATGCCGCCGCCCGGTTGCGCCGGGGGCTAGGGGAGGTCACTTGAGCGAACGAGACAATGATATTCCTGGCCTGGATGAACTCTCCGAGCTGTATCGGCACGGCCAGCGCCCTGAACCGCCGACCCCTCTGGATCGGAAAATCCTGAGCGCGGCGCGCCCCCGAAAAACCACCCAATGGCGCTGGGCCATTCCCGCCTCCCTGGCGGCCTGTCTGGTGCTGGGAGTGGGCCTGGTGGGGCAGTTGCGTCAGCGGTCGCCATCGCCAGCCCCGCCGTCCGCCCCCGCCGAGGCCCTGCTTGCTAATCCAGAAACGGCCCGACCGGCAGCGCCCGCCCAGGATCGCGCCGCACCGCTGCAAGCCCAGACCCAGGCGGCCAGGCGGGAGTCCCAGGCCGCCGATCCTGACCCCGAGTCCTGGCTGGAGCGCATCGCTGAACTGCGCCGCCAGGGACGCTTGGCTGAGGCCGAGGCCGAGCAGCGGGAATTCCGGCGCCAGTATCCCGAGTATGTTTATCCTCCCGCCGCCGGAGCGGTGGATGAGCAGCCTTGAAATAGGCTTTATGCCTTGGTTTTGAGACGTTTTGAAGGGTATAGGCTAGTGATGTTCGCCCCAGTTAGGCTATGTTGTTAGGGCAAGGTAAAGCGTTCGGGAAGCTCTACAGGATCATTCGGCCACGCCGATGGGGGATGGAGAGCCTGACCGGCCAAGAATGGCGGTAAAAACAAATAACAGGGCGTTATGATGGCGGCGAACCGACCTATGATCCGGCATTTAATGAGGACAAACTGGGGATGACTGGCCGTATTCAGCGGCTACTGACAGGCATGCTGCTATTTGGCCTGATCGCGCTGCCCGCCGCGTCGGATACGGAGACCGTTGAAATCGTGGTCAATCCCGGCATTGAACAACCTGCCTTGGCGGTCAATGCGGTACGGGCTATTTTCGGCATGCGCCTGAGAACCTGGAATAACGGCAGGCCGATCCGGGTCTTGGTGCTGCCGGATGATCATTCCGTTCATACCAACTTTTCCAAACAGGTCATCAATATCTATCCTCATCAATTGCGCCTGGCCTGGGACAGGCTGGTCTATTCCGGCATTGGTCAGGCGCCGGCGCGGGTGGTCTCGCTCCAGGATATGCGTAAAGAAATCGCCGCCACCCCAGGCGCCATCGGCTATTTGCCCCGCTCCATGATCGACGACAGTGTGCGTATTCTGCCGATTTACTAAATGTCGCGAGGCGCCGTGCCCGGCGTGGCTCGGGAGGGTCCGGCCATGAACCCAGCAGCGGCGTTCATGAACACCCGGGAGGTCGCCGATTACCTGAGCGGATGCGGGGTTGGGCATCGAAGCCGTGGCCCGCCAGTTCAGACTGGGATTCGCGCCCTTGCATCGGGAGCGTTTCGACCTGCTGGTGAATCGGCGGGACTGGTTCGAGCCGCCCCTGCAAAAGCTATTGGCTTTCACCCGTACCCCGCAGTTTATCGAAAAGGCCCGGGAGCTAGGGGGCTACGAGGTGGCCGGGTTGGGCAAGGTGATCTACAACGGACCTTGAGCCTGGCCCATACCCGTGACGGGGCCTGGTGTTCAGAACGGAACAGCCCTCTTTAAACAACCGCCGGATACAGGCAGCTCACCAGGGAGAGGGTGTGTCCCTATTAGGGCCTCTTGGCGTTTGGGAAAAACAAGGATTGGCCGTCCAATTGATAATCGGCGATAGCCTGCTGGCCCTCCGGGGATAAGAGCCAGTCCACGAACCGCTGACCCTCCTTGGCTTTCACATATGAATGTTTTTGGGGGTTGACCAGGATAACCCCGTACTGGTTGAACAAGCGTGGGTCGCCTTCCACCAGTACTTCCAGGTCCCCTTTGTGTTTGAAGCTGATCCAGGTCCCCCGGTCAGTCAGGGTATACGCTGCCATGGCCGCCGCGATGGTCAGGGTGGCGCCCATGCCGGAGCCGGTTTCCCGATACCAGGCGCCGCTGGCTTGGGCGGCATTTCTTTCGGCGTCCCGCCATAGGTCGCGTTCGGTTTTGTGGGTGCCGCTGTCGTCGCCCCGGGAAACGAAAACCGCCTGGGCGTCGGCGATTTTTCCCAGGGCGGCGGCGGCGTCGCTCAGACCCCGTATGCCCGCCGGATCGGCTGTGGGGCCGACGATAACGAAATCGTTGTACATCACATCGAAGCGTTCCACCCCTCCGCCCTCGGCGACGAATTTTTCCTCCGAGGGCCGAT
>CAZQXD010000035.1:0-41510 GCA_964597315.1 uncultured Candidatus Competibacteraceae bacterium
TGGCCGCCCGCACGGCCTGGGCCTAGGCTGGAGCCCCGCCCCCGGCAGCGCCCCAAGCCGAAGCCCCTCAGCCCACCCCCGAACTGCAAGGCGTGGTGGAAGAACGCCGCCGCCAACAGGTGCGCCGACTGCTGGCCCGGGCCGAGCGGCAAATGGTGTTTCGCCAACACCTGACGCCCCCTGGGGATAACGCCGTGGACAGTTACCGGCAGGTGCTGAAACTGGACCCGGACAATGCCGAAGCCCGTTCCGCGCTGGCCGGCATTGCTGCTGATCAGCTCCGCCAGGCGCGCCAGGCCAGCGACCCGGCCACCCGCTTGGCGGCGGTCCAGTCCGGTTTGCGCGCCCAACCGGAACATCAAGAGCTGCTGGCCCTGCGCGCGCAACTGACCGGCCAGCCCGACCCTACCGAGTCCGAACGCCTGGCAGCCGAGCGCCAACGGCAGGCACAACGCCGCCAGGAGGAACAGCGCCGTCGGCAAATCGCGGCGCTGGTGACGCAAGCCCAGGATCAGGCCGAATCTGGGCGGCTGGTGGAGCCAGCCGGGGACAATGCCCTGGACAGCTACCGACAAGTGCTGGACCTGGACCCCGGCAATCCCGCTGCCCAGGCCGGGCTGGTGGAATTGGTGGACACTCTGACCCAGCGGGCGCGGCGACAGCGCCAGTCCGGTGAACTGGACGCTGCCCTTGAAACCCTCGCCCAGGGCCTGCGGGTAAACCCCCGGGACCAGGATTTGTTGGCCCTGGGAGAAGCGGTGCGGGCCGAGCGGGCCGAACAAGACCGCCGACGCCTGGAAGAGGCGCGTCGGCAACAGCGTATCGCCAGACTGCTGGCGGCGGCGGAGCGGCGATTCCAGGCCGGCCAACTCATCGAGCCGACCGGGACCAGCGCCGCAGACAGCTACCGGCGGGTGCTGGACCTGGACCCCGGCAACTCCGAAGCCCGGGCAGGACTGGCGCAACTGGCCGCCACTTTTGCCGAGCGGGCCGCCCAGGCCCAGCGGGGAGGGGATCTCCAGGCCAGCCTGAAAGCCATCGCCCAGGGTCTTTCCGTGCGTCCCGATGATCGAACCCTGCTGGCTCTGCGCGAGGCGGTACAGGTGGAACAAGCCGAGCGGGAGCGCCAGCGTCTAGAGGCCGAGCGCCGGGCGCGGCAACTGGCGGACCTGCTGGCGACGGCCCGTCGGCAAGTCCAGGCGGGCCGCTGGGTGAGTCCCGAGGGGGATAACGCCCTGGACAGCTACCGGCGGCTGCTGACCCTAGACCCCGGCAACCCCGAGGCCGAAGCTGGGCTACGGGAACTGACGGGGCTACTGACCGAACAGGCGCAGCAACAGCGCCGGGCCGATGATCTAGACACCGCTCTTGACACCATCGCCCAGGGCTTACGGGTGAACCCCCGGGATCGGGACTTGCTGGCCCTGGACGAGACTGTGCGCTCGGAGCAGGCGGAGCGGGAACGGCAACGCCTGGAAGCCGAGCGCCGAGCGCGGCGGGTGACGGAACTCCTGGACGCCGCCTACCGGCACTTCCAGGCCGGACGCCTGCTAACACCGGCTGGGGGCAGCGCGGTGGCGGCCTATCGCCAGGTTCTGGCGCTGGAGCCGGACAATCCCGTAGCCCAGGCGGGCTTGGGGCGAATTGTGAAACACTACACCCAACAGGCCCTTGAGCAGCAACAACAGGGCGCATTGGAGGCCGCCCTGTCCGCCGCCGTTCAAGGTCTGAGCGTGGACCCGGAGAACGCAGCATTGCTGAGCCTGCGCGCAAGCCTGCAAACGGAGCAGGCCGAACGCCAACGCCGGGCGCGGCAGGTGGCCGAGGGACTGGCAGCGGCGCGACGGCTAGTTCAGGCCGGCAAGCTGGTGGAACCGGATGAGGAAAACGCCGCAGCCAGTTATCGAGCGGTGCTGGACCTGGAGCCTGGGAATGCTGAGGCCCAAGTCGGCTTGGAACGGATTGCCGACGCCTTGAGGGCGCACGCAGAACAGCGGCGCCAGGCCGGGGACCTGGAGGCCGCCCTGACGGCGGTGAAGGCCGGTCTTGGGGCGCGGCCCGGGGATCGGGAGCTGCTGGCCCTGTGGGATAAAGTACGGGACGAACTGACCGAACGCCAGCGTCGGGCGCGGCAAGTGGCCGAGACCCTGGCGGCGGCTCGGGGGCAGTTCCAGGCGGGCAGGCTGGTGGACCCGGAGGGGGACAACGCCACGGCCAGCTACCGGGCGATTTTGGCCCTGGACCCGGATAATGCCGAGGCCCAGGCCGGGCTGGAGCGCATCGCCGGCGCTTTGGGCAGGCAAGCGAGCGACCAGCGCCGAGCCGGGGACCTGGAGGCCGCCCTGGCCACGGTGGCGGCCGGTCTTGGGGTGCGGCCCAGGGATCGGGAACTGCTGGCCCTGCGGGATAAAGTGCAAGACGAACTGGCCGAACGCCAGCGTCGGGCGCGGCAAGTGGCCGAGACCCTGGCGGCGGCTCGGGGGCAGTTCCAGGCGGGCAAGCTGGTGGACCCGCAAGAGGACAACGCCACGGCCAGCTACCGGGCGGTTTTGGCCCTGGACCCGGAAAATGCCGAGGCCCAGGCCGGGTTGGAGCGCGTCGCCGCCGCCCTGGGCGCCCAAGCGGAACAGCGGCGCCAAGGCGGCGATCTGGAGGCCAGCCTGGCGCTGCTGGACCAAGCCCTGACCGTGACCCCGGACGATCCGAAATTGCGACGCCAACGCGAGGCCGTGGAGGCGGAACAAGACGAGCGTCGGCGCCAGCAACAGCGCATCGCCGAGCTGCTGGTGGTGGCCCAGGAGCAGTTCCAGGCGGGCAAGCTGGTGGTCCCGGAGGGGGACAACGCTGCGGCCAGTTACCGGGAGGTATTGAGCCTGGACCCAAACAATGCCCCGGCCAGCGCCGGGCTGGAACGCATCGTCGTGGGCTATCTGCGCCTGGCCCAGGGGCGGTTAGAGGCTGGCGCTCTGGAACCGGCCCTGGCGGCGGTGGAAGCGGGCCTGTCGGTGGACCCAAGACAGTCGGCGCTGTTACAACTACGGGATCGCGCCCAGGCGGAACTGGCCGAGCGGGAGCGCCGCGCCCGAGAACTGGCCACCCTGCTGGCCCAGGCCCGGGTTCAGGAACAAGCCAGCCGATTGGCCGTCCCACCTGGGGACAACGCCGTGGACAGCTATCGGCGGGTGCTGGAACTGGAGCCGGATCACCCCCAGGCCAAGGCCGCCCTGGCCCGGCTGGCCAAGCGGCTGGACGGGACGGCGCGTCAGCGCCTGAGAAGCGGCGAGCTGGAGGCCGCTCTGGCCCAGGCCGAGGGAGGCTTGCGAGCCGATCCCGACCACGATGAGCTGCTGAAACTGCGGGGGGAGATTCGGGATCGCCTCGCCGAGCGGGAGCGACGGCGCCAGGAAATCGACACCCTGCTGGCCGCAGCTCGCCGCCAGACCGAGGCCGGTCGACTCACCGAGCCAGCGGGGGATAATGCCCAAGCCAGCTACCGGCGGGTGCTGGAGCTGGACCCCGATAACCCGGCCGCCAAGGCCGGATTGGACGATCTGCTGGCCCGGGCCGAGCAGGACCTCAAGAACAAGCTTGCCGAGTGGCGGCGCATACAGGAGCAATTGGATGCCGAGGAACAGGCCATCCGCGAGTCCATCCAGCAGATGCTCAGCGAGGATCGGGAGCGGCGCTCGGATTAATATGCAAAACACCCACGCCATTCAGAGAGAATGCTCGAACCCCCCATGAGCATCGCCGTCGTCGCCGAAAAACCCGCCGTGGCTCGGGACATCGCCAAGGTGTTGGGCGCCCACGCCCGGGGCGACGGTTGCCTGAGGGGCAAGGGCTACATCGTCACCTGGGCGGTGGGCCATCTGGTGGGCCTGGCCCAACCCCATGAGATCGACCCCCAATGGCGGTCCTGGCGTCGGGCGTCCCTGCCCATGCTGCCGGCGGAGTGGCCTCTGGTGGTGGCGGAGCGGGGCCAGGCCCAGTTCGGGATCATCAAGAAGATCATCAATGCCCGGGAGGTGAAACAGGTGATCTGCGCCACCGACGCCGGCCGGGAGGGGGAGCTGATCTTCCGCTATATCTACCAGGCGGCCCGCTGCCGCAAGCCGGTGCGCCGATTGTGGATTTCCTCCTTGACCCCCGAGGCCATCCGCCGGGGTTTCGAGGAATTGCGCGATGGCCGCCAGTTCGAGCCGTTGGCGGCGGCGGCCCGGGGCCGTTCCCAAGCCGACTGGCTGGTGGGCATGAATTTGTCCCGGGCCTGCACCCTGGCCTTCGCCCCCCAAGGGGAGGTGTTGTCCGTGGGCCGGGTCCAGACCCCCACCCTGGCCATGGTGGTGGAGCGGGAGTTGGCCATCCGCGCCTTTGTACCCGAAGATTATCTGGAGATTGAAGCCCGCTTCGCCCCCTGGCCAGAGGCGGGCGAGCCGGACCGGGACAACAGCTATACCGGGGTCTGGTTCCGGGGTGAACGACCGACCTCCGAGGCCAAGCGCCTGCCCGCCGACGGGGTCGAGGCCGAGGCGATTCTGGCGCGGATTCGCGCCGGCGAGGCCCGCATCCAGTCCAAATCCAGCGAAACCCGCCGCCAACCGCCCCCCTTGCTTTACGATCTCACCGAGCTGCAACGCCACGCCAACCGCCTGTACGGCTTTTCCGCCGAAACAACCCTGAACCTGGCCCAACAGCTCTATGAGCGCCATAAGCTCATCACCTATCCCCGCACCGACAGCCGCCACCTGTCCCAGGACGTGGCCGCCACCTTGGACCGGGTGGTGGCGGCGGTGGCTGGGCCGTACAGGGAGCTGCTGGCCCCAGGCAGCGGCGAGCGGCCCTTGGGGCGGCGCTTCGTGGACGACGCCCAGGTCAGCGATCACCACGCCATCATCCCCACCCCCGTGACCCCGGGCAGCCTGAGCGGGGACGAGCAGCGGGTCCATGATCTGATCTGCCGCCGCTTGCTGGCCGCCTGGCATCCAGACCATATCGGGTCGGTGACCACGGTGATCACCGCCGTCAGGGGGCCGGATGGGATAGACCGTTTTCACAGCAGCGGCGCCGTGGTGGAGCAGGTCGGCTGGAAGGTGCTAGACCCCAAGCCGGTTCGCAAAGGGAGCAAGAGTCCAGCCGAGGAAGGCGCGGCACAATTGCCTCCCGGTCTCGCCGAGGGCCAGCGTCAGCAGCTTCAGGGCAGCCGGGCCGTGGCCAAGCAGACCCGACCGCCACCCCGGTATACCGAGGCCGCCTTACTCACCGCCATGGAGACCGCCGGTCGGAGCCTGGACGACAAGACCCTATCCGCCGCCATGAAGGATTCCGGGTTGGGCACGTCGGCCACCCGGGCCGAGATCATCGAAACCCTGCTGCGCCGGGACTATGTGTTGCGCAAGGGCAAGTCCCTGGAGGCCACGGAGCGGGGTATCCGGCTGATTCAGGCGGTACACCCGGCCGTCAAAAGCCCGGCCATGACTGGCCGCTGGGAGGCGGAACTGCGCAAAATCCAACGGGGTGAAGGGGAATTGAACGCCTTTATGACCGCCATTGAGGGCTATGTGCGGGAGGCAGTGGGGGGGACGCTGGCCAAGACACCCCAAGACCTGCCCTTGGACCCTCGGGACAGACAGGGTAAAGGAATGCCAGATGCCGCCCCGACCGCCACCACAGGAGAATCAGCCGTGTCGCCAGCCACCCACGGGGACCGCAACCCCACCCCGGCCGAGCGCCTCGCCGAGCTGCTGCCCAGCTTCGGCCTGAGCGCCTTTCGCCCCCACCAGGAGACCGCCTGCCGGGCGGTGACCGAGGGCCGGGATGTACTGCTGGTGATGCCCACCGGAGCCGGCAAGTCCTTGTGCTACCAGCTCCCCGGCCTGGCCCGGGCGGGCGTTACCCTGGTGGTCTCGCCTCTGATCGCCTTGATGGAAGACCAGGTGGCCAAGCTCCAGGCCCTGGGGCTGGCCGCCGAGCGCATCCACTCCGGGCGGGACCGGGCGGCCTCCCGGGCGGCGTGCGTGGAGTATCTGGCCGGGCGGCTGGATTATCTGTTCATCGCCCCGGAGCGGCTCAGCGTGCCGGGTTTTCCAGAAATGCTGGCCAAGCGCATCCCGGCCCTGATCGCCGTGGACGAGGCCCACTGTATTTCCCAGTGGGGCCATGATTTCCGGCCCGACTACCGGCTGCTGGGGCGGCGGCTGCCCCAGTTGCGTCCGGCTCCGGTGATCGCCATGACCGCCACCGCCACGCCCTCGGTCCAGGACGATATCGTGGCGCAACTGGCCATGTCCGAGCCGGTGCGCCATATTCACGGTTTCCGGCGCACCAATATCGCCGTGGAGGCCGCCGAACTGGCCCGGTCCCGACGCGCCGAGGCGGTGGTTCGGGTGCTGGCCGACCCCGGGCGGCGTCCGGCCATCGTCTACGCCCCCACCCGCAAGGAGGCCGATAGCCTGGGGACGGAACTGGAGACACAGTTTCCAGCCGCCGCCTACCACGCCGGTATGGGCGCTGAGGACCGGGATCGGGTGCAGCGGCGGTTTCTGGCCGGGTCGCTGGAGGTGATCGTGGCCACCATCGCCTTCGGCATGGGGGTGGACAAGCCCAATATCCGCACCGTGATTCACACCGGCCTGCCCGGCAGCCTGGAGGGTTATTACCAGGAGATCGGTCGCGCCGGGCGGGATGGTCTGCCGTCCCGGGCCATTTTGCTGTATTCCTTCGCCGATTGCCGCACCCACGAGTTTTTCCACGACCGGGATTACCCGGACATCGACGTGCTGGACAGCCTTTATCAGGCTCTGACCGGAGACCTCCAGCACCGGGGCGAGTTGTGCCAGCGTCTGAAGCTGGACCCGGAGTTGTGCGACCGGGCCTTGAACAAGCTCCGGGTCCACGGCGGGGCGGTGGTGGATCTGGATGACAATGTGCGCCGGGGGGAGGGCGACTGGCGCGGTCCCTACCGCGCCCAAAGCGAGCATAAACAGGTCCAGTTGGAGCGGATGATGCGTTTCGCCCAGGATCATGGCTGCCGGATGTTGCGGATGGTGAGTCACTTCGGCGATCAGGCCGACTCCGGCCAGCCCTGCGGTATCTGCGATGTCTGCGACCCTGAGACGGTGCTGGTGCGCCGGTTCCGCGCCTCCACGGCGGCCGAGGCGGCGATACTGGGGCGGTTGTTGGAGGAGCTGCGCCGTTGGGACGGCCAGAGCGTGGGTCGGCTCTACAAGGAGATCGCCGGGGAACTGCCCCGGCGGGACTTCGAGGAACTGCTGGGCGGGCTGGTGAGCGCCGGACTGGCGAGCACCGCCGACGATGAGTTTCAGAAAGAGGGCCGCGTTATTCGTTTCCGCCGGGCCTGGCTGACCGACGAGGGCCGCTCGGCGGACGCTGATCCGGGCGCTTGTGTGCGCCTGAGCGATAAACCGCCCCCGGCCGCCCGGCGTCGCAAGGCCACCCCGGCAGCGACCCGTTCCAGCGCCAAGGCCCCGCCGGCCGCTGCCCCGGAACCCCGGGGGGAGGCCCCGCCGATACTGGTGGAGGCCCTCAAGGACTGGCGCCGCGCCGAGGCCCAGGTCCGGGAAGTACCCGCCTACTGTGTGCTTAGCAATCGCACCCTGGAGGCCGTCGCCGCCGCCCGGCCCCGCACGGTCGGGGAATTGCTGCGGATCAAGGGAATCGGCGCGGCCACGGCGGAACGGTATGGGGACGCTATTTTGGGGGTGTTGCGGGAGTCATAGGGACAGGCGCCGTTCCCGAAGCGCCAAAAGCCCGGCCCGGAGCGGTATTCTTACCGCAATGAGTTGGAAAAAATTACTCATATTCATGATGTTATGTGGATAGCATGGAGTCCGTCACACTCCGGGTCATGGCTTGAACAGCGACCTGGAGAAGACGTACTCGAACAGAGGAGAAACATTATGAATATGACCTTACGGGTCTCTAGTCTCGCTACTGTCTTATTGCTGGCCGCCGCCCCGGCCCTGGCCCAGGTGGCCGGGGGACCGGTACCCAAGCCCAATGTTTTCGACGACGGCAACCGCTGGCTCATCACCGGCTTTTACGATAACTCGCCGGTGCATCAGCAAGCCGCTACCCAGGGCATCTGCTTTTATCCCTATGCCGTCGTGGGCACCCATATCCGAGGGCGTTGGGTGAGCGACACCTTCCCGGACTGGAACGGCATTTATACCCAGGAGGGTGATCAGGTGACCATGCACGGGGATTATGACCACGACAAGGGTCATGATGGCATGAGTTGGGAGATCGTCTCCGACAGCCGCGATAACCACGGCGCCGGCCATTGGTTCGAGTGGCGAGAAGACGGTGGCTTCGGGACCACCATTGGTTTCGGCAATGCCCATCTGGTGCGGGTCGGCAAGTGCGAGCCTAATCACATCGAAGAGCTGGGGGTAGCGCCCCGCTACCGTAAGGATGGCAAAGTGGCCGAGATGCCCATGGACCCGGAGCAATTGCCCCTGGAGTAATAGGCCAGTAGTTGGGCGCGGCCCCCGCAGATCAAGCTGACGCGGGGGCCGCGTTTTCTCGCTTACACAAACCCGGCAAAGGGGGTGGAAGGAGACCCATACACCCTATCCCGGGCCAGCAAGCTTTCCAATCCCGCTTCCGGCTCCACGCTGGTAAATAGCAGTTCGGCGAGATTCACAGCGGCGTTGGGAAAGCACCGGGGCGCCAGCCTGCCGCTCCGATGCTCTGTCCGGCGCTGATAACAGCCAGCGACCGGCTTCCGATAGACCTCCAGTCTCTGCTCCTGACTGTCTAGTAACCACACTTCGGGGATGCCATGGCGGGCGTACAGGGGCAGTTTGAGCCGACGGTCGAACCGCGCCGTGGGGTCTGTCACCTCCACGAGCAGCAGGACATCCCGCGCCTCCGGGTGAGCGGCGGTGTAATAATCCTCCCGGTCTTGCAGCAGGGCGAAATCCGGCCGTGGTTCGGAGTCCTCCCCCAGGGTCACAGGGTTTTGCACGTCGATGATGGCTTGGCTGCCCAGCAATGCGGAAAACAGCCGGATCAGCAAACGAACCTTGCCGACATGTTCACAGCCGACGGTGGCCATGTCCAGGATGTCTCCATTGATCAGTTCGAACCGGTCCCGTTCGTTCAAAAGACCGGTCTCGCCCATCCTGCGGTAATCAGCCACCGTCCAGCGGTGGCGGGGGTGGTCTGTGTTACTGGTGGTCATGGGCGTCACTCTCGTCAACAATGATTAGGCCTTATTCGATAATAAGCACCACGATCTGACAAGGCGTGGACAAAAAATGTCACCAGTCTTAACAATCACTTGGCGCAGCAATGGCTCTGAGGCAAGGGCCGTCAAACGCCGAACGTCCGGTGAATCACGCCCCACGCACTCAGGGGCGGGTAGGCGGTTCAGCCCCCATGTCGGGCGGAACCAAGGTTCAACCTCGCCGGAATTTCGGGTCTTGGTTGCAAGCCCGACTGCCACCAAAAGATAACGTTTTCAGAAATAAGCCTCTGCACGGAATGTTGCTTTGCCGCATAATCGTCATCATTCGATCAAGAGCTGGGGAAAGTAAAACTCATGACATCAGCGCCCGCCACGCAGATCCGCCGCCTGTTGGTGGCCAACCGCAGCGAAATCGCCATCCGCGCCATGCGGGCCGCCGCCGAACTGGGCATCCACACAGTAGCGGTGTATTCCGAGGAAGACCGCTTTGCCCTACACCGCTTCAAGGCCGACGAGAGCTATTTGATCGGTAAGGGAAAAAAGCCCATCGCCGCCTATCTGGATATTGAGGATATTTTGCGGGTGGCCAAGGAGGCCCGGGTGGACGCCATTCATCCCGGCTATGGATTTCTGTCCGAGAACCCCGACTTCGCTCAACGCTGCGCCGAGGAGGGCATCATCTTTATCGGTCCCTCCCCCGAGGTGATGCGCGCCCTGGGCAATAAGGTGTCGGCCCGCAACCTGGCCGTGGCCGCCGGGGTGCCGGTGATGCCGGCCACCGATCCCCTGCCCCGGGACTTGGAGGCGGTCAAGCATCTGGCGGCACAGGTGGGCTATCCGCTGATGCTCAAGGCCAGTTGGGGTGGCGGCGGTCGGGGCATGCGGGTGGTGGAGGACGAGCGCCAGCTAGGGGAGCTGCTGAACGTGGCCCGCCGGGAGGCCCAAGCTGCCTTCGGCAACGACGAGGTGTATCTGGAGAAGCTTGTCCGCCGGGCCAGACATGTGGAGGTGCAGGTGCTGGGCGACCACCACGGCAACCGGGTCCACCTGTTCGAGCGGGAATGCTCCATGCAGCGGCGCAACCAGAAGGTCGTGGAGCGGGCGCCGGCGCCGTATCTGTCTTCCGAACAGCGCCAAGCCCTGTGCGAGGCGGCCCTGAAGCTGGCTCGGGCCGTCGACTATACCTGCGCCGGGACCATGGAATTCCTGATGGACGCCGATACCGGAGCGTTCTATTTTATCGAGGTCAATCCCCGGGTCCAGGTGGAGCATACGGTGACCGAGGAGGTCACTGGCATCGACATCGTCAAGGCCCAGATCCGCATCTGCGAGGGGGCGGCCATCGGCGGCCCGGAAAGCGGCGTACCGGCCCAGGAAGACATCCAACTGGCCGGCCATGCCCTGCAATGCCGACTCACCACCGAGGACCCGGAAAACCAGTTCATCCCCGACTACGGCCGGATACGGGTCTACCGGGGGGCCACCGGTTTCGGTATCCGCCTGGACGGGGGTACGGCCTATTCCGGGGCGCTGATCACCCCGTTCTATGACTCCTTACTGGAAAAAGTCACCGCCTGGGCGCCCCAGGCCGAGGACGCCGTGCGGCGCATGGACCGGGCGCTGCGGGAGTTCCGCATCCGGGGGGTGACCACCAACCTGGCCTTCCTGGAAAATCTGATCAATCACCCCAAGTTCCTGACCGGGGATTACACTACCCGGTTCATCGACGAGACCCCGGAGCTGTTCGAGTTTCCCCGCCGCCGGGACCGGGCCACCCGGCTGCTGACATTTATCGGCGATGTGGTGGTCAACGGCAACCCGGAGGTGGACGGTCGGCCCCATCCCGGCGCCCTGCCGGACCCGATCATGCCCAAGGATTTTCCTTTTGACCTGCGCCCCGGCACCCGGCAGTTGCTCATGAATCTGGGGCCGGAGGGCTTCGCCCACTGGATGAAAGACCAGCAACGGATTCTGCTCACCGACACCACCCTGCGCGATGCTCACCAGTCCCTGCACGCCACTCGCATGCGCAGCCGGGATATGTGGGAGATCGCCCCCTATTACGCCCGGGGCCTGCCGGAGCTGTTCTCCATGGAGTGCTGGGGCGGAGCCACTTTCGACGTGGCCATGCGGTTTCTGAAGGAGGACCCCTGGGAGCGGTTGGCGGCCCTGCGCGAGCGCATCCCCAATATTCTGCTCCAGATGCTGCTGCGAGGCGCCAACGCCGTGGGCTATACCAGCTACCCGGACAACGTGGTGCGTTATTTCGTCAAGCAGGCCGCCGGGGCGGGCATTGACCTGTTCCGGGTGTTTGACTCCCTGAACTGGGTGGAGAATATGCGCATGGCCATGGACGCCGTGGCCGAGGAGGGCAAGCTTTGCGAGGCGACCATCTGCTATAGCGGAGATATGCTGGCCCCCGGTCCCAATCAGTACGATCTCAAATATTACCTGACCATGGCCAGGGAGTTGGAAAAGGCCGGCGCCCATATCCTGGGCATCAAGGACATGGCCGGGGTGGCCAAGCCAGCGGCCATCCGCAAGCTGGTCTCGGAACTCAAGCAGGAGATCGGTCTGCCCATCCATTTCCATACCCACGACACCTCGGGGATCAGCGCCGCCTCGGTGCTGGCGGCGGTGGAAGCTGGGGTGGACGCCGCCGATGGGGCCATGGACGCCATGAGCGGACTGACCTCCCAGCCCAATCTGGGCGCTATCGTCGAGGCCCTGCGGGGCGCCGACCGGGATTCGGGCCTGGACCGCATGGCCCTGCGGGCCATTAGCACCTATTGGGAAGGGGTGCGCCGCTACTATGCCGCCTTCGAGTCGGAAATTCGCGCCGGCACCGCCGATGTCTACCGCCACGCCATGCCCGGAGGCCAGTACACCAATCTCCGGGAACAGGCCCGGGCCTTGGGCATCGAACATCACTGGCCGGAAGTGGCGGAGATGTACGCCCGGGTCAACGAACTGTTCGGGGATATCGTCAAGGTCACTCCGTCTTCCAAGGTAGTGGGGGACATGGCCTTGTATATGGTCACTTCTGGATTGACCCCCGAGGACGTGCTGGACCCGGACAAGGAGATCGCCTTTCCAGAGTCGGTGGTGTCCATGTTCCGGGGTGACCTGGGTCAGCCCCCGGGCGGCTGGCCTAAGGACCTGCAAAAGAAAATCCTCAAGGATCAACAGCCCCATACCCGCCGCCCCGGGGAGGATCTGCCCCCGGCGGACCTGGAGGCGGAGCGGGCCAAGGCCGCCGAACTGGCGGGCCGGGAGATCAGCGACACCGACCTGGCGTCCTATCTGATGTACCCCAAGGTGTTCACGGACTACGCCCGCCATCGGACCGACTACGGCAATGTCTCGGTGCTGCCCACCCCGGTGTTCTTTTATGGCCTGGACGACGAGCGGGAAATCGCCGTGGACATCGACGTGGGCAAAACCCTGGTCCTGCGCTATCAGGCGGTGAGCGAGGCCGACGCTGAGGGTCACCGCAAGGTGTTTTTCGAACTCAACGGCCAGCCCCGGGTGGTGAAAGTCACCGACCGCAGCTTGGCGGTGGTCGGTCAGGCCCGGCCCAAGGCCGACCCCGCCAACCCCGCCCATATCGCCGCGCCCATGCCCGGACTGGTGGTCAGCGTGGCCGCCGCCGTGGGCCTGAAAGTGGCCAAGGGCGACCCGCTGCTGTCCATTGAGGCCATGAAGATGGAGACCAGCATCAACGCCGAGCGGGACGGGGTGGTCAAGGCGGTTCATGTGACCGTGGGCGCCCAGGTGGACGCCCATGATCTGCTGGTGGAACTGGAGGAGGGCTGAGCCTGTACATGGCTGGTCCGGGCCTGCCCATGAGAGGATAATAGAGACGGAGCAGGCCGAGCGGCCTAGGCCGGATGCCCCGCCGCACGGCGCCTGAAGCCACCGGGACCGGTTGCCGGTCCCCCGACGTATCGAGAGACACACCATGTATGACGCTCTGGTTGTCCTGTCCGGCGGACAGGACTCCACCACCTGTCTGTATTGGGCCTTGGACCGCTTCGGTCCCGATAAAGTGACCACCATCACTTTCGACTACGGCCAGCGCCACCGCATCGAATTGGATTGCGCCCGTAAAGTGGCCGAGCTGGCCGGTGTACCCAACGCCGTGCTGCCCATCGACACCTTTACCGCCCTAGGGGGCAGCGCCCTGACCGACCGGCGGGTCGAGGTCCAAGGGGAGTTGGACCCGCACAGCCAGTTACCCAATACCTTCGTGCCTGGCCGCAACTTGATTTTCCTGACCTTCGCCGCCGCCTACGCCTATCAGCGGGGCATCCACTATCTGGTGACCGGGGTAGCCCAGACCGACTACAGCGGCTACCCGGACTGCCGTGAGGCCACCCTCAAGGCTCTGGAGCAGGCCATCCGGTTGGGGATGGAGTACGAACTCACCCTGCATACCCCGCTGATGTTCAAGTCCAAGGGGGACACGGTGCTGATGGCCCGGGACCTAGGGGCGCTGCCAGCCATGGCCTGGACCCACACCTGCTATAACGGCGTCCAGCCCCCTTGCGGCCAGTGCCCGGCCTGTCAGTTGCGGGCCAAGGGCTTCGCCGAGGCCGGCCTGGCCGACCCCTTGGTGGTGCGGTTCCAGGAGGCCGCCCCATGAACGCCCGGCTGTATCACGCCGCCGCCGCCACCGTGCAGGCGGCCCGCCGGGTGGAGGGCTTGCGCGGCGGTCGGCTTCACGGTCACGGCTTTTTGATCCGGGCCAGGGCGGCCGCTCCGGGCCTTGCCGGGGACGGTGGCGCGACCCTGGAGGCCCGCCTTGCCGCCGCCGCCGCCCCTTTGGATTACAGCCTGCTCAACGACCATCTCCGGCAACCCGATAATACCGCCCTGGCCCGCTGGATCGTCGAGCGCCTAGACCTGCCCTGCCCGGTCCAGGTGGGGGTGCGGGCCACCCGGGACCAGGGCGTGGAGCTGGACTTCGATGGCCGTTCCCGGCTGTGGCGGCGGTTTCGCTTCGAGGCCGCCCACCAGCTCCCACATGTGCCCCCGGGACATCAGTGTGGACGCATGCACGGCCACGGTTTCGAGGTGATTCTCCACGTCCACGGAGATGCCGATCTGGATGACGCCGATCTGGAAGCCGCCTGGGCGCCTCTGCATGCCCAGCTAAACTACGCCTGTCTGAACGACCTGCCGGGTCTGGACAATCCCACCAGCGAGCGGCTGGCCGCCTGGCTATGGGAGCGTCTACAGCCGGAACTGCCGGCGTTGTGCCGGGTGACGGTGTTCGAAACCGTCACCGCCGGCTGCCACTATGACGGCCAGAGTTACCGAATCTGGAAGGAACAACGTTTCGAGGCCGCCCTGCGTCTGGACCAGGCCCCGGAGGGCGATCCCCGCCGTCGGCTTCACGGCCATAGTTATCTGATCCGCCTGCACCTGAGCGCCCCTTTGGATCGGGTGTTGGGCTGGACGGTGGATTATGGGGATGTCAAAGCCCTGTTCAAGCCCGTTTACGACGCCCTGGACCACCACCGCCTGGACGTTCTGCCGGGCCTGGCCTCCCCGGAGCCAGCCGGGTTGTTGCCGTGGATTCGGGAACGCATGGCCGGACGGTTGCCCCAACTCGACCGCATCGATCTGTACCAGATCCCCGGCCGCGGCGCCCTGCTGTGCTGGGGCGGGGCCAGGCCGTGACCTATTCGGTCAAGGAACTCTTCTACACCCTGCAAGGGGAGGGCGCCCAGAGCGGCCGCCCGGCGGTGTTTTGCCGGTTTACTGGCTGCAATCTGTGGAGTGGCCGGGAGCCGCACCGGGCCCGGGCCATCTGCCAGTTCTGCGACACCGACTTTGTAGGCGTGGACGGTCCTGGGGGCGGCAAGTTCGCCACTGCCGGGCAACTGGCTGCCGCCGTGGCCGCTTGTTGGCCGGCGGGTTCGACCCGTGCTCGGCCCTATGTGGTCTGCACCGGCGGCGAGCCGCTGTTGCAACTGGACGCCGCCCTGGTGGACGCCTTTCATGCCCAAGGTTTCGAAGTGGCGGTGGAGACCAATGGCACCGTGGCCCCCCCCCTGGGCTTAGATTGGATCTGCGTCAGCCCCAAGGCCGCCGCCCCTCTGGCGGTGCGGGCCGGAGACGAGCTGAAACTGGTCTATCCCCAGACCGAACCGGAGGCCCAGCCAGTGTGTTTCGAGGGGTTGGACTTCCAGTATTTCTATTTGCAGCCCATGGACGGTCCCGGCGCGGCCGCCAATACTCGGGCGGCGGTGGACTATTGCCTGGCCCATCCTCAATGGCGGTTGAGCCTACAAACCCATAAAACGGTGGGCATTCCATGACCCTGGATGAACTGCAACAACAGGTGGACGACTGGCTGCGCGGCCATGGCGGCTACTGGGATAAGTTTCAGATTCTGGCCCGTCTCACCGAGGAGCTGGGGGAGGTGGCCGCCGACCTGCAACGCCAAGAGGGCCTGCGGCCCCGCAAGACCGAAGTGGACCTGGCGGGGGAGGTGGGGGATTTGTTGTTCACCGTGGAGGCCTTCGCCAACGCCAACGGCATTCGCCTGGAGGACTGCTTCGGGCGGGTGATGGAAAAGTACCAGGTCCGGGACGGGGCGGCCTGGCGGGCGCAGGATAGATGAGTTCGCTACCGTCTTGGTTTTCAATCCAGACCATGATGCGGTTCGCGTCGCTCACCTCATCCTACAATTATCAACCTATTGCAGTGCCGTAGGGTGGGCACCGCCCACCAGCTCTTGGGGGACCACACCGCCACCGGCAAGGGCGTCAACGGTGGGCAATGCCCACCCACCCTTCTCAGCCCGTAGCCTGCCGAAGACGTATTTTCCCGAGGTGGCGGAACTGCGAGAGGTACATAACATGCTAGCTGAAACGGTAGGGATGTGGGCGCTGGTGAACCGATCAGTGGCGGCTGATGGCTGGCGGTTGACGACCGACTGGGAATTATTGGCCTCCCGCGCCCTTGCCGTTTGCGCACGCCACCCAAACTACCTGTTCCTCCCCGTCCAGGCGCAGGGCCGTGAGCCGCCCACCCCACACGCAACCGCTGTCCAGGGCATACACCCCCTTATCCCGGTAATAGCCCAGGGCCGCCCAATGGCCGAATACGATATTGAGATCGGCGCTGTTCCGGCCCGGTACGGTGAACCAGGGCCGCAGCTCCGGGGGCTGGCTGCCAGGGGGGCCTTTCTGATCAAAGTTCAGGCTGCCATCGGTGTGGCAGAAGCGTAGCCGGGTGCAGGCGTTGACGATAAACCGCAGCCGGTCCATGCCGTTTAAGTCATCCCGCCACAGCCGCGGTTCGCTGCCGAACATCCGGGCCAGAAAGTCCCGATAGCCGGGGCCGCGTAGGGTGGCCTCCAGTTCCTGGGCGCAGGCCAGGGCCTGGTGTAGGTCCCATTGGGGGGGCAGGCCGGCATGGACCAGCAGATAGCCCAGGGCGGCGTCGTAATGGAGTACCGGGCAGTGGCGCAGCCAATCCAGCAGTTCCGCCCCGTCAGGGGCCTCCAAGAGGGTATGAAAAGTATCCTTGCGGCGGGGTTTGACGAAGCCCTCGGCCGCCGCTAGCAAGGTCAGATCGTGGTTGCCCAGCACCGCCACCGCCCCCCGCCCCAGGGAGTGGACCAAGCGCAGCACCGCCAGGGACTGGGGGCCGCGGTTGACGAGATCCCCGGCGAACCATAACCGGTCCCGGCTAGGGTCGAAGGCGATCCGTTCCAGCAGCCGTTGCAGGGGTTCGTAACAGCCTTGTACATCACCGATGGCATAGGTGGCCATGTCAGTTCTCCGGGGTTTTGACCAGGACCATATGCCGGAACCAGCCCCCCGCCAAGGCCGGTCGGTCGGACACCACCCGCAGCCTGGGTGCGGCGGTCAGCAGGTCCTCGAACACCACATCGGTGTGAGTGGCGATCCGCCCTAGCAGGGGGCTGAGCCATTGCCGCAGGGGGGCGCGTTGACCGGGGCGCAGGAACTTGTCCAGCACCAGCGCCCGGCCCTCAGGCTTAAGTACCCGGGCCGTCTCGGCCAGCACTCGGCGGCTATCGGGCGCCACCGCCAGAATCAGATGTAGCACCACGGCATCGAAATGAGCATCCGGGTAGGGCAGGGCCTGGGCATCGCCGGTGTCCAGGTCTATCTCCAAACCCAGGGCGGTAGCCCGGCGCCTGGCTCGGGCCAGCATGGCGGGGGTCAGGTCCTGGCCGGTGTAATGGGGACCTGGAGGTAGAAAGGGCAGATCCAGACCGCTGCCCACTCCCACCAGCAGCACCTGACGGTGCGTGATTGGGTCCAACTCGGCCAGGCTGCGGCGGCGGGCCGCAGCGAAGGCCCGCCCCACGATCAGATCGTAGATGGGGGCGATCAGGGTATAGCTGTGGCGCAGCCCCATCCCCTAGTGCAGGGTGCGGGGGATGGACAAGGTAAAGATCGGAATGTCGGCGTCGAAGCTCACCCCGTCGTCCCCCACCATCTGGTAGCTGCCCCGCATACTGCCCACCGGTGTTTCGATCACCGCCCCGCTGGTGTATTGGAAGCCCTCGCCCGGACGCAGATAGGGCTGCTCTCCCACCACCCCCTCGCCGCGCACCTCCTGGACCTTGTTGTTGGCGTCGGTGATGATCCAGTGTCGGGTCAGCAGCTTGGCGGCGATGTTGCCCCAGTTCTGGATGGTGACGGTATAGGCGAATACGTAGCGGTTCTGGGCGGGCGCGGACTGGCCCTCGATGTAGAAAGTCTTGACCTCGACCCGGACGTCGTGGGATTTGGCGGCCGATTCGTTCACCGGGCAAGCTCCTTAGGCAGCGGTGTTGATGGCGTCGGCCTTAGCCGTGATGGCGTCCAGCAGATTGTGAAAAGAGGCGGCGAACGCCGCTACCCCTTCCGCTTCCAGACGGTCGGTGACTTCGGTGAGATTGATGCCCAGATCCGTCAAGGCGGCCAGTTCTTCCATGGCTCGGTCCACGTCGGTCTCTAGGGTAAGGGCTACCCGACCGTGGTGGCGGAAGGCGTCATAAGTGGCCGGCGGGATGGTGTTGACGGTCTCTGGGCCGATCAGTTCCTCCACATACAGCACGTCCCGATAGGCGGGATTCTTGATGCTGGTGCTGGCCCATAACAGCCGCTGGGGCTTGGCCCCGGCTTGGCGCAAAGGGGCAAAGCGGGCGCTGGCCATCAGCTCCTGATAGCGCCGGTAGGCGTGCTTGGCGTTGGCGATGGCCAAGCGCCCGGCCAGCTCCGGGCGGCGCTCGGCTAGTAGTGGGTCCAGGGCGGAGTCGACGCGACTGACGAAAAAGCTGGCCACCGAAGCGATCCTGTTCACGGCCAAACCCTGCTTGTGGCGTTGTTCCAGGCCGCGTAGATAGGCGTCGGCCACCTCCAGGTAACGGTCCACCGAGAACAACAAGGTGACGTTGACATTGATGCCTTCGGCAATCAGGGTTTCGATGGCCGGTAGCCCGGCCCGGGTGGCGGGCACCTTGATCATCACATTGGGCCGGTCCAGGCGGCGGTGCAGCTCCCGGGCTTCCTGGACGGTAGCCTCGGTGTCATGGGCGAGATCTGGAGAAACCTCCAAGCTGACCATGCCGTCCACCCCGCCGGTTGCCTCGTAGGCCGGGCGCAGCAGGTCGGCGGCGTGGCGAATATCGGCAATGGCCAGATGCAAAAACAGCTCCCGATCGGACTGCTTGGAGTCCCGCTCCAGTTCCCGGCGCAAGGCCCCGTCGTATTCATGGCCACTGGTGATAGCTTTTTCGAAAATGCTGGGGTTGGAGGTGACCCCCCGCAGGTCGTCGTCGGCCAGCATCCGGGCCAGTTCCCCAGACTCCAGCAAGGCCCGGTGGATATTGTCGAACCAGATGCTCTGCCCGGCGGCGTTTAGCTCTCGAAGGGGATTGGGATGGACGGACATGGCGCGATCCTCGGTTGACGGGTGATGGATAGGGGTAGTGTGGGCATGGTGGGCAGGGGAGGCAAGCCCCGCTGACCGCACCCCCCTACTCCGAGCCATGGAGTATAGGGGATTGGCTTGTCTCTCTCCGAGCTCAGGTCCCTGAATCCAATCGTTTACTCAGCACCGCGAAATCCGCCAGGCTTAAAGTCTCCGGCCTTGCCCCCGGGTCTAGCCCGGCTTCGGCGATGGCCTCTGCGCTCAGCACTTGGCGCAGATTGTTGCGTAAGGTCTTGCGGCGGTGGGCAAAGGCTATGCGCACCAAGTTGCTGAAGCGGCGGTGGTCGCCGACGTCCACCGGCGGTTCGGTGTAGGGCAGCAGCCGCACAAAGGCCGACTCCACCTTAGGGGGCGGGCGGAAGGCGTCGCGGCCGATCATGAACAGGGGTTGGACCTGGCAGCGGAACTGCACCATCACCGACAGGCGGCCGTAGGCTGGTTCTCCCGGACCGGCTCCCAGACGCTCTACGACTTCTTTTTGTAACATAAAGTGCATATCGCGGATCTGCTCGGCCTGGTCCAGGAGATGGAACAGCAGCGGCGTGGAGATGTTGTAGGGCAGGTTGCCCACCACCCGCAGTAGGCGCTGGTCCTGGCGTAGGGCGGCGAAGTCGAAGTCCAGGGCGTCGGCGGCATGGATCGCCAACTCACCTACCCCCCGGCAACGTCGCTCCAGCTTGGGAATCACATCCCGGTCCAGTTCCACCGCATCCAACTGGCCGGCAGCCTGGAGCAGGGGCAGGGTGATGGCCCCCAGCCCCGGGCCGATTTCCACCAGATGCTGCTCCGGGGCCGGGTTCACGGCTTGGAGGATGCGGGCGATGACCGTCGGGTCATGGAGAAAGTGCTGGCCGAAACGCTTGCGGGCTTGGTGCATGGGTCAGCCGCCGGTCAGGGTCAGGGCCGCCGCCACCGCCGCTTCCAGGCTGCCCGGATCGGCCCGACCGCTGCCGGCCAGGTCCAGGGCCGTGCCGTGATCCACGGAGGCGCGGATCAGGGGCAGACCCAGGGTGATATTGACGGCCTTGCCGAAGCCCAGGTGCTTGAGTACCGGCAAGCCCTGATCGTGGTACATGGCCAGTACCGCGTCGGCCCCTTCCAGATGCTTTGGGGTGAACAAGGTGTCGGCGGGCAGCGGCCCGACCAGGTCCAGGCCCCGGCTTCGCAGCCGCTCCAGGGTGGGGATGATAATGTCGATCTCCTCACGGCCCAGGTGGCCTCCCTCTCCGGCATGGGGATTGAGTCCACAGACCAGAATTTGCGGCGTGGCGATACCGAAGCGGCGGCGCAGATCCCGGTCCAGTATCACGGCCACAGTCTCCAGGCGCTCCGGGGTGATGGCGTCGGCCACCGCCCGCAAGGGCAGATGGGTGGTGACCAGGGCGACCCGCAGCCCGGGGGCGGCCAGCAGCATCACCGGAGTATGAGCGCCGCTCAACTGGGCCAGGAATTCGGTATGGCCGCTAAAGGGGTGGCCGGCGTCGTTGATGATCCCCTTGTGTACCGGGGCAGTGACCAGGGCGGCCGCCGTGTTTGCCAGGCACAGCCGGGTGCAGCGTTCTAGGATGTCCAGTACGTAACCGGCGTTGGCTGGGTCCAGCCGCCCGGGGACCGACGGTTTGGCCAGGGGCACGGGCAGCACCTTGAGCCGACCGGCGGCCTGGGGAACGGGCGGGGCGGTGGGGTCGAAGTCCTCCAGCGCCAGGTCTAGGCCCAACCAGTCCGCCCGCTCCAGGAGCAGCGCCGGATCGGCGGCCACCACCAGCTCAGCGGCGTGGGCACGCCGGGCTAGCATGACGCATAATTCGGGACCGATCCCGGCGGGTTCGCCGGAACTGATCAGCAGCCGCCGGGTCATTCCAGGCGCAGTTCCACGTAGGACTCGTCCCGTAGCTGGCGCAGCCATTGCTCCCATTCCTCGTCGGAGCGGCGCCGGGCCAGGGCCTCCCGGGCGGCGGCGCGTTGGGCCTCGCTGCTGTTATCGTGGCGGCGGCGCTCCAGAACCTGAACGATATGCCAGCCGAACCGGGTCCTGAAAGGCTCGCTGACCTGACCGGGGGAGAGGGCGGCCATGGCTTCCTCGAAGCTGGGCACCAGATCCCCGGGATTGACCCAGCTCAGATCGCCGCCATTGGTGGCGGAGGTAGCGTCGTTGGAATTGGCCCGGGCCAGTTCGGCGAAGTCCTCGCCGTTGACGATGCGCTCCCGCAGCCGCTCCAAACGCAGCCGGGCCTCATTGTCGTCGATGAGTTCGTTGGTGTTGATGAGGATATGCCGGGCGTGGGTCTGGATGACGGTTTGCTGGCTGACTCCGCCCCGAGTATCCAGCACCTTGAGGATATGAAAACCTCCCGGACTGCGGATCGGCTCGCTGACTTCTCCGGCGGCCAGCCGGGGCACCACAGCGGCGAACAGGTTGGGCATCTGGTTGACGCTGCGCCAGCCTAAATCGCCGCCTTCCAGGGCTTGGCGGCCATCGGAAACCGATACCGCCAGACGCTTGAAATCGGCGCCTTGGCGCAGTTGTTCCAGGGTCTGTTGGGCCTTGCGCCGGGCTTGTTCCAGTTGCTCGGTGGAGGCGTTTTGGGGTAGGGCGATGAGGATTTGAGCAATGTGGTACTGGCGGTTGTCCGCGCCGCCGGTCCCGGAGGCCAGCAGATTGTCCACCTCCTGATCAGAAATTTGGATACGGCTGTCCACCATCCGCTGGCGCAGCCGGGCGCTCAGAATTTCCTGGCGGATATTCTCCCGAAAAGCATCGAAACTAAAGCCGTCCCGCTCAATGGCCTCCCGTAGCTGGGACAGGGTTAGGTTGTTCTGGCGGGCCATGTTGCTCAGGGCGGCGTTGAGGGTGGCATCGTCCACGACCACACCGGTGCGCTCTGCGGCGCGCACTTGCAGCCGGGTGAGGATCAGGCGTTCCAGCGTCTGTCGCTCCAACACATCAGGGCGGGGTGGGGCGGCGCCCTGTTGGCGGAACTGGCCCAGTATGGCGGCCATGGCGTCGTTCAGTTCGCGGCGCGTGATAACGTCGTCGTCCACCACCGCCACGATACTGTCCAGGTGTTTGTCGGCAGGGGCGTCGCCGCCAGGGCCAAAGCGCAGCAGGCCCAGGTCGGGTTGGGCGCTGGGCTGGGGGCTGGCGGGGCCGAACGCGGGTTGAGCCATGGCCGGTAGCGGGACCGAAAGGATCAGAAAGGTTAGCAGCAAGTCACGGATTTTCATGTGTTTGGTTTGATGCGATGGCGGTCAATAACGGTTTCGCTGGTAGCCGAAGATGGCATCTTCCAGCATTTTATCGATACGGGAACCGACGCCGCCCAGACCTTTGAGTTCCAGTTGCAGGGCTACGGAGTTGCTGGGTTCCAGATCGTCTGGTTCGTCCCGATGGCGGCGGACGAGCGCCCGCAGCGCCCAGCAGCACTCCCCGTATTCCACACCCACGAAAGTATCCAGGGTGCGGTCTTCACGTAACGCCCGGTTCCAGCGGGCCACGGCCCGCCAGCGGTCGTTAAATGTCCAGAGCATGGACAGGTCCATCTGCTCCAGTTCGCCCTGGCGATAGCGATGGGAGATATTGAACAGTCGGCCCTCCCGGGGGCGATAGCCCAGATCCAAGGAACTGCGGCGGGTGTCTGACTGATCCGCTTCCCATTGCAGGGTGCCCCTGAGGCTCAGGCCCTTGGGCAGCGTGGCGGCCAGTTCGCTGATGACCACTGAGCGGCTGCTGGCGTTTTCGGTATCCTCTCTGGTGTCCAGGATAACCTGGCGGTCATCGAAAAACTGGATCTGGCCGACGCTGACCCGTAATTGTTCACGGCCCTGACTGGATTCCAGCAACCGGGTGGTCAGGGCGGTGGTGAGTTGGTTGGCGTCCCCTAGCCGGTCGGCGCCGGTGAAGCGGTTTTCTAGGAATAGCCACGGATAGCTGCGGTCGATTTCAGTGCTGTCAAAGATCGGAATGTCGTTTTGGTCCCGAAACGGCACATACAGATAAAACAATCGCGGCTCCAGGGTTTGGATGCCGGACCAATCGCCGAAGCTCACGGACCGCTCGAAGAACAATCCGCTGTCGATGCTGACTACCGGCGCCCCCCGGTCTAGGTTATCGCTTTGATTGGAGGACAGGTTGTCCCGCAAGCGATAGGCAGTGTAGCGGTAACTTAGCCGCGGCTCCACGAAACCGGCCGTCCATTCCAGAGGCAGGCTCAGAGTGGGTATCAGATCGGCCCGTAGGCCGGTGACCAGGGAGTCGTGTTCAAAGTACACCAGTTCGCCGTAGAGCTGATAATTGAAACCTAGCAGCTCGTCCGGCCAGGCGCCATTGAACTGCAACTGGGGCAGGCGGCTATAAGGCTCGGAATCCGGGTCGTCGGGCGGAAAGACCTCCTCGTCCACGGTCTGGAAGTCCTGGAGTCGGGCGCGAAAGCTCCAGTTTCCGGCGTTGTAGAACGTATCTAGATGCCGTTCCAGACTGGTGCTACTGAGCAAGTCCAGACGATTGCCGAAATCGTCCAGGTAATCCTGATCGGAAATTTCCTGATAGAGCAGATCGGTATGGAATCTCACGCCTTCAAAGGGGGTCGCCTGATGGTGCGCGAAAATCGAACTACGGTCGTTCCCGAATTCCTGATCGTCCGGCAGATACTCAAAGGCGATCTCGCCCCGGTGGCGGGGGCGTAGAAAGCGGTACCGAGCGCCCAACATCAACCCTCGCTCGGTCAGAATCCGGGGCACGAAGGTGGCGTCCTGATTGGGGGCGATATTCCAATACCAAGGGAGGGCCAGATCGAAACCGCTGTCGCTGTCCAGACCGGCCCGGGGAGCTAGCAAGCCGGTGTGGCGTCGATCGTCGATGGGAAACGAGATCCAAGGCAGCCACAGCACTGGGAAGTCTTTAATGGCAAAGCTCATATTGCGAGCGGTGGCCCGGCCCGCGTCGTGGTCCACCTTGAGTTCACCGCCCCGTAGCTGCCAGAACTCCCGACCTCTCGCGCAGGTGGAGAACGTCACCTGCTCTAGGCGGCTGCGCCGTTGGTTGTAGTCGATTTCCACCCGAGAGGCGCTGCCTTGGGCGTTGCGCTCGGAGAAGTAATACTGGGCATCCGTGAAGCTGCCTATCCGGCTGTTCAGGTCCACATCCCCGGAGCGGCTGCGCACCGCCAGTTGCGGATCGCCGTAGACCGCGCCCTGCCTGGCGTGCAGCAGGTTATTGGCCCGGTCCAGGGTGACCGATGAAGCCCGCAGCCGCTGATCGCCCCGCCGTACCTCGACGCTGCCCTCCAACATGGCCTCCAGGGAGGATGCCTCGGCGGTATCGGCGGTAAAGTCGATAGGACTGTCAGTGGGGGCGCCGGTGTCCGGGGTGATTTCCACGGCCAGGGGGTCGGGCGCGCATAGCCCCCAAGTTGTTCCCGGCTGTAGGCGGGTCTGGGCCTCGGCCCCCGCCAAGGGCAGGGACAGCATTAGGCTCAAGCCTGCTACTATGGTTAGGCGCTGGGTCACGAACAGTTTACGGATAGTGGTCAAAGGCGCTCTAACATGGCATAGATCGACTGGGGCTGCAATTGGCGGGGGCTTTTATTACACAGTGGGGAGTGGCGTGAGCGATAGAGCCGAAAGGCTGATGGACTGGCTTAATGGGGTGGTGGACGGCGGCGTTCGGTGGATCGAGCCAGCCTCCCGGGATGCCAGTTTTCGTCAGTATTTCCGGGTGGGACTGGCCGATGGCGGCGCCCAGGTGGCCATGGATGCGCCGCCGGAGCTGTACGATTCCCGGATTTTCATGGCCGTGGCCCGGGCCATGGCGGCCCTGGAACTGCATGTGCCGGAGATAGTGGCCGCCGACCTGGAACAGGGGTTTTTATTGCTCACCGACTTGGGCAGCCGACAATACTTTCAGGCCCTGAATGCCCACAACGTCGATGCCCTGTACGGGGACGCCCTGGAGGCGTTGGCCCGCTTGCAGACCCAGGCCGACCCGGTGGCCGCCGGCCTGCCGGAATACGACGCCGCCTTTGTACTCCGGGAACTGGAAATTTTTCGGGAGTGGTACCTGGATCGGCATCTGGGCTGCGGCCTGTCCGCTGATCGAGACCTATTGGATCAGTCTTTTGCCGTGCTGAGCGCCGCCGCCATGGAGCAGCCCCGAGTGTGGATGCACCGAGACTACCATTCCCGCAATCTGATGGTCACCGATCACCATAACCCCGGTATCCTGGATTTTCAGGACTCGGTGCGTGGCCCTCTGACCTACGATCCGGTGTCTCTGCTACGGGATTGCTATATTCGCTGGCCTGGGGAGCGGGTGACAGCCTGGGCGCTGGCCCATCGGCGGCGGCTGCGGGGCCTGGGCATGACCGATGTAGGCGTGGATGAGACGGAGTATCTACGCTGGTTCGACCTGATGGGCGCTCAGCGACATCTCAAGGCCGCAGGGATATTCGCCCGCCTCCATCACCGGGATGGTCGTGGCGAATACCTCAAGGACATTCCCCGCACCCTAGACTATGTGCGGGAGGTGGCGGCCCGCTACCCGGAACTGGCCGGGCTGGCGGAGGTACTGGATCGCATCATCCCATGAGAGCCATGATTTTGGCCGCTGGCCGCGGCGAGCGCATGCGGCCCCTAACCGACAGCCTGCCCAAGCCCTTGCTGCCGGTGGGTGGGCGGCCCTTGATCGAGCATCACCTGTGCGCTCTGGCGGTGGCCGGATTTCGGGAGATAGTCATCAACACCGGCTATTTGGGTGAGCAACTACCGGCGCGGCTGGGGCGGGGAGGGCGCTTTGGACTGAGCATCCGCTATTCCCCAGAACCCCCCGAGGCTCTGGAGACCGGCGGCGGCGTTTTTCAGGCCCTGCCCCTGCTGGGAGAGACGCCCTTTGTGGTGATCAACGGCGATATTTGGACCGATTATGATTATGCCCGCTTGCCAGGACGCTTAGCGGGCCTGGCTCATCTGGTGCTGGTGAATAATCCTCCCCAGCATCCCGGGGGAGATTTTGCCCTGGCCGGAGGTCAGGTGAGCGGACAAGGGGCGGCGCGGCTGACGTTCAGCGGCATCAGTGTTTTGAAACCCGCCCTGTTCGCAGGCTGCGCCCCCAGTCGTTTCCCCTTAGCGCCCCTGTTGCGCCGGGCCATGGCGGCGGGGCAGGTCACAGGCGAACACTACCAGGGCGCCTGGCGGGACATCGGCACCCCGGAGCGGTTGGCCGATCTGGACCAACAATTACGTTCCACGACGAGGGATGAAACTCCATGAGCATTGTCATGGCCCTGCATGTGCTGGCCGCCGTCATTTGGGTGGGCGGCATGGTATTTTCCCAATGGGCGCTGCGTCCGGCCCTGGCCGACCATCTGCAACCGGCCCACCAACCGGCCTTTATGACGGCGGTGCTGGGGCGGTTTTTCGTGCTGGTCTGGGCAGCGGTGGTGGTGCTGCCGGTCACCGGTTTCTGGATGGTGTTCGCGGTCTATGGCGGCATGGGCGGGGTAGGGATGCATGTCCATATTATGACCGGCCTGGGCCTGCTGATGATTTTGATATACCTATGGCTGTTTTACAGGGTTTACCGGCCCCTGGGTGTGGCCCTGGACGCCCAGGACATGCCTTGGGTGAAAACCCTGCTGGGGCGGGCCAGAACGCTGATTTTGCTCAATATGGCCTTGGGCCTGCTGGTGGTGGCGGTGGCCAGCGGCGGGGCTTATTGGCGCTGAGGAGGCCGGCAATGGGAAAACTGGCCATAGGGACGCTGATTCTCTTGCTGGGCCTATCCCTGGCGGCCAACGGGTTTCTGTGGACCAAGCTAGACCTGTATTACCGGGCTTATAACGAACTGCGTCTGAAGCCGGTGGAACTGGATCGCTATCCACAAGATCCAGGGCTACGGCCATCCCCAGCCGACACGCAGCGTCTGGTTTTTTACGGAGATTCCCGGGCGGCGGCTTGGCGGGCGCCGACCTGGCCGGACATTCAGGTGATCAATCGAGGCATCGACCGGGAAACCTCGGGGCAGGCTTTGTTGCGGTATGACGCCCATGTAGACCCCTTGCGCCCTGAGTGGGTGGTGCTACAAGTGGGCGTGAACGACCTAACCATCCTCCCTTCGGTCTCCAACTCCTGGGCCGAGATTATCGAACACTGCAAGGCCAATGTACGGGCGCTGGTGGACAAGGCCCGGCGGCTGGGCAGTCAGGTGGTAGTGACCACACTATTTCCGTTGAGCGGGGATGTACCCCTTAAGTGGCGGCTGCTGTGGCCGAAAACGGAAGACATACAGCGGGCGATCCGGGAGGTCAATGCCGAACTCCGCGCCCTGGAGGGGGAGGGCGTAATCGTATTCGATGCCTATGACGCCATCCAAGAAAACGGCTGGATCAAAGCGGTTTACGCGCTCGATTTCATTCATCTCAATCCAGCGGGTTACGACGAACTCAACCGGCGCTTGGCTCGGCTCCTAGGGGTTTCGCCGGACTAGGGTTCCCGAGCGGTCGGGCCTGATATAAGCTGTGCGCCCCGGCGCTGGGCCGGGAATGATAAACCAGCCCAATAGTCCCGGGCGGAGTCAAGGCCGGGCGCCGGCATGGGAGACAGCAGCCGATGACCACCAGACCTCCGATCCCCCACGACAGTCATCTGCTTGCGCCACTGGTGCTGTTGGCGCTGCTGTTGGCTTCGGTCCTGATCCACGCCCCCCACACCCTATTTGATGTGGCCGACACCAATCTGGACTTCTTTGTCCATTACAACTGGGCGGTGCAGTTTCTCCAGGCCCTGCATGGGGGCGACCCCTATCCGCGCTGGATGCCCCTGGCTAATTTCGGGGTGGGCGAGCCGGCTTTGATGTTCTACTCGCCGCTGTTTTATTACGCCACCGCCCTGGTGGGCTGGTTCACCGACTCCACCTGGGCGGCCATCAAAATCGTTGAAGTACTCTCCACCACCATCGCCGGGTGGTTCGCCTGGCGGCTGTTGCGGTTGTTTTGCGGCCCTGGTCTGGCGCTGGTCGGCGCGGTGGCCTGCCAGGCCGCGCCCATGGTGTTTATGCTGTTTCATTATTTCAACGGCCTGCCTTGGGCCAGTAGTTTCGCGGCGCTCGCGGCCTTGGCCTATTACACCTTCCGGCCCCAGGAGCGGGATCAATGGCTGGATATTCCCGTCGCTTTGGCGGTGGCGGCCCTGACCCTGACCCACACGGTATCGGCGCTGATGGCTCTGATTACCATGACATTCCATTTGGTGGTCTTTGTCCGCCGCGAACACGGTCGCTGGCGAGTGGCGTGGCGGCCGGTGGCGGCCTGGTTTTTGTCGGTGGCCGCCGGCCTGGGGCTATCCATGGTGTATTTCTACCCCGCAGTGCGGTCCATGGGACTGATCAATGCCGATGTGTGGATTCAGAACTACACGCCTTTCGATGCCTTCGCCTTCTCCACCGTAACCTGGCTGGTGTTCGGCATTCGCTGGTTTTCCTTTCAGTGGGTCGTGCCGGGGGTCAGTTTGTTGGGGGTATTGTTCGCCACGGCCTGGGTGTACCGTCGGGGTGGGGTAGCCGACGCCACGGGTCGAGCGCTATTGGGCATGCTGGCGGTGAGCTGGGCTAGTCTGTTTATCGCCAGTGAGCTGTCCTACCCGCTTTGGGTTGTGGAAACGCCTCTGCGCAAAGTGCAGTTCCCCCACCGGTTTTTGTACATCACCGCCATCACCGCCCCCGTGGTGTGCCTCATCTGCCTGCGCGAGGCGCTCGACGGGGCGCGATCCCGTCTTTGGGTGTGGGCCGGCGCTGCGCCCCTGGTCGCGGGGCTGGCCCTGACGGCGGCTCTGGCCATGAAAATGATTCTGGTGGACGGCAAGGCGTTGGAGCTGGAGCGGGATAATCTCCGGGGCTATGCCGGGTTGGCGGAATACCGGCTCGATACCCTGGGACCCCAATGGCGGGACTATACCGACCGGGGCGGATTCGCCGTCGAGTGCGAACGGCTCGGGATGGACTGCCTGGAACGGCAAGCCGAGGGGCGGACCCGGTCCTGGCTGCTGACCACGACTCAAGCCGTGGAACCGCGCCTGCCGGTATTCTACTTCCCGGCCTGGTCCTTGTCCGTGAATGGCAATGCCGTGGCGACCCGGCCCGACCCGGCCACCGGGCTATTGCTCGTACGCTTACCGCCCGGCCAGCACCAAGTTAACCTGACCTGGGCCGGGCTGCCCCAGGAGCGAATCGGGCTGTGGATCAGCCTGCTGACCTTGGCGCTGCTACTGGGATTGAAAGTCCGCCGTGCGTGGTCGACACAGCGCATCCTCCAGAGCCAGGCGCGTTAAGATTTGTGACGTTCCCAGGGGATGGGCGGGAACGTCCGGTGGTTCGTGAAATAATTTATCTCTTTGCAGGCAACGGTACTTGGAGCTTGGGACTTTGGAAAAGCCGACCCCGATAGTGGAACCCATAGAACTGACGGTGGTGATTCCCACCCTCAACGAACACGACAATATCCGGCCCTTGATCGACAAGCTGGAGCAGACCCTGGCCGGGGTCAACTGGGAGATCGTGTTCGTGGACGACGATTCCCAGGACGGAACGGTGGAATTGATCCGCGGCATCGCCGCCCGTGATCGGCGTATCCGCCTGTTGCACCGGATCGGTCGGCGGGGGCTGTCCTCGGCCTGTATCGAGGGGATGCTATCCAGTTCGGCCATTTATATGGCGGTGATGGACGCCGATATGCAGCACGACGAGTCCCTGCTGCCCCAGATGCTGGAACAGATGCGCAAGGACCAGGCCGATGTGGTGATCGGCAGCCGCTACACAGACGGGGGCGGGGTAGGCGATTGGGCGCAATCCCGCCACCGCATGAGTCGCTTCGCCAGCCGCTTAAGCCGACTGGTCCTAAAAGCCGAAGTGACCGACCCCATGAGCGGGTTTTTTATGTTACGCAGCGAGGTGTTTCGGGAGGCCATGCGGGACCTGTCGGGCATCGGTTTTAAAATCCTGTTGGATATTTTGTCCTCCTCCCGGCAGTTGCGGGTCAAGGAGCTGCCTTACAAATTCCGTAACCGCCTCGCCGGGGACAGCAAGCTGGATACCATGGCGGTTTGGGAGTACCTGACCATGCTCATGGACAAGCTGTTCGGTCATATCGTCCCGGTGCGCTTCGTGCTGTTCACCGCCGTGGGGCTGCTGGGGTTAGGGGTTCATCTGCTGGTGCTAGGGGTTGCCCACCGAAGCTTTGGGCTCAACTTCGAACTGGCCCAGTTGTTGGCGACCTTGGTGGCCATGAGCAACAACTACGTACTCAACAACGTGTTCACCTACCGGGACAGACGCCTGCGGGGGTGGCGCTTCGTCCGGGGGCTGGTGTCATTTTATCTCATTTGTAGCTTCGGAGCCTTCGCCAATGTCGGCGTGGCGTCGTATCTGTACGGCGCTCAGCAGCAGTGGTGGGCGGCTGGCGTATCCGGGGCGCTGATTGGCGCGGTGTGGAACTACGCGGTATCCTCGGTGTTCACTTGGCGAACCCCCAAGCGGGCCTGAGGCCCCCAAGAGATAGAGGGCCGCGTAATGCCAATGGGTTTATCGCTGTATTTCGACCTGTTCCGCTTTTCGGCGGCGTTTATCGTATTCGCCTCTCATCTCTCCTATCTGGCCTATACCGGTCCCGGAACGGAAGGGATGATGATCTACGGGCACGGGGCGGTGATGGCTTTTTTCGTGCTGTCCGGCTATGTCATCGCCTTTACCACCGACAAAAAACATAAAACCTTTGATGATTATCTGGTGGTGCGGCTCGCCCGGCTGTATTCGGTGATCGTGCCCGCCCTGTTTCTCACCCCCTTGCTAGATGGGGTGGGCGCCTGGTTCGATCCGGCGTTATACCAGCCCCTTCCTGACTCCTATCCGCCACTGCGGTTCATCATTACCGCCCTGTATCTCCAGGAATCATGGTGGCTGTCCATGCGCTACTTCTCCAACGCGCCAATCTGGTCCCTGGCTTATGAGTTCTGGTACTACCTGATTTTTGGCGCCTTGGCTTTTTCTAGCGGCTGGCGACGGGTTGTGTTGATTTTCCTGGCCTGCCTGGGGGCTGGTCCGCGGATTCTGGTGTTGTTTCCCATCTGGTTGCTGGGGGTGCTGGCTTACCGCATTCATACCTCGGCCTGGCGCCTGAACCGAACGACGGCCTTGCTGCTGTTCGTGGGCAGTTTGGCGCTCATCGTCGCCATATATGAACACAGTTATGGGCGGCGTTTACAGAATGCGCTCTATGTGGTCCGCGCGTATCCCGAACTTAGCGAGTTTCTCACCTGGTCGCGGTTTTTTCTGGCGGATTATCTGGTGGGCCTGCTGTTTTTCGCCCATATCCTCGCCGCCAAGTATCTGATCGACGGCGCCGCCGAGCGCCTGTTGGTTCGGTATCAAGGGACGCTGCGGTTTTTAGGGGGCTTTACTTTTTCCCTTTACGTGTTCCATATGCCCTTGATATTTTTTTCCCGGGCGGTGACCGGATACGATACCGAAAACCCGATTCAGGTGTTGCTGTTCAGCGCGGTGATATTGGTGCTATGCGCGTTGTTGGCGCGGGTTACCGAACACAAGAAAAGCGGGTACCGGCGGCGTTTGTCGACCCTATGGGCCTGGGCTGCGGGCGGATTCGCGGCCCTCGCCCTGCGGAGTCAGAAAAGCCCGTCGCAATAAAAAACGCCACCCTGGGGTGGCGTTGGGATGACTGGTAGCGGGGACAGGATTCGAACCTGTGACCTTCGGGTTATGAGCCCGACGAGCTACCGGACTGCTCCACCCCGCATCAGAAGTGGCGCACTATACAGAGCCTGCCGGGCGCTGGCAAGAGACAATCGAAATTACTGGCTGGCCAGCAGCGCTTTGGTATCCGGCCCTAGGGGCAGGGTATAGTCAAACGAGGCCAGGATCAGGCTGTCGGTGGCGCGGATCAACCGAGCGTTCACATACACCGTGTTCTTGCCCACCGCGTAAATACCGGCGATCACCCCGGCGGCGTCGTGGTTGCGGCTGAGATCCCGGACCATGCGCGACAGCACGAACTCCCCGGCCCCCTCCTTGATAAAGACATTGTTGCGCATCTTCATCTCGATCATGGTGAAACCCTGTTGAGAGAAGCGGGAAGCGATCTGCTCGGCGATCATCCGTCCCAGGGCCGAGGAGGTTTCCAGGCCATTGATATTGACGAAGGTGGCGGTGAGCAGGGGCTGGCGGTTGTCCTTGAGCCAGGGCACCCGGCTCAGCAGGGCTTCCGCCGCCTGGTAGTTGCGGCCCACCAGATCGGCATCCTCAATGGTCACTCGTCCGGGCACGTGGGTGCCGGGCTGGGCGCAGCCCGCCGCTAGCAGCATCCCGGCCAGCAGCGCGACCATTACCCGGACGCTCCGGCCAGGGGTCGTCTTTGCCTGACATCCGTTCATTGGTCCACTACCTCCATGCGCCGGGTATAGACCACGGGTTCCTTGGGCGTGGCGGCATATTGGTGGCGGTTGGCGTCGCTGACATAGTAAATGTTGCTGAACCGTGCCCGGTAGCTATCCCCGGCCATCACCGAGGTGCTGATGATGACTTCCGAGTCCGGGGCCGGTCCGGTGATATGGCCGCTCCACACATCCCAGGCCACCGCCAGACCGCCTGCGGCCAGGCCGCTATGGTTGGCGTCGATCAGATTGTCGGTGACCTTGATGCCCGCAGCCAGTGTGGTCCACAGCCCTGGGTGTTCGCGGATATAGCCTCGGTCGTTATGGGTAACAAGCTGGACCTCGGTGTCCACTGTGAGTCCCACTGCGGGATTGCGACTGACGCTGAAGCCTTTTTCGATCAGATGCGTGGTGAGCAGGTCCTGGAATGCCTGGTCGAATACCGAGGTGTGGGGGTCGGTACGCACATGCAGGGCCGGTATGCTGCTTCCCTGGCCGGTGTCTCCCGGCGGTCCCAGCACCTCGTGGATGCGCTGGGCCACATGACTGGCCAGCACATTCCAGTGGTGAGCGGCCTGCATTTTCTGCTGGAAGGTCAGTTCATAGGTGGTGGGGAGGGGGACCTGCGAGGCGCAAGCGGCAAGACCAAGGGCGGCAACGGCGAACACAAAGGGTGGGCCGGACAGTTTCATGCAGCAATCTCCCTAGGGGTGAGGGGTTTCCTTGAGTCAATTATTGATCTCTTCTGGAGATTTTCCATGGTTATACCATCGCGGTGTGAATGCCGCCAATGTCGGCTGGCGTCGCTCAGGCTTTAGAGCGCCCCTCCCGTGAATGGCGCGTAAAGCTTTTATTTGATAGGCCGATTGCTGCTTTTTCTGGCTTTCTCAAAGCCCTTTAAAAAAATTCAACCACAGCCGGTTGTGTTTTAAAGCCTAATACACCACACTATGTGGTATATAGACAAGATTTGAATAAAACATTACAAGCCACTGTATAGCCGGGAAAAACCGGCGTGCCCGACGGCGATCCATAACACGCCCCGCTCTATCCCTAAGGAGACCACCTGGATGAAGACCGCCCGCTTGCAGCCCGTCGACCGGCCAGCCCGGGATGTCATGGATATTCCCCTACAGCCCGCCTCCCAGGACATCTGGGACAAGAAATACCGGCTCAAGGCCAAGAACGGCCAGCCCATCGACGAGACCGTGGACGGCACCTTCAAGCGCGTGGCTCGGGCTTTGGCGGAGGTGGAGACCACCCCCGACAAGCGCGGCGAGTGGTACGAGAAATTCCTATGGGCGCTGCGCCACGGCGCCATCCCGGCCGGGCGTATCGTCTCCAACGCCGGCGCCCTGGAACACAAACCCGCCACCTCCACCATCAATTGCACGGTGTCGGGGATCATCGGCGATTCCATGGACGATATTCTGGAAAAAGTTCATGAAGCAGGGCTGACATTGAAGGCTGGTTGTGGCATAGGCTACGAATTTTCCACCCTCCGCCCCCGGGGCGCCTACGTGTCTGGAGCCGGGGCTTATACCTCCGGTCCCCTGTCCTTCATGGATATTTACGACAAGATGTGCTTCACCGTGTCTTCCGCCGGTGGCCGACGCGGGGCGCAGATGGGCACTTTCGATGTGGGGCACCCGGATGTCATGGAGTTTATCCGCGCCAAGCGGGAGAACGGTCGGCTGCGCCAGTTCAACCTATCCTTGCTGATCACCCGGGAGTTCATGGAGGCGGTCAAGCAAGACGCCGACTGGCCCCTGGCCTTCCCCCTGCGCCAAAAAGAAATCAAGGAAGACGACGTTGATCTCACCGATCCCGACAATATCATCTGGCGGGACTGGCCCACCACCGAGGGGCTAATCGTCAACCAAGTCGGACAAGTGGCCTGCAAAGTCTATAAGGTCATGCCGGCGCGGCGGCTTTGGGATGTCATCATGGCGTCCACTTATGATTACGCGGAGCCGGGGTTCATTCTCATCGACAAAGTCAACGAGATGAACAATAACTGGTTTTGCGAAACCGTCCGGGCCACTAACCCCTGCGTGACGGCCGATACCCGCTTGCATACCCAGTACGGCATGGTGCCGATCGGTGAGTTGTACCGGCGGGGCGACAACCTGGAAGTGACGGTGGATAAGCGGGCCTTGGGACAGGACGCCAAGGGCGCCGAAATCCGTAACGCGGTTCCCGCCTTCCTCACCGATCGCGACGCCGAGGTGTATCGAGTGACGACCAAGGCCGGCTATGAGATCAAGGCCACCGCCTGGCACGATTTCCATACCACCCGCGGCAAGGTGAAGCTCAAGGACTTGAAGCCGGGAGACGAGTTGCTGGTACAGTCCGGCAAGGGGCAGTTCGGCGCCCAAGGCAGCCTGGAATTGGGCCAGTTGCTGGGATTGATAGCCGGGGATGGCCACTTCACCAATCACGGCCACGACCAAACGGTGGCGGTCGTCAACCTATGGGGCGGCGACCGTCGATTCGCCGCAGGCATCGCCTCTTATATCAATACCCTGACCGCCGGTCTCGCCCACAATGGTCGGCATTATCGGATCGGTCCCGTGGCGGTTCCGAAGCGTGACCTGGTCATGCTCTCGTCGGTGCTGCTGGCCAGATACCTGGAAAGTTATGGCTTCACCGCCGACACCAAGCTCCAGGTTCCTGAAGTGGTGTGGCGTGGCAGCGAGGACTGTGTCAGAGGCTATCTCAGAGGCTTATTCCAGTCCGACGGTACGGTCAATGTCTCGCGTGGCAGCCAGAGCTGTTCGGTGCGGCTGGCTTCCAGCCAACCGGGATTGCTCAAGGATGTCCAGGTGCTGCTGGCCAATTTCGGCGTCTTTTCCTGTATTCACCGGCGCCGCGAGGCCGCTGATCGCAAACTTCTGGACGGTAAGGGCGGTTATGGGCTGTATGCGTGCAAGGCCGATTACGAGTTAATTATCGACGGTGAATCAAGAGGTCGGTTCATGGCGGAAATCGGCTTCATGGGCGACGAGAAAAATCAACGTTATCAAGACTGGGCCAAGGATCGGGTGTTGAGAAAGACCCAATCTTTCGTCACCCCGGTTGCAACAATCGTCCCCCTGGGCCGCCAGCCGGTGTTCGATACCACCCAGCCGGATCACAATACGGTGATCTTCAATGGTCTGGTGACCGGGCAATGCGGAGAGCAACCTTTACCGCCCTACGGCTCCTGCCTACTGGGTTCGGTCAATCTGACCACCTTTGTCCTCGACCCCTTCACCGAACAGGCCCGCTTCGACTGGGACGCCTATCGCCGGGTAGTGGCGGTGTTCACCCGGATGCTGGACAACGTGGTGGAGATCAACGGCCTGCCCCTGGAGCGGCAGCGCCATGAGATCACCCACAAGCGCCGCCACGGCATGGGCTTTTTGGGGCTGGGTTCCACCCTGACCCTGCTGGGCATGGCCTATGGTTCCCCCGAGTCCCTGGCCTTCACCGAGCAGGTGAGCAAGGAAATGGCCCTGACCGGCTGGCGCGCCGCCCTGGAACTGGCCCACGAAAAAGGACCGGCGCCGATCATGGATCAGGACTTCACGGTGAGCGCCGAAATGCTGCGCCGACGCCCGGAAATGGTCGCCGATGGCATCAAGGTCGGGGACACCCTCAAGGGCCGAGTGCTGCACGCCCGCTATAGCCGCTATATGCAGCAGGTGGCCGGGGAGGACCCCCAACTGGTGGAGGAACTGGCCGAAGTGGGGGCGCGCTTCACCCATCACAGCTCCATCGCCCCCACCGGCACCATCTCCCTGTCCCTGGCCAATAACGCCAGCAACGGCATTGAGCCTAGTTTCGCCCATCACTATGCCCGCAACGTGATCCGCGAGGGCCGCAAGACCAAGGAAAAAGTGGACGTGTTCTCCTTTGAGCTACTGGCTTACCGGGAATTGGTCAACACCAAGGCCATGCCCTTCTCCCAGGACCCGGAGGAGCAACTGCCCGACTATTTCATCGCCGCCGACGACGTCAAGCCCCGCCAGCATGTGGACATCCAGGCGGCCGCCCAGAAGTGGATCGACTCCAGCATCTCCAAGACCGCCAACGTGCCCACGGACTTTCCCTACGAGGATTTCAAGGATATTTATAAATATGCCTACGAGCAGGGGCTGAAGGGCTGCACCACCTTCCGCTTCAACCCCGCAGCCTTCCAAGGGGTGCTGGTCAAGGACAAGGACCTGGAAAACACCCGCTACCGCTTCACCCTGGAAGACGGCAGCACCGTCGAACTCAAGGGCAACGAGGAGGTGGAATACGACGGCGAGACCCACACCGCCGCTAATCTGTTCGATGCCCTCAAGGAAGGGTATTACGGCAAGTTCTAAGGGGAGATACCGTGATGACCACAAAAATCGACAAAAAAATTGTCAAATACAACGTTGTAATCCCGGAGGAGCAACCGGCGGCCGCCGCGCCGCCCAAGGCCGACGTGGTGCAGATGCACGAAAAGGTCGAACGCCCGGAGATGCTGCTTGGCTCCACCTACAAGGTGAAGACGCCGCTCTCCGAGCACGCCATGTATATCACCATCAACGACATCATCCTCAACCCGGACACCGAGCACGAAGTGCGCCGACCCTTCGAGGTGTTCATCAACTCCAAGAGCATGGACCACTTCCAGTGGATCGTGGCCTTGACCCGGATCATCTCGGCGGTGTTCCGCAAGGGTGGCGACGTGACTTTTCTAGTGGAGGAACTGCGCTCGGTATTCGACCCCCGGGGTGGCTATTTCAAGAAGGGCGGCAAATACATGCCCTCCCTGGTGGCGGAGATCGGCGACGTGATCGAGTTCCACCTGCGCACCATCGGCCTGCTCAAGGACGACGGCCCGGACGCCCATCAGCGCAAGCACATGGAAGAAAAACGCGCCCAGTACGAGGCCGGCATCAAGGCCGCCGAATCCGCCGACGCCCAGGGCTTTCCAGAGGGGGCGACCCTGTGCGGCAAGTGCCAGACCAAGGCGGTGATCCTCATGGACGGCTGCATGACCTGTCTCAACTGCGGGGATTCCAAGTGCGGGTGATGGCCGACCGTTGCCGGGCCTGATACAAAACACGGGTGATACCGCATCATTTCTGGGCTGGTTTGCGCCGTGTGACGTTGCGCGGCCCAAAATTTATGTCGCGAGATGACCCGCGTCGTGTATGAGGACTAGGGTGGGCACGGCCCACTGCGGGGTTTTGGGGCGGCGGTCGATGGTGGGCGGTGCCCACCCTACGGGATAGGCCGCTTGTTGACAGTCTTGGGAGTCTTAAACGATGCGGTTCATGCCTCGCCGAATCCTTGTAACTTATTGAATTTGTAGGGCGGGTCAAGCGCAGCGACCCGCCTTCCGGGTTGTCGCGGCAATAGGGCCTATCTAGAGTGCCGTGCGAAGGCCCTGGTGGGCATGGCCCACCGTGGAGTTTTGGGGCGGCGGTCGATGGTGGGCGGTGCCCACCCTACGGGACTGATACAAAACACGGGTGATACCGCATCATTGTGCAGCCCAAAATTTATGTAGCGAGATGACCCGCGTCGTGTATGAGACGGTCCGGCGGTCCGGCGATCCGGGGTTGGCCGGGTCGCCGCGGTTGATCGAAAATTCATGAATAACCCGGCTGTTCGCGGGGGGAGGATGACAAAAATCTAGTCCACCCTGGATTCCACTGGCGCTTCATTCAGACTACAGTTTCAGTAAGCAGGTAGGCGCCCAGTGGATCACGAGCGAACATGGACGATCAATTCTTCAAGCAGCCGATTCTCAACTCCCCCTACGATTATCCCGACCGGCATTGGGAACTGGGCGACAACGGCCAGCCCACCCAGAAGATCAACGAAGGCCGCCGTCGGGCCGAGTTCATCACTCCGATTCCCAAGCCCCGCAAGCGCAAGAGCGTCACGGACCAGCAGCGGTTGGTTTTCGATGAAGGGGCGGGGTTGTCCACCCAGGGCCAGCAGTATGCCCATACCGCCGTCATCAACGCCGTGCGCCCGGAGGTGGATCGGTGGCGGTCCCTGCCCGACCCCAACCAATGGCGGGTCACCCCCGAGACGGCCCGGCTGCTTCAGCATTGGCGACATCATCCTTTCCAGTCCATCCGGCCGTTTTTCTGCCAGATAGAGGCGGTGGAAACCGTTATCTGGCTGACCGAGGTGGCGCCCACCGTCGGCAAGGTTGGCAAGGGGTTCCTGGACCATCTGGCCAATGCCAACCACGAGGCCAACCCGGAACTCCAGCGCCTGGCCCTGAAGCTGGCCACGGGGACCGGCAAGACCACCGTCATGGCCATGCTGATCGCCTGGCAGACCCTCAACGCCGTGCGTCGGCCCCAGAGCGGGCGCTTTACCCGGGGGTTTCTGATCGTGGCTCCGGGCCTGACCATCCGCGACCGCCTGCGAGTACTCCAGCCCCACGACCCGGACAGCTATTATCAGAGCCGGGAATTGGTTCCCAATGACATGCTCCCGGACCTGGAGCGGGCCAAGATCGTCATCACCAACTACCACGCCTTCAAGCGCCGAGATCGCCTGGAGCTATCCAAGGGCGGCCGCGCCCTGCTCCAGGGCCGGGGCGATGCCCCGAACACCCTAGAAACCGAAGGCCAGATGCTGCAACGGGTGCTGCCGGACCTGATGGGCCTGAAAAACATCCTGGTGCTCAACGACGAGGCCCACCATTGTTATCGGGAGAAACCCGGGGCGAACAACGAGGCCAATCTCAAGGGCGACGACAAGCGGGAGGCCAAAAAGAACAACGAGGCGGCCCGGCTGTGGATCGCCGGCATCGAGGCGGTCAACCGCCAGCTGAAAGTGGCCCGGGTCATGGACCTGTCCGCCACGCCGTTTTTCCTGCGCGGCTCCGGCTATGCCGAGGGCACGCTGTTTCCCTGGACGATGAGCGACTTCTCGCTCATGGACGCCATCGAATGCGGCATCGTCAAGCTGCCCCGGGTGCCCGTGGCCGACAACATCCCCGGGGGGGAGATGCCCAAGTTCCGCAACCTCTGGGAACATATCCGCACCCGGATGCCCAAAAAGGGGCGGGGCAAGGCCAAGGGGCTGGACCCCCTGAGCCTGCCCGTGGAACTGCAAACCGCCCTGGAAGCCCTGTATGGGCATTATGAGAAAACCTATCGGCTGTGGCAGGCCGCCGAAATCCGGGTGCCCCCCTGTTATATCGTGGTCTGCAACAATACCTCCACCTCCAAGCTGCTGTACGACTTTATCTCCGGGTTCCACCGCCAGCACGAGGACGGCTCGTCAACCCTGGAAAATGGGCGACTGCCGCTGTTTCGCAACTTCGACGAACACGGCAACCCCCTGGCCCGGCCCCGCACCCTGCTCATCGACAGCGAACAGCTCGAATCGGGAGAGACCCTAGACGCCAACTTCCGAGCCATGGCCTCTGATGAGATCGACCGCTTTCGCCGGGAGATCGTCGAGCGCACCGGAGACCGGCGCCAGGCCGAAAACCTGAGCGATCAGGACCTACTGCGGGAGGTGATGAACACGGTGGGCAAGGCGGGTCGGCTGGGGGAGTCCATCCGCTGCGTGGTGTCCGTGTCCATGCTCACCGAAGGCTGGGACGCCAACACCGTCACCCATGTGCTGGGGGTGCGGGCTTTTGGCACCCAACTGCTGTGCGAACAGGTCATCGGCCGCGCCCTGCGCCGTCAGTCCTACGTGATCAACGCCGCCGGGCTGTTCGATGTGGAATACGCCGATGTGCTGGGGATTCCCTTCGATTTCACCGCCAAGCCGGTGGTGGCCCCGCCCCAGCCGCCTCGGGAGACCATCCAGGTGAAAGCCCTGCGCCCGGAGCGGGACGCCCTGGAGATTCGCTTCCCCCGGGTGGCCGGGTATCGGGTGGAACTGCCCGGGGAGCGGCTGAGCGCCCACTTCAACGACGATTCGGTGCTGGAACTGACCCCGGACTTAGTGGGGCCTTCGATTACCCGCAACGCCGGCATCATCGGCCAAGTCGTGGACCTCGGCCTGGATCATCTAGAGGACCAACGCCCCTCCACATTGCTGTATCACCTCACCCAGCGGCTGCTGTACACCCGCTGGCGCGATCCGGGAGAGGAGCCGAAACTGTATTTGTTTGGGCAACTCAAGCGCATCACCCGGCAATGGCTGGATACCTGTCTGGTCTGCAAGGGCGCTACCTATCCGGCCCAGTTGATGTATCAGGAACTGGCGGATATGGCCTGTGAGCGGATCACCGCCGGCATCACCCGGGCGCTGGTAGAGGAGCGGCCCATCAAGGCCATTGTCGATCCCTATAACCCGGTCGGCTCCACCCGCTATGTGAGTTTCAACACCTCCAAGACCGACCGCTGGCAGACCCATCCCCAGCGTTGCCACCTGAACTGGGTGATTCTGGACAGCGACTGGGAAGCGGAATTCTGCCGGGTGGCGGAGTCCCACCCCCGGGTGCTGGCCTACGTCAAGAATCACAACCTGGGGCTGGAAGTGCCTTATCGCTATGGCTCCGAAACCCGCCGCTACCGGCCCGACTTTATCGTCCAGGTGGACGATGGCCAGGGCCAGGACGATCCCCTGAACCTGGTGGTGGAGATCAAGGGTTACCGGCGCGAGGACGCCAAGGAGAAGAAGGCCACCATGGAAACCCATTGGGTGCCCGGGGTGAACAATCTCGGGCATTACGGGCGCTGGACATTCGCGGAGTTTAGGGATGTGTTTCAGATGCAGGCCGACTTTGAGGCCAAGCTGGCGGCGGCCTTTGAGGCTATGATTGGCAAGGTGGTGGAGGGGGCGGCTGGGTGAGTGAAGCATCGTAGGGTGGATTTAGCGAAGCAATCCACCTTCCGATAGGGCCGCCTACCCGCAACCCGGAAGGCGGGTCGCTGCGCTTGACCCGCCCTACAAATTCAAT
>CAZQXD010000036.1:0-41472 GCA_964597315.1 uncultured Candidatus Competibacteraceae bacterium
CGGCAATATACGGGAACTGGCGAATCTGATGGAGCGCCTGGCGATTCTGCACCCCAATGAAACCGTGGGCGCTCACCAGTTGCCTGGCAAGTTTCGGGCCGCCGCCCTGGAAGACACAACGTCTGACCTGGTGGACACCGCCACGACGGCCGCAGCCTTCGATCTACCCGCCGATGGCATGGACCTCAAGAAATACCTCGTGGATGTGGAGTCGCAACTGATTCGCTCCGCCCTGGACGAAGCCAATGGCGTGGTGGCCCATGCCGCCACCCTGTTGAAGCTGCGGCGCACCACCCTGGTGGAAAAAATACGCAAATACAATCTCAAACGCGACGACGACCTGCCGGAACACTGACGCTTCACCACTGTTATCCCCGCCCCGGAACCACACTCTCCTCCCAGTTCTCGACAACATCTTGACGTGAGGGGGCTTTGTTTTTGTTTATCATTTTGTAAATACTAAAATTTTTAAAAAAGGCACGAGTCTTGCAAGTTAGTCTTTCAGAATGGGATTTCGGCCTGGAGGCCGGTTTACAGACTGAAAGGTGAAGCGTATGAGCGAGATTTCCACCAGCGGATTACAGGCTCAGATGCAGCGGTTGAGCGCCGAGGCCCGGAGCGGCATTGATCCCGAGCAGGCCGTGACCTTGCCAGGCCAGCGGTTTGGGGACGTGTTGCAGGCTTTGTTGGGCGCCGTCAACCAGTCCCAACAGCATTCCTCAGGGTTGGCCCGGGCTTATGAGACGGGCGCCACCGAAGCCAGTCTGGCCGAGGTGATGGTCGCCGGCCAGAAAGCCAGCCTGCATTTCCAGACCACCTTGCAGGTGCGGAACAAACTACTGTCCGCCTATCAGGATGTCATGAACATGTCCCTGTAAACACCCATCACGTCCCAAGGAGTCCTCAAGGTGGCCGAGGCAAATCCCAAACTGCCTTCCCAGTCCCCGCCCCCGGAGCAGCCGGAGGCGGTGGCAGGCGGTTGGCAAGCCCTGGCGGAGCGGCTACGTCGGCCCGGGGCGGCGACGTTCGGCGCCCTGGCTGGGCTGGCGGCGGCGTTGGCGGTGCTGGTGGCTGCCTGGCTGTGGTTGGGCGCCAGCCAATATGAGTTGCTGTACTCGGGGTTGGCAGAGTCCGACGCCGGGGAGGTGATGGAGGCCCTGCAGCAGAACAATATTCCCTACAAGGTGGACCGGCGTAGCGGCGGCTTACTGGTGCTTGAGACGCAAGTTCATGAAGCCCGGCTGAAACTGGCCGCCCAGGGTCTGCCTCGGGGCGCGGTGGACGGTTTCGAGCTGTTGCGCCAGCAGAACAGTTTCGGACTTAGCGAAACCATGCAGAAGGTCAATATCCACCGGGCTTTGGAAGGGGAGTTGGCGCGCACGGTGATGAACGTGGGCGCTGTGCAACAGGCTCGGGTGCATTTGGCTATCCCCGAGGAAACCGTGTTCGTGCGACAACGCAAGCCGCGCACCGCCTCAGTGCTGGTGCAACTCTACCCTGGCCGGGTGCTGAGCGAGGGCCAGGTGGCCGCCATCGTCCACCTGCTGTCCTCCAGCGTACCCAAGCTGTCCTCTGACCAGGTGTCGGTCATTGATCAGGCGGGCAATCTACTGACCCGTTCTGGGCGGGACTCACCCTTGGCCATGAGCATGGATCAATTGGACTACCAGCGGCGTCTGGAAGAGAACTACATTCGCAAGATCGAGACGATTTTGGAGCCTGTGGTGGGCCAGGGCAAGGTTCGCGCCCAGGTCGCCCTGGATGTGGACTTTACCCGCAGTGAACAGACCGCCGAGCAGTTCCAGCCGGGACCGGAACAAGGGCTGGTGCGCAGTGAACAACTCTTGGAAGAAATGAACGCCCGGCCCCGGCCCGGAGGGATTCCGGGGGCGCTCAGCAACGAGCCGCCTGGGGTGGCGGAGGCCCCCGAGCAACTACCCGATCCCAACGCCCAGCCGCTGCCTACCGACGCCCAGGTTCAAGCCAATACCGGCAAAGGCGTACGCAGCCGCAGCGAGTCTACCCGCAATTACGAGCTGAACAAGACCGTTAGCCATACCCGTAATGCTCCGGGACGGATCATCCGGGTGTCGGCGGCGGTGGTTCTAGACGATCCCCTGGTGGCCGACGCCGAGGGCGTGCTCAAGCCCACTGCCCTGCCTCCCGATGAACTGGAACGGATCACCGCCCTGGTCCGCCAGGCGGTGGGTTTCGACGAGCAGCGGGGGGATATCGTCAACGTCATGAACGCGACCTTTGCCGCCTCCGCCTTTGTGACCACGCCCCTGCCGTTGTGGCAGGAGCCGTGGTTTCTGGAGCTGGTGAAGCTGGCGGCGCTGGTGCTGATCGCGCTGTTGGTGCTGTTGCTGGTGGTCCGGCCACTCATCAAGCGGCTATTGCCTGAACAGCCAAAGCCCGAAGCGGATGCGGCCAAGCTGGAAGGCCCCAAAGATGAAGACGATGACGAAGATGAAGAGGTGATTGACGATCGCAGTGGGGATTATCTGTCCAAGGACGACCCGGCCGGCTATGAGGAACTAGTACGCAAGAAAATGGCCGTGGAACTTCTGGATAAGCGCCTGCGCCTGGCCAAGACCCTGGTGGCCGAGGACCCGAAGCGGGCCGTGCAAGTGATCAAGACCTGGATAGCCGACGAGACCTGACGCCATGCCCGAAACCACCCCCCCCGCCCTACAACAGGCCCAGAATCCGCCTTCCGAAGGTGGCGAGTCGCCTGGCCTGACCATCGCCCTGGCTGGGGTGGACCGGGCTGCGGTGCTGCTGATGACCGTAGGGGAGGAATACGCCGCCGAGATTCTCAAGCATATGGAGCCTCGGGATCTACACAAGCTAGGGGCGGCCATGACCAACGTCAATGGCATCAACAAATCTCAAGTCTCCGAAGTACTGGATACCTTCAACGGCCAGGTGGAAGAACAGACCTCCATGGGGGTTCATAGCCAGGACTATATCCGCGCCGTACTGATCCGCGCCCTAGGCCGGGACAAGGCCAAGGGCGTCATGGATAGCATCCTCAACGCCGACAGCGGAACCGGGGTAGAGGCCCTGAAATGGATGGATGCCGAGGCCATCGCCGGGGGACTGCGCCAGGAGCATCCCCAGGTGGTGGCCCTGGTGCTGTCCTCCCTGGAAACCGAACAGGCCGCCGAAGTCGTGACCTTGCTGCCCGAGGATCTCCGTTACGACGCCCTGATGCGGGTGGCTACCCTGGACGGCATCCCCGCCAACGCCCTGGTGGAACTGAACGAAGTGATCGAAAAACAAGTCATGTCCGCCATTAGCGCCTCGGCCCGCTCCAAGATGGGCGGCGCCCAGCGGGCGGCGGAGATTCTCAATCTACTGTCCGGGGATGTGGAGGGGTCGATCCTGGATCGGGTCAAGGAAGCCGATCCAGAACTAGGGGAGAATATCGAGGAAATGATGCTGCTGTTCGATAGCCTCATGGACGTGGATGACCGGGGTATCCAGACCCTGCTCCGGGAAGTGTCCTCCGAGACCCTCATGATGGCGTTGCGGGGCGCCGACGAAATGGTCAAGGAGAAGCTTCTGCGCAATATGTCCAAGCGAGCTGCGGAGATGCTGCGCGACGACCTGGAAGTCATGCCGCCGGTGCGATTGTCCGAAGTGGAATCCGCCCAGAAGGACATCCTCGCCACCGCCAAGCGCCTGGCCGAAGCCGGGGAGTTGTCCCTAGGGTCCAAGGGAGGGGATTCCCTTGTCTAAGATCATTCCCAAAGATCGCCTCAGCGCCGTGCAACGCTGGTCAATGCCCAGCGTTGACGATGTCGTGGAAACGGCCTCCGATGCGGCTTCCGAACCCGTCCGCAAGCCCGAGGCGCCCTCCAAGCCCCCAGCTTTTCCTACTCTGGAGGAGATCGAAACCATTCAGCGGGAGGCCCAGGAGGAAGGCTATACGGCGGGTCTGGAAGAGGGCCGGGAGCAGGGCCATCGGGAGGGCCTGGAGGCGGGACGCAAAGCGGGCCTGAAGGCGGGGCGCAAGGCGGGTCTGGACGCGGGGCGAGGGGAGATCGAGGCTAGGGTGCGGGATCTGGACAGCATCTTGAATGCCATGGCCGCTCCTCTCAAGGAGTTGGATACCCTGGTGGAAGAAGAACTGGTGCGGCTCACCACCGCCATTGCCCGGCGGCTGATTCGCCGGGAACTGAAAACCGCGCCGGGGGAAATCGTGGCTGTGGTCCGTGAGGCCGTGGCCTTGCTGCCGGTGGCCAGCCAGGGCGTCGCCTTGCATTTGCACCCCGAGGATGCCCGGCTGGTGCGCGAGGCGCTGGCCCTGGACGACGAGCAGGGTCGGGCCTGGACGCTGATCGAGGACCCGGCGCTGAGCCGGGGCGGTTGCGCCGTGGAGAGTGAACTGTCCCGGATCGACGCCACCGTGGAGCGGCGCTTGAACACAGTGATCGCTACGGTGCTAGGTGACCAGCGCACCGGAGAACGGGACGATGACTGACGGTTCGCCCCTGGCCGCCGGTCGCGCCACGGTGTGGTCCCAGGCCCTGGCCCGGCGCCGGGCGCGGCTGGCCGATTGCCCTGGACTGGTGGTGGAGGGCAGCTTGACCCGAATGGTGGGCCTGACCCTGGAGGCTGCCGGTTGCGTGGCTCCGGTGGGGGCCAGTTGTTTGGTGATTGGTCCCGACGAGACCCGAGTGGAGGCCGAAGTGGTGGGCTTCGCCGGGGAGCGGCTGTTTCTGATGCCCTCCGGGCCTATTCACGGGCTGATGCCCCATTCCCGGGTGCGGCCCACCGGCGGGGTGGGCCGAGTGGCGGTGGGTGAAGAGCTGCTGGGCCGGGTGCTGGATGGGGCTGGACGGGTGCTGGATGAACTGCCGCCGCCCCGCAACCTGCGCCGGATGGCCCTGACCGGCAAGACCATCAATCCCCTATCGCGCAAGCCCATTCGCGAACCCATGGATGTGGGGGTGCGGGCCATCAACGCCCTGCTCACTGTGGGCGGCGGTCAGCGCATGGGACTGTTCGCCGGCTCCGGCGTGGGCAAGAGCGTGTTACTAGGGATGATGACCAAGTTTACCAACGCCGATGTGATCGTGGTGGGACTGATCGGCGAGCGGGGCCGGGAGGTGCAGGAATTTATCCAGGAGATCCTGGGGTCCGAGGGCCTGAGCCGGGCGGTAGTGGTGGCCGCCCCCGCCGACACCCCGCCCTTGATCCGCCTCCATGGGGCGGCCCTGGCCACCCGTATCGCCGAAGACTTCAGGGATCATGGCCGCCAGGTACTGTTGTTGATGGACAGCTTGACCCGCTACGCCCAGGCCCAGCGGGAGATCGCCCTGGCCATCGGCGAGCCGCCAGCCACCAAGGGCTACCCCCCGTCGGTGTTCGCCAAGCTGCCAGCCCTGGTGGAGCGGGCCGGCAACGACGCCGTGGGGGGCAGCATCACGGCTTTTTATACGGTACTCACCGAGGGGGACGATCATAACGACCCCATTGCCGACGCCGCCCGGGCTATCCTGGATGGTCATATCGTCTTGTCCCGGCGACTGGCGGACGCCGGCCATTACCCGGCCATTGATATTGAAGCCTCGGTGAGCCGGGTTATGGCCCGCATCACCGAGTCCCACCACCAGCAACTGGCCCGGCGCTTCAAGCAGTTGTATTCCACCTACCAGCAACACCGGGATCTGATTAACGTGGGCGCCTACGCTCCGGGTTCGGACCCGGCCGTGGACGAAGCTATGGCCTACTACCCGCGTCTTCGGGAGTTTCTACGCCAGGGCATGGACGAACAAGTGACCCTGGACGCCAGCTTGTCCGGCCTGGAGGCCGTCCTTAAGCAACCGGGAGGTGACTGATGCTCGATAGAATCCGTGGGCTAGAGCCAGCGGCCCAGGTGGCCCAGAATCAGGAAGCCAAAGCCGCCCGGGAATTGGTCGGCTTCCGGCGCCGGTTGCAGGAGCAGCAACAGCGTCTGCAACAGTTGCTGGCGTTTCGCCGGGAGTACACCGAACAACTGGAGACCGTAGGCAAGACCGGGGTGGTGGCCCGGCAGTTGCGAGGTGTGTCGGACTTCGTGGCCAATCTGGACCGGAACATCGCCCAGCTACAGGGCCACATTCAGGTATTGCACGAGGAGTTTCAGCGCAAGCGCGGCCTATGGCAGCGCAGCCATGCCCGCACCCAGGCTCTGGAGAACGTCATCGAGGGCTACCGTCAAGAGGAGAACCAGGCGGCGGATCGTCGGGAACAGGCGGACCAGGACGAACGGGGCCTGCGAGGGCCACGGGATATTTCCGGGCACTGAATGCTCAGGGGCCAGGCCAACGAACTCAGGTAACGATCATGAACCCCACACCCATCAATCTAGCGATCAATCCCGGCGTCGATGCCACCGGCGCGCCGTCCACCCCGTCCAGCGCTGGAACAGGGCAGAGAGCATCCTCTTTCGGAGCGGTGTTGCAAGGACTGGGAAGCCCAGTGCCCGTGCAGGCCCCGGCGCCGGGGGATGACCCTTTGCCACAGGCCGTTGCCGAACACCTCGGGGAGGGGGCATGGACCCGGGTAGTCGCCTTCGCCGGGGAGCGGGACCCCGATACGCTACCCACCGCCGGGCCACTGGTTCTGGACTTCGTCAGCCCGATTCCCGAGGCGCTCCCTCCCGGCCTGACAATGGCGCCGGGGCTAGACGACTGGGCCACTGAAATGGCGCCAACCCCGGCGCTGGCCTTAACTGAGGCGGTGTCCCTGCTGGAGACCGCTATTTCGGGGGAGGACAGCCTGGCAGTGTTACCGGAGGGTGATCCGCAAGCCCGGTTAGCGCCGCTTTTAGCGCAGACCAAGGACGACGCCTTGACGTCGGCCCTCTGGCCTCTGTCGTCGCCGACGACGACCGAAGCGGTCACGGCCAAGTCCCCCACCGGGATTCTGACAGAGGCCTTGTCCCAGCCCGCCCCTGACTTGGCGGCGGCTGTTCGTCAGTCGGCCACGGTTCCGACGACACCGCTAGTGGCCCGGATCAAGGCGTCTGGCGAGGGGACCGCAGAACCCGCCCTAGAGACCCTGCCCCGGGTCGCGCCGGTCTTGCCGGAGACCCTGTTGCCGGTGGCGGACCCACTCCCGGAGTCCGTCGCAGCGCCCGGTCCGGTCCCGTGGCTGAACCGGTATCTGGCCCCCCAGCCCACCCGACCGGTAGCCGGGGTATCCGCTTTGCAGGCCGTCGCGAAGCCCGATGCGACAGGAGGGCAAGCGGGGGAGACGAGTGCCGGGGATAGCAGCCAGGGGGAGGGTATCCAAGATCTGCTGGCGGTGGCGGATAAGCTCCTGGCGGTGGAATCGCGGGTCTCTTCCCGAGCCGAACCCGCCGCCGCCTTTTCCCGGGAGTCAGCGGCGCCTTTGGTTCACCAGTCTGCTTCCCTAGCGCCTCGGGTTGATGGTCAATCGATTCCAGGCCAGCCCGTTCTGGGTCAAAGTCCCTTGCAGACGCCCCTGAATCTGGCCCAGCCCGGCTGGGGCCAAGCCCTGGGCCAGCAGGTGTTGTGGCTGGTGCAAAACGGTCCCCAACAGGCGGAGCTGAAGGTTACTCCGCCCCATCTAGGGCCTCTGGAAGTGAGTTTATCCTTGGATAAGCAACACCATGCCAGTATTACTTTCTTTGCCCCGGATGCTGGCGTGCGAGAGGCCCTGGAAACGGCCCTGCCCCGGTTGCGGGAACTGTTCGATGGCCAGGGCCTGAACTTGCAGCAAGCCAATGTCTCCGACCAGTCCCTGGCCGGTCGGCAGCAAGGCCAAGCCAACGCGGGTCAGGACGGGGCGCGGGCTTTCGGTAACACTGGCGCGGTGCTTGCCGATGAGGGCGAGACCCCGGCCGAGCCGGCGCGGCGGGTGGCCGTGGGGTTGGTGGATCAGTATGTCTGAAGGCGGATAGGGGCCTGACCCGTGGCGCGCTACACCGGCGCGCTCGCCTCTTCTGGCGATGGACTACGGCGTCAATTGGGGGAGGTCGGGCGTTGCCGTAGGCCCGGCCCGTTGGCGGCGTTAGGCTTTCTGGATGCTCTTTCCCATGGGTCCCTCTACACTATGACCTACTATAGGGATGCCCCAGGGAACCGAGCCTATGCGCAAAATCAGCGGAGGGATGCCGCCAACTGATCACCCCGCCCCAAGCGATCTCCAATTACAGCAAGCCATTGCTGATACCGTGGCCCGCAGCTTGCGCTCGGTGGCGGGGGGGCTGGCGCTGATCTACTTGGTGCTGGCCATCGCCCACGCACTGGTGTTGCCCCCGGACCTGGTTTGGCCGCTGTTCGGTTTCGCCGCCGCCAGCGCCTTGTTACTGTGGTTGTTCCGGCGGGTTCTGACCCGCCATACCCTCAGCCCGGCCATGATCTATCCCGTGGGTCTGGTCCTGGCCGGGATGGTGCTGTTCAACAGCCTGTTGCACTTATATCTATCCCGAGAACCCTGGCAGAGCACCAATTTAATGCTGTTGGTGGTGGGGGCGAGTTTTTTTCTGCTGTCTCGACGCTGGTTGGTGATTTTTGAGACCACGGTGCTGATCGCCTGGGTCGGGGCGGTGATAGTGCTGGACCCATCGCCTCTGTGGCTACACTACGGTTTCGCCCTGTTCATGAGCCTGATTCTGGCCGGGATGATCCACGTGGTCCATGTGGGCAACCTGCGGCGTTTGGAGTGGCTGCGCCTGGACAACGAGCGGCACAGCGCCATGCTCCATCATCAGGCCGCCCACGACGCCCTCACCGGGTTGGTCAACCGCCGGGAGTTCGAGCGGCGGCTGGAACGGGCGGTGGCCGGGACCAGGCGTGGGGATGGGCGGCATGTCCTCTGTTATCTGGACTTAGACCAGTTCAAGCTGGTCAACGACAACGCCGGCCATCAGGCCGGAGACGCCCTGCTCAAGCAATTGTCTCAGGAGCTGCTGTCTAGGGTCCGGAGCCGCGACACCCTGGCTCGCTTGGGGGGGGATGAATTCAGCCTGCTGCTGGAGCATTGCTCGCCGGCCCGGGGGGAGGCGATCGCCGAGGAACTGGTCAGCCTGTTGCGGGATTTTCGGTTCTCGTGGGAGGGGCAGTTGTTCAATATCGGGGTGAGCATCGGGGTGACAGCCATCACCGAGACGGTGGAAAGCGCCACTCAAGTGATGGCCCAGGCCGATGTGGCTTGTTACACCGCCAAGGATCTGGGCCGTAACCGGGTCCATGTCTACCAGCCCAATGCCGCCGGCCTGTCGGAGCGTCACGGCCAGATGCGCCGCGCCTCCCAGATTCGAGAGGCGCTGACTGCGGGGCGGTTTTGTCTGTTCGCCCAACCTATCGTGGCCCTGACCGCCGCCGACCCGGCCATTCACTACGAACTGCTGGTGCGGATGCTAAACGACCAGGGCCGGATCATCCCTCCCGGCGCGTTTTTGCCCGCCGCCGAGCGTTTCGGCCTAATCAAAGAACTGGATCAGTGGGTGATCCGCCTGGCCCTAGAGCAGCTTGGCCCCCTGTTGGCCCGTCGGCCCGGCGCCCAATTCAACATCAACCTTTCCGCAGGCTCCCTGCAAGACGAGGGCCTGCACCAGCGGGTTGGGGAGCTGTTCGCCGACTCCGGGGTGGGACCGGAGCGAATTTGTTTCGAAATCACCGAGACCGAGTCCATCGGCAACCTGGACCTGGCTGCCCGTTCGACGCGGCGCTTGCGGGACATGGGCTGTCGCATCGCCCTGGATGATTTCGGCAAGGGCATGACCTCGTTTTACAGCCTCAAGCGCCTGCCGGTGGATTACCTGAAGATCGACGGGGGTTTCGTAACCAGTATGCTGGACGACCCGGTGGACCGGGCCATGGTGGCGGCCATTGTGGAGATTGGCCGGACCATGGGTCTGGAGACCATCGCCGAGCATGTGAATCTCCGCACCTTGGAGGCGCTGCGAGACTTAGGGGTGGGCTATGCCCAAGGCTTCGAGTTGGGGGAGCCGCGCCCCTTGGCGGAGTTGCTGACCGAACCTTAAGCGCCAACCGTCGTCGGCCGATACCTGTTCCCAGACAGACAGGGCAAGGAACCAGCGACGATGCGATACCCCGTGGTGATCTACAAGGACCCGGACAGTGACTACGGCGTGGCCGCGCCAGATTTTCCAGACTGCTGTTCGGCTGGATTTTCCCTAGATGAAGCTTTGGACAATGTCCGGGAAGCCATGGCGCTGTGCCTGGAGGACCTGTTCTTGGACGGCAATCCGATCCCCTTTCCCAAATCAATGGATGTTTACCGGGCCGATCCCCACTACGCCGATGGCATCTGGGCTACCGTGGAATTGGATCTAAACGAATTGGAATCGGCGCTCGGGACGTCAGCGGATTTTTGCCACTAGGCCAACAACAGCGGCTAGGGCCGCCGGGGCGGCCTTGGGGCTGATTATTGACGCCTGACCGGGTCGATGGAGGGGGCAGTCGGTTTTTTGGCGAAGCTCGGGTCTGGGCCGAGTCAAAAGCTTGTCGCAAGCCGCCCGTCATCACCGAACCTCTTTTTTAACAACATGAATCCACTACGTAAAATCATGCTGGCTGAGCGTGGCACATATCTTGCCGTGGGACGGATAGGCTGAAACGTCCGGTTAGGAACATATCCATGGCAAAGAAAGACGCAAGCAAAGACGACGCCGAGACCGAGAAAAAAGGTTCGTCCATCGGCAAGATTCTCATCTGGGTGGTGATTGGGCTGATGCTGGTAGTGGGATCAGCCGGCGCTGCACTGTATATGACCGGCGGACTGGATAGTCTGCTGGGCAAGGGGAAGGGGAGCGACGAAGGCGATCAATCGGAAGCGGCGGCAAGCGCCGCCGCCTCGGAGTCCGCGCCGGTCAAACCCTTAAAGCCTCCCCGCTATATGTCCCTGGACCCGCCCTTTGTGGTCAATTTCGAAGATCAAGGCATGCTGCGCTATTTGCAGATCAGCGTCTCGGTCATGGGCCGTGATGAGGCGGTCATGGATATGGTGCTTAGCCACAGTCCTCAGATTCGCAACGATTTGATCCTGCTATTTGGCAACCAGGACTACGCTCTCCTGAATTCGGCGGAGGGCAAGGAGAAGCTGCGGGAGCGGGCCTTGGAAAAAGTCCAGGAGATTCTGCGCCGAGAGATCGGCCAGCCCGGCATCGAGGCGGTGTACTTTACCAATTTCGTTATGCAGTGAGTCCATGGCCACCGACGAGCTGCTGACCAAGGATGAAATGGATGCCCTCATGGAAGGGGTCGCCAAGGGTCGGCTAGGGGTGGGGGATTGGCCCGAGGCCGCCGACGAGGAGATCCTGCCCTATGAACTGGTCAGCCCCGAGAACGTCCTGACTGGCATTGTGCCGGTGCTGGAAACCATTAACGAACGCTTTGCCCACCAGATGAACGCCGGGCTGTTCGAGTTGTTGCGACGCTCGGTGGATGTGGCCATCGGCGCCGTGGAGACCCGTCCCTATAACGATCTGGTTACCTCCCTGGCCGCGCCGTGTAGCGCCAATGTGATTCGCATGGCTCCCCTGGCCGGGCCAGGTCTGCTGGTGTTTGAGCAGCAACTGGTATTCATGGTGGTGGACACGTTTTTCGGCGGCCGAGGCAAAGTCTATACCAGCGCCACGGTCCGGGATTTCACCGCCACCGAAAAACGCCTGATCCGCCGCCTGCTCAACCTGGTGTTCAATGCCTTGGCGGGGGCCTGGGAACCCTTCGTGACGGTCCAGTGCGGTCATGTGGAGGCGGAGATCAACCCTCAGTTCATCACCGCCATCAATCCCGGCGAGTGTCTGGCGGTGACCACTCTGACCGTGACCATCGAGGAGGTGGGCGGCGCCCTGCATCTGGCCTTGCCCTGTTCCATGTTCGAGCCGGTGCGTAAAACCCTGCTGAACAGCCTGTTGCGGGAACACCCCGCCCATAGCAACCGCTTGACGCGGCTCCTGCGGGAGGGCGTCAAGGACAGCCGGGTGGAGCTACGCGGTGTTTTGGCGGAGATCGACTTGAGCTTACGGGAACTGCTGACACTGAGCGCCGGCGACGTGATCCCCGTGGATATTCCCGATGAAGCGGTACTGGAGGCCGAGGGCGTAGCCGTGTACAGCGGCCACTACGGGGTGGCCCGGGGCTGTCAGGCTTTGAAAATCCGCCACACCCTGACCCCCTTATCCCTGGGTGGCCAGGACCCATCCCAGTCAAGCGAGGAAACAAACCCATGAGCGACAACGACGCGGCCAAGGCCGAGGCGGAAACCGACACCGCGCCGGAGCCAAAGGCCGACGCCAAGGCCAAGAGCGAGGCCGCCCCCAAAGGGAAGGAGGGCCGCAAGGCCGCCAAGACCGGCACCCTGGAGCAGAAGAATTTCGACGGCGTGGACCCGGCCACGGCCCGGCGGGTGGAGCAAAGCCTGGAGGTGGTGCTGGATATTCCGGTCACCCTATCCATGGAATTGGGGCGCACCCGGCTGTCGATTCGCGAATTGTTGCAACTGGCCCAAGGCTCGGTGGTCAAGCTAGACCGGCCCGCCGGGGAACCCCTGGATATATTAGTTAACGGCTGTTTGATCGCTCGGGGCGAAGTGGTGGTGGTGAATGAACGCTTCGGGGTGCGGATCACCGATATCGTCAGCCCCGAGGAGCGAGTCAAGCGACTTCGCTAGACCCGTGGCCGGGAGCTGGCTTGGCCATGGCCTGATACACAAACGGTAACCGGCTCATAGAGGGAATGCCATGCAAAACCTGATAGGCGTGACTGTTGTACTGCTGTTCATGGTCTGGGGTTCGTGGCTGCTAAGGCGACTGCCCGCCTTGGATAGGGGGCGGTGGCGTGGACTCGGTGGGTGGGGCAAGGCTGGTTTTCAGTCGGCCCTAAGCACCGGCGCCGGCAAGGGTGGCCCGATGCCGGAACTTGCCCAAGTGGAAGTACAAGTGGGGCAATCCCGCCTACACCTGAGGCCCCAGGCCCATCAATCCCAAACCTTCCGCATGGTGGTGGGGAGCGGGTCCGTGAACGGGCCGCTGCCGCCCCCGAGGGTCAATGGCCAGTCGGCGGATTGGGGAGAGGCGATCCCCGTGGGGTGCTTCATGGTGCGGGTCGTGATGGTGGATGACCCGGCTGGAGACGGACGCCCGTGAACCCTTGGCCTGTCGCCCTGCCGCTGGTTTGGGGAGGCGTTGTCCAGGCCGCCGAGCAGGTTCCGATGGGCTTGTCCGGGGCCGGGGTGGCGCAGATGCTGCTGGGGTTGGTGCTGGTGTTGGGGCTCATTCTGGGGGCGGCCTGGCTGCTGCGCCGCTTGGCCCCCCAGCGCGGCATGGGCGGGGAGGTGATCCGGTTGCGGGGCGGTCTGGCCCTGGGCGCCCGGGAGCGGCTGGTGCTGGTGGAGGTGGACAAGGTGCGGTTGCTGGTGGGGGTGGCTCCGGGGCGGGTTCAGACCCTATATGTGTTCCCACCCCGGAAACCGGTCGGGGAGGTCGGTGATGAACAGGATTAAAGGTCTGTTGGCCTTGGGGTGGTTGTTGCTGGCCCCGGCCCTGGCTGCGGCTCAGCCGGTGGTGCCGGCCCTGACCGTGATTCCTGGGCCTGATGGGGTAGAAACCTGGTCGGTGAGCCTGCAAATCCTGGCCATCATGACTGCCCTGACCCTGCTGCCGGCGGCGCTGATGATGATGACCTCCTTTACCCGCATCGTCATCGTCATGGCCTTGTTGCGTCAGGCCCTGGGCACGGTGCAGACCCCCTCCAATCAGGTGTTGATCGGCTTGGCCCTGTTCCTGACCCTGTTCATCATGGGACCGGTGTTCGAGCGCATCCACGGGGAGGCGGTGCTGCCCTATCTGAACGAGGAACTGGGCTTCGTGGCGGCAGTGGATAAGGCCCGCGTCCCCCTGGAAGCGTTTATGCTGGCCCAGACTCGGGAGACCGACCTGGCCTTGTTCACCCATCTATCTGGCCGGGACGGCCTGGACAGCCCCGAGCAAGTGCCGTTTTCCCTGTTGGTGCCAGCCTATGTCACCTCCGAACTCAAGACCGCCTTCCAGATCGGCTTTTTGTTGTTCATCCCGTTTCTGATCATCGACCTGGTGGTGGCCAGCGTCTTGATGGCCATGGGCATGATGATGTTATCCCCCTTGGTTATTTCCTTTCCCTTCAAGATCATGTTGTTCGTGCTGGTGGACGGGTGGGGGCTGCTCATGGGCACCCTGGCCTCCAGCTTCTACGTGCCCTGAGGACCCCCCATGACCCCGGAAACCGTACTTACCGTCGGCCAGCGCACCCTGGAAGCCACCACCCTGCTGGCGGCGCCCCTGCTGCTTTCGGCCCTGGCCATCGGGGTGCTGGTGGGGCTATTCCAGGCCGCCACCCAAATCAATGAAATGACCTTGAGCTTCGTGCCCAAGCTGCTGGTGCTGGTGGTGGTGCTGCTACTGGCCGGGCCGTGGATGCTGCAATTGCTGCTGGACTTCACCCGCACTCTGTTCGCGGACATCCCTCATTTGATCGGCTGAGTCCATGGAACTGACCAGCCCCGCCATCGCCGCCTGGGTAGGGGCGTTCTGGTGGCCGTTGATCCGGGTGGGGGCTATGGTCAGCGCCGCGCCCCTACTCAGCGCCCGGATGCTGCCGGGGCGGGTGCGCCTGATCGTGGCGCTGGTGCTGACCTGGGCGCTGCTGCCCTTCGTGCCGCCGATCCCGGCGGTGGAGCCGCTCAGCCCCACGGGCCTGGCCATCGCCGCCCAGCAACTACTGATCGGCCTGACCATGGGTTTTATGCTCAAGCTGGTGTTCGCCGCCTTGGCGATCGGCGGCAATGTGGTGGCCATGCAGATGGGCTTGGGCTTCGCCAATCTAGTAGACCCCCAAAACGGCGGCCAGATGCCCTTGATCAGCATGTTCTACAACATCGTCGGCAGCCTGATGTTTTTGTCCCTGAACGGTCATCTGATCTTGTTCCAGATGCTGGTGGATAGCTTCCAGACCCTGCCCGTGGGGCCGGAGGGTCTGACCGGGGTGGAGTTTCGCGCCGTGGCCGAGTGGGGGGGGCGGATGTTCGGGGGAGCGGTGTTGGTGGCTTTGCCGGCCATCGCCTCGTTAATGGTGGTGAACCTGGCGTTTGGGGTGATGACCCGAGCCGCCCCTCAACTCAATATCTTCATGGTGGGGTTTCCCATCAGTCTGATGCTGGGACTGCTGATTATCCTGTACAGCCTGCCCAGCCTGGTGCCCCAGTTACAGCGGCTGCTGGATGAGGTGTTCCAAATCCTCCGCCAGTTCATAGGAGCCTGAGCCATGGCCGAGAACAGCGACGGCCAGGAACGCACTGAACAACCCACCCCCAAGCGGTTGCGGGAGTCCGCCGAGAAGGGCCAGATCCCCCGCTCTCGGGAGTTGACCACCCTGCTTTTGCTGCTGTCCGCCACTGGTGGCTTGCTGGTGCTAGGACCGGCCCTGCTGAGCGGGCTGGCCTTGGGGATGAAAGACGCCTTCACCCCCGACGTCCGGGAGTTCACCGACCCTGCCATCCTGCCCCGGATAGTGGGGGAGGCGCTGGTGGATATGTTGTGGCTGATGATCCCGTTCTTGGGGTTGATGGTGTTGGTGGCCCTGCTGGCTCCCCTGGCCTTGGGGGGGTGGTCTTTCAGCGTCAAGGCCCTGGCCTTTAAACCCGACCGCATCAACCCCCTGAAGGGCGTGGGGCGGATTTTTTCATTGCGCGCTTTGATGGAGCTGGTCAAGGCCCTGGCCAAGTTTCTGGTGGTGGGCGGGGTGGCGGTGTGGTTGCTCTGGGGTTGGGAGCCGCAATTGCTGCACCTGGCCTCCCAACCCCTGCTGCCGGCCCTGTATCAAGCCACCTGGCTGCTGGGTTGGTTGTTTTTGCTGCTGACCCTGCCCTTGATACTGATCGCCCTGGTGGATGTGCCGTTTCAAATCTTCAACCACACCCGGCAGATGCGCATGACCAAACAGGAGGTGCGGGACGAGATGAAGGACACAGAGGGCAAGCCCGAGGTCAAGAGCCGCATCCGCCGCTTGCAACAGGAGTTCGCCCAGCGGCGGATGATGGACAAGGTCCCCCAGGCCGACGTGATCATCACCAACCCCAACCACTATGCCGTGGCCCTGAAATACGACCCGGACACCATGACCGCCCCCCGAGTGGAGGCCAAGGGAGTGGACCTGGTGGCGCTGCGCATCCGCCAGCTTGGGGAGGCCCACCGGGTGCCCCGGGTGGAGTCGCCGCTGCTGGCCCGGGCTTTGTACTTCAACTGCGAACTGGATCAGCCCATTCCCGCGACCTTGTACACCGCCGTGGCCCAGGTCCTGGCCTATGTGTTTCAACTGCGCGCCGAGCAGCGCCTGGATGAGGAGCGCATTGTCATGTCCGACCTGCCGGTGCCGCCTGGGATGAGGACCCAATAATGGTCAAGACCCTAAACCTGGCCGACACCCTCACCGCTCTGTCCCGAAGCGGGCTAGGAGCGCCGGTGCTGCTGATCGTCATCATGATGATGGTGGTGATTCCCCTGCCGGCCTTTGCCCTGGACATGTTCTTTACCTTCAATATCGCCTTGTCCCTGGTGGTGCTGCTGGCCGCCGTATACACCATCAAACCCCTGGATTTCGCAGTGTTCCCCACGGTGCTGCTCATCACCACGCTGCTGCGCCTGGCCCTGAACGTCGCCTCCACCCGGGTGGTGCTATTGGAGGGCCATACCGGGCCGGACGCCGCAGGCAAGGTGATCGAAGCTTTCGGGGTTTTTGTGGTGGGGGGTAATTACGCCGTGGGCCTGGTGGTGTTCGCCATTCTGGTGATTATCAATTTCGTGGTGGTCACCAAGGGCGCCGGACGTATCTCTGAGGTCAGCGCCCGCTTCACCCTGGATGCCTTGCCGGGCAAACAAATGGCCATCGACGCTGATCTCAATGCCGGGATAATTGACCAGGCCCAAGCCCGGGCTCGACGCTCCGAGGTGGTTCAGGAGGCGGATTTCTACGGTTCCATGGACGGCGCCAGCAAGTTTGTGCGGGGCGACGCCATCGCCGGCATCCTGATCCTATTCATCAATATTCTGGGCGGGCTGGCCATCGGCGTGTTGCAGCATGGGCTGCCCATAAGCGAGGCGGTGCAGAACTATGTGCTGCTGACCATCGGCGACGGTCTGGTAGCGCAAATCCCCTCCCTGCTGTTGTCCACCGCCGCCGCCATCATGGTGACCCGGACCTCCGGGGGCGACCAGGGCATGGGCGAGCAGGTGATCAGTCAATTATTCGGCAGTCCCCAGGCCCTGGCTGTCACCGGTGGAATTCTAGGCCTGCTGGGACTGATCCCAGGGATGCCCAACCTGGCCTTCCTGAGCCTGGCCATCGTGTGTGGTTGGCTGGCCTGGCGCATCCATCATCACCGCCACGCGCCGCCGCCTCCCGCCCCGGAAGTAGAGGAAGACCCCCCCCTACCGCCCCCCAGCGAAACCCAGGAGGTGGGTTGGGACGACGTTCCGGCCTTGGATACCGTCGCCATGGAAGTGGGTTATCGGCTGATTCCTCTGGTGGACCGCAACCAGAAGGGCCAGTTGCTGGCCCGGATCAAGGGGGTGCGGCGCAAGTTGTCCCAGGAACTGGGGTTTTTGATTCCCTCGGTGCATATCCGCGACAATCTGGACTTGGCCTCAAATGCCTATCGTATTGTTCTGCAAGGGGTAACAGTGGCCGAGTCCCAAGCCTATCCAGACCGGGAACTGGCCATCGACCCCGGGCATGTGCATGGGGAAGTGAAAGGCATTCGCACCGAAGACCCGGCCTTTCGGCTGCCGGCGGTGTGGATTGAGCCGGTGCTGCGGGAACAGGCCCAAACCCTGGGCTATACGGTGGTGGACGCCAGCACTGTGGTCGGCACCCACCTCAATCAAGTGCTATTGCACCATGCCCAGAATCTCTTGGGCTTTGATGAAACCCAGGAGTTGCTGGACCGGCTAGGGTCCACCGCGCCCCGACTGGTCCAGGACCTGACCCCCAAGTTGTTACCCCTGCGGGTGGTGGTCAAGGTGCTGCAAAACCTGCTCTCCGAGCGGGTGCCTATCCGGGATATCAGGTCCATTGCCGGGACTTTGGCGGAGTACGGCCCCCGAAGCCAGGACCCTGACGTTTTAACGGCGCAGGTCAGAATCGCCCTGGGTCGAATGATTGTTCAGAATATCAATGGGTTAGAGGACGAATTCCCGGTCATTACCTTGGATGGGAAGCTGGAACACATATTGCAGGGAACTGTCCAGGCAGGTGGCGAGAGCCAAACCCCCATCGAACCGGGGCTTGCCGAACGCCTCCACAAGGCCCTGGCGGATACCGCCAAAAAGCAGGACTTAGCCGGACAGCCGGCGGTGCTGCTGGTCTCCGACAGCATCCGCGCCACCTTAGCGCGGTTCGCGAGGCACGGGATACCCAGTCTGCACGTTCTCGCATTTGGTGAGATACCCGAGGACAAGCGGCTGAAAGTGATCGCCACGGTGGGTAAGTGAAGACCAGCCAACGGGGTTTCGACCGATGAAGATCAAACGACTGTGCGCCCCTAATATCCGCGAAGCCATGCGTCAGGTGCGCGACGAGTTGGGGGCCGAGGCGGTTATTCTCTCCAACCGGCGGGTAGCCAGCGGTGTCGAAATCGTGGCCGCCGTGGACTACGACGAGCATCTGGTGGATGAGGAGGAGCCGTCCACCCCGGAAAAGGCCGCCGTAGCGACGGCCGCCGTGGCGACGGTCGCCGTGGCAACGACCGCAGGAAAGGCCGCAGGAAAGGCCGCCATGGGGAAGCCCGCCGTGGCAACTGCCGAGGCCCCCATGCCTCCCGGGTTGGCCCGGGCCTATGCCGCCCCCGAAGCCGAGCCACGGGGTTTTGCCGAAGCGGTGCGGGGTATCGCCGAACACCGCGCCCAGCAGGCGCCATCCCGGAGGCCCGCCGAGGCCTCGGCCCAGACCAACCACCCGAAATCCCCGCCCGCCGCCCGCCCCACAGACACCGGTAAACCCAAGGTTGTGTGGTCCCAAGACCCCATGTTGGTGGAAATGCAAAGCCAGATTCGCGCCATGTACGGCCTGCTCACCCAACAGGTGTCGGGTCTGGCCTGGGGCGAGCTAGGCCGTCGCCAGCCCCAACGGGCTGATCTGCTGCAACGGCTGTTGGAGTACGGCCTGCCCTCGGAACTGTGCTTGCGCCTGGCCGATGCGGTGATGGAAGAACAAGACCTGGAAACGGCCTGGAACAAGTCCTTGACGCTGCTAGCTCAGGGCCTGTCCAACACCGGCGACGATATTCTGACGCACGGCGGCGTGGTGGCGCTGGTGGGGCCGACCGGAGTGGGCAAGACCACCACAGTAGCCAAGCTGGCGGCCCGCTACGCCCTGCGCCACGGCCCCCGGCGGGTGGCCCTGATTACCACCGACAGCTACCGGATCGGCGCCTTCGACCAGCTCCGAACCTTCGGCATGATTCTGGACATGCCGGTGCGCCTGGCTGGCAACGCCGAGGAACTGGCCGCAGCCCTGGAGGACTTCGCCGACCGGGAGCTGGTATTGATCGACACCGCTGGCATGAGTCAGCGGGATCTGCGCCTGACTCAGCAGTTTGCCCTGTTGGATAAGGCGCCTGGTCTGAAGAGCTATCTGGTGCTCACCGCCAACGCCCAGACCTCCGCCCTGGAAGAAGCGGTGGCGGCCTTCGCCCAAACCGAACTGTCTGGCTGCATCCTCACCAAGCTGGACGAGACCAGCCGTCTGGGGGGGGCCTTGGCGGTGGTCCATGACCGGGGATTGCCCCTGGCCTATGTGGGCAACGGGCAGCGGGTGCCGGAGGATTTACAGGAGGCCAGGGCCGAGGCCCTGGTGCAATTGGGCGCCGAGCTGGTCGAGGGGCGAACGGAGGCGCCGGTGGACGAGACTCTGGCGGTGATTTTCGGAGGGAGGGTGGCCAATGCCGGCATCTGAGGCAAAGAGCGATCAGGCCGCCGGGCTGCGCCAGCTCAACCACGCCCATCCGGTGCGGGTGATCTGCGTGACCAGCGGCAAGGGTGGGGTGGGCAAAAGCAACGTGTCCGTGAATCTGGCCATGGCCCTGGCCCGGCGCGATAAGCAGGTGATGTTGCTGGATGCCGACCTAGGGCTGGCCAACGTGGACGTGATTCTGGGTTTGCATCCCACCTATAACATTTCCCATCTCATGAGCGGCGAGCGCAACCTGGAGGAGATCATGGTCACCGGGCCGGCGGGCATCAAGGTGATCCCCGCCAGTTCCGGCATCAGACGCATGGCCGAACTCAGCCCCGCCGAGCATGCCGGCATGATCGGCGCTTTCAGCGAACTGTCCGATGCCCTGGATGTGATGGTGGTGGATTCGGCGGCGGGCATCTCCGAGAGTGTCATTGCCTTCTCCCGGGCCTCCCAGGACGTGCTGGTGGTGGTTTGTGACGAACCGGCCTCCATCACCGATGCCTACGCCCTCATCAAGTTGCTCAGCCGCGACCACGGAGTAGAGCGTTTCCGCATCCTGGCCAACCGGGTGAGTAGCAACGCCGAGGGCCGGGAACTGTTCGAGAAGCTGATCAAGGTTTCGGAGCGGTTTTTGGATGTGACCTTGGATTTTCTCGGCTCCATCCCCGAGGACGCCCAGTTGCGCCGGGCGGTGCAAAATCAGCGGGCGGTGGTGGATGCCTATCCAGGCAGCCGCTCCGCCCAGGCATTTTCGCGCATCGCCACCCAAATCGATAATTGGCCCGTGCCTAATCAGGCCAAGGGTCATTTGCAGTTTTTCATCGAGCGCCTGCTCAACGCCCCCTATGCCCAAGAGGCCCTCCACACATGAATGCCATTGATTTTTACCAACACGCCGTGGGCGACGACACGGAATCGGATGACCTGGTCGCCAGCCATGCGCCGTTGGTCAAGCGCATCGCCTACCATTTGTTATCCCGGCTGCCCGGCTCGGTGCAAGTAGACGACCTGATCCAGGCGGGCATGCTGGGCCTACTGGAAGCCTCCCGGCGCTACGATCCCTCCCAAGGGGCGAGTTTCGCCACTTTTGCTGAACGCCGAGTGCGGGGGGCCATGCTAGATGAGATCCGTCGTGGCGACTGGGTGCCCCGTTCGGTGCATCGCAAGGCTCGGGAGGTGGCCACAGCGATCCGCGAGGTTGAGAACGAGACCGGCTGCGAGGCTCGGGACCCGGATGTGGCCAAGCGCCTGGGTTTGGGATTAACCCAGTATCATCAGACCCTGGGCGATCTGCGTGGCCAGAAGCTGTTATCCATCGACGATCTAGGTCCCGAACATGAGGGTGGGGCCGATTTTCTGGCTTCTCCCAACGCCGGACCCGAGGACAATGTGCATCGGGAGGATCTATTTCAGCATCTGGTGGAGGCTATCGACAAACTGCCGGAGCGGGAGCGGCTGGTGTTGTCCCTGTACTACGACGAGGGCCTAAACCTTAAGGAGATCGGCGCTATCCTGGGGGTCAGCGAATCGCGGATCAGCCAGCTTCACGGCCAGGCCCTGCTCCGCTTGCGCAGCCGGGTGAGCTATCAGAGCGACTGAGCGTCGGTCATGGATATCTTGAGCCTGGTGGGCGTGGTGGTGGCCATGGGCGCCATCGCCTTGGGCCAGACCCTGGAAGGGGGGCATCTCAACTCCCTGGTCAACGGCCCGGCCTTCGTCATCGTCTTCGGAGGCACGGTGGGGGCTATTTTGTTGCAGGCGCCCTTGCCGGTGTTCAAAAACGCCTTGCGCCGGGCGGCGTGGGTGTTCATGCCGCCCAGACAGTCCCTGGAAGACACCATCGACAAGATCATCGCCTGGAGCCATGTGGCCCGTAAGGAGGGTCTGCTGGGCCTTGAAAACCTGATTGACGAAGAACCCGATCCTTTCGCCGCCAAGGCGCTGCAACTGCTGGTGGACGGAGGCGAACCCGATGAGATTCGCCACGCCTTGGAGATGGAGCTGACCGTGCGGGAGGATTTCGAATATCAGGCGGCGCGCTTGTTCGAGGGCATGGGCGGTTATGCCCCGACTATCGGTATTTTGGGCGCGGTGTTGGGCCTCATCCACGTCATGGAGAATCTGGCCGATCCCAGTAAGCTTGGTAGTGGCATCGCCGCCGCCTTCGTGGCCACGGTCTACGGGGTAGGGTTGGCTAATCTAATATTCCTGCCCATGGCCAATAAGCTGAAAAGCTTGGTACATCGGCAGACGGTACTCAGCGAAATGACCATCGAGGGTATTATCGCCATCGCCCAGGGGGAGAATCCCCGCAATATCGAATCCCGCCTCCAGGGCTTCGTGCAGCGCTAGGACCTACCATGCGCCGCAGCCGCCGAAATCACCATGAGGTCGAAAACCACGAGCGTTGGCTGGTGTCCTACGCTGATTTTATCACCCTGCTGTTCGCTTTTTTCGTGGTGATGTACGCCGTTTCCTCGGTAAACGAAGGTAAATACCGGGTGCTATCCGAGGTGATGATGGAAGCTTTCCGCTCCCCACCCCGTTCCATAGAACCCATTCAGGTTGGGAAATTGCTGCGCTCTCCGGTGTGGGACCCCCTGGAGCGAATCAGCCGTTCTGACGTGCTCATGCCCACGCCCGATCTGCGGCCGGTGGCCGTGCCTCTTATCCAGCGGGATCTCCGCCCGGTGCTGGACCGAGCCGAACCCCTACACCCGGCTCCCACCGAAACCCCGGCGCCGCTCCCCGACAAACCCGCCCCAGCCGACCCCTTAGATCAGGTCATGGAGCAGCTTAAGGCGGCCATGTCCGATTTGATCAAGGCGGATGCGGTCAAGTTACGGCGCACCGATCATTGGGTGGAGCTGGAAATCACCAACAGCATATTATTTTCCAGCGGTAGCGCCGAACTAGGACCCCAGGCCATGCAGCCCCTGCAACAGATTGCCGGGGTGCTCAAAGAGATCCCCAATCGGGTGCAGGTGGAGGGTTTTACGGACAACGTGCCCATCAGAAATCCGGTGTTTCCGTCCAATTGGGAGTTATCGGCGTCCCGGGCCGCCAGCGTGGTCCATTTATTGGTTCAAGCCGGGGTGCGTCCAGAGCGCATGGCGGCCATCGGCTACGGGGAGTTCCGGCCCGTGGCCAGTAACGCCACCGAGGAAGGGCGGCGGCGCAACCGCCGGGTTGTGATGGTGATTGTGGGCGATGATGCCTTACGCAATATGGCCCCGCTGTCCGGCCAGCCTCCCGCCGGGTCTTTGAATCTGGCCGCCGGACGGCCTTAGGGGGTGGGATCATGGCGGCTATCAGAAAAATCCATCCTCCGCGGCCCCCGCCGCCGGTAAAACGGGACGACGAGACCCGCGACCAGCGCCGGAAACCGCCCTCCAAGCCGCTCTCCGAGCAACGGCCCAATTCGGCGCCGGACGATGACGGCAAGCCCCATATCGACGAGTACGTGTGACTGCCCATGAGTGAACTGCTGCTATACGGTATCGCCCTGACCATCCTGGTGGTCAGTGACCTGCTGCTAGTAGCCTTGGGCGTCATGGCGTGGCGGCTGTACCACCGTTCCGGCCCACCCCAGAGCAGCGCCGCCGAAGATACCGAGCGCCATGGCGAAGTGCGCCAGGATATCAAGAATCTGGCGGTGGCCATGAGTATGTTGGGGGAGCGCCTGGTGCGCCTAGAAGATCATCTGGAGCGGCTTCAGGATCGGCTTCAGGATCGGGACCAGCCCCAAACGGGCGGGGGCGGCAGTAAAGACGGAGAGCGCAAAGCCTTCGAAGTGGCCACTAAGCTGGCCCTCAAGGGGGCCAATGTGGAGGAACTGATTACGGTGTGCGGACTGACCCGGGGCGAGGCGGAACTGATCCGTATGCTGCACTCTGGGGAGCGGGCCAAGACCAATCGGCTGGCTTGAAAATCACACTAAAAATTCACGGTTGCTTAATGCGTTCCGTCCCTAATGGAGTTATATTTATAACTGGATGCCGTTGGTTTTCCGCCCATGGCTCCGTTCTCCTAGGAATGGAGAAACCCCGGACGCGGCGCCCTGAGGGCGTCGAAAACCTGGCAGGCGCGCAAGTTCTGGTTTGTTATGAGTCGTTGCCCACTTCCGGGATAGTCCCCGGACGGCGGCACATGAAGAATTTCCAGGCTGGGGGCGCGCACCAGGGTAATGCAAACAATTCCATTAAGGCATCGCCCGGCCCCGCTGTTATTGGTACAGAGGAGGATTTGTCGAGTGCTGACGCTGCAAGAGTGTTTGGAGTTCTGTGATCTCACCGAGGATGAGATTCTGGCCATCGCCGAGCATGAGCATGTGCCGGAGATTGTCGCCGCCGAGTTAGGCGAGTGCCTGCTGCGTTCCGAGGACGGGGTTTGCTTGATCCGCCGTTATATGCAGGACGATATCGCCAACGCCGAGTCCCAAGGCCGGCACGGTCGGGCTAACCGCCTGCATCGGGTGCTGGACCACTTCAACGCCACCCATCCTGAATCGACTCACAGTTGAGGACTGCTTGTCCGTGGGGCGGGGGGTTACCCGCCCCCGGCGCAAGCCCGGCCAACCGTGACCCGGTTTGATACCGGCGTTTCAGGGCGTTCCCAGCCAATGCCGAACCTGCTCGGGATGAGTCTCCAGATAGCGGGCCACGGTCGCTGGTCTGGAGGTATTGCTCATGGCGGCCATCAAGGTCTGTACGTCGTCCAGGGACAGGCGCAGGCGGTCCAGTACGGCGTAGGCGTCTGGGTGTTCGGCTCGTAGTCCCCGGCGGGCCAGCACATGAACCGCCTCCGTCTCCCCCAGGCTCTGCTGGGGATCATCCAGATAGCGTAATGGCCAGCGTCCGAACATCCCGTGGGGACTCCAGCCGGTGACCACGATCCAGCGCCCCTCGCTGATAGCCCGTTTCAGGGCCGCCGCCATGCCCGCCCCGCTGGCGGCAACCAGGGTGTAGCTGTCGAGTCCGTAGGCGTCCATGGCCTGTCGGGACAAGCGCATCAGTCCGGCCCCCGGGTCGATGCCCTGGATGCGATGGCGTAGCCGGGCCGCTACCTCGGGTTTGGCCAGATCAGCCATGGAAGACAACTGCGTGGCCGGCACATAATCCGGGGTCACCCAGCCTAGTCGGACTCCCTCATAGACCGGTCCCAGATCCTTCAGGCGGCCGCCATAGCGGCTGTAATAATCTCCATGGGTCTTTGGCAGCCAGGCCATGAGCATGGCGTCCACCTCGCCGTTGGCTACGGCCTGGTACACAAAGCCCACGTCTCCGGCCACCATCTCTACTCGGTAGTCCAGATGGTTTTCCAGCACTTGCTTGGCCAGGCGGGTGACCAGTTCGGCATCGGCCCAGGCAGTCCAGCCTAGGCGCAGGTGTTTTTCCTGTGCGGTCGCCGTCAGGCTCAGGCTCAGGCTCAGGCTCAGACACAGGGTGGTGATGAATGGGTAAGGCATGGGGCCTTCTCGGTTGGGTGTGTCAGGGACGATCCATTCCATAACTTTAGACAAACCAGCGGATTTTGCCCTTCAGGCCCGTGTCCACGGCGGCCTTGGGCTAGACTGCTGATGGACTCCTAATTGAGAGGCTGACCATGCCCTTGGACCCGCCCGCCCGTCTGACCCGCCCTGGGGGTCGTACCGTCGCCTACCGCCACCGTCCTGGCCGCCAGCCCGGGGTGGTGTTCCTAGGCGGTTTCCGTTCCGATATGACCGGCGCCAAGGCCGCCGCCCTGGACGCTTGGTGCCAGGACCAGGGCCGGGCCTACTTGCGCTTTGATTACCAGGGCCATGGAGAATCCGATGGCCGCTTCGAGGACGGCGATATTGGCCAGTGGGCCGGGGACGCCATCGCCGTGCTGGATGAACTGACCGAGGGGCCACGGGTGTTGGTGGGTTCGTCCATGGGGGGCTGGATCATGTTGCTCGCCGCCCTGGCTCGGCCGACGCGGGTGGCGGGCTTGGTGGGGGTGGCCTCGGCTCCAGATTTCACTGAAGAGCTGATCTGGCCGGCCCTGGATTCGGACAGTCGCGCCCGCCTGCAACAGGAGGGGGTAATCTATTCACCCTCTGCCTACGACGAGGCCCCGGAGCCGATTACCTGGCAGCTGATCCAAGAGGGCCGAGACCATCTGCTGCTGGGCGCTCCCATTCCACTGCATTGTCCGGCGCGGCTGCTCCACGGCATGCTCGACGCCGACGTACCCTGGACGGTCAGCACCCGGCTGGCGGAGCGGCTGGCCGGGGATGATGTGCGGGTGACTCTGATCAAGGATGGGGACCACCGCCTGAGCCGGGATCAGGACCTGGAATTGCTGATCGCCACCCTGGGCGGCTTACTGGACCCACTGGAGGCAGGCTTGGGCTGACGGACAATGGGCAACGGGCGGTGGGGTGGGGTGCGGCCTAGGGAGGCAAATAACGCTCCCCGCCCTCCAGTTCCCGCAGGGTGTGGGAGTGGAACTCCCGCCGGTACATCACCAGCACCACCCAGGTGGAGGCGGCCATCAGGGCCAGGGGGTGTATAAACCAGCTCAGTAGCGCCAGCCCAAAGTAATAGGCGCGGATGCCCCTGTTATAGTGTTCGGTGCCCCGGGCCGCCACCCGGGCGGCGCGTTGGGCGTATTCCGGTTTGTCGAAACCCGTTTCTTCCTTCAGGGGAGCGGCGGCGATGAGAATGGACGTGTAGTTGTACTGGCGGATGGACCAGGTGAACTTGAAGAAGGCGTATATAAATATAGCCAATAGCAGTAGCAGCTTCGAATGCACCTGGGCGCGGGAAGCGGGCGCGGCGTAGGGCAGTTCCTCCAGTAGAGCCAGCACGGGGTCGATAGCTCCGAAGGCCGCCAGCAGGCCGGTGAGGATGAACAAAGAGGTGGAGGCGAAGAAGCTGATGGAGTTCATGATGGCGGTGATCACCGCAGCGTCCGTCATGCGGTTGTCCCGCTCCAGCATGCGCCGCATCCAGGCCACCCGATAGTCCTGCACCGCGTGGACCAGGGTGCGTATCCGCTTGGGGGGACGGTCGGCGAAGATCGTGTAGCCGATCCAGGCCACGAGAAACCAGACCAGAGCCAGGATATCCAGAGCGAGAATGGGGGACATGGGCGCATTCCCGGTTGGATGAAGAATCAAGAGGGCCGAGCCATCCCGTTGAATATATAACGAAAACTGGCAGCCAGGCAATCCAAGGCGAATTATTCGCTATCTATATGATCTGCATCATATTTACGTTTTCAAAACCCAGCCGTGGCATACAGCGTTGTACCCTCGTTTCTCGCCAGCGACTCAACGCCGGGATTGGAAACAACTCAGGGAACAAGGACGGGTGGCCATCCCACCCGATGGCCGCTTGCAACTCGGTCCCGTGTTACGTCTACAGGACAGCCACTAGGGCGCGCCGAACAGCCCGTCCCCCTGCTCGTCGATGATGCGCTGGGCCTTGAGAATGGATTGGGCGTTGGCGTCCTCGCGGCTGGAGAAACTATCGGCGCGGACAAACCGCTGCTCCCGGCGTCCCTCGGGAAAATCCTTGCCGATGGTCCCGGCGACGCGATATTGATTGCCCTGGGCCAGGGGGTTTGGGCGGATGAAGTAGCCCTTATACTCCACCGCCTCAACCGCCGCCGGTTCACCGGCTCCGAACAGTTTGCCAAACCAAGCCCCCAACCCCATGACCACCTGCCTCTTGAGCGAAACTTTGTTGGCTTAAGTCCTAGACCCTGATGCCGGAGATGGCAAGAGAAGACGATACTTACTTTCACTTTACCCCGTCGGGCCGATAATGTCCTACCATATCCTCCGGCAAACCACCGACAACTCCGACGGTTCGATTCACCGGGCCAGTCCGGTTTTGACTCAGTTCTCCACGGAGATGGCCATGTCAGCAACTCAAGCCCTATCCGCCGCTCAAGCCGGCGCCTCTCTTTGGGATAGGTATTCTCCCCTGCCGGGCGCCTATGACGAACTCTTTCAAGCGCCTGGGGAGCTGCGCGAGCACTGGCGGGGGCTGATTGACGCCCTGGCTCTGAACCGCGACGGTGAAACCGGGCGTCGCCGCGAGGCGGAGGTGCGGCGGCTGCTTCAGGACAACGGCGTCACGTATAACGTCCACGATGATCCCCGCACCGCCCAGCGCCCTTGGGTGGTGGACCCGGTGCCCCTGCCCATCGCCGGGCCGGAATGGGGCACGGTGGAGGCCGGGCTGGCCCAGCGCTCCCGGCTGCTGGAGCGGCTGCTGGCAGATCTGTACGGACCGCGCCGGGTGCTGCGCCAGGGAATATTGCCCCCGGAACTGGTCTACGCTCATCCCGGCTTCAGCCGACCCTGCGTGAATAGCTTGCCTGTCGAGGGCCGCTGGCTGATGTTCCACGGGGTGGACCTGGCCCGCTTTCCTGACGGTGGGTTCAGGGCGGTGGCTGACAAGACCCAGGCTCCGGCGGGGGCTGGCTATGCTCTGGAGAACCGCATCATCATGGCCCGAGCCATGCCCGAGCTATATCGGGACGCGCCCTTGCGTCGGCTGGCCGGGTTTCTGGAAACCCTGCGCACCACCTTGCAGAGTCTGGCTCCCCACAAACGCGAGCAGCCACGGGTGGTGCTGCTCACCCCCGGGCCGGCCAGCCGGTCCTATTTCGAACATGCCTATCTGTCTAATTATCTCTCCCTGTCCCTGGTGGAGGGGGCGGATTTAACAGTGCGCGACGACCGGGTATGGCTCAAGACCCTGGGTGGGCTAATGCCCGTGGACGTGATCCTACGCCGGGTCAACGATGAACTATGCGACCCCCTGGAACTGCGAGGCGACTCCCTGCTGGGGGTGCCGGGGCTGCTACAGGTGGTGCGCTCCGGCGGGGTGGTGTTGGCCAACCCCCTAGGGAGCGCCATTGCCGAGAATCCGGGGCTGTTGGCCTTTATGCCAGTTCTTTGCCGCCATTTGTTGGGGGAAGAGCTGCTAATGCCCTCGGTGCGGACCTGGTGGTGTGGCCAGGGCGCGGACCGGGACCATGTGCTGGCCAATATGGAAACGCTGCTGGTGCGTTCCATCCTGCCCGGACACAAGCCGGTGCTGGGCGCGCAACTGGACGCCGCAGCCCGGGACGAGCTGACCCGGCGGATTCGGGCGGCGCCCCATTTGTATGTGGGTCAGGAACCCACGGAGTTTTCCTCGGCGCCGGTACTGGACGACTCTGGCCTGGCCTCTATCCCCATGTTGCTGCGGAGCTTTACCGCCCTGGATGGGGATGGTTACCGGGTGATGCCCGGGGGGCTGGCCCGGGTGTCAAAGCAGGCCATGGATACAGTCAGCCTGAGCAGCCCGGGGCGAATCAGCAAGGATCTGTGGGTGCTGGCCCCGGCCCCGGAGAAACACATCAGCCTGTTGCGCCAGGGCCAGGGACCGGTGGTGCTGACCCGGGATGGGGCCGACCTGCCCAGCCGGGTGGCGGACAATCTCTTTTGGCTAGGCCGCTATGGGGAACGCCTGGACGGCATGACCCGGCTGCTGCGGGAAGCCTTAGTGCGACTCTTGGAACAGGAGCGTGGCGATAGCGAGGAAAGCTGCCTGGATGACCTACTCGCCGCCCTGAAACTGGCTCCTGTGCCGGTGGCCACCTCCCCTCAGGCCCGGTTTAAGACTATTCGCGCCGCGCTACTGGAACTGTTGGGGGAGAGCGAGGAACCCCCGGGGATGCCGGTGGTGTTTGCGGGCATGCTGCGCACTGGCCGGGCGGTACGGGATCATCTGGGAGACGACAGTTGGCGGGTACTCAACCATCTTCAGCAGCGCATCCAGCGCACCGCCACGGTGGTCAGTGCTGGCGATGCCCGGGAGATGCTGGAGGGCAATCAAACCCTGTTGGCGGCCTTTTACGGACTCAACAACGAAACCATGCCCCACCACCTGGGTTGGCTGTTTCTGGATATTGGCCGCCACCTGGAGCGGGTCCAGAGTACTCTGGACCTGCTGGAGCTGGCCTTCGTCACCGCCCGCCGCTCCGGGTTGCCCCTGTGGGAGGTGGTGATGACCACCACCGACAACCTGGCGGCCTACCGGCGCCGCTACCGCTCCGAGTTGCATCCACGGGCGATTCTCGATCTGCTGCTGTTTGATGAGGACAACCCCCGTTCAGTGGGTTATCAGGTCACCCGGCTGCAAACCCAAATTGGTCGGCTGCCCCGTCCCGAGGCCACCCCCTACCGGAGCAGCGAGGAACGGTTAATCCTCCAGGCGGTCTCCGCTCTGCGCCTGGCCGACATCGAGCGGCTGGCGGCCCTGGGCCGGGAACGGCAGGCGGATAGTGAACTGGCCCGGCTGCTGGAGTCCCTATCCGAACCCCTGTCAGCCTTGTCCGAGGCCCTGATTCATACCCATTTCAGCCACGCCGAAGTGCCCCGGCAATTGCTGGAGATGCAGGTATGAATCGTTACAAAATCACCCACCACACGATCTATCAGTACGATAATGCCGTGTCCCTGTGCCATAGCGAAGCGCGCTTGCTGCCACGGGATGTGCCCTGGCAAATCCTCCATTCCAGCCGCTTGAGTATTCATCCCCGCCCCGCGCTTAAGACCGAGCGGCTGGATTTCTTTGGTAACCGGGTCGCTTACTTCACCGTTCAGGACATTCATCAGGCCCTGGATGTGACCGCCGAAAGTCTCATTGAGGTGGGTCCGCGGCCACTGACCGAGGCTATCCCCTCACCGCCCTGGGAAACGGTCCGGTTGGAGGCCCTAAGCGGGGAGGAGTCCGAAGCGGCCTGCCAGTACTGGTTGGATTCGCCTTTTGTGCGGGCTGGTCCCAGGCTGCTGGAGTATGCCCAGCCCAGTTTTCCCCCTGGACGGCCATTGCTGGAGGCGGCACGGGACCTGACGCATCGCATATTCGAGGAGTTCACTTACGATCCTCATTTCACCACCCTGGCCACCCCTTTGGACGAAGTGATCGAGGAGCGGCGCGGGGTATGTCAGGACTTCGCCCATCTAGGCATTGGTTGCCTACGCGCCCTGGGCTTGGCGGCTCGTTATATCAGCGGCTATCTGGAAACCCTGCCCCCTCCGGGACAGCCGCGGTTGGTGGGAGCCGATGCCTCCCACGCCTGGTTGGCGGTGTATTTACCGGGCCAGGGCTGGGCGGAGTTCGACCCCACCAACGACTGCATGCCCGGTGAAAAACACATCGTGCTGGCCTGGGGAAGGGACTATGGCGACGTGGCGCCCCTCAAGGGGGTGACCAGCGGCGGCGGTTCCCACACCCTGGAGGTGGGGGTGGATGTGATGCCCCTGGGGGGCCGGGCGGCCTGAAACAGCGCCTATTTTGTTCAAGCATCAAGGAGAAAAGCATGTCGGAACACGCTCTTGAAGGTGGGTGCCAGTGTGGACATATCAGGTATGTGGTCACGGGAAAGCCCATGCTGGCCGCCATCTGTCACTGCACCATGTGCCGTAAAGCGCACGCCGCGCCGGCTGTGGCTTGGGCAATGTTTCAGGATGCCCAGATAAATTTCACCAACCAAGAACCCAAACAGTTCAAATCGTCGGCAGACGCCAAAAGAGGGTTTTGTCCTGAATGCGGAACCCAGATTAGTTTTACCGCAAGCTTTTTGCCGGGACTCATCGATATCAGCATAGGCAGTCTGGATCGTCCAGATTCCATTACCCCATCTTTGCACTACTGGTACACCGAACATCTGTCCTGGGCCGAGTTCGCGGATGATTTGCCTCGCTATCCCGAGTTCCCGCCGTTCGGCGAAGATGAAAGCTGACAAATCGCCCTAGCTAGGCGGGAATGTCAGCTAGGCGCGCATGACGCTGTTGAACGGGGAGTTTAGGGCCTGGAATCCGTCGTAAAGGAAAAATCCTTGAAAGCTGTTCGCATTCAATAAGCGACACAGCAAAATAAGCCTCCAGCCCAGGCGACGGGCTGGACGGAGCGCGGGCTTCGGTCCTGGATTCCCCATCGTCCCATCCAAGCTAGGGGCTTTTTGTCAGTCGCCCCCATCATCCCTCCGAGAAGGAATGGTCGGCTCGCTATCCATCGCCTCGCCGCCGTGGACCTTCACTACCACTGTGGTCACATTGTCGTTGGCATTGCGCACCAGGGCGGTGTGGATCAGGGTCTTGACCACATCCAGGCTGTCCCCGTGGGATAATAACTGGGCGATTTCGGCGTCGCTGATGGTCTTGGTCAGGCCGTCGCTGCACAGCAGGAACATATCCCCGGAGCGCAGGGGGAATTCTAACTGGTCAATCTCCAGATCCTCGGCGGCGCCCACTGCACGGGTGATGACATTGGCCATGGGGTGGCGTTCGGCCTCGGCGGCGCTGAGCAGTCCTTGATCCACCAGGTCTTGGACATGGCTATGATCCCGGGTCATTTTCTCTAGCTGGTCGTCTCGGAACCGGTAGACCCGGCTATCCCCCACCCACATTATGGTGGCCCGATCGGCGTTGACCAGCAATACCACCACAGTGCTGCCGATAGTGCCCCGGCCATAGCGTTTGGCCGCTTCTTGGCGCAATTGGTCGTTGACCTGCCGCAGGGTATTCTCAACGGTGGCCACCGTGAGAACGTCGTCCAGGGGTAGCAGGCCCAGGGCCTCGACAATCATCCGGCTGGCCAAGTCCCCGGCCTCGTGGCCGCCCATGCCGTCGGCCACCGCCCATAAACCCCGCTCGGGAATATCCAGGCAGGCGTCTTCGTTGATTTTACGGACCATACCCACATGCGTGCGGGACGCAGAGGTCCAGGTGAATCGCCTTACGGTGTTCATAGAGACTCCTCAGCCGGCGGGGCGCCGGCGGCTGATGCACCGGTGTGTACAGACCTGGCGGTCCATCCCCAGCGTTGCCACTCCCCTGTTAGCAGGGCGGCGTAGCGCCCAGGGGAGGGTAGCCCGTCGCTGACCAGCAAACAAGGAGCGATACGCTCCGAGCCGGTGGTCCACCATAGGCAGGGACAGGCGGGTGAACGGGCCGACATCTGGGCCGCTACAGCGGAGCGCAGCGCCTCTGGCTGCTCCGGGTCGTCTAGAGGGATATGCCAAGCGCCTTCGTCTAGGCCGGTTTCCAGAGCCGGGACGGGGGCTTGCGGCCAGTCGGGAAGCCCCATGGCGGCAATTTTTTGTGAGAATCGTTCCAGGTTCAGTCCGTCCTCCAACGCCTCCAGGGCCAGCTCTTCCAGACCCTGAAACCAAGCCAGGGCGTCATCCGGGGGGGCTGAAAAATTGTGTCCGTCTTCGGCCAGGGCCGCCAGGGTCAGGGGAAAATAGCGGCCCACCCGGTCGACGCTGGGCATCAACACCCCGGCGACGGCGGGACCACAAGCGCCCGCAGCCAGCACGAACCGCCATAGGGGGCTGACCAGATAATCCTCCAGCCAGGCATCTCCAAGTTGTTCGCGGCTGCTGGCCAGGGCCTCTTGCAGCCAGGCGTCCCAGGGGTCCAGAAAGACCCGTGGTAGGCGCCGGGAGACGAAATCGCCCCGGGCCGGTAGCTTGCCGTAATAGCCTGGTAGCGTGGGCGTCACAGCCGGTCTGGACATTGGAACTGGCTCAGTTCGCTGAGTCGGAATGGATTGAACGCACTGCCGGCCCGGAGTTCGAATGCCGCCCAGCGCCCCCCTACGGAAAAGGTAACCCGGAATCGCTCGGGTTGCGAGGTTCGCCGCAGTCTAGAGCGATCCAGTAGCCGAAACCAGGCCCAGGGACCGTCCACGGTGATCCCGGAGCGACCACCTACCAAGGGTGGGGAAAACTGCACCTGTACCTGAGAGCCTTGGGGGGCCGGCCATTGCAGGTTGCTAGGCCGGGTGGGACCGTGGCCGTAGCTGACCTGCTGTCCCCCCAAGTCCAGCAGGAACTGGCTGGCGTCCGGGTCCATCTCCAGAGGCTTGAGTTCGAAGCGGGCCGAGGGCAAGGGGCCGCCGTCCCGGAAAAAAGCCGCTTTGATGGCCGCCGCATGTTGGAATTGCACCAAGACCGATTCGGATATGCCCAGCGCCTCGGCCTCCGAGGAGCGCCAGCGCCAGGGGTCGGTGGTGGTGTCCACATAAGGGCTTAGGTACTGTTTGAAGAAGTTGTCCACCAGACCGTTGGGACCGAAGAAGCGGCCGAAGTCTTCCAAGGTGGCCTCCCGGGAACCACCCCGTTGCAGGGGGTAGCGGCTACTCAGGCTCTGGCGATAAAAGGGCAGCACTTCGGCGGTCCATAGGGCGTTGAGGCTAGTGCGCACCCCACCGCGAATCAGTCGGGCGCTGTCCTCGGTAATGGTGTTCAGCCATTGGTTGAGGGGGATGGGCTTGCGTTGGGCGGTAATCTCCAACTCATTGATCCGCTCCACGGCCTTCTGCTTGGGGGCTTCGGGCATGGCGCCGCCCCGGTCGGTGGCGGCGGCCAGGGCGTTCATGTGGATATACAGTTCGTTGAGCTGGCTCAGGGTATCGTCTAGCAGGGTGGCGTTACCCTGGGCCGATACTTCGCTGTTCAGGGAATTAAAGCGACCTTCCACGTAGGCTCCGGGGTCTTCTTCCACGCGTTTTTCCAGGGCATCTTTAAAGATTCGCGAGGCGATCCTGGAGGACTGGCGGCTAAACGTATCGGTGATCCGATCCGCTTCCTTGGCTAGGGTGGAGGCCGCCCCTTCGGGCACTTTGGTGAGGGAGGTTTCCTTACGCACCGCCTCCAGCAGCCGCCGCACCGGGGAGTTGGGACCGGAGATGATATTAAGTACATCCACCGCCTGGCGCAGATCAGAGAAGGCAACCACATCTAAGTCCTGGAGCAAGGCGTCGTAGTGCTTGATAAAGTCGTCGAAATACAATTGCCGCAACTGGTCGTAGAGTTCCACGAGGCCATCCCCGGAAAGCTGTTGCTCGACGCCCAGCACCCAGGACTCGTCCCCCAGCTCCCCCACCAACCGTCGGCTCTCGGCGGCGAAGGCCACATGATAGCCATTATAGGTGTACAACCCCGGAATGCCTTGATTCAGGGGCGCGCCGCTTTTGCGAGTGAACACTCGGGGGGCGTCGCGGCCGGCGGCCTCGGTGAGCCGGAACTCATCCAGCCGGGCCGCCACGGGGGACTCCTTGAGCCGGACATAGACGCGCTTAGCCAGGGGCGCTTGCAGTAAGACCCCCCGGGCGTAGGCGATGCGCTCCTGATCCAGGGCGAGGGGCAGAGGCGCCAAACGCCGGGCCAGTAGGGCCTCCAGATGCTCAAGCAACTGCTGGCGCTCCTCCTGGCTCACCTCCCTGGGCAGGTCGCGGTCCCAGTTCAGGGTGAACCAGGTGTTGACGATCTCAGCGTCGAAATGCTCTGGGTCGTCCAGCATCAAGTACACCTTGAGCGCCTCGTACAGATATTCCGGGTTGTCCATATTCCGGTCCATCTGGCTTTCCAGGCTGAGGATGATGCGGGGCAGAAAGGCGTCATGGAGTAGCCGCTGATAGGTGCGCTCGGCCTGCGCCCCCAGCTTCTCGCCCTGATACAGACCCAAGCCCATGGACCAGGGCGTCTCGTCGCCACGATCCGCGAAGCCGCCGGGGATGTTGCGGGCGGCGTTGAGCATGGCCAGGGCATCCAGGGGGGTGCGCTTGTCGCCGGTCAGTTCGGCGATGCGCTGGTCGGTCTTGCTCCGCCATTCTTCCACCGATTCCACATAGGTCTGGTTTTGCAGGTAGCTGCCGACCCAGGCGGCGGCGACCAGGCTGGTGACCAGTAGGGCGCTGGCGAAGGCGGCCCGTTGTAGCCAGCGACGGCGGCGCTCCATGGCCAGGTTGACCCCGGCCAGCCCTTCTTCGGGAAAGACGACCTGCTTGAGCAGGCGATGGATGAAATAGCCCCGGCCCTTGCCGGAGAAGGCCGACAGGGCCTGGCGGTCCAGGCTAAACGTGGTCGCCAGAGAACCCATCAGCCGGTCGATGGGGGTGCCCTCCTGGGTGCCGCTGGTGAAATACACCCCCCGCAACAGGGGCGGGTGTTCGTAGCGGCTGGGACGCAGGGCGGCGTCCAGAAACCGCAAGGCGGTGGTTTTGAGCAGGCCGAATTGTTGGGGAAAATTGTAGATCAGGTCCCGGCGCTGAGGGTTGCGCTCGGCTTGTAGACGCTCCACCAGGCGTTGGTTGAGGCGCTCCTCAAGCAGGGTGAACTCCGGCGCGAAGTGATCCACTCCGGCCTCACCCTCGGAGACTTCCAGGGAGAACGTGGCGCCCCACACCTGTTGACGCTCCTCCCGCCCCAGGTCCTCGAAGTACTCCACGAAACCGGCCACCAGGTCGGTCTTGGTGAACAGCACATAAATAGGAAACCGGATGCCCAACACCTCATGGAGTTCCTGGACCCGCTGGCGGATGGCCCGGGCGTGGGCCATGCGTTCCTCTTCGGGTAGGGCCATCAGGTCCGCCAGGCTGACGGCGATCAGGGCGCCGTTGATGGGTCGGCGGCGGCGGTATTTTTTTAAAAGCTTCAAAAATCCGGTCCAGGCTGCCTTGTCCACCTGCTCCTGGCTGTCTTGGGTGGTGTAGCGCCCAGCGGTGTCCAGCAGCACCGCTTCGTCGGTAAACCACCAGTCGCAATTCCGGGTGCCGCCCACCCCCTTGAGCTTGCGGATTTCGTTCAAGGGAAAGTTCAGGCCAGAGTTCTCCAGGGCCGTGGTCTTGCCGGAGCCGGGGGGGCCGATGATGATGTACCAGGGCAGTTGGTACAGAGGCTGGCGACCCTTGGCGCTCCCTAGGCGGACTTTTTTGAGTTTTTCCAGGGCTTCTTCCAGGTTGCGGCGCAGGGTGTTGATCTCCGCCTCGGACTCCAGTTGGGCCGGGTCCCGGGCGGTCATGGCTTGGGCCATGGCGGCATTGGCCTTGCGAGCCCGTAGCCAAGAGAACAATTGCACCAGCCCCCAGACCAAGAACAGCGCCCCGATGACCAGGGCGCGAACCCATTCCAGTTCCAGAGGCTCGACCCCGGCCACGGCGATCAAGGGGCCGATGAACCAAATCAGCACCGCCAGGGCGATCACCCCTAGCAAAGACAGCAACCAGCGTTTCTTGAACACGGCGAACACGGCGGGTTTCCTTTATTGGCAGCCTTTGTGGAACACGGCCAGTTCCACCCGCCGGTTGCGGGCGCGGTTTTCGGGCGTATCGTTGGCCACCCGTGGCTCGGTGTCGGAGCGGCCCTCGGCCTCGAACCGCCCAGGGGCGCCGGTCGCCGCCACCAGCAGCGTCAGCACACTGGCGGCCCGGGCCTGGGATAGTTCAAAGTTAGACGGGAAGCGCAGGGTGCGGATAGGCACGTTATCGGTATGGCCGGTGACCAGCACCTGGCCTTCCATTTCCGTGAGCGCCCGGCCCACCCGTTGCAACACTGGCAGATAGTCCTTTTTGACCTTGTCCTGGCCGGAGCGGAACAGCCCGTCACCGCGAATCCGCACCAGGGATTGTTCGCCCCGCTCCTCGATCTCCACCAGGCCCTCCCGAACCTCGGCGGCCAGCAGTTCGGACAGACAGGGGGGTTTTGGTTCCGGTTCCGGGGGCGGCGGCGGTATATAGGGTTCCACTTCCTGGACAGGCTCGGCCTCGATCAGGGGCGCGGCTACGACCTGAGGTGGGCTAAAGTCGCTACGCAACAGGCTGACCTGCTCCCGGCCCACCTCGTGCAGGGCCGTGAACACCGGATCGGAGGCGCGGTTAAGCAGCACGCTCAGGGTGATGAACAGAGCCAGCAGAATCAACCCCGCCAAGGCCCCCACCACCCACAGGGGGATTAGGCGGATCAGCGGGTTACGCTTATCCTCCACCCCTCGCCAATGGGGCGATAGCTCCCGCTCGAATTCTCCCCGCTGCATACGAATAGCCCGGTACACCCGTTCTCGGACTTCCTCCACTTGGGACCGGCCCCCGTCCATGACGTGGTATTTGCCCTCGAAGCCCAGGGCCAGGCAGATGTACATGAGTTCCAACATGTGCAGATTGCCCGCCGGGTCCTGCATCAGCCGTTCCAGCAGCAGAAAAAACCGCTCCCCGCCCCAGGCTTCCTTGTGAAACGTGATCAGCAGGCTTTGCTTGCTCCAGATACTGGAGCTGCCCCAAGGGGTATTGAGGACCATTTCGTCCAGGGCGGTGCAGAGGACATAACGGGCCGCCATCAGGGTGTCGTTGTCTACCCCCAGTTGCCTGGCCTTGGATTCGAAGGTCTTGACCTCGGCGATCATCTGCTGGCGCAGCTCGGCCGGGTTCGGGTGAGACAGGGTGTTGCGTAGTCGGGGCATCAGCGCCAGCAGCGCCGAGGCGGCGGTCTCCAGGGGGTTGAGACCGGTGTCCCGGGCGGGCAGGGGAGCCGGAGCGCCCCGAGGCGGCGGGACGGCTTCCGGGGTTGGGGCGGCTTGGCCCTGGCGGGGTCGGCGTCCTCCGGGCATGGGCCGGATGATGGTGTGATCGCCTTCGTCCGGGATCGGTGGTTCGTCGTCGTGGTTCACGGCGGCTTATCCTTTGATGGCCCAGAAAGCCAGCTTGATGCCTGGGAATTTGCCCCCCACGTGGAAGGCGAAGCCACCGGATTTGTCCAGTTGCTTCCAGTAGTCGCCGGCCCGATCCAGTTCGAAATAGGTAACCCCGGTATGGTAGGGGAGTTGACGAGGGGCCACCGGCAAAGGGTTAAGCCCCACCCCGGGCAGTTGTAGATTGACCAGTTGGCGAATGTGTTCCACCGGTCCCACCTTGATCTGCTGGGGGAAGCGGCTGCGCAGCACTTCGCTGGGGACGTCGGCGCTAGCCTCCAGGATAAACGTGGCGGAAGTGAGTAGCATGCGGATCTCGTCGGTGATGATGCCCACGTGGACCCCGTATTTGCGCTCCTCCAAAGGAATGGACACCACCCGGGGGTCGATCACCATGGACAGGGCCTTGCGAATTTCGGCCATCACCGCCGCGAAGGTCTTGCGAAGGTCATCGTGGACATAGGGGGGGAAGGCCGGTGGACGTTTATTGTCCCGGGTGAAGGTAGCCAGTTCCCCGGCCAGCAACAGGGCCTGGCGGTAGAAATCCTCCGGGTGCAGCCCTTCCATGGCGGCCAGATGGGCGAACAGGGGTTCCCCGCGGTTGATCAATTGCAATAGCAGAAAATCCGCTAGTTCGGCCACCTCGCCCCGGCCCGAGGCGCTCACCCGCCCGGCCAGGGCCTCGCCCCGCTGATGGAGCAGCCCATAGACTTCAGTGACCATGCCGGCCAGGCGGGGTAGGGCCTTGACCGCCAGGCAGGGGGGCAGGTATTTATCGTCCAGGATCACCCGCCCGTCGGGGTTTTTCTCCACCACCCGGACCACCCCCATACAAGCGTGGTCGCCGTGATCGCCCTGGTCCAGGATCAGCCGCAAGCGCGGTTGGCCGATCTCCAGGGGGGCGATGCTGTCCATCCCCGCCATGCTGTCGCGCACGTCCGATTGGGCCGCCCGGTACCGGGCCACGGTTTCGGCGCCGTCCTCCCGATCCGCCTCAATCATGCCTGGTCGGCGCAAGGGCAGGGCCAGCAGCACCCGGACATCCCGGGTCTCGCTATCAATATCCAAGGGCGGCGGCGGGTCTTGGTCGTCAGGCAGATTAAAGGGGGTGCCATCGGGCAGGATGCCTTTCGCCCGGGCCAGGGCCACTTTGCCCAGAGCCAGGGCTTCCTGGTCTAGGACCAGTTCGGAAACGCCCCAGTCATAGGGGCGCAAGGGGTCGCAACGGCCCCGCACCAGGGACTCGATATAGCGATCATGCTGCTGGAAGTGCTGAGGACGTAAAAACATCCCCTCTGACCACACTACCTTGCTGTTCCAGGACATGGGTAACAGGTCTCCAGACCCACTAGTTAGTGGATCAGTTTTCGGGCAGTCGGGCGATGATGGTCCTGGCCTCCAGGTCCACCCGGATGGGATTGGTGCGGTTGGCGATCACCGGAACGCTGGTGCGCCACACAGCCCGGTCCAAATCCCGGTAAGCGGCGAACAGCCCGATATGGCGAGTTTCGGGATTAAGTAGCCGTTCTAGAAAGCGAGTCTCGCCGGGCCGCAGGACGAATTCTTCCTGGGCCACCAGATCGGCGCCCAGAGTGGCGCTGGGCTGCTCATAAAGAGAAAAAAAATCCGCCTTGCCAAACGCCCCCAGGGTTTTTAGCTCGAACAGCCGCACCTGCAAGGGCGAAGCCCGGCCGCCGGGGTTGGGATTAAGGTTTTCAGCGGCGCCGATGCTCACCACTGCCCGGGCCGGGGGCAGTGCCTGGGGCATCTGCATCTGCACTTGGGGCAGTTGCACTTGGGGCAGTTGCACTTGAGGCAGTTGCACTTGCACCTCCGGCATTTGCACCTGCACTCCGGGCGCTTTTACTTGGGGCAGTTGCACTTGAGGCAGTTGCACTTGAGGCAGTTGCACTTGAGGCAGTTGCACCTGGGGCGCTTGCACCTGGACCTCTGGCAGTTGTACCTGTACCCCGGGCGCTTGCACTTGTACCCCAGGCGTTTGCACCTGAGGCGTACTGGCGGGAGGGGGTGGCGGCGTGGCGCAGCCCGTCATCAGCAGCACTATCGCCAACCGAAATTGTGCTTTCAAGTTCTTCTCCTTTGGCGGCGCCGGAGTTGCGGCCCACCTTATCGGTGTCCCGATAACTGTAGTCGCGGATCGGCCCAAGCAGTGGACGACGACCGGGGCGGCGCCTCATAACTTGCGCACTTGTTCCTCATAGGCGCGGGCGAATTCCCGGCCAAACAACTCCTGAAAGTCGTCTTCCGCCTCCCGGGCAATGTCCTCGTAGAGCAGTTTGAACACGTCCCAGTATTTGGCCTTGCGCATGCCCGGCACGAGATTGGCTAGCATGGATTGCTGGCCCAGCCGTTCTTCCAATGCTCTGGGGTCAAAGCGCCGCAGCAGATGGGACAGGGCCGCCTGGGTGCCGGCCATCACCGCCACTTCATGGGCTTGGATGTCTTTGAATCCCTCCTGGACAGCTTTATCCGGGGCCAGGTAGGCGGAGCCACGCTTGGTCAGCACCGTGGCGATGGCATCGTCCACGCTCAGGGAAAACTTGAACGGGTTGTTCTCCACGGGGCGAATGCTGGTTTGGGATAGGCGAAACTCGTTTTTGATTTGGCGGCGGGCGGCCAGGGCTTCCATGAGTCCTTGCGCCATTTGCCGGAAAATCGCCCCCACCACTTCCATCTGCGCCTCGGCCTGCTGAGGAGACAGACGCAGGCCCTCCACCCTAGCGCCCCGCAAAAATGCCTGTAGCAAAGCCATTTCGGCATCCCCCGACCCTGGGGAGGGCGCGGAGGGTTCCTGGCGCGGGGTAGACGCCGCTGTGTGGGCGGCCGGTGGCGGGGTTTCTCGCGATGGTTGTGAGACCGAGCGGTCCGGGGTCCGGCCATCCGGGGTCCGGCCATCCGGGGTCCGGCCATCCGGGGTCCGGCCCTCCGGGGTCCGGCCCTCCGGGGTCCGGCCCTCCGGGGTCCGGCCCTCCGGGGTCC
>CAZQXD010000037.1:0-40523 GCA_964597315.1 uncultured Candidatus Competibacteraceae bacterium
TAGAGGCTTTTCAGCTTGCCTCGTTGGGTTAATTGCAGGCTTCGTGCCAGTTTTTATTAAATCCTAAAAATCGAAAAAACCTGATTTTTACCGTGATTCCGAGTAGGCCAAAAACCGAAATCTCAACCTACGATATAAACTAATGCACCCCTTGTGCCAGTTTTGATATTTATATGATTAACATATAGTTATTAAAAAAATATAAAAAAAATTATCCAAAACCCATGTGCCATGCAGTTCAGGCTGGACCACGGATAACCACTTTGAACCGGTCAATGAAATAGAGGAGGTCGGTTCGTAATGAACCGCTGGATAGCTCAACCCGGACTGGTCTTGTTTTATTTCGATAGGGAGTGATTGTTATAGACTCTTTATATTAATAACCAGAAATGCCTGATTCACGCCAACTGGTTGGCATGATTTAGTAGCCATTTTTCGCATTATTTCCGGGAAATCCGACACTGCGCTGAGCCGCTGTGATGCTAATCTAATCAAGCTCCTATCTAGGGAGCGGACCCCTGCACAGCCCTACCAGAGCCAGGGTAATAACGGACTTCCCTTCCAATGACCCCTGCCTGTATTGAAACGGAGGATGGTTTCATGTCATCCCGAAAAACCCCAATCCCGTATACCCTTAACCGGCGCGACTCAATACATCAGCCGCCCCTGCCCAGGATCAGACTACTACCGGTGCTAGTGGCGATGCTCGCCGTCGGCCCGGCCGCCGCCCAGGAACTGGGCGACATCCAGTCATCCGACCTGTCGCCACCACCGCCGACGCAGCAGTTCTTACCCGACGAGGTGATCGTTAAACTCAAACCAGCGGAAGGGGCGATGGCCGCCATGGCGCCGGGGGAGTTGGCGCCCCTGGGGTTGCGGAGCGCACCGCGCCAAACCTCGGGTGGAGAGTTGGTGTACAGCTTCTCCCAGGCCACCCTGTTTAGCCTCGACTCGGAACAGCAGGCTCGGGAAAAAGTCCTGGAAGTCGTAGAGGAACTGAATCAACGTCCCGATGTGGAATACGCCCAGCCAAACTATATCTGGCAACATTTCGATACCACCCCCAACGATCCGGGCTTTCTCGCACAATGGCATTATCACAATAATGGCGCCGGTACAGGCGAATCGCCCGGGGGCATCAATCTGCCCAAAGCCTGGGACCAGGGCACCGGCAATCCGGGGGTGGTGGTCGCGGTCATCGATACTGGTATCCTGTCGGGCCATCCAGATATCACCGGCTCGCCTAATTTGCTGCCCGGCTACGATATGATTACCCACCCCTTTATCGCCAATGACGGCGACGGTCGCGATAGCGATGCCACCGACCCCGGCGACGCCATTGCTCCCAACGAGTGCTTCCCTGGCTCCCCGGCCAGGGGCGATAGTTGGCATGGCACCCATGTGGCCGGGACGGTGGGCGTCGGTAACACCGACAACAGCACCGGGGTGTCCGGCGTCAACTGGCAAGCCCGGGTGTTGCCGGTGCGGGTGCTGGGCAAATGCGGCGGCACCACCGCCGACATCAATGATGCGATCCGCTGGGCGGTGGGCCTGCCGGTGCCGGGAGTGCCGGTCAACCCCAATCCAGCTCGGGTGCTGAACCTAAGCCTGGGGGGAGGTGGGGCCTGCTCCGGTTCCCCCTCGACCCAGAGCGCCATCAACGATGCGGTGGCGGCCGGGGCCAGCGTGGTAGTGGCTGCGGGCAATAGCGCCCAGGATGCCGCGAACTTCACTCCGGCCAGTTGCAATCAGGTGATTACCGTGGCCGCCAGTGATTACCGGGGCCATCTGGTCTCCCGCTACTCCAATTTCGGCCCCAGCGTCGAGATCCTGGCTCCGGGCGGCGATGTGAACCGGGACGATGACGGCGACGGCAAGCCCGACGGGGTGTTGAGCACGGTCCAGGGCGGCTACGCTTTTTATAACGGAACCTCCATGGCGGCGCCCCATGTGGCCGGTGTGGCGGCCCTGTTGCTGGCCGGGGAGCCATCCCTCACCCCAGACCAGGTGCTCAGCCGAATCCAGGCCAATGCCCTGGCCCGTTCCGCCGCACAGTGCCCGCAACCCTGTGGGGCAGGGCTGCTGAATGCGTTCTACGCCAAACCCTCGGTGGCGAAGTTCGAATACGCCGCCAAGCTGATCTGCGGTGTACAGAAAGACCCCAAAGATATGCGACTGGCCCGGGGGTTTTATGCCACCACGATCAATGTTCACAACCCTGGTGAGGCGGACGTTAAATTCATCAAGACACTGGCCCTGACCCTGCCTCCGGGCAATCAACGGCCAGGTGACGTGTTGCCCATCGCCGAGGACCAGCTCGGTCCCGGCCAGGCCCTGGCCGTGGATTGCAACGATATCGCCCGACGGCTGTTCAACGGAGTGCTGCCGGAACCCTTTATCGAAGGCTTTGTCGTTATCCGTAGTCCCCACAGCCTGAATGTCACCGGGGTTTATTCAACGGCGGACCTATCCAACGAGGGCGTGGCCGACAGCCACAGCAGTCTCCATGTGGAGCCGGTCCGGGAGCGGGTCTTGCAGACCGGCAAACCGGACCTGGTGGTGCGGGATATCGGGCCACCAGAAGTGAACTGCCCCAGCGGCGGCGGCTCCTGTGTAACCAAAGTCCAAGTGACGATCGCCAATGTGGGCGCGGCGGATGCCCCGGCCTTCAGCACCCGGACAGTGCTAGACCCGGCCCAGGGTGTGTCGGTGGATCAAGGTTCTTCGGGTCTGGCCAAGGGGGCGTCCCAGACCTTGCTGATCAACACCCCACCAGGCGGCAACTGTTTCGATCCAGACTGTACGGTGTGCGCCACCGTCGATAGCCAGTTGGACGTGGAGGAAGCCGACGAGAGCAATAATAAGCTCTGCGAAACAACCCCAGGCTGAGGGGTTCGCTCCGGCTCGGGGACGACGGCGCCGCCCTGTCGTCCCCCTTTCTATTCCACTAGTCTTGGAGTTAGCACAATGCAACCTTGGTATCTCCTGCTATGGGCAATGCTCTGGAGCGCGGTATTCCCAACCCAAGCCACGGCCCAGACCCCATCCCCGCCGGGTGACGAAGTGATCGTCAAGTTTGCAAACGGCAGCCGCGGCCAGCAGATATATCGATCTGCGGTCAGCGGTGGACCGAGGGCGGAGGCGGAACTGGACACCCTGGCAGCCGAACTGTCCGACGCTCTGGACATTCCGGTCAGGATCGATCGACTGGCCTCTGGGCAGGAATTTATCCTCTCCGTGGATACCGCCATCCTGGAAAAACGGCTGCTCGGGCGACTCGCCGACCATCCCCAGGTCAGCAAGGCCAGTCCGCTCCCGGGGGCAGCCGGTGCAGTGGTGGAATTAAAGGCCAACAGCCCTCTCTACGAGGCCCTGGGCGGGGATCGGGAAAACACCGCCGCCGGGGAGCGTTTCGCAGCGGTGATCGGCCAGCCCTTGGGGATCGAACTGGCCGTGCGAGCGCCGCGGTTGCTGGAGTTGACGATCCACAGGGAGGCCCTGGTGGCGGCCTTGCTGGAAAAACTCAGGCAACGTCCCGATGTGGAGTATGCCCAGGCGAATAGGCTGTTGCAGCCTTTCGGCGACACACCACCTGGCGCGGGTGTTGCCCGCCCTATGCCCGCCAGACCGGTCTAGGCGCCTAGGGGATTGGCTTTCACGCCACGGCCGCGCCAATGCTTATCCCGCGCCGCCGGGCGAAAGTGCCGGAAGCTAGGCGGAGCGCCAACGACCTCTTAAATACTTCTGCGGACCTTGTTTGAATCAGACATGTACTGTCTCCAGCCACCCAAGTGGGTGATCTCCTGGGCATCGTCAAGGGCATACAGTTCGCAGATAAAGCCGCTGACCCAGCGACCGTCGGCCAGCTCCAACTTGCCGATGCCCAGGGGGGCGGGAATGTTGGCGACGAAGCTACCGAACTCGCTGGCGGGCAATGTCCACACCTCCACTTCGATGGCGGCGCCCTGCCGCTCGTCGCGGATCAACCCCGGTCTAAACGGGGGGCCACCGGCGAGGGCGTACAGGCGATAGGCCTTGGCGGAGTGGGTGCGTTCCGTCAGCACGCCTCCCCGTTCGAGTAACTGCCAGTTGAGGGGCAAGCCGTCGAGATGTGCGCCGCAGACCGCCACCTCAATGCTTTGCGGGTTGCCGACCGGGTGGGCGGGCTGCTGTGGCAACGGTTGGTTATCCACCCCAGACGGCAGCGGCAAGGTGGCCTGAATCCGCTGGGCGATGGAGAGCAGGGCGCGGTCAGAAAACGCCGCGCCGGCCAGGGTGATACCGAACGGCAGCCCCTGGGTGGTAAAGGCCGTGGGTACGGCCACCGCCGCCATGTCGAGCAGGTTCATGAAATTGGTGTAGTAACCCAGTTCGCTATTGCGCTGTATCGGCTCGGCCAGCATCTCATCGATGGTGAACAGTCGCCCGGCAGTGGGGGTGAGTAGCGCATCCAGGGGTTGTAACTGGGCGATGCACTGGCTTTTAAGCGCCTCCAGCCGGTACTGGGCGCGGAACAGCTCGGTGGCGCGAGGCGCGCCGCCCGGCTCGATGATGGTGCGAATCACCGGCAGCAGGGCATCGGGCTGTTGCTTGAGCAACGGTTCCACCGCCAGGTAGCGTTCGGCGACCCAGGGGCCATCGTAGAGCAGCCGGGCGGCTTCATCGAAGGGGCGATAATCGATGTCGATCAGCTCGATGCCCGCAGTGGTCAGGGCGTCGAGGGTGTCGCGGTAGGTCTCGGCGTAGTCCTGATCGCCAAAAAATCTCAACTGTGTGTCGGGAATCACGCCCAGCTTGAGAGGCCCGGCGCGTAGACCAAAATGGCGGGCCTGATTGGAGTAGGGGTTGGTGCGACTGTAACCGTCTGTCGCGTCAGCGCCCTCGGCGTAGCTCAAAATGTGATTGGCATCGCTGCTGTCGAGGGCGAAGATGCTGATGCAGTCCAAACTGCGACAGGCCGGCGCCAGTCCGCTGGTCGAAAGCAGCCCGCGAGTGGGCTTGACCCCGACCAGGTTATTGAAGCAGGCCGGTATCCGCCCGGAGCCGGCGGTGTCGGTGCCGAGGCTGAAGCTGACCAGCCCCAGCGCCACCGCGACCGCTGAGCCGGAGCTGGAACCACCGCTGATATAGTCCGGGTTGAAGGCGTTGCGACAGGCGCCCCAGGGCGAGCGGGTGCCGTTCAGCCCGGTGGCGAGCTGGTCCAGGTTGGTTTTTCCTATCGGGATCGCTCCCGTGTCGATCAGTTGCCGTACCACCTGCGCCGAGTGGTCGGGGGTGTAGGCGAACGCCGTGCAGCCCGCAGTGGTGGGGATGCCAGCCAGATCAATGTTGTCCTTGATGGCGAACGGAACGCCCCACAACGGCGTGGTTTCAATGGGCTTGTGGGCCAGTCCATCGAGGTAGGGTTGTAGTTCGGCTTCGCTCAGTTGATGAATCCAGATATTGCGGTCGGCAAACCGCGCGCTGCGCTCACGGATACGCCGCAGCAGCTCGGCGGGTGTTAACCGCTGTTTCAGGTAAGCGTCACGCAGCGCGTTCAAGGTCATGTTGTTCAACGGTTTACTCCTCTTCTGCCGGTTCCAGCACCACCAGCGCCTGGCCGGCGTCCACCCGGCGCCCGGCATCCAGCAGTACCTGGGTGACCAGACCGTCACAGGGGGCCTGTACGGCGATCTCCATCTTCATTGATTCCAGCACCAGCAGGGTGTCGCCGACGCGGACCCGATCCCCGGCGCGGAATTCGATCTGCCAGATGCTGCCCGATACCGGGCTGTCCACCAGCACGCTGCCCTCCGGCCAGTTCTGTTCCTGGACTTCGTCCTGGGTTTCATCCGCCTCGAAGTGGAACTGGCCGTCCCGGTGCCAACGAGCCAGTTCGGCCTCGAATGCCCTTTCACGCCGCTGACGGAAGCTATTGATCGCCTCGGCGTTGTTTTCAAGCAGCGCCTGATAGTCGGCCAGGCGAAATTCGCTCTGCTCGATTTTCAGCGGGTAGCGGCCCTGGGGAAAATCCTTGCGGATTTGCACCAGTTCTTCATGGCTGACTTCGTAGAAGCGGAGCTGGTCGAAAAAGCGCAGTAGCCAAGGTTGCTCGAATTCGGCGGTCTGGCGGTAGTGGTTCCACATTTGCAGGGTACGGCCGACAAACTGGTAGCCGCCGGGACCCTCCATGCCGTACACGCAGAGGTAGGAGCCGCCGATGCCGACCGAGTTTTCCGCAGTCCAGGTACGGGCTGGGTTGTATTTGGTGGTCACCAGACGGTGGCGGGGGTCCACCGGGGTGGCCACCGGCGCGCCCAGGTAGACGTCGCCTAGTCCCATGACCAGATAGGAGGCGTCAAAGACGATCTTCTTGACCGCATCGATGCTCTCCAGGCCGTTGATGCGGCGGATGAACTCCAGATTGCTGGGGCACCAGGGGGCATCCCGGCGCACCGATTGCTGGTATTTTTGCACGGCCAGGCGGCAGGCGTCGTCGTCCCAGGAGAGGGGGATATGGACGATTCGCGATGGCACGCCGAGGCGGTCTAAGTTACGGCTGAGGTTGGTCTCGGCGTCCTGCAAATGGGCCAGCAGGGTGCGGTGATCCAACTGCTGACTGTCGAAATGAACCTGTAGCGAGCGGATGCCCGGCGTCAATTCGCGCAGCCCCGGCAGCGGATTTTGCCGCAGCCATTGCAGCAGTGCGTGGGCGCGGAAACGCAGACGGATATCCAGCACCTGCTCGCCGTATTCCACCAGCAGGAAGTGGTCGCCAGCGGCGCGATACACTACGGTCTCGCCGACTTGCCCGGCCTCCAGGCGGGCGATGATCGGTGAACCAGGTTCGTGGGCGGGCGCCTCCACCGTCCGTGGCGTCAGGGTGGCGAGCTGACGCTGCTGAGCGGCTTCCAGGGCGACGGCGGTTTCTAGGGCGACCGGCGCGAACCGAACCCGGTCGCCGGCGCGCAACTGGCCCAGCTTCCAGAGGTCGGCGCTGATGACGGTGGCCGGACAGACAAAGCCACCTAGGGAGGGACCGTCAGGACCGAGAATCACCGGCATGTCGCCGGTAAAATCCACGGCGCCGAAGGCATAAGCGTTGTCGTGGATATTGGAGGGGTGCATGCCGGCCTCGCCGCCATCCTTACGTGCCCACTGCGGCTTGGGTCCAATCAGACGAATGCCGGTGCGGCTGGAATTGTAGTGGACTTCCCAGGCGGTGGCGAAGAACCCCGCGATATCGTCGTCGGTAAAGAAATCCGGTGCGCCGTGGGGGCCGTAGATCACCCGGAGGGTCACTTCGTTGTGGATCTGGGGCAGCACGGCGCTCGGGTCCAGCAGGGGCGTCGGTGCGACCGCGCACTGCCCGGGCAGGGCCAGACGCAACACATCGCCACCCCGTAAAGCGCGGCCATTGTGACCGCCGAACTGGCCGAGGGTAAAGGTGGAGCGAGAGTTCAGATAACGGGGGCAGTCGATCCCGCCGCGCACCGCCAGATAGGCGCGGGCGCCAAGCTTGGCGACCCGGCCCAGGGCCAGGGTCTGACCGGCGGCGACGACGATGACGCGATGGTTTTCCAGCGGCTCGCCATCCAGCTTGGCGTCTATCTCGGCGCCGACGAGAACGATGGCGGTAGCCTGGTTGAAGCGCAGGGTCGGGCCTTGCAGGGTAATTTCCAGCCCGGCCGCCTCGGGGACGTTGTCTAGCAAGCGATTGGCGAGGCGGAAGGAGTAACTGTCGAACGGGCCGGACGGCGGCACGCCCACATCCCAGTAACCCTGGCGGGCGGGGTAATCTTGGATGGTGGTCTGGGTGCCGCCGTTGAGTACCTCGATCCGCGCTGGTTGGTAGACAAAATCATTAAGGTAGCGGGTGGTAATCAAGCCCGCAGCCAGGCGAGCATCGCGGGCCAGACAACGCAGATAGTCGAGATTGGTTTCGCTGCCGTACAGACGGGCAGCGTCCAGGGTTTGTTGTAGTTTCGCTAACGCCGCGTGGCGATTGTCAGCGTGAACGATCACCTTGGCCAGCATCGGGTCGAACCAAGGCGGGACATGGATCCCCGCCTCGATCCAGCGGTCGATCCGAATGCCCGGCCCCTCGGGGAACGCGACCTCGGAAAGCAAACCGGCGCAGGGCTGGAAGTCGCGGTGGGGGTCTTCGGCGTAGAGACGCACCTGAATGGCGTGACCCTGGGGATTCAGACGGCCGCGCTCGGCGGCCAGATCGGGACCGTTTCCCGCCGCCAGACCCACCATCCAAGCCACCAGATCGATCCCGAACACCTCCTCGGTGACCCCATGCTCCACCTGCAAGCGGGTGTTCACCTCTAGGAAGTAAAAGCACTGGGTATCGGCATCGAGTACGAATTCGACCGTACCGGCGTTGCGGTAATCAACCCTGGCCAGCAGTTGTTCGGCGGTCCGGTGCAGCTCGGCGCGCACCCCATCGCTCAGCTCGGGCGCCGGACACTCCTCCACCACTTTCTGGTTGCGACGCTGGCTAGAGCAGTCGCGCTCGCCCAAGGCTAGCGCCTGCCCCCGACCGTCGCCAAATATCTGCACCTCGATGTGGCGGGCGCGGGTGATAAATTTCTCCAGGAACACGCTGTCGTCGGCAAAGTTGTTGGCGCTTAGGCGCTTGACCGAGTCGAAGGCGCTGCTCAACTCCCGCGCGTCGTGGCACAGTTGCATACCGATGCCGCCGCCGCCGGCGCTACTCTTGAGCATCACCGGATAGCCGATGCGCTCGGCTTCCAGCCGGGCGCTGTGGAGATCGCTGAGAACCCCCGAGCCGGGTAGCAGCGGCACGTGGGCGGACTCGGCCAGTTCGCGGGCGCGGTGCTTGAGACCGAAGGCCCGTATCTGCTCGGGGGTGGGACCGATAAAGGCGATCCCTTCTGCCTCGCAGCGCTCCACGAACTCGGCATTTTCACTGAGAAAGCCGTAACCTGGATGAATCGCCTGGGCGCCACAGTCGCGGGCGATTTGCAGGATCTTGTCGCTATTCAGATAGGTGGCCGCCGCATCACCCTCGCCAAGGCAATAGGCTTCGTCGGCGTGGCGTATATGCAGGGAGTCGGCGTCGCTGTCGGCGTAAACCGCGACCGCGCTCAGATTCAGTTGGCGCAGGGTGCGAATGATCCGCGTGGCAATGGCGCCTCGGTTGGCAATCAGTATCTTGTTGAGCATCGCATAAGCCTTAGAGCGGGCCGTCCCGCAGGGTCAATATGACAGTGGCCGTCCACTGAAGGGCTCCCGGCTGCTGAAGAGATGACACAGGGCGTCTTGTTGGCCATCCGATGAATACTTCAGTGATCCCACACCAACAGTTCGATGGGGGTGGGGTTGTAGCCGCTACAGGGATTGTTTAACTGTGGGCAGTTGGAGATCAGCACCACCACATCCATCAGCGCGGTTAGTTCCACGTATTTACCGGGGGCGGAGATGCCGTCCTCGAAGGTGAGGCCGCCGCTCTCGGTGACCGGCACGTTCATGAAGAAGTTGACGTTGTGGCTGATATCCCGTTTGCCGATGCCGAATTCGGGATGCTCGGCGATGGCCAGCATCCAGCTATCGCGGCAGGCGTGCATGCAGCGTTTTTCCAGGTCGTAACGCACGGTGTTGCTTTCGGTGGCGCAGGCGCCGCCTAGGGTGTCGTGACGGCCGCAAGTGTCGGCGACAATCTCCAACATTGGCCGGTTGTCGCTGGAACGCAGCGTGCTACCGGTAGTGAGGTAGATGTTGCCCTGTTCGCGGATGGTGTCCATGGCGCTATAGCGCTCGCTGGGGTCGTCGGCATTGTAGAACAGGGTGTCGGCGGCCTGATTGCCCTCCAGATCCAGAATCCGCAAAGTCTGGCCGGCTTTGACGCGACCGATGTAGTAGTCGCCGGCGTCAATGGTCTGGCGCAAGCCGGCGTTATCGGCGTGACGGTCACTAGTGGTCAACATGGTCTCTCCTTATCCCTGTCCCAGGTGATAGAGCGCGTTATTGGCGAAGCCGCGCTGGTTTTCCGGGCGGAAGTTGCGGCAATAGTCGTCGTCCTCTACCGGCGCCGCTTCACTTAGGCTGATCTGTACCGGGCGCGCGGGGTACTCGGGGGCGCGGTTGAGGGGGTGCGGGCAATTGTGCAGCAGCACTAGAGTATCCATCTCGAAGCGCAGGGTGATCCGGCTGCCGGCGGCGCTGTGGCCCTGAACCAGTCGCAGCTTACCGTCGGCGTCGCTGGTCACCTTGCTGAACAGATTGAGATTGGCGGCCAGGTCGGCGCGGCCTAGCCCATATTTGGCCAGTTCCACCAGAAAGGCATCATGGCCGTTCTGGCGCCAATCGTTGCGGTCGCGCTGAAAATCCCGGGCGCCCCAACGCTCGGCCACCTGCTCGGGACGGGAATTGCCGCAGACGGTCTCGTGCCAACCGAGGCTGTCTTCAGTGATAGAGGCGAAGATCCGCCCCATATCGGAATAGAGGCAGTTGCCGCGGGCCAGCTTGAAGGTGTGCTGACACTTGAGGGTGTCGGGGGCGTTATAACGCTCCAGCAGGTTTTCCGGGTTGTAGAACAGCATGCCGACGTTGGCGCCGCCTTCCAGGTCGGTCAGGGTCATCTGGACGCCCCGGCGCAGTCGTAACGACCAGTGGCCACCGGGAGCCAGGATAGTTTCATACAGGTATTGATCCATGGTATGCACTCCTCATTGCGCTAGATCGCGATCGGTACCGGGGTCGGACGCGGATCATTATTTAGAGTTTGGTAGGTGTCCCTGTCCATATCGCCCACCGGCAGATCATAGGTGACGGTGGCGCCGTAGGCCGTGGGGGCATGGGGGTCGTGGCGCAGCTTGTCGAACACCCACAACCGGGTGCCCAGGTAAAAACCCTCTTTTAGGTCGTGGGTGACCATAAACACGGTCAGCTTGTGCTCACGCCACAACTGCCGCACCAGTTGGTGCATCTCGGCGCGAATCCCGGGGTCGAGGGCGCCAAATGGCTCGTCCAGCAGCAGCACTCGCGGTCGGCCTAGCAGGGCCTGGGCGATGGCCAAACGCTGTTTCATCCCACCGGAGAGCTGATGGGGGTATTTGCCCAGGGCGTGGCTCAGCCCCACCTGCTCCAACAGTTCGCTGGCCGCTTTGCGTGCCTCGCGCTTGGCGCCACTGAACAAGTAGCCGGTGACGCCAGCACGCGCGAACGCCTTGGCCACCATCACGTTTTCCAACACCGTCATGTGGGGGAACACCGAATACTGCTGAAACACGATGCCCCGATCCGGCCCCGGCTCCCGCGCCATGGGTCGGCCCTCTAGCAGCAGCTTGCCGCGGGTCTGGCTCTCGGTGCCCAACAGCAGCTTCAGAAAAGTGCTTTTACCGCAACCGGAAGCGCCCACCATGGTGATGAACTCGCCCTCCGTGACGCTCAGGTTGAGACGCTCCAGCACCACATGATCACCATACTCCTTCCATAGGTTGCGCACTTCGATCATGACTGGCCTCCTTGAGCATGCCAGGGGTAAAGGCGGGTGTTGATCCAGGCAAGCAGTTGATCGACGATGAACGCCAATAGGGTGATCCAGGCCACATAAGGGAGAATCACGTCCATGGACAGGTAACGACGTACCAGAAAGATGCGATAGCCGAGACCGTCGGTGGCGGCGATCGCCTCGGCGGCGATCAGGAACAGCCAGCCGGCGCCTAGGGACAGTCGCACCGCGTCGATCAGCTTGGGCATCACCTGGGGCAGTAGCACCCGGATCAGGATTTGGCTGGTATTGGCGCCGAGGGTTTGGGCCTTCACTACCTGTTCCGCCGGAATCTCCTGGGTGCGCCGCTGAATATCGCGGGCGATAAAGGGCGTGATGCCAATAGCGATCAACACGACCTTGGACAGCTCCCCTAGGCCGAACACGATAAACAGGATCGGCAGCAAGGCTAGGGGCGGTATCAGCGAGGTCACCGTCAACAACGGTGAAAGCCCCGCCGAGAACAGCGGCAAGGCGCCGGTGAGCAAGCCGATCAGCAGACCCAAGACAGCCGCGATCATCACCCCCAGCCCGAGGCGGGTGAGGCTGCTGGCGGTATCGACCCACATCAAGTACTCACCGCTGCGTTTACTCGGTTCCAAGGCCATCCGCTCAAGAGCGTCGCCGATTTGCTCAAAGGCGGGTAGCAGCTTGTCGTTGGGGTTGAGTGCCAGGCGTGCATCGGAACTGATCATATAGAGGATCAGCAGCAGCACGAACGGTAGCAATCCCAAGGACAGCTTCAGCGCCGGCGAGGGTGTGAGGTTGATCAGGCGCTTCATGGGACGGCTCCCGTGCCGGGTGGATGGAAGCGGTGCTTACAGTGCGCCGTCGGCGGCCATCTGCATGTAGCTGGGATCAAAGCGCAGCTTGATGTTGCCCGGGTCGCCGTACACGCCCGCTGGCGTTTCGATGCCGATAAAGCCGGCGTCTGGAGCGCCGTCGCCTAGCAGGCCGTGAGCGAAGGAGAACTCGGCCACGTGCTGCATGGTATTGATGAGCTGCTCGCCGCGAGTGAGCCGCAGGGCGGAGGCGGGGGTGTAGAACATCTCGGTGCTGGCCAGTTGCGCCTCGTAGCCAGCCAGGTCGGTGCCGGAGGCTTCGGCCATGAACCCACGGGCGGCTTTGCCGACTTGGTCATTGCCACTCATGGTCGCCATGATCTCGTACCAGGCGCCCACCAGGGCTTTGCCCAGCTTCGGGTTTTGCTTCAGCGTCTCGGTATTGATCACCAGCAAGTCGATGATTTCACCGGGAATCTGGGACGAGTCGAACACCATGTGGCTGTTCGGCATGGCGGTGATCTCGCTCAGCAGCGGATTCCAGGTGGTGACGGCGGACACATCATCGGTGCCGTAGACTGCGACCATGTCCGCGTCGGAGGTATTCACCACCTGAATATCTCGCTCGGACAGGCCCACCGATTCCAGGCCCCGGGCCAGCAGATAGTGGGAGACGCTCAGTTCCACCAGATTGACCGGCTGGCCCTTGATCGCCGCCAGCGTATCGGCGCCCTTGAGCACGACACCGTCATTGCCGTTGGAGAAGTCGCCAACGATCAACGCGGTGCTGTCCACGCCGCCAGCGGCGGGGATGGTGAGGGCGTCCATGTTGGTCATGGTGCAGGCATCGAACTGGCCGACGGTGTACTGGTTGATCGACTCGATGTAGTCGTTGATCTGCACCACGTCGATACGGATGTGGTACTTATCGGCCCATTTCTTGACGATACCTTGCTCGGCGCCATAGGCCCAAGGCATCCAACCGACGTAGATAGACCAGCAGACACTGAAGCTGTCGCGGGCGGAGGCGGGGGTGGATAGAAGCAAAATCAGCGGCAAAAAAAGGAGTTTTTTCATTGGAATACCTCTCGGGTCATGCCGTGGTTACACAGAGTACTCTTGGCGATACGCCAGTTAAGTCTCCCGGGCTTTTGTCCCGCCGTGTAACCTTTCCCCGAAAGGTCGAGTGCTCTCGGACCTGTCGCCGCGCGATGCAGCCGGAACCCTAGCGCTCTATTTTGTATGTGGCCGTCTTTCCAAGAGTACGGTCATATATATGAGACATTATCTGTGCCAACTCTTTTGAAGTCATGTTGAGAGGCGTCGGAAGGGTGTTTCCGACCGTATAGGGACTTTTTTTACGCACTGAATTGGAGCGTTCCGTCCGATACTGGTGCGAAGTGTTGGTTGGCTGTTGAGTAAATTGGTTAAGGTTTTCCCACCCAGGGCGTGGCGATCAACCGCACGGCAACGGGCAAGCCCCTCGGTTTGGCCGGGGGCATGGCCACCACCGGCATGTATGAAGTCACAAAACGAGTCCGCCAGTGTGATTGGCCAGGTGGTGGGCGGCGAAGCCGGTTTAGTGACGCTTGAAACACCGATCGGCGGACGCCGGGTACTCGATATGCCCGCAGGGGAACTGCTACCGAGAATTTGTTGAAGACAGCGCACCGCCAAGCGTGCGTCAGTGTCAGCTCACGCCCGATGAACGCGAATCCCAGAGATAACGGATCGTCCGCCCGGCCGCCAGAAAATTCGGGTACAGGCCCAGCCCCACCCCGGCGCACAGGGCCGCGCCGAAGGCCGCCTCTTCCCGGTGCGCCGGGACGCGCAGGGGCAGGCCGAAGCGATCCTCTATCACCTTGCCCAAGGCCGGGTTGAGCCTTATGCCGTTGCCGCAACCCACCAGATAGGTGTGCCCACCGCGAAGGGTCTCGGGAAGCCGTTCGTAGAGCTGGCCGAGTTCCTCGGCGATGCCTTCCAGAAACCCCAGTATCAGGTGTTCCGGGGTGAAGTTGTCCAGGGATATTGGCTGGATGGACCCACGAACCCAGGGTTCGTCCCGGGTTCCAAGCAAGCGCGTATCCACTTCCAGCCGTTCTCCCCGGATTCGGCCCGCCAGGGCTTCGGTGGCCAGCCGGTCCATGGCGGCGTACAGGGGCGGACCCTCATAACCGGCGAACAGCCAGCAGGCGCGATGGAAACACGCTTCCAGAACGGCATAGGCTTTGCCGCCACACAGGGCAGCGCCCACCAGCAGCAAACCGCCGCCAGGGAAAGGCCGAGCCTCCAGTCCCTTGATGGACAGCTCATCACGGGCAAAAATGGAGACCTGCCCGCTGGTGCCGACGTTGATCACGGCGGTCATCTCCGCGTCTCGCGCGGCGCCCAGAAAGCCCGCCTGATTGTCGCCTGGGGCCAAGAATACCCCGATGCCCTGTTCGGTCTGACCGACGCGTGTTCCCGAGGGAGCCACCGGGGGCAGGAATGCCTGATTGATGCTTGCCTTGCGCAACGCGTGTGGATCGAATCGAGATGTGCGTACATCGAATAGTCCCAGCCCCGCGGCCTGGGTCGACTCCAGGGTCGGCGCCGAGGCGCCACCCGTCAGCCGCAAGGCCGCATAGTCAGAGATGGTGCATAGGGACACGGCCGTTGCGGGCACCAAGCCATTGTGCAGATTGTAGTGGTGCGTGACCAGCCCGAAGCCCGTCGCCAGGGAATGGCCGGTGGCCTCGGAAAGGGCCTGTACGTAAGTCTCGCCGTCGCGGCGAGCCAGATCGCCGCGCTGATCCTGCCAGGTGAACAGGGGGCTAACGGCGCGCCCGGCCTGATCCACGTAGAGGATGCCGTGCATTTGGCCTGTGATTCCCAGACCCCGAACGTCGGTATGGGCCTCAGTCAGTTGCCCCACAACCGCCGTGATGGCCGCCAGTAGCGTTTCCGGGTCCTGAACGCGTTCCCATGCCTGGTCGGTAGCTAGGCCAGCGTGATGTTCCTGAGCAACTTGCTCGATGACCTCGCCGCTGCTGCTGTCGATCAGCACCCCGCCGACCGAGGTGGTGCCGATGTCCAGTCCGATCAGATGGGGTTTTTGCAAGGGCTTGTCTCCGCTGGGAACGGGTGCATGGGTGAGATAAATTATTTCCCGAAGGCCATCGGCCGATCACCAATTGCCCACGATAACTTCTCCCGCGCCGGTCAGGCTGATCGATGGCTGTTCCACAACCTCGGATACCTCAATCTGCCCTGCTCCGGTCAGCTTGAGTGCCGCCCGCTCGGCCCGGCCGTTCACCCGCACGTCTCCAGAGCCGCTCAATTCGATGTCCAGCTGGTTCAGTTCGGCTTGCTCCACCGTGACGCCGCCGCTGCCGGACAGGTCCACCCTGAGGCTGCCTACCACTTGCGCGGCGGTAATATCACCGCTGCCGTCAATGGTTAACACCCCATTGCCAATGTGTCCCATTGCAGCCGCGCCGGCGGAAATCGTCAACTTCACCGGACCTTCGGTATCGCCGATTTCGGCGCTACCAGCCAAATCTAGAACGTCCACGGAGGCGCCAAGAGGCACCGTGGCCAGCACCTCTAGAGGCGGTTCGCGGTCGTGGAGGGGGTCCGCGCCACCGATGGTTACGCTGGCGGCGCCACCGTCTCTGGCGATTACGGTGACGCCTTTCTCTATATATACCGTGGAGCCACTAGCCTGAGCGGGCGGTTCCACAACCAGCGTGCCCCGGACCACTTTGACCCGAACCTGGTCCACGATCCGGGCCGGACCGGACAGAACCAGTGTGATGCCGGGGGTGGCGCCGACGCTGACCCGCAGCCGTCCGGGCATGGGTTGGACTTTGAGTGCCCGGGCCGAAGAGTCTTCAAAGTGACGGGTCCGGGGGTCGGCGGCAAGCCCGGAAACAGGTAGGGCGACGCTAAGTATAGAGAATAATAGGCTATTGATATTCATGGGTTTAATGGGTCCGAAAGGGAGGTTGATGAGGCCGACTCAAGGTCAGGATAAACTGTGTCGACGGCGGCGGTTGGCGTATTGGCGCGGTCGGAGACTGTGTTCCAAATGATACTTTGGCATAAGTATTGCTTCGGAAGTGTAGCGCCACCATTTAGACCGTCCATACCGAGGAATTTCAAAATGCTCAATTTCAAGAATAACCTTTTCCTGCGTACTCTTGCCGGCGCCGGTCTGTTGACGATGATGGCTGGGATTAGCGGCCAGGCCGTGGCCGATAACGTAACGATTTTTCGGGGCGCTCCCCCATCGGCGGAGGAACTGGCCACCATGATGTTCCCAGACCGTGTGTCCCGCCTAGGCCGCACCCGGGCTATCGTCTTTACCAATCAGGGGCAGGAACGCCTGGCCGCCACCCCGGTGGAGGAGCAACGTCAGCCCGCCAAAAGCCAATATGCCAGCTATAATGACCCGGCCAAAGCCAGCGATGCGCCGCCGACCCATGAAGCCCCCGCCCGGAGTAGCGAGCCGGCCAGCGCCGATGTAGACGGCGAAATCCAGGGCTTCGGGTTTCCCATTCAGTTTGCTTTCAACTCCACGGAGATTCTGCCCGAGTCCCGACCGTATCTGGACCAAGTGGGCGAGATGCTGCTGCTGCCCGAGGTGGCCGGTCAGAGCGTGGTGGTGGAAGGCCATACCGACGCCAGTGGCAGCGATCGGTACAACCAGCGTCTGTCTGAGCGCCGCGCCAGGGCGATCAGGGACTATCTTGTTAGTCGCTACCAGATTAGCTCCAAGCGCCTGCGGGTGGTGGGTAAGGGTGAGACGGAACTGTTGGCTGATGCAACCCCCACCGATCCCTCCAACCGTCGAGTTCAGTTCCTGCGGGCGTATTGATTCCCGCCGCTCGCACCCCGACAGCCTCCTCCCTGGATATTCTCATCCAGGGAGGAGGCGTTTGTTTTAGAAGGGGTTCAGGGATTTTTCCCGGGTGAAGTGCATATATCCCACGTTGATCCCCTGCCGCCAGCCCACCCCAAAGCGGATGGGGGCCAGCACGGTTCGTCCGCTTTGCAGATAATTCACGCCCACCCCGCCCACGAAATACAAGCTACCCTCCACCCCGGGATAGCGTTGGAACAATTTGGCTGGGCTGTCCAGGTTATAGATCAATACGAAGGTCTTGACGGCGTTGGCTCCAAGGTCAAAGCCGATAGACGGACCCTGCCAGTAAATTTTCTGACGCTGGCCGTTTTTCATGAGGAGCGTGCCAGTGCCATAGCGCACGCCCACGCCGATGGCGGCGGCAGCTTCCTCGCCCTTGATAAAGGCATTGGGACGGCCTTGCTCTTGGAATATTTTCTTGACCACGTCCGCCAATCCCTCGGCTCCTTCGCCGAAGAATTCTTCCACTTCGCGAAGAACGGTAGTCTCTTCATACCTATCATCGCTCTGTTCAGGAGGGGCGGTATCCACCGCCATTGCGGATTGGCACAGCAACAGGGTGATGATGACGAGTACGCGTTTCATGTGCTTGTGACCTCTCAGTTATCTGTGCAAAGTGTAGGTTATTCCCAGTCACATTCCGGTCGTCGCCCAGGGGAGGGCGGGTCGTTTTATGTGGTGGATGGGACGGGATTCTCGGTTTGCCGCCGTTGCAGTCGAGCCTCCCGGTGGGCGATGTACAAGGTCGAAGCGATAATGATGCCGGCGCCCAACAGAGTCCAGAAACTGGGTATCTCAGCGAAAATCAGGTAGCCGAAAAAACCGGCAAAAACCAGTTGCAGATAGCCGAAGGGCGCGATAGCGGTGGCTTCCGCCACCAGATAGGATCGCACCATGGCCCCTTGGGCCGAAGCGCCCAGGGCGCCAGTGGAAATAAGCAGCAGCAATTCCCAGGGCGTGGGCGGAATCCACACATACCAGGCGGGCAGCAGCGTCAATAGAGTGGACAGAACCCCGAACCAGAACATCACCGTCACCGGTCGATCAGTGCGCAACAGCAGTTTCACGGCCACCACGATGGCTGAAACCAGGGCTGCACCGACCAATGCCACCAAGGCGGCAAGTTCCACGGAAGCGCCAGGGCGGAGCATGATGAGTACCCCGGCAAAGCCAATGAGTGTGGCGCTGATGCGCCGCGCCCGGATTTTCTCTCCCAGAAACAGCGCCGCCAACAGCACCAGAAAAAGGGGTTTGGTGAAACTGTAGGCAGTGGCCTCAGCCAGGGGCAGATGGGTCAGGGAATAAAACCCGCAGGTCATGCCACCGGCGCCTAGCAAACCCCGCAAACCATGCAGCCACGGGCGGCGTGTACGCAACACCGACCAGCCCGCGAACAGGGCAAAAGGAAGCACCGTTACCAGACCGAAGGCGGCGCGGAAAAACGCTACTTGAAATGAGTCCAGGCGATTGCCCAGCAGTTTGACAAGTACGCCCATGGTGGAAAAAAGAAACCCTGCCAGCAGCATCCACAAAGCGCCCCGCCAGATGGCCGGGATTGATAGCCAGCGGATTTCCAGGGAAGCAAGCCAAAAACGCAACCGAGTACCTGGTACCATTATTTTATATCATCATCTTTTAGATGTACCAAAACCACCTGCTAACACCAACTGATTTAGTATTACCAACATCCACAACAAAACAAATACCAAACCCAAACCATTACAACAACCCAGCGTGAATATCACACGCGCCCCATGGACCATTTACATGGCTAATCAGGCTAGGAGATCGCACAATAAGGGTACCAGAAAACCAACATCTGCCGTCCAGCCATCGACGGAGGCTACCATGAACGGGTCATTACAAGCCGTATTTTTAACGACCATGACCTTTCTGCTTTATGTGTTGATCCCCATGATCCCTGCGGTGGTCATCTACCGATTGTTTCCCAAAAATCGGGTTAGCGCCAAAGGCGTTCTTTCGGGAATCACCATCAATACCGGAGGTGCTTTCGCCGCCTATCTGATCGTGGTGCTGCTGGGAAAACCCCTCGTCGATAACATCAACAATAGCATCCATGCGCTCTCCAGTTCTGTGTGGACCGTAAAGATTCCGTTGCGCCTGGTAGACGAGGAGCAGGGGCCGATCGATCAAATGAGCGCCTGGAACCGACTGGATCAGATTAACATTAAACTGCGTCCCGATATTCACAGGGTGGGCCAGACACTAGAGTTGCACCTGCCGGTGCTGGGCCATGACGAACCCGACAATGAGATTCGGTTGGACGTACCTGGCTTCGGTTTTGGCATTGTCCGCCTGCACAGAAACCAAGAGGAGGTGGAATGGAACGGCGTAAAACGAACTATTGTGTTCAATAAGCCAGTGGATATCCACTACGCTGATGCCAGCGCTTTTCGGACCCATGAATTAGCCCAGCCCATCGAATAGTAGAGGAGAGTTTGCAATGATGCGCCCATTGGCCAAGCTACTAAGTGTTGTGCTGCTGATGGCTTGGATTCCCCAGGCATTGGCCACCGATGTCCGGGGTCTGGTGGAAGCAACAGGGTATCGCAGCGCTATATATCCGGTGGCGGATGCCTTGGTTGAGTTTTACCGGACTCGGAACCCACAACGCCAACCCCTTGCCAGCACCTATACCCGCCAAAATGGCATGTTCTATGTTAAGGATGTGGAGCAGGGCATCTATTTCGTGAGAGTCAATCAGTCTCACTGGTTTCGGGTGCGGGTTGAGAACGCCCATCGGCAAGATTTGCCGCGCATGCGATTGCCATGAGGGCTTTGGTGGAATGGATCGGTAATTTAACATAATATACATTATGCGAAGTATTCGCCCGGGCCTAAAATAAGCCCAATTCAGCGTAGTTTATTAATGAGTTGCTCCTGATCGCCCCCGAACCAGTTCCGCAAGCGCTGATGAACCGTATCGGTCACCGTTCGCCGTAAGTTCGGGTGGGTATCCAGCAGGTGATCGAAATCATTGGCGTTCAAAACCAGCAGCCGACAATAGCCCAAGGCTTTCGCCCCCACTTGGCGAGGTTTGCGGGTAATTAGAGCGATGGCCCCAAAAAAATCGCCGCTGCCTAGTTCCACTGGCTCAGGACGGGCTGAGATTTCCACGGCGCCGGAGGAAATAAAATACATGGCGTCTCCCGTTTCCCCTGGATGCATGATCAGTTCACCCGGCACCGCCAAACGGGGTTTGAGCAGTTGGCTCACTTCACGGAGCTGGCCTTCGTTCAGTTCGGCAAACATGGGGACTAAAGCCACCAGGTCTTTTTCGTCCAAGCCCAGGTCAAGCGGTGGTTGCCGATCCAGCTCTCTAGCCCGCCGGTCCAGATCTCGCAGCAGGTGTTCAAAAATCTCTTGACTGATCACATTGTTGCTCAGCATACGCTGATAATCGGCTTCTTCCAGGCGCAAGGCCACCCGACCCAAGTGACGGGTTTGCACTATTTTGGCATAGGCCGGAAATTGTAGGCGCAGCGCCGACAGCGCACCCCAGGTTGCTTCATATCGGCGTTCCAGCAAGGCGACCAACTCTTGGCAGACGGCTTCGCCGAACAGGGTTGCACCCTGCCCTCGGATGTAGGCGATCAGCTCCCGTGTCACTGCCTGAACGGCGCGTAGTTCCTCGAACCGACAGGCCAAGCGGTCCGCCAGCAGCTTGTCAATGTGGTAATGCTGATGCAGGATCAGGGCGAGGCGGAATCCAGAACCGAAACCCAATGCCTGGTCCACCGCTTCCTGGTAAGCTCCGGCGCCACCCAGTTTCACGGCATCCAGTAGATTATCTGCCGTGACCAGCAGCCGACGGGTAATTCGGGCGCCGATCAACCCCTCGGTGAAGCGCTGTAAGTACAGCTCATGCTCACGGGTCGTTAAGGCGGTCAGACCGGCTCTCAACAGGTCCTGATGTGATAACTCGCCGCTCTCGGCCAGGTACCGCTGAATTTGTTCAAACCGTTGTTGGTAGTCTTTTGACACCTGCTCGGCAATGGACTCGTCGATACGGTAATCCCGGGCCGCTGAAGCCAGATCCTGCTGAATATGAGACAAGGACAAGGCCATGATCCGGTTGCGCATGACCAGGTCGATAGTGGGCAGCTTGTCCAGGTTGAAAAAACTCAGCAACGGCCGCATGGTGGTGGCGTTGACAAATAGAGTGAACAACACAAAACCGGTGACTAGAACAGCGAAAAACTGCTTGAGTTCTTCAGGTACCGCTGGGTTTTCAAGAATCACCAGAGCCAGGGCCAAGGACACGGCTCCCCGTAAGCCTCCCCATAGCATTACCGTCCGAAAAGCTCGGCTGACCTGGTGGACCAATCCAAGGTGGTTCATCGCCGGCAGCACGCCGTAAAGCACCAAGGCCCGGGCGGCGAAGGCTGAGGCGATCAACACCGCCAGAGCCAGCAAGTGTTGGCCCTGGAAATCCGCCAGTACTTTTGGCACCAGCAAGCCCACTAAAAAGAAAATCAGCGAATTGGCCCAGAATCCTAGCTGCTCCCAGGTTTCTAGCAAAGCGTGCCAGGTCGCCGGCGATACTTTGGTACGGCCCACGGAACGGGTGAACAGCCCGGCGCTGACCACGGCCATAACCCCGGAAACATGCAGATAATGCTCGGCAAACAGATAAGAAAAATAGGCCAGACAGACGGTCAGGGTAATCTCAATCAGTGGCATGTTATGCAGCCGACCGATAATGGATGTGGCGATCCAGGCCATGACCAGCCCCACCAGCACACCTCCCAGGAACACCAGGATAAACTGGCCCACCGCTCCGCCTAGGCTGGCCTGTCCTCCTTCAAAAAGGATACCCGCCAGAATGGTGAACAGCACGATGGCAGTGGCGTCATTAAATAGGCTTTCGCCCTCCACAAGGATGGTTAGCCGTTTGGGGGCGCCCAGGTCCTTGAAAATAGCGACCACGGCCACCGGATCGGTGGCCGAGACGATGGCGCCCAGCAACAGGCAGGCTACCAGCCCTGCCCCGGTCACCGCCCATACCGAGGCACCCACCACCACCGTAGAGATCAATAAACCCAGCACCGCCAGCAGTAAAATCGGGCCGATCTCCTCCATGAGATGGCGGGCGCTGATATTGAGAGCCGACTCGAAGATGAGCGTGGGCAAGAAAATAAAAAAGACGGCCTCGGACGTGATATCCAGTTCATCGAGGGCGTTGAAAAAATCCCCCAGCAGCCAGAGTCCCTGCACTTCGTCCACGACCAGGACCACCCCGCCCAGGACCGAACCCGCCACCGCCAGCAACACCGTATAGGGAAAATTGACCCGCTGAGCGATGGGCAGTAGAAAGCTGGCGATGAACAACAGCCCAGCCAGGCCGAGAATGACAAATAGGGTACTATGCACCGTAGCTACCTTCGAGGTCGCGTTGCCGCAATAGCGCTATTTCTATCCTATTAAACATAACAGGCATGGCTGAGATAGCGAGAGCATTAACTGTCCCGGGGCTCCACCACCACCAAGATGCTACAAGGGGATTGCTCCATGAGGTACGCGCCCGCTGTCCCTCGCCACCAGCGACTGGAGAAAGCGCTACGATAGTGGTGTTCCAGGACGATCAGTTGCGCCTCCAGGAGCCGGGCCTTGGCGGCGATGGTCTGCACAGGTTCACCGTACGCCAGATGGCCAGTGGCCTGAAACCCCCGCGCCGTCAAGTGATTTACAGCCTGGTCCAGACTGGACCGGTAATGGCGCGTTTCCGCTGGCAACAACGTGTCCGGCGCACAGCTCACCACCGCCGACATCCCCGATTGCAGAGGCAAGACCGCCAACAGATGCAGTTGCGCCTCTTGGAAAAGGTTCAGATCCGGGGCCATGATGAGGGTGTCCCTGCCCTCCTCGGAGCCGTCATAGGCTAGCAAAATGGTTTTATACATAGTCGCCTTCCCTATTCAAGCATCAGTTCTATCCGAACAACGGAGCGATTCACAGTATATTTAGGAACTTATTCGATCAACCCTTAAACAGGACTTGCCGGGACCGCATCCAAAGACTAGCCTGTTGTCACCATGTTCTATAATTCATAAGAAGTTATTGATTTTATATACCATAAATGAAATGTGGTTTTTCAGCGGCTGAGGCCGTTCCGCTCAATTGAAACAGGAGGTAGCCCCCCATGAGTAATATCGTCATCGCTAGCGCCGCCCGTACGCCTATTGGCGCTTTCCTGGGCAGTCTTAGTTCTCTGAGTGCCGCCGAACTGGGCCAAATCGCTATTGTCGAGGCCCTGCGCCGGGGTGGGGTCGATCCCACCGACGTTTCCGAAGTCATCATGGGCCAGGTGCTCACCGCCGGCTGTGGTCAGAATCCGGCCCGCCAAGCGGCGGTGGCCGCCGAGATCCCCAAGGAAGCCACCGCGATGACCATCAACCAGGTTTGTGGCTCCGGGGTACGGTCCGTGGCCTTGGGCTGGCAGGCCATCACCTGTGGCGACAGCAGCATTGTGGTGGCCGGAGGCCAAGAGAGCATGAGTCTGTCGCCCCACTGCGCCCATTTGCGCAACGGCGTCAAAATGGGGCCTCTGCAATATGTGGACACCATGATCAAGGATGGCTTGTGGGACGCCTTTAATGGTTACCATATGGGCACCACCGCCGAGAATGTGGCCTCGAAATGGGACCTGTCCCGGGAACAGCAAGACGAGTTTGCCGCCGCTTCCCAACAGAAGGCCGAAGCCGCCCAAAAAGCGGGCCGCTTCAAGGATGAGATCACCGGCGTCACCATCAAGACCCGCAAGGGCGAGACTACGGTGGACAGTGACGAGTATCCGAAGCACGGCACCACTGCGGAATCCCTCGCCAAGTTGCGTCCGGCGTTCAGCAAGACCGGCACCGTCACCGCCGGCAATGCCTCGGGCATTAACGACGGCGCTGCGGCCGTGGTGCTGATGACCGAGGAAGAAGCCAACAAACGGGGCATCACTCCCCTGGCCCGTATCGCTTCCTGGGCTACTGCCGGGGTCGATCCCGCCATCATGGGCACCGGTCCCATTCCCGCCAGCCAGGCTGCTTTGCAGAAAGCCGGTTGGAGCGTGGCCGATCTGGACCTGGTGGAAGCCAATGAGGCGTTTGCCGCCCAGGCTTGCGCGGTGAATGCCGATATGGGTTGGGATACCTCCAAGGTCAACGTCAATGGCGGCGCCATTGCCCTGGGCCATCCCATCGGCGCCTCGGGCACCCGGGTGCTGATTACCCTGCTCTTTGAGATGCAGCGCCGTAACGCCAACAAAGGTCTGGTGACTCTGTGCATCGGCGGCGGCATGGGCATCGCCATGTGCGTGGAACGTTAATCAGCACAGGCTGAAAGAAAAACCGCCCTCCATGGAGGGCGGTTTTTTTTAGGGTTTAAGTCGATGCTGTTCCATGGCTTCGTGCCAGCGTTCTTCTTCGGTGTGCAGGTACAACCCGGTGGTTTCAAGTTTGCTGTGACGGGCATTGCGCTGTAAATGCAACAGCTCGATACCGGCCGCGGCCTGATGGCTGAGGCTGGTATGGCGTAGCCAATGGGTGGAAGCGCCCCGTAGACATCGAGCTTGATCAGGGTCAGTGGCGGCTAATCGGTCGGCGGCTTGGCCCAGCAAGTCCTTGACCACCCGATAGATCATATTAGCGCCTATGCCAGCGCGACCGTCCAGGCTGAGTACCAGAGGGGTGGTATCGTCCTGTTCTGGAAAGGGGCTAAGGCCGTGACAGCGGCGGTATCGGCTCAGGGCCTCCAGCATATCCCGATTGACGGGCACCCGGGCCGGCTTCTCCCCCTTGCCGATGACGCACCACCACCACCGACCGCGGATCAGCCGGAAGCTGGCCATGGTGTGGTTGGCCAGCTCTCCCACCCGGGGACCGAGCAGATACAGCAAGGCCAGTAAGTAGCGGCATCGCTCATACCGCTGGCGCTGACGCTCATCGGCCCGGGGCAATTCCTCCACGGTTTCCAACAGGCTACGCCATTGCTCCCGCTCCAGATACCGCTCCACGCTTTCAGCGACCCTAGAATAGCGTTGTCGGCGACGCTCCAAAGCCAACGGATTGCCGGCCAGATAGCCGCCAATGACCAGATAGGAGAACAAGGAATTGATAACCAGCAAGGCCGTTCTTTGGCTATCGGGGCGTAACTGTCCCCGAAATGGCCGCCAGCCAGGACTCAGACGAGGTGTTGGCGGGCCGCACCAGCGTTCCCGAGGGCGAGGATCCGCCAGGAAGGATTTATAGGCCACCAGGTCTTCGCGCGCCAGTCCCGATAGGGGCTTACCTTGCTCCAACAGCGCCCATAGCAGTAGCCGCTCGGCCTCCTTGCGGTAATGACGCTGGGTGTGGGGAGAGTTTGCGTACTCACCCAACCAGGCGCGGATGGCGGACAGATCGTCATCGGCGGCCAATTGCCGCACTACCCCCAATGGCGCTCGATTGACGCCACTCCGCCCATCCAGGGCGGCGGGGATAGGCAGCTTTTCCAGAGGGAGGGGCAATCTTGTTGAGTCCATCCCAGGTCTCAGGCCACTAAATCCTTATAGGCATGCCAGGTGGCGTGGCCGATCAGGGGCATGGTGACGGCCAGCCCGATGTACCAGGTGACCAACCCTAGGGCGGAAAAGGCCACGATAATAAACGCCCACAACACCATGGGCAGTGGGTTTTTCTGAACCGCCACGAGACTAGTGGCCACGGCGGTGAGAAAATCACAGCGCCGATCCAACAACATGGGAATGGAAACCACGCTGATGGAGAACACAAGCACCGCGAGTACCGCGCCCACCAGGGTGAACACCACCAGGAATGTCAGGCCGTCGCCCGAAAAGAACAACATTTCCGGATTCTCGCTCAGGCTAGTGCCGACTCCGGCGATGGTCAGGGCATAAATGAGCGAGGCCAGCCGACCCCAAGTGACCATCAGAATACCCAGGATAGCGCCGAAGAAAAGCACCGCCACGGTGTTGCCTCGCCAGGCGGTCAGGGCATAACCCAGGCCGTTAGGCATGTTCTCCTCAGTACGCCGGCTGAGTTCGTAAAGACCGATGGCCACAAACGGGCCGACCAGTAGAAAACCCGTGGCCAAGGTCAAGGCCATATGAAATTCCGTGCCCAACATCGCCGTGATGTTGTAGCCCATAACCACAAAAATCAGCCCATAGAGAATACTGGAGATCGGGGTCTTCGTAATATCCCGCCAGCCTGCCTCCAGCCACTTCCAAGGGTGTTCCATAGTCACCGTATGGATAGTGGAATGCACCAGGCCAGACTTGGGCCCTCGGAGTTGCTGAACCATGGCTTTATTACCCTCCTCGTGTTGGTGTTATTTGCTAAATCGCGCCGCACTATAGATCATTGTCGGCGTTAAGTTTAGTCCACCCTCAAGCAAGCGTGAAAACGGTTTTTGCCCTTCTAGTCCTTGTTCTGCCCGTCCTTATCTCATCTGGTCCAAGTTTTGTTCGGCAAGCGCGCGCGCCTCCTTCTTTTCGCTTTTCCGCTTTGGTGAGCCTATTTCCAGAGGCGGTTCATAAACCACGGCGCTGCGGGGTCAAGTAGCCGTTCGGGGGTGTCTGTCCACGCCTATCAACGCCTGGTTTAGAGGCTCGTAAGCACCTGATTCATGATAATGGTGATAATCGTGATTAATATATTTATATCGTACTGTATAATACATAATACGTAATTACGTTAATACTCAGATGTCCAGACCTGGGATCACCTATGAAGATGTTAAAAGTGCGGCCCTGGCCCTGCGGGATCGCGGCGAGCATCCCTCCATTCAACGGGTACGGGAGCATCTGGGAACGGGCAGCTACTCCACCATCGCCGGTTATCTAAAACGCTGGCGGCAGGAACAGGCGGAACTGTCCCACCCGACGCCCCTCCCCCCCGCCGTACCGGAAACCCTCATGGACGCCGTGGAGGTATTTTGGAAAACTGCCGTTGAACAGGCCGATGACGCTTATCGGCAAGTCCGAGAAACGGCTCGCGCCGAGGCAGCGCAGGCCCTGGAGCAGCGGGATCGCGCCCTGGCGGACCGGGATCAGGCCCTGGCCGACGGGGAGTCCCTGCGCCGCACTCTGGTGGAAACCCGCGATCAGCTACGACGCCTAGATCGGGATCTGCTGCTGGAACGGGAGCGCCGCGCCCGGGCCGAACAGGCCATAACCGAGGCCGAGGAGCGAGCCATGCGGGCCGACCAGGCCATGAAAGAAGCCCGGACGCAAGCCCAGACCCAGGTGGAGCGTCTGGAAACGGCCCGCCAACAACTGCGGGAAGACACGCAACGGCAGGCCGCAGAAGCCGAGCAGAGGCTGAATGTGGAGCGCCAGCGTGGCGAGGACGCCGAGTCCCGCCTGCTTCAGATTATCGACCAGTTGCGTACCGAGCGGAACACCGAACGCCGATCGGCCGCCGAGCAATGCCGGGCTATGGAAGAACAGGCGCTTCGTGGCCAACAGGCCATGCAGCGGCAGGCAGTGGAACTGGCCACGGCCCGGGAACGTTGTCGCGCCTTGGAGGCCGACCTAGATACGCTACGGAACTCACTACGGGAAACCCTGGACACCGGGGAGCGGCGCATGACCGCCCAGATCCGGTTGATCGAGAATCTTCGAGGGAAACTCAGAACCGCCGCGACCGAGCGTAACCGCTTGGAAGCAACATTGGCGGGTCTAGGGGCTGATGATCAGCGGAACGAAAACTGATGCTAAGTGTTCGTCCAAAAAGCTGTCTGACAAAACAAGCGCACGGCCTGCTCTGCGGTCACCCGCCCAAAGCTCCCCAAGGCCGCTACCCCTCGCTGGAGGCGCTGCGGGAAAATCGTCGCGGCGGCGATGTTTTTTGGGGATGGCGCGGGGGCTTAAGCTTGACCTTCAAGCGCCGGTACACCAGCCGATGCACCTGGGCGTAGGAAATCTCTTCCCCCCAGTGTTCGGCCAACCAGTGCTGGATTTCGCCGTAGCCGCCAAAGCCGCTCGGCTCCTGTAACCGCGCTTGCAGCCTCCTCAAGTGCAGCGTTGCAGGGCTAGCATGCACTATTTATTTGGGCTAATTGGTATACCAAAAAACAGAATTTTTTTTTAATTCTAATTTGATTTAGAATTTATTTTCTAATAAAGTGTTCGCACAATATGGACTCTTCATGGAAACCGCAAGAGAGGCAGACCTCGCGGTGGAATCATTTTGTAGAAGAGACAAACCACCACCTGCGGTCCGGCCCCACCGGTTCGGCAACGGCTTTGATGAAGAGGCAGACGAACGTGCAGAAGCCACCCCGTGATTTTCCGGCCTTGTGCAACGAAATCATTGCGCGGCGTCCCAATCTGAGCCATCGGTTGCAACAGATCGCCCGCTTCGCGCTGGAGCATCCCAACGAAATAGCGCTGCAGACCATCACGATGATCGCCAGCCGGATCGGCGTCCCGCCGTCCGCCATGATTCGCTTCGCCAAGGCCATCGGCTACCGGGGCTTCAGCGACATGCAGGCCGTGTTTCGCCTGCCTTTGGGCGACAACCTGCCCGACAGGCAGGTCGCACAGTTGTGGCCATACGAATCGGCGTCGGCAGAGTCGCCGGCGCCGACGGCCTCCACTGTGCTGGAGGCGATACTGGTCGGCGGCGGCGAGTCACTGCAAGGCCGGTTGCGCAATGTTTCACCCGCACGTCTGGAGCGGGCAGTGACACTGCTGGTGGAAAAACAGAACGTGTACGTCGTCGGGCAGGGCTACTCCTTTCCCGTGGCGGCCTACCTGGCTCATGCGCTCACCCACCTGGAGCGCCACGTTCATCTCCTGGATAGCGTCGGCGGCATGCTACAGCAACACGCTGGCGGTATGTCTGATGGCGACGTGCTGGTGGCCGTGAGCTTTCCGCCTTACGCGCTGGAAACGACCGAACTGGTAGGCCGTGCCGCCGCCAGGGGCGCGTCGGTGATCGTACTCACCGACGGTCCCATCAGCCCGATCACCGGCCTTGCGGCAGTGAGTCTGGAGGTCCATGAACCGGAGGTACACGGCTTTCCGACCCTCACCGCCATGCTGTGTCTGACCCAGGCTCTGGCCGCGCATACCCGGCTGCGCCTCGAAGCGCAATCCCGAATCCGGAAAATGGCTGGCGGTCAGGGGTAGTGACCGCCTGGCCGAGGGGGTATCCACCCGCCGTCTTTGAACCGGATTAGCCGACGCTGCTGGTCTTCAAAAAACGCCAAAGCATATCGGAGCCGACATGGAATTATTATTTTAGATCGGAATTTTATTTTTATTTATGTTGTGTTTGAGAAATCAATTTCTATTCTTGGAACTGACCGGTCTAGCGATCTCCCGCTGACCTTTGCCACCAAACCCTCCTGACACGTGGGCCGCGTTCTATCGCTCCGGAAACCGCAGGGCCTACATCGAGGAAACCTGACATGACCGAACGCAAATTCGACGTGATCTGCCTTGGACGCGCCGCCGTCGATTTATATGGAGAGCAGATCGGCAGCCGTCTCGAGGACATGACCAGCTTCGCCAAGTATTTGGGCGGCTCCAGCGGCAACATCGCCGCCGGCACCGCCCGGCAGGGATTGCGCTCCGCCATGTTAACCCGGGTCGGCGACGAACATATGGGCCGTTTTGTGCGCGAGGCCCTGGCCCATAACGGGGTGGATGTCAGTCACGTGGTCACCGATCCAGAGCGGCTCACCGGCCTGGTGATTCTCGGCATCAAGGACCGGGAGACCTTCCCGCTGATCTTCTACCGGGAGCACTGCGCGGATATGGGGCTGAAGGCCGAGGATTTCGACGAGGACTTTATCGCCTCCAGCAAGGCTCTGGTCATCACCGGCACCCACTTCTCCACCCCCCAGACCGATGCCGTCTGCCGGGTGGCCATGGACTATGCTCGGCGCAACGGCGCCCAGGTGGCCCTCGATATCGATTACCGTCCGGTACTGTGGGGCCTGACGGGCAGGGGCCTGGGGGAGGAGCGCTATGTGGCCTCGGACACGGTGAGTGCCCATCTGCAATCCATCGTGCCCCTGTGCGATCTGATCGTGGGCACCGAGGAGGAGCTGCATATCGCCGGGGGCAGCGAGGACACGGTGCGGGCTCTACGCCGTATCCGGGAGCTGAGCGACGCCACCCTGGTCTGCAAACGCGGCCCCCTGGGGGCTAGCGTGTTCCCCGGGGCCATCCCCGATAATCTGGACGATGGGATCACGGTGCGGGGCGTGCGGGTGGAGGTCCTCAATGTGCTGGGGGCCGGGGATGCCTTTATGAGCGGCCTGCTGCGGGGCTGGATCAACGGCGAGTCCTGGGAACAGAGCCTGCGTTACGCCAATGCCTGCGGGGCCCTGGTGGTGTCCCGCCACGGCTGCACCCCGGCCATGCCCACCAAGGTGGAACTGGACGATTATCTTGCCCGGGCCGAATCGGTGCCCCGACCGGATCTGGACGCCCGCCTGAACTACCTGCACCGGGCCACCACCCGCCGTCGGCAGTGGCCGGAGGTCAATGTTCTGGCCTTCGACCACCGCAGTCAGTTCGAGGACATGGCCCGGGAGACCGGCGCCGATCCCCAACGTATTCCCTATCTCAAAGGTCTGATCATGCAGGGCGGCTACCGGGCCGCCACCGAGGCTGGCATCGAGGGCAAGGCGGGCATTCTCGCCGACAGCCGCTTTGGCCAGACGGTGCTGGAAGATCTCACCGGCCAGGGCTGGTGGATCGGCCGGCCGGTGGAGCTGCCCGGCTCTCGGCCCCTGGAATTCGAACCCGGCAATAATCTGGTCGGCATCCTGCGCGCCTGGCCCGAGGAGCATGTGGTCAAGTGCCTGACCTTTTACCATCCGGACGATGACCAGGCCATGAAAAACACCCAGGAACGTAAGGTGGTGGATCTGTTCGAGGCCTGCTGCCTGAGTGGCCATGAGTTGCTGCTGGAGGTGATTCCCCCCAAGGGCAGCGCCATCGATCAACACACCCTGGCCCGGGCCATGGCCCGTTTCTACGAACTGGGCGTCTACCCTGACTGGTGGAAGCTGCCCTCCCCCAGCCGGGAGGCCTGGCCCCATATCGGCGCCGAGATCGACAACAACGATCCCCACTGCCGGGGCGTGGTGCTGCTGGGTCTGGACGCTCCCGAGGAGGAACTCAAGCAGGGCTTCCAGAACGCCGCTGGCCAGTCCTGGTGCAAGGGCTTTATGGTGGGTCGCACCATTTTCGCCGGTCCCAGCCGCGCCTGGATGAAGGGCGAACTGGACGACCCGGGCCTTATCGCGGCCATCGCCGACAATTACCTGCGCATGATCCGCCTCTGGCAGCAGGCCAGCACACGCTGACACGCTCTTTAGGAGACTCGATACCATGTCCACTGTACGCTTGACTGCGGCCCAGGCCGTCGTGCGTTACCTGATCGCCCAGAAAACCGAGATCGACGGCGCGGAGAAACCCTTGTTCGCCGGGGTGTGGGCCATTTTCGGCCACGGCAATGTCGCCGGTCTTGGAGAGGCCCTGTACGCCCAGCGGGAGGCGATCCCCACCTACCGAGCCCACAATGAGCAGGGCATGGCTAACGCCGCCATCGCCTTCGCCAAGTCCATGGACCGGCGGCAGATGATGGTCTGCACCACCTCTATCGGCCCGGGCGCCACCAATATGGTCACCTCCGCAGCCCTGGCCCATGTCAACCGCCTGCCGGTGCTATTGCTGCCGGGGGACACTTTCGCCACCCGAGGGCCAGACCCGGTGCTACAGCAGGTGGAGGACTACGGCGACCCCACCATCAGCGCCAGCGACTGCTTCCGGCCCGTGTCCCGCTACTGGGACCGCATCACCCGGCCCGAACAACTGCTGGCCAGCCTGCCCCGGGCCATGCAGGTGCTTACGGATCCGGCCGATTGCGGGCCGGTCACCCTGAGCCTGCCCCAGGACGTGCAGGCCATGGCCTACGACTACCCGGAGGATTTCTTTGCAAGCCGAGTACACCGGCCACGCCGTCCGGGCGTCGATCCCGGAGAGCTGGCCCAGGCTGTGGCGGCCTTAAAGCAGTCCCAAAAACCCCTGCTGATGGCCGGTGGCGGGGTGCATTACGCCCTGGCCACCGACACCTTCCGGCGCTTCGTGGAGGACCACAACCTGCCGGTGGCCGAAACCCAGGCCGGCAAGGGGGTGCTGCGTTGGGATCATCCCAACAACCTGGGCAGCCTCGGGGTGACTGGCTCGTCTTCGGCCAATGCCCTGGCCCGGGAAGCGGATGTCGTGCTGGCCGTGGGCACCCGCCTGGCGGATTTCCCCACCGCCTCCCGAAGCGTATTCCAAAACCCCAAGCTCAGAATCATCAACCTCAACGCCGCCGCCTTTGACGCCATCAAGCATGGCTCGACCTCCCTGGTGGGGGATGCCCGCCGGGGCCTGGAAGAACTGGACGCCGCCCTAGGTGACTGGCGGGCCTCCGGTAGCTGGCTGGAACACGGTCGCAAGCTCACCGCCGCCTGGAATTCCGAGGTAAATCAGGCGACGGCTGCCGACGACGTGGCCCTGCCCACGGACGCCCAGGTGCTGGGCGCCGTCAACCGGGCGGCGGACGAGAGAGACGTGGTGGTGTGCGCCGCCGGGGGACTGCCCGGAGAACTCCATAAGCTGTGGCGCACCGGCAACACCAAGGGCTATCACCTGGAATACGGCTATTCCTGCATGGGCTATGAGATCGCCGGGGGGTTGGGGGTCAAGATGGCCCTGCCGGATCGGGAAGTCTTCGTCATGGTCGGGGATGGCAGCTATCTGATGCTCAATTCCGAGATCGCCACTTCGGTGATGCACGGGCAAAAGCTCATTCTGGTGATCCTGGACAACCGGGGTTATGGCTGCATCAATCGCCTCCAGCAGGCCTGTGGCGGTGCGCCCTTTAACAATCTGCTGCGGGACTGCCTCAATGCCGAACAGGCGCCGGCGGTGGATTTCGTCGCCCATGCGGCCTCCCTGGGGGCGACGGCCGAGAAGGTCACCGGCATCGCCGAACTTGAACAGGCCCTGCAACGGGCCCGCCAGGCCGACCAGACCTACGCCGTGGTTATCGACACCGACCCCCTGCCCACCACCAAGGCCGGCGGCAGTTGGTGGGACGTGCCGGTGCCGGAGGTCTCCCAGCGCGAACAGGTGCAAAGCGCCCGCCAAGGTTACGAGAAAGCCAAATCCACTCAACGTTCCTAGGAGATACCCGCCATGACCGTTCGCATCGGCACCAACCCTATCGCCTGGAGCAACGACGATCTGCCGGAACTGGGTGGCGACACACCCCTGGATGTGTGCCTGTCCGAGACCCGCCAGGCGGGTTACGCCGGTACCGAGATGGGCGGCAAGTTCCCCAAGGATCCGGAACAGCTGCGCCCCATTCTGGACCGGCACGGACTGGTCCTGATCTCCGGCTGGTACAGCGCCGACCTGCTCAACCGCTCCGCTGAGGAGGAGATCGAGGCGGTGCGGGATCACTTGAACCTGTTGGCGGCCATGGGCTGCACGGTGATGGTATTCGCCGAGGGCAGCGGCACCGTACAGGGCCAGCGGGACGTGCCAGTGTCCCGGCGTCCCCGCCTGGACCCCAGCCGCTGGCCGGAATACGGTGAGCGGATCACCCAGGTGGCCGAACACATGCTGGAAAAAGGCGTGCGCATGGCCTTTCACCACCACATGGGCACGATAGTGGAAATCGAAAAAGAGGTGGACCGGCTGATGGAGCACACCGGCGATGCTGTGGGTCTGCTGCTGGATACCGGCCATATCACCTATGCCGGGGGCGACCCCCTGGCCCTGGTTCGCAGCCATGGCCCGCGCATCTGCCATGTCCATTGCAAAGACGTGCGCCTGGAACGGCTAGAACAAGTCAAGGCCCGGGACAGCAGCTTTATCGACGCGGTGGTGGACGGCGTGTTTACTGTTCCCAGCGACGGCGACCTGGACTTCGAGGCTATTCTGACCGCCCTCAAGGACACCGGCTACCAGGGAGACTGGCTGGTGGTGGAGGCCGAGCAGGACCCGACCAAGGCCCATCCCCTCACCTATGCCACCCAGGGCTACCGGCATCTGCAACGGATCGTGGAGCGGATCGGACTCTAACCTTATGCATTTCCGGGGCGGGCAACGCCGACCTTATTACAGCCATTGATTATGAGGACTACGTAATGACCGATACTCTGCAACATTACATCGACGGCCAGCGGGTCGACGGCGCCAGCGGTCGCTTCAGCGATGTCTTTAATCCCGCCACCGGCCAGGTCGCCGCCCGGGTGCCCCTGGCCACCAACGAAGAAGTGGACAGGGCGGTCGGCATCGCCCGGGAAGCCTTTCCAAACTGGGCGGGACTCAGCCCCCTGCGCCGGTCCCGGATCATGAACCGGTTTCGGGACCTGCTGGAGAAAAACGCCGACAGGCTGGCGGAGATCATCAGCGCCGAGCACGGCAAGGTACACTCCGACGCCCTGGGTGAGGTGACCCGGGGCCTGGAAGTGGTGGAGTTCGCCTGCGGCGGCCCGCACCTGCTGAAGGGCGAGATGACTGAGAATATCGGCACCAATATCGACAGTCACTCCCTGCGCCAGCCCTTGGGAGTGGTGGCGGGCATCACCCCGTTCAACTTCCCGGCCATGGTGCCCATGTGGATGTTTCCGGTGGCCCTGGCCTGCGGCAATACCTTTATTTTAAAACCCTCCGAGCGCGACCCCTCGGCGCCGCTGCTCTATGCTGATCTGATGAAAGAGGCGGGTTTCCCCGATGGCGTGTTCAACGTGGTCAATGGCGACAAGGAATCGGTGGACGCCTTGCTGGCCCATCCCGATGTCCAGGCGGTGAGCTTTGTTGGCTCCACACCCATCGCCCGTTACATCTACACCACCGGGGCCTCCCACGGCAAACGGGTGCAGGCCCTGGGCGGGGCTAAGAACCATATGGTGGTGATGCCCGACGCGGACATGGAAAAGACGGTGGACGCGCTAATGGGGGCCGCCTACGGCTCCGCCGGCGAGCGCTGCATGGCCATTTCCGTGGCGGTGGCGGTGGGCGACAAAACCGCCGATGAACTTCGCGAGCGCCTGGCCGAGCGGCTCAAGGACCTGAAGATCGGCCCGGGCACCGACAAAACCGCGGAAATGGGACCACTGGTAACCCGTCAGCATCTGGACCGGGTGCGGGGATACGTGGATCTGGGGGTGGAGGAAGGCGCCGACCTGGTGGTGGACGGGCGACCTTTCAAAATGAAACAGCCGGGCTTTGAGAGCGGCTTTTTCATCGGCGGCAGCCTGTTCGACCGGGTTACCCCCGAGATGCGTATCTACAAGGAGGAGATCTTCGGGCCAGTGCTGTGCCTGGTGCGGGCCCGGGATTACGGCGAGGCGGTGGACCTGATCAACCGCCACGAGTTCGGCAACGGCACCGCCATCTTCACCCGCGACGGCGACTCCGCCCGCGCCTTCGCCCACAACATCCAGGTGGGCATGGTGGGCATCAACGTGCCCATCCCGGTGCCCATGGCCTTCCATAGCTTCGGGGGCTGGAAAGCGTCCCTGTTCGGCGATCATCACATGCACGGGCCGGAGGGGGTGCGCTTCTACACCAAGCTCAAGACCATCACCACTCGCTGGCCTACCGGGATTCGGGCGGGTGCCGACTTCGTCATGCCGACGATGAAATAGGAGACCTGATCATGTCCGACCTAGTCGTTCCCCGGCAACAGCCGAACGCCGAAGGCGCCGTTCACCGTATCACGCCCGAATCCGCCGGTTGGACCTACGTGGGTTTCGAGGTCTACCACCTCAAGCAGGGCCAGACCCTGACCCGGGAGACCGGCGACCGGGAGGCCTGCGTGGTGCTGGTTACCGGCAAAGCCAATATCCGTACCGGGCAGGCGGGCTGGGATAATCTCGGCGGACGCATGGATGTGTTCGAAAAGACGCCCTCCACCTCGGTTTATGTCCCTAACGACGAGCGTTACGAGGTGGAGGCCCTGACCGATGTGGAAATCGCCGTGGGCACCGCGCCGGGCAAGGGCAACTATCCGGCGCGGCTGATCGCGCCGGAACAGGTGGAGGTCATGGATCGGGGTTCGGGCAATATGTATCGCACGATCCATAACATCCTGCCGGAGAAGGAGCCTGCCGACAGCCTGCTGATGGTGGAGGTGTTCACCCCTGCGGGCAACTGGTCTACCTACCCGCCTCACAAGCACGACCGGGACGATCTGCCCAATGAGGCTTACCTGGAGGAGACCTATTACCACCGGGTCAAGCCGGACAAGGGCTTCGCCTTTCAGCGGGTGTACGAGCATAACGATTCCCCCGAGGGGGTGATGACCGTACACGACGGCGATGTGGTGCTGGTGCCCAAGGGCTATCACGTCTGCGCCGCCGCCCCCGGCTACGAGTTGTACTACATGAATGTCATGGCCGGTCCCAAGCGGACCTGGAAGTTCTGTAACGATCCCACCCACAACTGGCTCGCCTGGTGAGGAACAGGCGAAATAAGACCAATAATTTTTTTACAACAACTTGTCAGGAGAGGAGAGATTAAAATGAAAAAATTCACTTTGGCACTGCTGACCGCCGCCACCGTGGCCTGCGGAACCGCTGTCGCACAAGATACCCGCATCGTGGTCGTTACCCACGGTCAGGCGGCCGACCCGTTCTGGTCAGTGGTCAAAAACGGCGTCGACCAGGCCGCCCAGGACATGGGCATCACCGTTGACTACCGGGCGCCCGATCGGTTTGACATGGTCCGTATGGCCCAACTGATCGAAGCGGCTATAGCCACCGATCCCGATGGGCTGGCGGTGTCGATTCCCGACGCCGAGGGCCTGGGTGACGCGATCCGCATGGCGGTCGATTCCGGCATTCCCGTAGTCTCCCTGAACTCCGGCAGCGACGTGGCCCGGGAACTGGGGGCGCTTGTCCATGTGGGGCAGGGAGAGTACGAAGCCGGCAAAGGGGCCGGCGAGCGGATGAAGGCAGCGGGCGTGACCTCGGGCGTGTGCGTCAACTATGAGCAAGGCAACGTTGCCTTGGACCTGCGCTGCCAGGGCTTTTCGGACGGCCTGGGGGGTTCGGTGGAACAGCTTGCCACCAGCCTAGACCCCACCGAGATTCGTAATGCCGTCTCCGCCTATCTGACCAAAAACCCGGACGTCGGCGGCATCCTGGTCGTCGGCACCGTGGGCGCCGAGCCTGCCGTCGCCGCAGTCGAGGAACAGGGGCTGCTCGAAGCGGTTCAAATCGCCACCTTCGACCTCTCGCCGGCGGTGCTGGGTGCCCTGAGCAAAGGCAAGATGGCCTTCGCCATCGATCAGCAGCAATACATGCAGGGCTATCTACCCGTGGTGTTTTTGGCCCTGTACAACAAATACCTGTTGATGCCGGGCGCCGACGTGCAAACCGGGCCCGGGTTTGTGACCCAGGAAAACGCCGAGCAAGTCATTGAGTTGAGCAAGAAGGGCATTCGCTAGGCACGAGGGGCCCGGGACACGGGCCCCCAATAATCTGGGGGTAGCAATCCATCATGGCTAATGCAACTGCAGCAAAACCGACATCGAATGACGAACGCCTGCGCCAAGTGAGCCTGCTAACCAAGGCCCTGCACCGGCCCGAGCTGGGCGCCGTGGCCGGCGTCATTCTGGTCTTTGTTTTCTTCGGCATCGTGGCCGCCGGCAGCGGTATGTTCGGCGCCCGGGGCATCGTCAGCTTTCTGGAGGTCTCGGCGCAACTGGGCATCATCGCCGTGGCTGCGGCCCTGCTGATGATCGGCGGCGAGTTCGATCTGTCCATCGGCTCAATGATCGGCGCGGCGGGCATGGTCATCGCCATTCCCGCCGCCATGTGGGGCTGGCCGATCTGGCTATGCATCCTGCTGGCCTTCGCCTTCGCGGCCCTGGTGGGCTGGTGCAACGGCTATCTGGTGATCAAGACCGGTCTGCCGTCCTTTATCGTTACTTTGGGTTTTCTGTTTATATTGCGGGGCTTGACCATCGGCTTTACCCGTCTGATCACCGGGCGCACTCAGGTCTCGGGTCTCAAGGATCTGGCCGAGGGCGACTGGCTGGCCTGGCTGATCAGCGATCCCAAGGGCGAGTGGCTGTTCACCTGGATGGCTGATGTGGGGATGATCGACACGCTGCGCACCGGCGCCCCCGTCGTCAGCGGCATCCCCATGTCCATCATCTGGTGGATCATCATCACCCTGGTTGCCACCTGGGTGCTGCTCAAGACCCGCTTCGGCAACTGGATCTTCGCCTGCGGGGGCGATCCCAACGCGGCGCGCAATGTGGGCGTTCCAGTGGCCCGGGTCAAGATCGTTCTGTTCATTTGCACGGCGGCGGCCGCCACGCTGCTGGCCGCGATCCAGGTCTTGGACGCCGGCTCGGCGGATGTGCAGCGGGGCTTATTAAAGGAGTTCGAAGCCATCATCGCGGTGGTTATCGGCGGGGCGCTGCTGACTGGCGGCTACGGTTCGGCCATCGGCGCCTCTCTCGGGGCGTTGATCTTCGGCACCGTGCAGATGGGCATCTTCTACACCGGCGTCAACACTGACTGGTTCAAGGTGTTCCTGGGCGCGATGACACTGATCGCGGTGATCTTCAACAATTACATCCGCAAGCAGGCCACCGGAGGCAAGTGATGACAACGCCCGTTATCGAAGTGCAAAATATCAGCAAATACTTCGGCACCGTGGTCGCCCTCCATGGTATCTCCATGAAGGTAAACGCCGGCGAGGTGATGTGCCTGCTAGGGGACAACGGCGCTGGCAAGTCCACTCTGATTAAAACCCTGTCCGGGGTACACCAGCCCAGCGAGGGCAAGATGCTTGTTGACGGCCAGGAAATCCTGTTCGACTCGCCCTCGGGCGCCCTGGATGCCGGCATCGCCACGGTGTTCCAGGATCTGGCGATGATTCCCTTGATGAGTATCACCCGCAACTTCTTTATGGGTCGCGAGCCGCTCAAGGACGGCGCGGGGGTCTATAAGTACCTCAAAATCGTGGACTGGTCCAAGGCCAATCGCATCGCCAAGGAGGAGATGGCCAAGATCGGCATTGATGTACGCGACCCGGGCCAGGCCGTGGGTACCCTCTCGGGGGGCGAGCGCCAGTGTGTGGCCATCGCCCGGGCGGTGTACTTTGGCGCCAAGGTGTTAATCCTGGACGAGCCAACGTCGGCTCTGGGCGTCAAGCAGGCGGCCGTGGTGTTGCGTTATGTGGCCCAGGCCAAGGCCCGGGGTCTGGCGGTCATCTTCATTACCCATAACGTCCACCACGCCTATCCGGTGGGGGATGCCTTCACGATTCTGAAGCGGGGCACCAGCTACGGCACTTTCGCCAAGAGCGAGGTGAGCCGCGAAGACGTGCTGGGGATGATGGCGGGCGGCCAGGAAATGGACGAACTCTCGGCCGAGATCGAGGAGTTCTCCCGTACCGACGAGGCCCGGGCCAAGGGCGAACACAGCTCTACTCTGGAAGCCGCGGCTGCGGCGGAACATGCCTTGGCCGAGGGTCTGCACCATGAGTCGGAAAAGGTGACGCCTCACCATTGAGTGTCCCCTCATCCCTCCCGTCGTGGATCGCTCCCATCACGACTGCGCCGGGCGGGGCCGCTGATCGGGGAGATCCAGGTTGCCGATGTTCCAGGGCGCTGCGAACCCGGCACCGGCGAAATCAACTATCCCGTGATCGCCAAAGCCCTGGAGGATATTGGCTTCCGGGGCACGGTTGGTCTGGAAGCCTGGGCGTCCGGGGACGACGAACTGGCCCTGTTGCGCTTTCGTGCCGCTTTTTCCCGCTCCGCCGATGCCTGATCCAACCACTGATTCAGCCACCGAGAGGTAAATTCTATGCTCAACATTTGTCAGTTCGGCGCCGGACGGATCGGCGCCGTTCATGCCGACAACGTCGCGCGGCACGGGAACGCTACGCTGCGCTATGTCGTTGACGTCAATCCGACTTCAGCCCAGAGCCTGGCGGATCGCTATGGAGCCAAGATCGCCGATACCGAGACGGCCTTGGCCGACCCCGAGGTCAACGCCGTCATCATCGCCAGTTCTACCGATACCCACGCCGACTTGATCGAGGCATCGGCCAGAGCGGGCAAGGCGATTTTCTGCGAAAAGCCCATTGATCTCGACATCAACCGGGTGAATGCTTGTCTGGAGACAGTCGACCGCTGTAACGTTCCCCTGGCCTTGGGCTTCAATCGTCGTTTCGACCCTACCTTCCGGACCCTCCAGGAGGGGATGCGGGCGGGGCGTATCGGCAAGCTGGAGCTTGTGGCGATTACCAGCCGAGATCCCGGCCCGCCGCCGGTGTCCT
>CAZQXD010000038.1:0-37197 GCA_964597315.1 uncultured Candidatus Competibacteraceae bacterium
CGGCTGTATCCTTGCGCGAATCGGCGATCTTTTCGTGCCATTTCGCCACCCGCTGCTGCTGGCGGCGATAGGAGACCGCGTTCAGCCAGACCGTTTCCGGTTGGCGCTTCAGCGCGGTCAACGCCGCACTGGATTGGGCGTAGCCCATTCGCTCGCCACGCTGAAACGCCTTGGTGCGGCTCTCCAGCCCCCCGTTGTAGACGTAGCGCACGCAGCCGAAGGTTCGCGCAAGCTCTTGGGCTTGGGCGTCGGTCGGGTAGCAACGGAACGTCCAGCGTTGTTTCATGGCTTGCATTTGAGTATAGCGCCTGGTAAGGCGACACAAGACAGCACGCCTATGGCGTGCCCGCTATCCCTCCCCGCCCTGAAGGACGGGGTCTCTCGCGGAGAAACACGATGAACGCCAAACTGAACGATCCACTGCGCCAGCAACTGGAAAAAGCCCACCGCGACCACGCCAATTTACAGATTCCGGTCATTGTCACGGTCGAGCCAGGCACCGACACCACCGAACTGGAACGCCGAGGGCTTAAGGTCTATCGGGTGATAGAAAGCATCCACGCCGTATGCGGCACCATCGAGGCCGATCAGGTGGAGTCTCTGGCCGAATGTGACCAGGTCCAATCCCTGGAACACGACGGCGAAGTACGGATTCTCTAACTCTCCTCGCCAATCCGGCCATGGCGGCTGCGAGCCAGGCGTTTGTAAGCGCTGCGGTCGGCGGCGTGACGTTGGCGCCAGTCGTCCAGATCCTTAAGCAGTTCCCTGGCGGCGCGGTTATGGTCAGCCAGCACCTTCAGTTCTGGTCGGCGCTGTCCGGCTCCGATTAGTATCACCTGGACCACCGGATCGCCAGCCGCCACATGCAGAGAGACTTCAGAAGTGGGCTTGCGGATGGCTAGATTGACGGGATGGGCGTACCAGTCGGTCTCCACCAGCCCCGCCAGCACTTCGAAACTGGGGGCAGGCCGGTTGAGGGGCGGCAGGAACAGGGCATGGACCCCCGGCGGCGTCCGCCAGGCATAGGGCAAGTGCAGTTTGAACAGATCACCCTGGTCCTCCCGGTCGAAAAAGCTGATCCCCGGCTGAATCCCGCCCCGATCCAGAGCGAAAGCGTTTCTGGCGAAACCGCGATCGGGATCATCCCGGACGTAGAATACCCGCGACTCGGCGCAAGCCAAGGGAGAGCGGAACGGATGGCAGCCCGCAGGCACCTCGGTGGGCGGGCACAGTCCGAAGCTGATCGGCGACCCCACCAGTAGCCCCAAGGCGGTGGCCGCAGTAAAAGGCAGGCACTGCTCCCGCACCCCGTAGCCCGGGGGCACGCGGTCCCGGGTACGGGCTGGCGCCGGGATCGGCAACACGGGGTTGCGGACCAAGGGCAGTACCTGCACATCAAGAGACGGGCTGACGGACTCGGACACGAGGCGCTCCTTGAGACGCCCAGGCAGTGTGGTTCATGGGGGCGCGTCGTTTTCAACCATAGATCGAATCAGCCCGGGGTTCCATGCCTGATAACCCCCCTTAGTCAGGGGATACCGTCGATCTTGGGCGGCATCGACAGCTCACAGGCCACCTGTTCCGCATCCACCCGGCCATAGCCGAACAGCTCATCCCGACCCGGCGCCCCCAAATTATCGGAGCGCCAGGCCAGCAGCCGACGGATGGTGATATTGTCCGCGTAGCGGTGCCCCCCAAAGGCCAGGGCCGCCGCGCCGCTCACATGGGGACAGGCCATGCTGGTGCCGCTGAGCTTGCGATACCCGCCCCCCGGCGCCGTGGACAGCACATCCACCCCAGGAGCGCACAATTCCACCTCCGGCCCACGACTGCTGAACGTCGGGATTTGGTTGGCGCTATCCACAGCCGAAACGGCGATGACCGACTCATAGCGGGCGGGCACGCCCACGGTATTGGGACCGGGCCCAGCATTGCCGGCGGCGGCCACTAGCAACACACCCTGCTTAAAGGCGGTATCGCACATGGTCTTGAGGGCGTTGGGGGCCGCGCTGCCGCCCAGGCTCATGCTGATCACTTTCATGCGCTTTTTGTTCACGCACCAGTCGATCCCGGCTATCAGCCAGCTCCACTGACCGGCGCCGGAGCGGCTCAACACCTTGACCGCATACAGATAGGCTGCGGGCGCCACCCCCACCACTCCGGCGCCGTTAATGGCCGCAGCGATGGTGCCGGCGCAGTGGGTGCCATGGCCATTGAAATCCATGGGAGTGCTCTCATCGGGCACGAAGCTGATTCCACCTTTGTAGTTGGACTTGAGATCCGGGTGTTGGTAATCCACCCCGGTATCCAGCACCCCTACCTTGATGGCCTTGGCCTGACTGCACTCCCAGGCCCGGGGCGCCTTGATCTGATTGACCCCGACTGGAATGGTCTCCGCCAATACCGACGGCTGGTCCTCCACTTGCAATTGCGCGCCTACCCCCAGCCCACCCAGGGCATAGCACTGGCCGTCTTCCTCAACTTCGGCCACGTTGCCATTTTTACGCAGGGCGTCGATCTGCTTGTCGGTGAGGGAGGCCATGACGATGGGCGCCTCGAAGCGGTTTACGTCGTAGCCGATCATCTCCGCTGGCATACCCGAGGGCACGGCCACGCCCCGGGCCATATCGTCGGCGGTAAAGAAGCGCACCTCCTGTGAGCTTACGCCCGCAGCTTCAACGACCGCGAGTTTGTCTTTCTTTTTGTCCGGGCGTTGGTCCTTGGGTTTGAAGGTGACGATGACTGGCCGTCTCTTTTTGTCCATGGTTGCCTCCTCGTGGCTCTCTGGATCAGGAACTATGCGTACATCCCTGGCGCCATCTACAGGGGGTTTCCCTGCTCGTGGCGGGTCCGCTGCGGCGCCTTGACCAGCGAACCCCCAAAACCATCCACACTGTATAGCGCGGCTCGCCGCCTGTATGCAAAACCCGTCACAGGTCCAGGCGTGAATATTGGCCATCCCATACTTCTCCGGCCCTGCTTGCAGGGGTGTTGTGAGAGTGTATTGAACAACGTTCAATTGAGGCTTACAATGGTGTCCTGAACGCTGTTTAATTAATAGGAGAATCACCATGCGAACCACCCGCCTTGCCGTGCTTCTGCTTTGCCTGTCCCTGTCCGCCGGGCCGGTCCTCGCCGCCAGCGAAACCCTGTCTGGAGGCTCAGCCCTGTCTGCCCAAGGCTCGGCTATGATCGTGACCGGCAGCCTGGACGTACTCACCGCCGGCGCTTCGGTGGTGGTGGAGTCGGTAACCGTGGCCGGTGAGTCCGTGGTGGTGGTGGTGGACGGCTTGTCCGAGGCGGGCAAACTGACCTTGCGGCTGTCCGGGGCCGCCCTGGGTGGGGCTTCCCTGGCGGTGGGCGCTACCCTGGAGGTGGTCTCCATGAGTACCGGGTATCTGCTGGTCAGCGCTGGCGAAGTACTCGCTTTCCTTCCCAATGAAGCCGGTCGGACGCTGCTTCATCACTCGACCCACACGGGGTTCTAAGCCATGGTTATCAAGCGGCTGTGGTGGCTGCTGCTGATGGCGGCGCTGGGCCTGGGCGGACGGGCTTTGGCGGGGACCGCTTGCGAGGCTTACCGACCGGATGTGACGGCCTATCTGGGCGCTACCCAACTGGCCCTGCGCAGCCTAGCCGTGCTCGAAGATTCCGGCGCCGATCTGGCCCTGGTAGGTCGAGTGGGGGCGGACCTGTCCCGCCACGGGCTGAAATACAGTCATATGGGCATCGTCTTTCGACGCCATCCCAAGGGCCGCTGGTTGTTCGTCCACCTGCTCAATCAATGTGGCGGCGACCGCTCGGGACTGTATGACGAAGGCTTGCTCAATTTCTTCATGGATGACCCCCATCGGCTGGAGGCGGTGATCATGATTCCCAGCCCCAGCTTGCAGCGCAAACTGGCCCGAACGTTGGCAAAGGGCGCCGGCCACGCCCTGCATCAACCCCGCTATAGCATGCTGGCCTATCCCTTCTCCACGACCTATCAGAATTCCAACCAGTGGGTTCTGGAGCTTATCGCCGCAGCGCAAAGCGGCGGCGCCGACCGGGGCCTGATCCAAGCGCATTTACGGGCTACCGGCTACCAACCCGACCGGGTGCGCCTGTCCGCCCTGGAGCGCCTGGGGGCGGCCCTGACCCGAGCCAATATCAGCTTCACGGATCATCCTCTGTCAGAGCGGCTGAACGGGGAGTACAGCGTGGTGACGGTTAGCTCGGTGCTTCGCTATCTGGATAAAATCGACGCGCCAACGGCCCGTCATGAACTCCATGCATCCGCTGGGATGGAGTGATCGGCGGTCTCTGGGAACCCGTAAATTTACCCTCTCCCTGGCTATACTTGTTCTCAGTTTGACCAATGTCGATTAATCTTTGGCCCGCGCCAACCGGCGCCGGGCCGACGCCTTAGGGAAATCCGGCGTCACGGGCAAGCTCACACACCTCCATAATAAGGCCAACACTAATGACAAAACGATTTCTTATCTTTCCCGCACTATGGCTCTGTCTACTGTTACCTCTGTCAGCCCCGGCTTCGCTGCTGCCCAATTACACCGATCTGGTCGCTTTCGGAGACAGCCTCACGGATACCGGCAATAACGCCATACTGTCTGATACCGCCTTCGGCGGCGCCCGCACCCCGGTGCCGCTAACCCCACCGGACATCGTCGCCACCGCTCCCTATATTTCCGATCGCTATTCCAATGGCCCGATCTGGCTAGAGCAGTTCGCCAACGCCCTGGGATTATCCGCCCTGCCCTCCCTAGGGGGAGGCAGCAACTACGCCTATGGCGGCGCCCTGACCTTCACCGATGCGGCGATCACTCCCGTGCCCAGCCTGCGCCAGCAGGTGGATCAGTATTTGTCCGATGTGGGCAATACCGCCTCCGCCGATACCCTGTATGTGGTCGCCGGTGGCGGCAACGACGCCCGCTTCGCCTTCACCCAGCCCGACCCCCTGGCGGTGCTGGGGGGGCTGCCGGACCGAATCGCCGGTTTGATTGATGATCTTTCCACTGCCGGGGCCACGGATTTTTTGGTGTGGAACCTGCCCGATTTGGGCATGTCTCCGGTGCTGAACACCGACCCCATCTTAAGCGCCGGCGTCAGCGCTCTATTGGCGGGCATCAACACCGCCCTGGCCGCCCGCCTGGCTCTGTTAGAGTCCAGTCTGGGCGTGAACATTGAGCTTTTTGACGTGTTCGGAGTGGTAGAGGAGATCGCCGCCGACCCGTCGGCCTTCGGGCTGACCGATGTTTCCAACGCCTGCGCCCTGGACCCGGTTTGTATCGCCGATCCCGATGGGTATTTCTTCTGGGACGGCATCCACCCCACCACCACCGGCCACAGACTGGTGGCCCAGGCGGTATTGCAGGCCGTACCCGAACCCCCGGCGTGGTTGTTGCTGGGGGTCGGGCTGGTGGCTCTAAGGGCGGGACGGCTCCGGGCCGGCTAGCGGTAATCCGGGTTGGGAAAATCGAAGCGGCAACCGGCCTCCCATTGGGAACGCTGGTTGCCGTGGGCGGGGATGCCGTCGGCAGCTTTGATCATCCGCGCCAGATGCAGCAGATTCCAGGTCATGAATGTGGTGTTACGGTTGGTGAAATCGTTCTCTGGACCACCGGAACCGGGGTCACGGTAAGAGGGTCCCGGCCCGGCCTCACCCAACCAGGCGGCGTCGGCCTGGGGTGGGATCACGTAGCCCAAATGTTGCAGGGAATACAAGATATTCATGGCGCAGTGCTTGGCTCCATCCTCGTTGCCAGTGATAAGACACCCCCCCACCCGACCGTAATAAGCATACTGGCCCTGATCGTTGAGTTGACCCGAAGCGGAGTACAGGCGCTCCACCACCTGGGTGCATACCGAGGACTTGTCCCCTAGCCAGATGGGCGTGGTGATGACCAGTATCTCTGCGTCCATCACCTTGACCAGCAGATCCGGCCAGTCGTCCCGCTCCCAGCCATGCTTGGTCATGTCTGGATAGACGCCGTGGGCGATACGGTAATCCACCGGCCGCAACACCTCCACGGCGACGCCGTTTTTCTCCATGATGGCCCGGGAAATCTCGATTAGCCCGTCGGTGTGGGACAACTCTGGGCTGGGTTTGAGGGTGCAGTTCAGGAACACCGCCTTGAGATCGGAAAAATCCCAGGGGCTGGTATCGCACATCTGTATTTGTTTGTCGCTCAGGGTCATGGCGCCCTCCACTTGATGCGTTCGAGAAGCACAATGGCGGCTTCTCTCTATCAAGGGTAGACCACGCCACCCGCCCGGACTCCGGGGGGCAAATCCCACCAAAGGCGGCTACCCTAGTAGGAACCGGTGACGGCCGCGCCATGCCACCGGCACCCGGCAGGATGCTATTCCTCAACCTAACCGCCCCTGTCACCATCTGCGGACCGCCTCCCAGCCAGTCCCCGACAGGGGAGGGAGAAGATCATGCATCGACCCAAGCTAAAACACCCTCTAGCTCATGCTCTGACCCTGGCCATGGGTCTGGCCGCCACCGCCCAGGCCGTGGAGGTCACCGTCACCGTCGAGAATCTATCCCCGGACAACGGCCTGTTCGTGACCCCGGTGTGGGTGGGCTTTCACAACGGTGGTTTCGATACTTATAACCTGGGCGATCCGGCCTCGACGGGCCTGGAGCGGTTAGCGGAGGACGGCAATACAGCGCCGCTCAGCGCCGAGTTCGCCACCGCCGAACCCGACGGCCAGGACGCCACCCTCACGGAGCCTGGCGGCTTCGCGGGGGCGCCGGTGCTGGACCCAGGTCGGCGGGTCAGCCGGACGTTTGATCTGGACCCGGCCACCCAGCGGTTTTTCAGCTACGCCACCATGATCATCCCCTCCAATGACGCTTTCGTGGCCAACGCCGATCCCCTGGCCCATGCGCTGTTCGACGCCGCCGGCAATTTCGTGGGACCCATCACCTTCACGGTCCTGGGCACCCAGGTTCGGGATGCCGGCACCGAGGCCAATACCGAGACCGACGCCGCCTTCATCAATCAGACGGCTGACAATACCGGCACCACCACCGCCGACGGCGTATCGGTCCACCCCGGCTTTAACGGCTCCGTAAACAACCCCGGCGCCTTGCCCATGAATATTCTGGGTGGCACCACTGCTGCAGGCACTACGGTGGATACGGAGAACGGCGATTTCACCCGCACCGGCTTCACCTTGCTGCGGATCACCGTTAGCGGTCCCGATGACAAGACCTTCAACTTCGTCCTCGGCGGCAACCAGGAAACCCCGCCGGTGGACACTTCCGCTAGCGGCGCTTGCATGGGCATCCTCCACGACGACCAAACCGAATTCACGGTCAACTGCAATCATGACGTGGCAGGGGTGACCGTGGCCCATATCCACGAAGCCCCCCCCGGGGTGGGCGGCGGCATCGTGTTCCCCTTCGACGACGCCGAAAGCCCTATCCAGCAGACCTTCGCCTTCGACGCCCAGGATGTGGACACCCTGCTAGCGGGCGACTATTACGTCAATGTCCACTCCGAAGACTTCACTGGGGGTGAGGTCCGGGGCCAGATCACCGCCGCTGGCAACGGCAGCCACAGCGGCAGTTGGTTCTCTCCGTCCCGAGATGGGGAAGGGTTCAATCTGGAACTGGTGGACGCTGAGGACCCCACCTTGGTGTTGTATTGGTACACCTACGCCCCGGACGGTAGCGGCGATCAGGTCTGGCTCACCGGCACCGGCCCGCTGCACCTCAATCAGGGCAGCGTCCAGGCGTTCCTCACCTCGGGGGCCACTTTCGGGGACGCCTTCGACCCGGACGATGTGGAGCGCACCGAATGGGGCACGGTGAGCGTTACCTTCACCTCCTGCGATACCGCCTTCGTGGAGTTTGAGTCCCTGTCCCAGGACTTCGGGTCGGGTTCCTTCACCGTGGAGCGGCTGACCCAGCCCTTGATCGGTCAGGAGGATGACTGCCCTTAACAGTGGTGTCCGTATGGCAGCGAGGCAGGATAGGGAACGTCCCGCCTTGCCTGGGATATTCCGGTGGCTCAGCAACCGTTCATGACATAACCGGAATCGGGGATATACACATAGGAGCACTTGCCGTCGCTGCCCACGTAACCCCCTTGGTTGGCCCCATAGTGACCCCGGCTGCGGCCACCACCGCCGGCATTGAGGTCGAACTGGGCCGGCCCGCCCTCATAACCACCGATACCGTTGGCGTTCAACCAGTAACGGCCAGGATTGACGTAGCCAAACCGCTGTTGAAGCTGGCGCACTTCGCTGTAGTGCAGTTCCCGGCCATTCACAAATACCTTGGTGTTGCCGTTGGAGGCATTAGCCCGTAACCGTCCCCCCAGGGGCAGATTAGGGGCGATCTGGCCCCGATGAGGACCCCCTTCATAGCCCCATAGCCCGGAGACCGAATCGTACCAATAACGGCCACTCACCAAGGCCGTGCCATAAGCGGATTCCAGAGCGCGGATGGCCTGCTGATTCAGCCGCTGGCCGTTCACAATGACATCGACGGCGAAGGCCGGTAGCGTTGCCAGGCAGGCCAGCAAGGCCAGGGCGGTGGGCAAGACTCGGAATAGTCGGATGGACATCAACGTTCTCCTCGGGAAATGGGCATGCCAAACTTTAAGCAGGACCAGTGCCAGAGTCTCTATGAGGCTGTTTAAAAGCGTTTTTAATGTATTCGCGACAAGCCGTGCCAGTCCATTTTGGACCGAAAGGGCCATTTTGGTCGGCGGTTTGGACCCGCGAAATCAGAGGATGAGTGGCATCACCGGCAATGGATCGAGCAACGTTTTGCCCAGCTAGGGAGGCATGGGGGGCCTCGATTAAACTCCCGCACCTCTAGAGTAGCGGTGCGGGGGCGGCGCTTCGTCCGAGGCGCTCGACAGAAAATCGTTAAATCTGCTTGACTCGGGATTCCCTTTCCCACAGCCGCAGATTTTTGGCGGCACCGATAAACGTCCCGATAGCGTCCTTGTCGGACAACGGGATCAGGCCCTCGTCCCCTTCGGGGGGAACACCGGCTTGGCTCAGCAAAGGCTGGGCCTCGGGGACATAGCCGATATACTTGAGATGGGCATACGCATCGGCGACAAAGTCCCGGGCGGTGGCTTCATTGACCAACTGCTCGGCCCCCTGCTGGGAGAGGGCTATCACCACAGCGTCGAACAGAATGGAAGGACCACCATCGAGCTTCTCGTCTCCCTTGATCCAATCATCGCCAGCGGTTCGCACCCCGCCGATCCGGGGAGCAACGATTTTCAGCATGCCCCCTTCTCCTTCCACGGCTTTGCGCAGGGCCTTGAGCAACTGATCGTCCACCCCATCGCTGACCAGACAGCCTACTTTGCGGCCCTCCAGGGTTTTTCGTTGGTTCAGCAAGATGCTCAAGGCCGGTGACGGCTCCAGGTCGGTGCGGGTGGGCCGGGCGGCCTCGGCCGGAGCTGGCAGGTCCCCTAGGGCCAGACCCTCGGCCACTTGCCTGGCGAGGGCTTCGTCGATAGTGAGCAAATGGGACACCATACGCCGACGAATGGCCAGGGTGTCCACTTTGCTCAATTCGAAAGTCAGCGCATCGGCGATATGCTTCCGCTCTATGGGCGTCTGGCTGTCATAGAACTGCCGGGCCTGGGAATAGTGATCGGCAAAGGTTTCAGAGCGAGCCCGCAGCCGGGGGCCTTCCGCCGGGGCCGGATGGCTGCGATAACCCTCCAACGTTTCCCGGGGACCGCCGGACTCGCCCCAGGAATTGGGTTCGTAGTTGACCCGCCCCTTGGGATTAGCCATGGCCATATGGCCATCTTGCTGGAGATTGTGGAAAGGACACTTGGGGGCGTTAATGGGTAGCCGATGAAAATTGGGCGATCCCAGCCGTTTGAGTTGGGTATCCAGATAGGAAAAATTCCGCCCCTGGAGCAAGGGATCATCGCTAAAGTCAATGCCCCGAACGATATTCTGGGTGCAGAAAGCCACTTGTTCGGTCTCGGCAAAGAAATTTTCCACCCGTCCGTCCAGCACCAGCCGACCCACCGGGCGTACCGGCGCCAGTTCTTCGGGAATGAGCTTTGTGGCATCCAGAACATCGAAGGGGAATTGGGCCGCGAAGGCATCGTCGAATAACTGCAGTCCCAGTTCCCACTCGGGGAAATCGCCGCTGCCGATAGCCTCCCATAGATCCCGGCGATGGAAGTCTGGATCGGCGCCGTTGATTTTTAAGGCTTCATTCCAAACCACCGATTGCATACCCAGCTTGGGCTTCCAGTGGAATTTGACGAAGGTGGACTTGCCCTCGGCGTTGATCAGCCGGAAAGTATGTACCCCGAAACCCTCCATCATCCGCAAGGAACGAGGGATGGTCCGGTCCGACATAATCCACATGACCATGTGCATGGACTCGGGGGTAAGGGAGATAAAATCCCAGAAGTTGTCATGGGCGGTCTGGGCCTGGGGAAAACCCCGGTCAGGCTCGGCCTTGGCGGCATGAATCAAATCCGGGAACTTAATGGCGTCCTGAATAAAAAACACCGGTATATTATTGCCCACCAGATCCCAGTTGCCTTCCTGGGTGTAAAGTTTGACGGCGAAACCCCGCACATCCCGGGCCAGGTCGGCGGACCCCTTATTGCCAGCCACGGTAGAGAATCGTACAAAGGCCGGGGTCTTCTCTCCGGCCCGCTGGAAAAGATCCGCGCACGTGATATCGGCCAATGAGTCGTAGTTCTCGAAATAGCCATGGGCGCCCATGCCCCGAGCATGGACCACACGTTCTGGAATCCGCTCATGATCAAAGTGAAACAGCTTCTCCCGCAAGATAAAGTCTTCCAACAGGGTCGGCCCCCGGGCGCCGGCTTTCAGGGAGTTCTGATTATCGGCGATGGGCAGGCCCTGGTTGGTGGTCAAGGCAGGGCTATGCTTGCCTGCGGTCTGATGGACCTCGCCGCCCTGACCCCGGGTAAATTCCTGGTCGGCAATAGAGGCTAGCTGATCTGGATCGGGCTTGTTGCGCTTGGGCATGGATACTTTCTCCATCGGTTTGGATAGGGGCTGTCTAGGGTTGCATCACCGCTTTGATGCGGCTCTTCTGCCTGTCCCGGAAGGTCTGCTAAGTCTGGGTTCCCCGATCCTGGTCGTCAGGGGACTCGGGCAACGGCTGAATCGCGCCGCCGCCGGATTCGGGAGAACTGATCATGGCAACGATCCTTCCCGGAGGAGTCTGGAAGGATGAGCAAATTCCATGCCCTTGGGATAATTTCCAACGCTATGATGGTGTTAAGCCCAACACGGGAGAGCCATCTCCCTTGCAGGGTGTAACGATTACAGCGGGATTGTAGAGATTGGCTGGGTGCGGAGGTGGACACCCGCCCGATGGCGTTTGTACCTTGGTCTTGGTGCTGGCTTGGCGATAGGGTTCCAGGTCGGCTTGCCATCCCGGGCAAAGGCCGTCAGCCCGGTATTCAAAGCGGAGGCCAGTATGGACACTGGCTGTGTTCCTTCAGGTCCATAACCCCCGAGGGGTGGCATCCCTGCCGGGAGACATCCATTGAAGATTATCAGCCATCCTGCTTTTTACATTTTTCAAAAGTGTCGATGCAGGCTTTCAGACTAGCGGCGTGCTGATCGACGCAGGCTTTGAGTTTATCCAGGTCATTTTTAGCCTTTTTACTGCACTCGCCTAGAGCCTTATTGGCTTTTTTCACACAATCCAGGTAGGCCAGATAGCAATCTTTCTTCACGGCATCGGCGACGAGATAAGTGTGTGTGAAATCCTCGAAGCCCGCGTCGGAAAAAATACCTCCATTCATCTCATCGCATTCTTTGTCACCCGCGCCCATGGCGTTTTTGTCGGCGATGGTTTCAAAGAATGCTTCAGGACTTTTATTGACCAGAACTTGGCTGATTTCACGAACCAACTGATCATCACACATGCTATTTGTGGTACTCATTATTGACCTTCCTCTGATTGGGTGAAACGTTGTTTGGATTAGTGAACGCTATGTGCTTCGTTCATAGATATATGCGCATCAGCGAAGCCACCGGATGGGTATTTTTTCCACCGATTGCCTGTGATTTTTTGCCACTGAAAACCCTAGAACTGCCACTGACTCGATTGTTCAGCGCCATGGTTTCACATCGAAATGGCGACGGGTCGGTAAAAAATCGCTGTCCGCAAATAGCAGGCCGTTTGCAGGAGCGCCTGGAGGGTTTCAAACAATGTTATCGCTGGCGGGTCAGCATCGAAGCCACAATGTCACGGCGCAACATCAGATGCACCAGGCCCGTTGACGCACGGCATCGGCCGGGCATGAAGCGCAAAAGCCCAGCTAAGGCATTATAGAACGCAGCCCACTCTTGGCCTTGTCGGCAAGCAAAACAAAGATCGGTGCGGGGGCGCGGACAGATTACTTCTGATCCGCCCTGCGGAAAGCACCTTGCACGATACGGTCGATGACCATGGCGCAAAAGAGGATCGCGAAGCCACCGAGCAAGCCAGGCCCCTTGGCGGCATATTGCAGGGCTTCCAGGATCACCTTGCCCAGGCCCCCGCCGCCGATCAGCGAGATGATCACCACCATGGATAGACACATCAGGATAGTTTGGTTGACCCCGGTCATAATCGAGGGCGACGCCAGCGGCACCTCCACGTCTTTCAACAACTGCCAGCGGGAAGCGCCGAAGGCGACCGCCGCTTCCTTGATGCCCGAAGGCACGGCCCTGACGCCCAACGCCGTCAAGCGGATGACCGGCGGCATTCCGAAGATGATCGTTGCTAGGATCCCCGGCGGGTTGCCGGTGCCGAAGAAGGCAATGATCGGGATCAAGTACACAAAGGCCGGAAGTGTCTGCATCAGGTCCAGCACCGGTTCGGCAAACTGGTAGGCGCGCTTGGACTTGCCAAACCAGATACCCAGCGGGATGCCGATGACGACGCAGATGATCACGGCGGCGCCGACCAGCGCCACCGTCTCCATCGCTATTTCCCAATAGCCGAGGAAGGCGATGTAGGCCAGCGAAGCGGCCGTAAAGATCGCTACCCGCAGTCCAGCAGAGCGCCAGGCGACGACGCAAATCACCACCATCACCACGGGCCAGGGCGTGCCGATCAGGGCAATGGTGAGTGCGCCGAGTACCGTGCGTACGCCCGCCACCACTGAGTCGAAAGTGCCTGCTCCCGCAGCTGCGGCGGCGTCGATTCTGGCGTCCAGCCAGTTGGCGGTCATGCTGTAATAGTCCTTATCGGCCGGGAATGTACTCAACCATTCCAGGGGGCTGGAGACGGTGAACTGGTAGATCGTCAGAGGCGCGATCGCCAGCACCAGCACGATACCCAGTACCATGTTTCGTGTCTTTACGCCGGACTCGACCTGACCGGGCTTGATCCGCCAAGCGGAGTATTGCTTTTCGTAGGCAATATTCGCCCAAAACCCTTGCACCACTTTGAGTACCAGCAGCATGCCAAGTCCGAATAAAAGAATCGACAGCGCTTCGGCGGAGGCGGCCTCCGCGGCGGCCTGACTCCGTTCGGCGGCTTTGGTCAGATTCGCGGCCATCGTCTCGAACCGCGTCGGATCCGTGCCCGCCTCTATTGCTTGTGTCGCCTTGTCTAGAAAAAATTGTGCCCGTTCTTGTTGTCTGGCAGCTTGCGCTAAGGCGTCGGCGCCGAGATTGCCCCAGGCCCCTCGGCCGATCTGCACCCAAGCAATCACCTCAAGCAGTAGAAAGCCCCAAAAAAGCCCCCAGACTCCACGGGACGCCGCCCAGAGAGGGCCGAATACCGCAGCCGCCAAGTTGAAGACCCACGGCATGAACCCGGAGGATTCATGGATCTTGTGAAAGGCGGCAACATAGTAATCGCTGTTTTTTTCGGCGAATTGTGCAATCGACGCGTCCAGGGTCGCGCGATCCACCTCGATGTCCGAGGCAGCGGTGACTTGAGGGGTCGTGTTTTCGGTAGTTTCGCTCATGACCGGCCTCCTTGAATGCCGCGCAACAGCACGGCTTTGGTGACAACGCCCACATCCGTTCCGCTGTCGGTAATCACAACCGGGGCCTCGGAGTCGATTGACAGATCGATCAAGTGATCCAGGTCAGTGCTTTCATCGGCCCGCGGCGCCCCGCTCAAATCGCCCGCGAAGCTGCCGAGTGGCTCCATAATGGTGTGGGCTTTGACCAATTTGAGTTTCGAGATACCCTGCACGAACTCTCGCACGTAGTCGTCCGCAGGTACGGTGACTATCTGCTCCGGCGTTCCAATCTGGACAATCACCCCATCTTTCATGATGGCTATGCGATGGCCAATACGAATCGCTTCGTCCAGGTCATGGGTAATAAATAGGGTTGTTTTTTGCAATTGATCGACTAGCGCCTTGAACTGGTCCTGTAATTGCAATCGGATCAGCGGGTCAAGGGCCGAGAAAGGTTCGTCCATCAATAGAATTTCGGGGTCGGAGGCGAGGGCCCTGGCGATGCCGACGCGCTGTTGCATGCCCCCGGAGAGTTGCTTGGGCAGACGGTCTTCATAGCCCGTGAGATTCACCAGTTCCAAGGTGTGGTCCGACACCGCCCAGCGTTTCGATTTCGGCACGCCACGAATTTCCAGTGGATAAGCCACATTGTCTCGTACCGAGCGGTGAGGCAGCAGCGCCATATGCTGGAACACCATACCGATATGCTGCGCCCGAACGCCGCGCAGCGCGGCCCGTGACATGGAGCTGACGTCTTGGCCCAGAATCTCGATGGTGCCGGCGGTGGGTTCGATCAGCCGGTTGATGTGCCGGATGAGGGTCGACTTGCCCGAACCCGAGAGGCCCATGATGCAAAATATCTCACCCCGAGGCACCTCGAAGCTGGCGTCCTGGACGCCGACCACGCAGTCGAACTTCTCAAGAACCTCCGGTTTGGACAGCCCCTCGGATTCGACCGAGGCCATGGCCTCATCCGCCCGTTCCCCGAAGATCTTCCAGACCTTCGACAGTCTTACAACAACGTCGCCACCGTCGCCCACCTGCACCTCCCCATGGAGCGCCCCCCCGGGCGTTCGATTATCGTGGTTTCAACTTGTTTACTGAACCATCCAACCGAGCACCCGATCCTGATTTTCCGCGACCCACTGCTTGGCGAATTCTTCAGGGTCTTTTTTGTCGATCACCAGCGCGAACGTCATGGCGCTCACCGTGTCGGCGTCCAGTTCCATGTTTTCGAAAATCGTACCGACCTCGGGGTATTTCTCGGCGATGGCCTTGGCATAGTGGAGATGCAGATAGGCGGTGTCCCAAGCCACCGGGGCCGACGATTTCTCCAGCCATTGCGGGTCGTCGGTCGGCTGGATCACGTTCCACTTCGAGGCGTCGTAGGGGGGTTCTTCGAGCACATGCAGGTCATGCTTCACCAAGACATAGTGCGGTCCATAGCAGAACCCAACCCACGGCTCACCCGCCCGAATAGCGTTGTCGAGATTGGCGTAAGCGAGGGTTTCTTCGAACACGGTCTGGACCATGGTTTGGTCATAGCCGTAGGATTTGGCGCGAATTTTTTCGACGTTGGTTGAAGCGGCGCCCGGCTGGCCGACCCAGATCTCGCCTTTGCCATCCCCGTCGCTGTCGAACAGCGCCGCTTTGTCTGGATCGGTCAGGTCGGTGATCGACTTCACATCGTGTTCATCGGCGATGTATTTTGGAACGCATATGCCTTGAAACGCCGGCACACCGTTCGGATTCATCGCTACCGTGCCTTTGTCTTTAACGAACCTGTCGTGCAGGTTCTGCTGGTTCGGTAGCCAGACTTCTGGATGCACGTGCATCGACCCCTTATCCATTGCCTCGAAGATGATCGGGTTGGTGGCGTTCTGTAGCTCCACAGTCAGGCCCAGATTCTCTTCGATGACCACTTTGAGGACGTTCGCCGTCGCCGCCACCGAAGGCCAGTTCGGTACGCCGATGACGATATCCGCCGCCTTGGCCGACGACATAATCCCGCAAACCCCGAATGCTATTGCCGTGACAGTTGTAACAAGCTTCTGCATTGTTTTCTCCAAAAATAGTCAGTCTTCAGCGGTAAGTGGTGACACACAAGTTTGAAGATATTTCCATGGGATGGATAAACTGGTGGCGCCGCCGATGCACATTCCGTGAAGGTCATGGATAATGTCGGCGAAAAACACCCTATTAATTTTGTTTAAATACAAAACCTTTTTATTTCATAACTGATTTTAATATCTAAAATAAAACATATAGTCAGGTATTTATTTTAGTCAAGCTTCAGCAAAATACAGCTAAAGACTCATCATTTCGCTCATCCCTCCGACCTTTCATGCTGAACGCGGAAAGGTGGTTTATCCGGCGTGATCGATGATCCAGTCGCGCAATTCGCGCGCCTTGTGGCCGAGAAAACGCCCGGGCGACGTCAACAGCGAATAACCGAATCCATCGAGCCGTTGCGCGAAGGGCGCCACTAGCTGGCCGCTGTCAAGCTCGGGTTGCATCAGGGCATCGGCGATGGTCCAGCCTTGGCCATCTATGGCGGCTTGAGTGCGCACGTTGGCGTCGCTGATGGTCCGCCGCGGGTTATCCAGCAATACCGGCTGGCTGCCGTACCAAGCCTGCCACATATCCAGCATGCGATCCTCGCACAGCAGCGGCGTCGCGCCGAGCGGCGCCGAGGCCAGCGCAAGCGGTTCTAGGTTGGTGGTCTTGGCGTCCAGCCCATGCCGCCGCAGCAGCTGCGGGCTACACACTGGGAACAGTGGCATCGGCAATTCCAGCAGCAGACCCCGGCTGCCACGCGCACCGACCGCTCCCCAGCGGATGGCCAGATCCACAGTGTGGATACTGAAATCTTCCGCGTTGACCGTATGCTGCAACAGGATCGAAACCTCGGGATTACGCTCACTGAAACCGGACAGGCGGGACGACAGCCAGCGCAGGGCAACGTAGGTCGTGGCGCCGATCGAGACATCGTGGCGCGCGTCGCCGGGACGAATCTGCGCCAGCGTCTGCTCCAGCTCGGCAAACAATCGTCGTACCGTTTGCATCAACTGCTGCCCGGCATTGGTCAGGTAAACCTGGCGTATGGAGCGTTGAAACAGCGCGCAATCCAGCTCCGTCTCAAGTCTCTTGATCTGATAACTGACCGCGCTCTTGGTTATGCAAAGCTCTTGCGCGGCCTGGCTGAAGCTCAGGCGCCGCGCCGCGCATTCGAATACCTTGAGCGCGTCGAGGGACGGGAGCGGGTGTTTCATGGTTAAAAATTATTGAACCATACAAAGCATTTTTCAATTGTCAAATGAAGCCGCTCGGGCATGATTAGGGTATTCAACCCGGGTGGTATCGATGACAGAACAAAAGATCAACTCCCAAGCGCGCGTGGTCGTGATCGGCGGTGGCATCGCCGGCTGCTCGGTCTTGTATCATCTGACCCGCGAGGGCTGGACCGATGTCGTACTGTGCGAGCGCGACGAACTGACGTCGGGTTCGACCTGGCACGCCGCAGCGCAGGTCACGCAGTTCGGCGCGAACCAGACCATGGTCGCCCTGAAGCGCTATAGCATCGACCTGTACCGAGAACTCGCGGCCGACCCCGACCACCCCATCGACTACCACATCACCGGCGGCATGCGCCTGGCGCACACGAAGGCGCAGGTCGATACCTACAAACACTTCGTCGGCATGGCCGCCGGCATGGGCGTCGAGATGGAATTCATCGACGCGACCGAGGTCGGGCGACGCCACCCGCTGATCAACACTAACGGCCTGCTCGGCGCTTGGTGGGACCCGCTCGACGGCGACATCGACCCGGCCGGGATCACCTTCTCACTCGCGCGCCAGGCGCGCGCGGCCGGCGCCAAAGTCTACCGCTTCAACCCGGTCGAAGCGATCACGCGCAAACCCAATGGCGAATTCGTCGTACACACAAAAGGTGGCGACATTACTTGCGAAATGGTCGTCAACGCCAGCGGTTACCGCGTCAACGAGGTCGGGCGCATGCTCGGCGTCACCCACCCGGTTACGTCGCTGGAGCATATGTATTTTTTGACCGATACCTTACCCGAACTTGAGGCGCTCGATCGCCGCGTGCCGATCATCCGCGACCCGGGCGACGACTTCTACAGCCGCCAGGAAAAGCTCGGGCTGCTCGTCGGCGTCTACGAGCAGGGCTGCAAGACCTTCGGCATGGACGGTATCGATCCGAACTTCACCCAGGCCCTGTGCGAGTCTGACCTCGACCGTTGCCTCGACAACATGGAGCGCATCTTCGAACGCTTGCCCGCCCTAGCCGAGGTCGGCATCCGCACGGTCATCAACGGCCCGATCACCTATACCATCGACGGTGCGCCGCTGATCGGACCGATTCCCGGCGTGCCCAACGCCTACTGTGCAATCGGGCTGCGCGCCGGCATCGGCGAGGCCGGCGGCCACGGCAAGGTGCTGGCCGAAATCATCGTCCACGGGGAGTGCGAATGGGACGCGTGGCTTCTCGACCCACGCCGCTTTAGCCGCTACGCCACCACCGAGCATACCTGTCTGAAAGCGATCGAAGATTACCAGAACGAGTTCCACTACCACCTGCCCCACGAGTACCGCCCGGCGGCACGGCGCGCGCGCACGACGCCGTTATACCCGGTGCTTGAGCGCATGAACTGCGCCTGGGGCGTCATCAACGGTTGGGAGCGTGCGCTATTTTTCAAGCCCGAGCCTCGTTTCGTTGATGAACCCGGTTACCGTTTCACGCCGACGCAAGCCGTCGTTGGGCGCGAAATCGCCCATCTGCAACAGCACGTCAGCATCATGGAAGTCTCCGGCTTCAACCGTTACGAAATCAGCGGCGTCGGCGTCGGTGCCTTTCTCGATCACATGGTCTGTGGCCGCTTGCCGACCGAGATCGGCAAGGTCGGCCTGTGCTATCTGCTGACCGAAACGGGCAACGTGCTGTCCGAGGCCACCTTGGTCAAACTCGGCGAAGACCGCTACTGGTGGGGCTCGGCAGCAGCCTCCGAATGGCACGACCGCGACTGGCTTAAACGTTTCATGCCAGACACGGTTAGGCTGACGGAGATGGCCGACACGCACACGATCCTGGTCGTCGCCGGACCGAAATCGCGGGCATTATTACAGTCGGTGTCGCCGCGCGGCGACTGGTCACGGGACGCCTTTCCCTGGCTGCGGGCGCGTCCGATGCACATCGGCCACGCCGAAGTCGTCGCGATGACGGTCAGCTTCTCCGGTGAGCTTGCCTATGAACTGCATGTGCCAAATACCCAGCTCCACTTGGTCTGGGAGATATTGAACGAGGCCGGGACGGCCTTCAATCTTGGCTATTTCGGGCTATACGCCAGCGAATCCATGCGCCTTGAGAAAGGCTACCTGCATTGGAAGGCCGACCTGATCTACGAGTACAACCCGTTCGAAGCCAGGCTCGACCGCTTTGTCCGGCTCGACAAGGGCGATTTCATCGGCAAGTCCGCGCTGCTCGAACAGATCGAACGGGGTCCGCGCAAACAACTGGTTTCGTTAACGGTCGATTGCGACTTTGCGCCAGCACACCACGGCGACGGCGTGTTTGCCGCTGATCGCCAGGTGGGTTTGGTCACGTCCGGCGGCTACGGTCACCGGGTGCGGGAGAATATCGCCCTCGCCTACGTCGAACCGGAGCAGGCCCCTATCGGCGCCGAACTGGAGATCGGCATCCTCGGCGAGCGATATGCCGCGCGCGTAGTCGAGCCGATCCGCTACGACCCCGCCAACCGATTGCCGCGGGCATGAAGTCCTGATCCACCCGCAGATGGCGGATCAAGGCGCTTGTTCCGCCTCGGGGTTCGGATAATTATCTGAATCGTGACGATGCTACAGGTCGCCGACGCGACGGGATTGCGCTACCGTATTTGAAATACTCAGCTTTTAACCCGGACGAAGTCGCGCAAGAAGCGACGGCGAAGCAGACCGGGAAGCCCCATAGGTCAGAGCCATATGTCCGAGACGCTATCCAGTCACGAGCAAGCCAATGCCGACTTAAGGGCCGAGTTGGAAACCGCCCACCGCACCATTGCCGAATTACGGCAACAGCAGCGAACCGCCGAAGCCAACGCCATGCTGCGACTGATCTTAGAAGGTACGGCGTCGGCCACCGGGGATGAATTTTTCCGACTGTTGGTCAAATACTTAGCGACGGTATTGGAGGTACGCTATAGCTTTATCGCCACCTTCGCCAAGGACCAATCCAAAATCCGCACCCTGGCCTTCTGGGAAGGCGATGGCTGGCGGGACAATTTCGAATACCCCCTCGACGTCTCCCCTTGCGCGGAAGTCATCAAAGGAGAGCTGATTCATTACCCCGAACAGGTGCGGGCGCACTTCCCCAAGGACCGGGATCTGATTTGCCTGCAAGCGGAAAGCTATCTGGGGGTGCCCTTGATCGACCCGGACTCGGGGACGCATCTAGGCCATCTAGCGGTCATGGACACCCGGCCTCTGCCCTCCAGACAACGCAGCCTGATGGTGTTTCGGATCTTCGCCCAGCGGGCCACAGCCGAACTACTACGTCAACAGGCCGAACGGCGTCGCCACCAGGCCGAACGGGAGCTTCGCTGCCTCCGGGAAGAGCTACGCATCCAGTCCCAGTTCAGGAATATCATCGGCGGCAGCGAAGCCTTGTGCGCCGTGCTGCGTAACGTGGAACTGGTGGCGGCCACCGATAGCACTGTGCTGATTCTCGGGGAAACCGGCACCGGCAAGGAACTGATCGCCCGAGCCATACACGAGTTGAGTACCCGCCAGGAACGGTCCCTGGTCAAGGTCAATTGCTCTGCGCTACCGGAAAATCTGGTGGAAAGCGAGTTGTTTGGCCATGAGCGTGGCGCGTTCACCGGCGCCACCACCCGCCGCGCCGGGCGCTTCGAACTGGCCGACGGCGGCACAATTTTCCTGGACGAAATCGGCGATATGCCCCTGTCCGCCCAGACCAAGCTGCTGCGGGTGCTGCAAGAACAGAGTTTCGAACGGATCGGCGGCGGCAAAACCCTGAGCGTGGATGTACGGGTGCTGGCCGCCACCAACCGGGACTTGGAACAGGCGATCCGCCAGGGCCATTTCCGGGAGGATTTATATTACCGCCTGAATGTCTTCCCCCTGACTGTGCCCCCCTTGCGGGAGCGGCGCGCCGACATCGACGACCTAGTAGCGCATTTCGTCGGCTACTTTGCCCGAAAAATCGGCCGGCATATCACTACCATTCCCGACGCCACCCTGGCCCGGCTGCGGGCTTACAGTTGGCCGGGCAACGTCAGGGAACTGGAAAATATCATCGAGCGTGCGGTCATTCTGTCCACCAGCGAAACTCTGGAAATCACCGATGCAGCGCTTTTTGATGACCCGCCACGGGCCGATCATGGCCGTCCGCCCATGACGCTGGTGGAGGCGGAAAAAGCCCATATTCTGGCGACCCTGGAGTTGACTGATGGCGTGGTCGATGGGACCAAGGGCGCTGCCCGCTTGTTGGGGATCAACCCCAGTACCTTGCGTAGCCGGATGCGAAAGCTAGGCATTCCCAAACCCCATTCTTGACCGGAAGCGCCGCAGAAATGGCCGGGTGCGGTATCCAAGACAGCCTTTGGGTGCGGTATCATAACCGCGTCTTGCCACCATCGACCGAGCCAGCGAACTTGAACGATTCCAGCCAAGAACCCGCCTCCCCCTGCGTGGGGGTTTGCATGATGAATCCCGACACCCACCTTTGCGAAGGCTGCTTTCGCAGCACCGAGGAAATCGAGTCCTGGTGGGACTACAACGCCCATGAAAAACGCCAGGTGTTGATCCGCACCGAGGAGCGTTGCGAAAAGCTGATGGACGGTACTTTTTTCGACTAGCCCCCGCCCACGGCCCGCGCCGTCTGTTCCCGGGTATAAAACTGTCCGTTCCGCACAAATCCGGCGGTCACCCTGGCGCTGACCACTACCCGTCCTACCGTACGCGCCGTCACCAGTTCCTCCGGCAGTCCCTCTAGCAGATGCACCGGCGCTGGCCGCCCGTCCCGAAACCGGGACATGTAGACAGTCCCCGTGGCGGTGTCCAGAAAGGCCGGGCTAAATCCCTGGCTGCGGCTGTGACGGCTCACCCCACCGGTACCAGCGTAGCGATGGTTTTGGCGTTTTAACTCCCGGGCATCCAATCTAACGGGATGAACTTGGGGTTGATTGCAATAAGCGTGTGCGTACATGGCGGACCTCCCGCTCTAGAGGGGCCGGTTCCGGTCCCAACAGCGACATTCCCTGCCCTTATCCATTTAACACGAACATCTTTGCTGAATTTTGCCGAGAAGCCTCGCTCTCTGTGTCCACGGTCGTCGGCAGCGGCGAGGACTCGGGAGCCGGACCCCACCAGAGCATCAGCCCCATGACGGTCACGCACAGCGCAAACTTAATCCGAATGGTGGCGGCAGCGAGGCTAGGGGCGTTATTCATGACCATCTCCCGTTAAACCGTGCTATCCGAACCGGACGGACCCTGGGAGTTTTTTGCCCCTATACCGACCAGGAAAAAAAATTGGCGAGTTCCTTCTCGGTTGTCCGTCTGCTCTGTTCCAAAAGAAGCGGCGCTGCGTCTCGGGAACGGCGGCCCCCGGAAACGATCTAAGCTGTCGTGGCAACCGGTTTAGACGGCTTTCGCCCCTGGTGACGCAGTCTCCGCAGCGCCCGGCTACCCGGTCGGGCGTTACACCCACAAGGGGCCGCTCGTCATGTTCGACATGGCTACTTCCAATCCGTCGGCGACTGCCTTGGGCGGTCGTCAACATCTGACGGTCGCAGACGCCAAGGCTCAGGTATTCGCACACTGGCAACTGTTGGAGGCGCTGACCAGACGGCGCTTCCCCCAAAACGAAAATCTGGCCAGCGAGGCCGGGCTGTATGTGCTATCCCATTTGCAGGACCAAGACTGGCGACGGGTACGATGCTGGGAGGGCATGGGCCATTTTGCGTCGTTTCTATCCACCTTGGCCTCCCGGCTGCTCACAGATTTCTCTCGGGAGAAATTCGGCTACATCCGCAAACCCGCCTGGCTGGCCAAACAGACCGATCCAATCTGGGACCTGGCCTATCGTCTGCTGAAAGTGGACGGCTATCGACGCCACGAAGCCATGGAAATCCTTTGTTTGCACCATCCTGAGCGGGACCGCTGGTTTATCGCCGATGTGGTCACGGCGGTGCTGCAACGCTGCCACAGCCAACCTCGGTATCAGGAACAACAGGTGTCCATGGAGGCTTGCGCCGAACCCGTCGCCACGGGGGAGGGACCCGCCCAAGCCATGGAGTATCAGGACAAAGAACTGCTGGAAGCCCTGCAAACCTGCCTGGAAGCTGACGGACCCACCCCCTCGACCATCAGCCGCCGGGTGACGGAACTGCTAGAGCGCCTGGAGCCACATCTGAATCTGGGCGAGGAAGACCGACTGCTGTTGCGACTGCGTTATCTGGACGGCCTGCGTATCCAGGCTATCGCCAAAATGCTGCATTTATCGGGAGACCCCTATAAGCGCTTCAATAAATTGATCGGACAGTTGCGCGAAACCTGCCGACGGGCCGGTGTATTGCCAGTCTGAAGGACTTATTCGCCAGGAGATCGACCCCATGAACAATAACTTTCCACCTGAGAAAACGGAACGACTGGCGGCCCTGCTGGGCATCGGCGCCCAAACCCATCGCCACGACCCGCCGCCCCCTAGCGACGAGCAACTGGCGGCCTTTATGGACGGACGGCTACAAGGAACCGAGCGGGAGGCCATGCTGGCCTATCTCAACCGCCACCCGGAATACCGCCATCGCTGGCTGGAAATCGCCAGCCAACTGGCCCACTTGACGCCCCCCGAGCAGGAGGCGGAAGCAGCGCCCGCGCCACAGCCGCGCCCATGGCTGACCATAGCCCGGCGCTGGATGCTGGCGGCCACCGCCCTGCCCGCCGCCGCCGCCGCCCTGCTGGCCGGCCTGTTGCTCTGGCCGGTGGCTGACCTGGAACGGCGGATTGATGCCGTCTATGCCGCCGCTGCCCCGGTGACGGAGCAGCCGGAGCTGCCCTGGGAGGGGACCGGCATGAGCTTTGGGCCGCTCACCCCCGCCCCGGCCGCCCGGGCCTTTGGGGCCGGGCTGTGGGACGGGCGTCTCGCCTTGGGGACCGTCGATGCCGACCGTCCCGGATTTCTGGAGCCGCCATCCGGCCAATCCTGGGCGGGGTCGGCCTGGAGCGATTACTATCTGCTAGGTCGCTGGCTGCTGCTGCTGCGGGCCGCGGCGGGCGTCGACACGCCCATTCTGGAGATTCAGGAACACCAAACCATCCTGGCGGAACTGCGCCGCCGCCTGCAACAATCCGATACCCCGGAGGTCCACCAGACCCTGGCCGCCCTGGCTCTTCTGGAGCCGCTGCTGGCCAACCCCGACAACCCGGCCCTGGCCCGGCGGCTGGAACTCATCATCGGGCAGTTGGCGCCATGACAGCGATCCTGATTTTGCTACTGGCCTTGTTCTCGGGAATGGTCCAGGCCCAACCCCGCAACGAGGTGGCCTTCTATATCGCCAGCTATGGGGAGGTAAGGCCGGACCAAAACCTCCAGGTGGCCCGCGCCCACCGGGTGTTCCAACGGGTCCGGCGGGTGGCCGACCGCAACGCCAAGCGCCCACCCCGGCTGGTGGTGGTGAACAGCCCCGCCAAGCCCTGGGCCGTGGCCCTCCCCGCCGGTCATATCGTGCTGTCCCTGGAGGCGGTGAACGCCTGTCACCGGGGGGCCGACGCCACCGAGGCGGAGGCCCGGCTGGCCTTTGTGATAGGCCATGAACTGGCCCACCTGGCCGCCGATGACTTCTGGCACCATGAGGTCCACGGCTTTCTGGCCAGTCGACCTGGCGCTGGCCCTATCAACGCCTATCTGCGCAGCCAGCGGCACAACCGGGCGCGGGAACTGGCCGCCGACGACCGGGGCTATCTCTACGCAGCCATGGCCGGGTTCCCGGTGGAGTCCCTAGCCAAAAGGGGATTTTTCGAACGTTGGATGGTCCAGCCCCAGACCCGGGTCGAGTCCTCCCATCCCAGCGCCAGGCAGCGGGCCACCCTACTGCGCGCCCGCCTTCAGAACCTACGGGACAAGTTGGGGTTTTTCCATTTCGGGGTACGCCTGGGCCACTTCGACTACTGTGATGACGGGGTGTATTTTCTGCGGGAGTTCCAGAAGGTGTTTCCGGGACGGGAAGTACTCAACAATATCGGCTATTGTTACTTGAATATGGCCCTGAGGGAGATGTCCCCGGGGCGAGCGTATTTTTACTGGCTGCCCCTGGTGCTGGACACCGAGACCCGGGCAACGGGACTGCCAAGCCGGCAGACCGGAGACACCATCAAAAGCCTGCGCCAGGCCGCCAACGGCGAGGGCCATGGTTTCCTACAAGACGCCGTGGATTTCCTGTCCCGGGCCGCTGCCGCCGACGCCGCCTATTTGCCCGCCCGGCTCAATCTGGCTGCCGCCTACTTGTATCTGGGCGAACCCCACAAGGCTCGGGCGGTGATTCAGGAAGCTCTGGAACTGGCCCCCAGGGATTCGGTGACTCGGGTTTTGGAAGCCATCAGCCTCTATGAACAGAGCGACGCCGGCCTGGACCTGTGGCCGACTGCGGTGGAACGGCTAGAGAAATTCGCTGCCGGTTCGCCCCTGGCAGCCTTCAATCTGGCTCGGCTGCTGGAGGTTCGACCCCGGGCCACCGCCGCCCGGGATTACTGGAACCGGCTGGCCACGGGAATCGCCGACCTGCCCGGACCTTTGCGGGAGGTGGTCTGCGCCCGTCAGTCCCTGACGCCAGCCTGGCGGTGTGGAAACGAGCGACCGCGCGCGGCCCGCCCCTTGCCCTGGACCTGGCCGCTGCCCGCCGCCGGCCTGGCCCGGTTGTCCCAGGGTGACGCGGCCCGGCTCGCCGGCTGGCAAACGACCCCCTTCGACTGGTATCGGGGTCAGCTTCATGGCCGCATCTATCGCCGCCCGGATGGCGGAGCGGAAGTCCTGGAACTGGATCGTTTCGTGCAAATGCAGGTGCTGCGCAATGGCAGTCTGGGCAGTGTGGCAACGCTGCCTGACTATTGCCCCCGGCCCTTGCGGCGGCGGGAACTGGCCCAGGGCGTGGTCTGGTCCTGCACGGACTGGGCGGCCCTGAGCCACGGCCAACGAATCACCGAAGTATGGTGGGTGGCCCGCTGATTGCCACGAATAGCATACTGGTGAGCGTGCCCCGGAGGCAGCGCCATGACCATGATAAGCAACAGAGCCACGCGCCGGGCGGCCTTTCTGGCCGGCCTGGTGGTTCCCGTCCCCGCCGCCGCCCAAGTCACCCTGGACGGCAGCCTCGGCCCCGCCACCGCCCTGAGCGGCCCCGCCTATCAGATCGGCGCCGAGCTAGGCCGCCAGGTGGGGGGGAATCTATTCCATAGTTTCAGCCGCTTCGACCTGAGGGCCGGGGACAGCGCCACTTTCAGCGGCCCGGACTCGGTGGCCCACATCATTGGCCGGATCACCGGCGGCCAGCCGTCCAGCATCGACGGGCTGATCCGCGCCACCATCCCCCAGGCCGACCTGTATCTGATCAATCCCGCCGGCATGGTCTTCGGTCCCAACGCCGCCCTGGACGTACCCGGTTCCTTCCACGCCGCCACCGCCACGACCGTGGAGCTGAGCGACGGCGGGCGTTTCCATGCCCGCGACCCTGCTATTGCCACCCTCAGCGCCGCGCCCCCGGCGGCCTTCGGTTTTCTGGACGCCGATCCGAGCGCCTTGAGGGTGACCGGCAGCGGGCTGGCGGTGCCGGACGGGGCCAGCCTGTCCCTGCTGGGCGGGGAACTACGCATCGACGGAGCCACCCTGGAAGCGGTGTCCGGGCGGATCAACCTGGCCGCCCTGGGTGGGACCGGGCGGGTGAGCCTGGGGGCGGATGACCTGGATCAACAAGCCCCCGGGGGGGATATGACCCTGTCCGGCGCTCTGGTGGAGGCCAACAACGGCGGCACGGTGCTTATCCGGGGCGGTCGGCTGGTGGTGGAGAATAGTTTGATTCTTACCCATAACTTCGGCGCAGGTCAGGGCGGCCTGATCGATTTGCGCGCCCAGCATCTGGAACTGCTCGGCGGCGCCCTGCTCGACGCCACGACCTTCGGTCCAGGACAGGGCGGCGATATCCGGGCGCGGGTGACCGGCGCCGTACTCCTTGCCGGAGAAAACCCGGAATTGCTCGCGAGTACCAGAGATGATGATACCGGCATCAGCTTATTCGGCTTCAGCGGGATGCGGGTTGCCGCTTTCGGCGGAGCTGGCGGCGGTGATGCCGGTAGGCTGCAACTGTCCGCCGGCAATCTGCTTATCGACGACGGCGCCAAGCTGTTCGGTCAGACCTTTGGCGACGGGGCTGGCGGCGACCTGGAGATCGAGGTTGCGGATCTGCTCGAACTTGCCGGTGAAAACGCCTCGGGCGCCGGCAGCCTGATCACCACATCGTCCAGGGGCGCGGGCCGGGCCGGGAGCATCAGCGTGCGGGCCGGCCACCTGCGGGTGACCGAGGGTGGTCTGATCAGCTCTACGGCCTTTGCGTCGGGGGACGGCAACACCATCGATATCCAGGTGACCGGAGAGGTTCTGGTCAGCGGCGAAAGTAGTCTTGGACCGCCGAAAGGCAGCAGCACCATTGCGGTCCAAACCGCTTCAGAGGAGGCCAACGCCGGTCAGGGAGGCAGCCTGTTCCTGCGGGCCGGGTCCTTCACCTTGGCCGACGGCGGGATTATCACCTCCGACAGTTTCGGCCCCGGTCAGGGGGGTGACCTCACCCTGAACGTACTCGGGGACCTGACCCTTTCAGGTGTCGATAGCGAGGGCTTTGGTTCCCTGCTCTCCACGGCCGCCCAGGGCAAAGATACCAACGCCGGAAACGGCGGCCAGCTGTCCATCCACACCAGGCGCCTGCTGCTGACCGACGGCGGCACCATCAGTTCGTCTACTTTCGGACCCGGAGGGGATGCCGGGCCAATATCCCTCCAGACCACCCACCTTAGCCTGGAAAATGGCGCGCTTATCAGCGCCGCGTCACTCGGCGCGGGCCAGGGAGGCAATATCGCCATTTCCGCCGCCACCGTATCTCTTGTGGACGGCAGCCAAATCAGTTCTTTTAGTGATAGCGTCGGCGGCAGCGGCGACATTCGCATCCAAACCGGCGAACTCCGCCTACTGGACGGCGGAGCCTTGTCCGCCAGCAGCATAAAAGGTACGGGCAGGGCCGGCGCCATCACCGTGGAGTCCACTGGCAATCTGTTGCTGCTAAGAAACGGTCTGATCCAGACCACCGCCCGAAAGGCGGATGGGGGTAATATCCAGATCAGCGCCGGAGGCTTTCTAGCCCTACGGGACAGCACGATCGCCACCAGCGTCCAGGGTGGGGCTGGCGACGGTGGCAATATCACCCTGGTTCCCCAGGTGCTGGCTCTCGACAATAGCCGGGTGGAGGCCAACGCTTTCGGTGGCCGTGGCGGCAATATCGACATCAGCGTGATCCAACTGATCACCAATACCAACAGCCTCATTGAGGCTTCGTCCCAGCGCAGCATCGATGGGACCATCACCATCGACGCCCCGGACACCGATATCAGCAGTTCCCTGGCCCTTTTGCCCGGCGCGTTCCTGGACGCTGCCACGGTCTTGCCCGATCCATGCACCCAGCGGCTTGAGGGACACTCCATCCGGCTGTTCAGCCAACGCTATCAAAGACTGCCCGATTCGCCGGACGCCCTGCGCGTTACACCGGCTGTTGTCGATCCCACCCTGAACACCGCCCCCAGCGTGGGGGGCTATCCGCCCCCGGACCCCGTATCCGGCCCAGGGGACTATTTGGCCGCCACTGGCTGTCACAACAAATCCAGTAAGGAGATAAAAAGATGACCCTCCGAAAGTCACTGCTAAACCCCTTACCCTGCCACGCCCGGTCAGGGCTACTGCTGACCGGGCTGCTGCTTGCTGGCGGTGGCGCACTATTGCCATCCCTGCCCGCCGAGGCCACGGTGATGAGCTTCGGCAACCTGGAAACCCGCCGGGATGTGGATTTCGGCGTCGGACCGGCAACGCTGGATATTCTGGTCCACACCTCTGACCCCAACTCGGGAACGACCAACGACCTCACCCTGGATACCGGCCTGGGCGGCGCGGCGGCGCTGGTGCCCGGCGCCAGCATCGATTTTCCCAATCTGGGGCTAAGCTTCTCCCCGGTGGTGGGCTTTGTGGGCGGCCCCGCCGTGGCGTCCCGAACCGTCCGTTCCGATAGCCCCTCCGTCGCCCCCGTTGCCTCGGCGGTAGCCGGTTTCACCCCCCCCACCTCCAAAGGTACAGCATTTGTCTCTACCTCTATCAGCAGACTACCCCATCTCCCGCCCAGAGCGGCGGGCATCGTTCGGGACCCCTATCAGGTGGAAGCCGACGACTATATCTATAACCCCCTGATCAACGAAATACAGTTGGAGAGCACCCGAGACCGCGGCCTGGCGCTGCTATCCCTGGGGGGGGCCGATTCCAGTACCGGCAGCCTCTGGCAGTTGGATATCATCGCCCCGGCGTTTTTCGATTCCACCGCTGATCTAAGCATTAACTTCGTCAGCGACCCGAGCCTGGGTCTTGTGGATGCTCTGGTCGCTGAAAACTTACGCAACGCTTTCACGATAGTAGGCGTCGGCATGGCTTCCCTGGCTGGCCATACCCTGTTCAGCACCACTTACAGCCCGACCACCACGGTGATCTTCGAGGAATTCATTCAAGCCGCCTCCACCGTTCCCGCCCCACCCGTGGCCCTGTTGCTAGGCCTCGGCCTGGCGGGACTCATGCTGACTCGCCGGGATGGCGGCTGAACCGGTCAGGGTAGCCGCCATGGACAACCGCCACGGGAGATTTGCACTGGGACTGTGGCTATGGCTGTTGTGCAGCGCCGTCCCAGCCGCTGCGGTCGGATCCCCAACCGCCACCCAACTACTAACCAACGCCGCCGCCCTGCGCGACCAGGGCCGGGTCCAGGAATCCCTGCCCTTGCTCCACCAGGCCCTGGACCAGGCCCCGGACCCGGCCGCCCGGGCCTTGGCCCTGGGCGGGCTGAGCGACGCCTGGTTATTGCTGCGGCGCCTGGAACCGGCCACCCGGACCGCTGATCAGGCCCTGGCCCTGGCCCGCCAATCTGGCGACCCGGCGGTGCTGGCCACCGCCCTCAACCACCGGGGCAATCTGGAGATGGCTCGGGACAATCCGGCCGCAGCCCTGGCCCACTACCGGGAAGCCGCAGCCTTGGCCGGGCGGGCCGCCGACCCGGCGCTGGAGGCCGCCTTGCTCATCAACCGCGTCCATGCCCACCTGGCCCTGGGTGACCCCACGGCGGCCGGCGCGGCCCTGGACCTGGCCCTGGAGCGGACCCGAACGCTACCCCCTTCCCAGGATCGGGTAGGCAACCTGCTGGCTTTGGGCAATCTGGCCCTGGAGCTACCTCGAACCCCCCAGCGGCTGCGCCAGGCCCACGATGTGCTGAGCACCGCCCTGACCCTGGCAGCGACGCAGGATGAGCGCACCCGTTCCCAGGCCGCCGGCAGCCTGGCGGAGGTTTACTTGGCCACCGACCAACCGGAACACGCCCGACGCCTGCTGGCCCAGGCCCTGTTCCACGCCGCCACCGCCGACGCCCCGGAACTGGCCGCCCGCTGGCACTGGCGGTCGGGCCGACTGCACCGCCAACGGGACCCGGTCGCCGCCGGCAAGGCGTTCCGACAGGCTATTGACGAATTGCGCCGCATCCGCCCCGCTCTGGTCTACGGAGTGCGGGGCCAGCGGCGGGCCTTTCGGGACGAGCTGGGCGGGGTGTATCTGGATTTGGCGGAACTGTTGCTGGGGCAGGCCGCCGCCGAGAAGGGCGAAACCCGCCACCGGCGACTGCGAGAAGCCCGGGCGGTCATGGAGGACTTCAAGACCGTGGAACTGGAAAACTACTACCAGGACGCCTGCGTGGCCGCCCACCAGGCCCGCTATCCAGACCTGGAACTGGAGCGTCTGATCAGCCCCGGCACCGCCGTACTCTATCCCATTGTCCTGCCCCGGCGCACCGCCTTGTTGCTCAGTCTGGCCGATGGCAGCCTCCGCCAGTTCGATGCGGGCGTGGACGCCGAACAACTGCGCCAGGCGGCCGCCGCTTTCCGGTCCCGCTTGCAACAGTCTGGGAACCCCCGCCGACTATTGGTTCAGGCCCAGGAACTCTACGATTGGCTGATCCGTCCCCTGGAGGCCAGCCTTGCCGAACATGCGGTTCATACCCTGGTGGTGGCCCCCGACGATTTGCTACGCACCATTCCCTTTGCCGCCCTACACGACGGCCAAGATTATCTGCTGCGCCGCTTCGCTCTGGTGGTGTCTCCAGGGCTTACCCTCACCACCCCGAGCGCCAGCCGTGATCGGCCGGAGTTGCTGCTCAGCGGCCTGTCCCAGAGCGTGCAGGGCTATGGAGAACTGCCGTACGTGGGCATCGAGATCCAGGAAATCTCGGCGCTGTACGGAGGCACCCGGCTGTTGGACGAAACCTTTATCGAGCGGACGGTGCATCGGGAATTGAGTGGCCGCGCCTACTCCATGGTCAGTTTCGCCACCCACGCCCGTTTCGGAGGTGATCTGGGGCAGAGCTTTCTGCTGACCTACGACGAGCGTATCACCTTGGATGAATTACAAGACCTGATCAGCCTTGGCCGGTTGCGGGACCAGCCCTTGGAGTTGCTGGTATTGAGCGCCTGCGAGACCGCCGAAGGGGACGAACGGGCGGCCCTGGGCCTGGCCGGGGTGGCCATCAAGGCCGGCGCCCGCAGCGTCATGGCCAGCCTGTGGGCGGTTAGCGATCGCTCCACCGCCGAGCTGGTGCCGGCGTTCTTCCAACGGCTGCGGGATGCCGACGCCAGCAAGGCTCAGGCCCTGCAATCGGCCCAACTGACTTTGCTGGATCATCCCCGTTTCAGCCATCCCTTTTACTGGGCGCCTTTCATTCTGATTGGCAATTGGCATTGAAATATCGTAATGACGCCAAGGGACTGGCACTTTTCGAGATGCAAACACTTCTCCAAACCGCCCTCCGGGCGCCGGTCCAAACCCCAAAACCAGATGGTTCAGCGTATCTCGAACACTTTTTTTTACAGTGGAAGCCCAATATAATCATGATATTAGTAAATTACAGCCCCAATATGTTGCGGATTCTTTACAAAACTCAGTGATTTTTTTCGAATATTCATTCCCAAGCCCCGAAAAATAGCTAAAAGATGGCTGGCATCACTTTTGCATTACCTCCCTGGCAGCATGATGCTCAACGGCATACCACCAAACCGGTGGGCGGTTTATCCCCAAGAGTCGCCATCTAGCCGCTCGCCCACGGCACGAGGTATAGAACAATGACCGACAACACGCCCGTGAACGATCAAACCGATCCCCGACGGAGAGCCATGACCGCCCGCTACAAGAATCCCGTGGCCACGGGTTTGTTGAACGTGTTATTCCCCGGGGCGGGCTATATGTATTGCGGCGCTTGGGTTCTAGGTCTGGTGGTGCTGGCCCTGGCCCTGGTCTTGGCCCACAAGACCGATGGACTCAGCTTCGCTTTTCTGTTGCCGTTGCTGGTTCTCGACAGTTTCCGGGTAGCCGATCAAGTCAACCACGCCCATGGGCACCCAGCGCCTACCGTGGCCCGGCGATCCAGTCCGCTTAGCGCCGATTCCACCTAAAGCCGCTAGCGGAGAACGCCCGTGAAGCTACTTTATACCACTCGTATTCACCGGCTTCGACTGCGCCACTCGGGACCGCTGCCCCAGTTGAACGGTGGCTGGCGGCAACGAGGCAATCGGGTCTGGGTGGAAAACCCCTCGCCCCGTGACATCGCCACCCTGGCCATGGGACGGTTCCCGGTCGAGGGCTTCGGGGTGGCCCTGGATGCCCGCTCCCTCACCCCGGATGGGCTGTCCCTGCGGGACTTACACACCTTGCTGATCAACCATCTGCGCCCCGCTCCCGGTAGCCAGCCAGCGGTGGGGCAAAACCGGCGACTGGACGCTGAACGGAGTCTGCTGTGTATCGGTGATAGCAAGGATCTGGTGCGTATCCGCTGTTTTATACGGACCTACGACTATGACCGCCTATTACCCCCCGAGGAACACGCCGTGCGGGTGGAAGTGGCGTTTGCCGCCGCCGGCTGCCACAAGCTGGGTCTGCGCAACACCGCCGATCTTCCTGGTTTCAATCTGCGTCATAAAATGGCGCCGTATTTTCAGTTCGTGACACCCGACACACTGCCTAGCCTATGCCGCTCGCCACGCATCCCGCCAGCGCCGGGTTTCCGAGCTTTGCCAAGACCCAGCCTATACCGGGGTTCGGCCTGGACGGGTCCGGCGCCCGACCTGAACCGGGCCACCGGCCAGGCACTGCGGCAACTGACCCAAAAACTACGCTACGCGGCCCGCTGACGACGCCCTGGGGGCTTTGTTTTCGGGGCGCTTCAGCCCTGCCCCATCGCCTCGGGGAGGGTCACGGACTTGTGGTTATGGGCCCGTAGTAGGGTCCAGTAGCCCAGCAGATTCACGGAGCTTTGTTCGGTGATCCGCAGCCCCGTCTCCCGGACAAAGCCCTCCAAAGAGAAATCAGGACGAAACCCCAGCAACCGGGACAGGGGCGCCACCAGCTTTTCAAAACCAGCCACCAGGGGCTGGGTGCTGTGGAAGTGGTTGACGATGAATAACTCCCCCCCCGGCTTGCAGACCCGGCCCATCTCCGCCACCAAGCGGTCCGGGTGAGGCACCACCGAGGCCACGTACATGGCCACCACTTTGTCGAAGCTATTGTCCTGGAAAGCCATCTGCTCGGCGTCCATCTCGCAGAGATCCACATTGCCCAGGCCGTCCCGGTGCTTGCGCCGGGCCGCCCGCTCCAGCATGTCCGTGGACAAGTCGATGCCGGTGATCCGCACCGTGCTGGGATACAAGGACAGGGACAGGCCGGTGCCCACCCCCACTTCGAGGATATGATCGCCGGGCTTGCAGTCCAGCTTGGCGATGACCGCTTTGCGACCAGGCTGGAACAGCGCCCCGAAATAAATATCATAGCCTCGGGCATAGCGCCGGTAGGATTTTCGTATGGCTTCGGTGTCCAACGGGACTCACCTTTCTGGTCGGTTGTGGCGCCGGCCGCTCCCGGCTATTCCACTGGGTGGCAAAATGCCCGCCAGTCTAGCATTGTCTCCCTGGTTGGAACTGCTCAGTTGCAGATCAGCACCGGACAACCCGCCTCCCTCAGTAGCCGGTCAACGGTACTGCCCAGCACCAATTCTAGCGCCGGACTCAGGCTGTAGCCACCGCACAGAATCAGGTCGGCCTGGCGGGCGCGGCGGGCGCGCAGGATCAATTCCGCCGCCTTGGCCTGCTCGGCAACGAATTCAGCCTCCACCTCGTAGCGGCGCAGATACTCCCGGGCGAAAGCCTGGCGTTCGACCGCCTCCTCGACGGTCTCGCCGGCGCTAACCACCACCAGCTCTATGGCCCACCAGCCGGCCAGATAGGTAGCGGCGTATAGCGCCTCGTTGGACTTGGGCCCGCCGTCATAGCTCAACACCACTCGACGCATTGAGGTGGGCGCTCCGGGCACGACCACTACTGGCCGGGGACAATTTCGCACCAGGTTGCGTATCCCGGAACCCAGCTTTTCAATGGCGCTGCTGGGGGCCGGCTGAACCAGACCGGCGATCACCAGGTCCACCCAACGGGCCCGATTGATAAGATGCTTGAGATACCCACCCACTTCCACGGCCAGCCGTCCTGTCACCCCCGCCGCTTGGCAGCGGCGTTCAAATTCCTCCCGCACCCAACGGACTTGCTTACCGTCCCGCTCCCGCTCAGTGGGCGCCACGTATAGGCCGTATAAGCGGGCGCCGCCCTCCTGGCTGGCCACCTGACAGGCCAGGCTCAGGGCGTTCCAGCCGCTGTCCAGGCCGTCCACGGCCACCAGCAGATCATCCACGACTCGTGCTTCCCGGGCAGGACGGCCTTGAGGGGGCTGCTCGGGCGTCCGGCTCTGGGTCTCGTCACAGTCCAGCACCGCTTGCAGCCGCTCCCGCAAGGGGTTGGGTTGGGTGGCCTTGGGGTTGAATTTGGCCACCAGATCGCTGATGGCCTCCACAGGGGCGATATCCCAGCCTAGGGCGTTCTCCAACTCGGCCCGGTGCTGGGAGATCCACAAATACAGATCGGCGGCGGTGCGACCGGGAAAGTGGCGCAGCAGATCGCGCCGGTCGATGGACTCCACCAGGGGCTGGTACACGGTGTCATACCAGTGGCCAAAGGCATCCCCCGGATCAATATAGTGTTGCCGTTCGATGCCCATGTAATAGCGATGTACCTCGATATGCTCCAGCAGCAGCGGGTATTTGCCGGGCGCGGTCACCCGTAGATCGGCTCCTGGGCGCAGTTCGTCGGCTCGGGTGCTGTCCAGAAAATCCAGGTACTCGGCGGCGATAATCAGCTCATCGGGCCGGGTGTTCTTGGTCAGGGGCACTTTGATCTTGACTTCGGTGACATAGGCTTGGATATGGGTCAGGCCCATCTGCCGGGCCACCGATACCCGGTGGTTACCGTCCTGGACAAAATACACCTCGCCGATCCCATAGACGTCAATGGGCGGCACCCCGGTCAGCCCGGTCATGGCTATTTTGACGCCGATCCAGCGTTCCGGGCGGATGTACTTGCGGGGCATGAAACCCCGAGTGAACTCCTGGTAGCGACCGGAACTGCCCACAATGGCGTCCATGGGAATGTACTCTAGCTTCTTCCCGGACACCTGCCGACCCCGAAGCTGGCGGCGCACATCTTCGTAGGACAACAGCTCGCTGGAGCGGCCAGTAAGGCCGGACAAGACGTCCTGCAATTCGGCCTGGCGACGGGCGCGGCGGAAATCGTTGGCTACTTCAGACCGATTGGCGAGGTATTCACTGGACATGACGGCATACTCCGATGACACGCATTATTGGCGCTTCCCGCTGCTTAGCTCCGCCACCGTCCCTGTTGTGACGCTTCGAGTACGATGAGGGTGAAATCGTCTTGCAGACGACCGCTGATCGGAGAGCTGGCTTGGCGGCGCAGAAACTCGATGACCTGGGCGCCCCGATACTCCGTGGCCGCCCGTTGCACAGGCTCCCAGCCGGCGTACCTCCAGACCCCATCAGTCATGACCAGGGCGGTCCAAGACCCCGCCGGACGGTAATTGAACCCGCCAAAGCGGGCCTTGCCCGAACCTACCGGCGGATGCCGGGGTTGGCCTTTCGTGAGCGCCGATCCCGGACCGTTCAGGTCCGCGACCCACAGGGCGCTGTCGCCATTGGCGGCCCCGCACAGCCACCGACCAGCGGTGCAAAACGCCACCAGGGTAGTAAAACCCGCCTTAGGGTCGTCCCGCACCGCCTGGTCGGCTGATGTGAGCAGTTTGCTCCAGGTGCGTTGCCAGCCCAGCAGTACCGGCCGACAGGCGGCGGCGGCCTGAATCGCCACCTCACAAGCCCGTTGGGCGGCCTCGCCGCCGCCCTCCCGACCCCCCTGACCGTCGGCCACGGCGCACAGCAACAGCCCCGGCTGGCGGGGATGAGGGAGGACCAGAAAGGCGTCCTGGTTATCCCGGCTGCGTTCGCCGGGGGCGGTTTGGGTATGAACAGTAATTGGCGGCACGCCAACAAGAATAGAACATACTCAGGACCAGCACCAAAAACCGCTCGGTACCGAAGCCCCCGCCAACACCTGCGGTATCCCCGGCGACTCCTCTCCCAGACGCTTAGTACCGAAACCGTCGGATCAGACTCTCCAAGGTCTCGGCCATGCGGGCTAGGGTGGCGGCGGTCTGCTCCACTTGCTCGCTGTCCTTGGCCGTGCCCCGGGCGATGTCCGTCACCTCGGTCATGTTCTGGGCAATATCGCCACTATCCCGAGCCACCCCAGAAACGGTGCGACTAATATCGGCGGTCACGGCGGTCTGCTCCTCCACCGCTGCGGCCACGGAGTGCTGGATGTCGTTGATCTGGCCGATAATCTCCTGAATCTGCTCGATGGCGCTGACAGCTTGCCCGGTGTCACTTTGGATATCCTGGATTTTGCCGCCGATGTCTTCGGTGGCCCGGGCG
>CAZQXD010000039.1:0-35763 GCA_964597315.1 uncultured Candidatus Competibacteraceae bacterium
TGGGGGGGGGGGGGGGGGGGGGCTGGGCCGTGGGGGGGGGCGCAGCCATGGGGTCGGGGGGCGTCGCCGACGGCGCCGCGACTGTGGGCGCGGGCGCGGTGTCCTGGGCTGGGGACGGCCCGAGCGCCGTGCTGGCGGGCGGTTCGGCATCGCTGGTCGGGGGCGGAGGGGTGGATTCGCTCTCGGGTGGCGCGGGTTCGGCAAAGACCGGGGGCGGAGGTGCTGGTTCGGTGGGCGGTTCCGCCGGGATGGTGGGGTGCGGCTGCTGGGCTTCCTGTGGGGCCGCCATGGCCAGGTCCTGGGGGTCGGGCGTGGCGGCGACCGGCGTCGGTGCGGGTGCTGGGGCGGTTTGAAGCCACCACCAGCCCGCGCCGCCCGCCAGCAGCAGCGCCGCCAGACCCGCCGCCGTCCAGGCCCAGAGCGGATCGCCCAGCCGACCTCGGCGCAGGGCCTGCCGGGCCAGGGTATTGACCGGTCCCGGCAGGCCGCCGCTACGACGGTGGATACGGGCCAGGGTGGCGGCGCTGAAGAGCGGCTCTCCAGTGTGGCCCGCCGCCCGCAGACGATGCTCCAGGTAGGCGGCGATCTGCCCACCCCCCATGGGCGCTGGCACCAGGGTATACAAGCGCTGGCCCCGGGGCAGCTCCGGGTCGAGTTCGGCCAGCCGGTCTTCGATGTCCGGGGTGGCGAACAACACGCAATGCAGCGGCCCATCCCTTTCTCCATCCGGGGACAGGCTCAGGCGCAGCAGCAAGCCCAAATCGTTGGGGGATAGAAGCTGGGCGTCGTCCACCACCACCACCGGCGCCCGTTCCTTGAGGCGTCGTCGGTTGATCTGCTCTTCTAATTGCTGGCGCTGCCGTTCCGGGCCGGGTTCCGTGTCCAGGCCCAGGCCCTCCACCAGGCGTTGCACCAGACTGCCATCACTGGAGCAATCCACCCGGACCACATCCAGGGCATCCTGATTCAGGTATTGCTCGGTCAGGGCATTGGCCAGGGTGGATTTGCCGGCCCCCGGGTCGCCCTTGACCAGGCCGATAAAGCGCCCGCTCTCGGCTACCCGGGCCAGGGTGATCAATTCGGTGGCGAAGGCCGGCCAGGGGTAGATCCAGTCCCCTTGAGCTGGAGCGGGGTCGAAGGGGTCGGTGTGCAATCCTTGTTTCCGGTACCAAGCGTTGTCCCCGGACATAGGCGCCTTAGTCCCCGGAGCGACAGGAATTGAGGGTGGCCCGCAGTGCCCCCGGGTCGACGTCATCGACGATGACGGCCTCGCCTGGCTTTCTGAGCAGAATCAGCCGTAGCCGCCCGTCTTGGACTTTTTTGTCCACTGCCATCAGCCGTAGAAAATCGTCGGTAGACAGCCGGGCGGGGGCGGCCACGGGCAGGCCGGCCCGAGCTAACAGGGTTTTGATGGAGTCCACCTCGGCGGGTTTCAGCCAGCCCAGTCGGGCCGACAGATCGGCGGCCATCACCGTGCCTGCGGCCACGGCCTCCCCGTGCAGCCATTTCCCGTAGCCCAGGCCGGTTTCGATGGCGTGGCCGAAGGTGTGGCCCAGATTCAGCAGCGCCCGCACTCCGCTTTCCCGCTCGTCCTCGGCGACGATGTGGGCCTTGTTTTGACAAGAGCGGTGGATGGCGTAGGCCAGGGCGGCGGGATCGCGGCGGATCAGGGCGTCCAGGTTGCCCTCCAGCCAGTCCAGAAAGTCCCGGTCTCGGATCAAACCGTATTTGATGACTTCCGCCAGCCCGGCGGCCAGCTCCCGGTCGGGCAGGGTGGTGAGAGTGTCGGTGTCGGCGATCACGCAGCGGGGCTGGTGAAACGCGCCGATCATGTTTTTGCCTCGGGGGTGGTTGACCCCGGTTTTGCCCCCCACCGAGGAGTCCACCTGGGCCAGCAGGGTAGTGGGAACCTGGACGAAGTGTACTCCCCGCTGGTAGCAGGCGGCGGCGAAGCCAGTGAGATCGCCGATCACCCCGCCCCCCAAGGCCAGCAAAGTGCAGCGGCGGTCGTAGCGCCGTTCTAGCAGGGCGTCGAACACCCGATTGAGGATGTCCAGGGTTTTGCAGGTCTCGCCGTCCGGCAGCACCACGCTATCCACCTCGAAACCGGCCCTCTCCAGGGCGGCGCCCACGGAGTCCCTATACAAAGGCGCGACCACTTCGTTGGTGACGATCAGCACCTGCCGACCGGGGATATGGGGCCGGTACAGGTCCGCCTGTTCGAGCAGGCCGGGACCGATATGGATGGGGTAGCTGCGCTCGCCGAGGTCTACAGTGAGGGTTTGCATGGGCATCGGGTGCGGTGGTTGGTGGGACCGGGTTATGGTGGGGGAAAGCTGCGAGGGGCGCAAGAGCCTGCCATGCCTCAGGCTTTTTTTTCCAGGCGTTTGATAATGGTCTGCACCACCCGGCGCATATGCCGCCCGTCAGTATGGATGATGAAATCGGCGGTTTCTTGGTACAGGGGGCCACGTATTCGGAACAGCTCCTCCAGTCGGCCCCGGGGATCGGCGGTTTGGAGCAGGGGGCGGTTGCTGTCCCGGTGGGTGCGCCGCAGTTGCTCGTCCACCGAGGTGCGCAGATACACCACGAAGCCCCGATCGCCCAGATGTCGGCGGTTATCCGGGTCCAGGATGGCGCCGCCTCCGGTGGCCAGAACCAGACCTTCGCGCTGGGTCAACTCGTCGATCATGGCTTTTTCCCTGGCCCGGAAACCGGCCTCGCCTTCCACCTCGAAGATCAGGGGAATGGACACCCCGGTGCGCGCCTCGATTTCCTTATCGCTGTCAACGAAATCCAGCTCCAGGTCCTGGGCCAGGCGGCGACCGATGGTGGTTTTTCCGGCCCCCATGGGACCGATGAGGAAGATATTGCCCGTACTCATGTCGGCCAATAATTGCCGGAATGGGAAGGGAAATCAAGCGTGGCGGCCCGTCTCTGCGGCGCCGGATGGAAGTCACGCCACCAGCCCCGTGGGTTTTCCTGTTGAACTCTACCGGCCCGGTCCATCGATGTTGAGGATTTAAACGGCATGGCGAGCGCGCTGAATGGGACACAGGCCCAGTTGATATTTACCTTGCCGGTCACTATACCTATCAATATCCAAATCCAACACCCGCGCTCAATACCGGCAAGGGTTGGCCCTGAAGGCCGCACTGAACACTCTCCGACCGGAGCGCCAGAACCCCCACCCAGGCAAGATGGGAGAAGCTCATTCCAGCCTCCACCTGCCCACGAGCGGATTGGTCGCGGTCCGGCATAGCCAATCAAGCTACAGAAGGGGCGATATGAGTTCACCGGACACCTCTATGCTCTACATTGGAGGCCGCTATGTGGCGGCCACTTCTGGAGAAACCTTCGATTCCATCAATCCCGCAGACGGCCAAGTGCTGGCTCGTATCGGCCAGACTAGCCCGGAGGATGTGGAGCGGACAGTGCGGGCGGCCCGGGAAGGACAACGGGTCTGGGGGGCGCTACCCCCAGTGGAGCGATCCCGGGTACTGCTGCGGGCGGTGGCCCTACTACGGGAGCGCAACGCCGAACTGGCCCGTCTGGAAACCCTAGACACCGGCAAGCCCATCGCCGAAACCGCCGCCGTGGACATTCACACCGGCGCCGATGTACTGGAGTACTACGCCGGGCTGGCTCCGGCCATCGAGGGCAGTCAAATCCCCTTGCGGGAGTCCTCTTTCGTCTATACCCGCCGGGAGCCACTGGGGATATGCGTCGGTATCGGCGCCTGGAACTACCCCCTACAAATCGCCTGTTGGAAATCCGCCCCGGCATTGGCCGCCGGCAACGCCATGATTTTCAAGCCCAGCGAGGTGACGCCCCTGAGCGCCTTGAAGCTGGCGGAGATCTTCACCGAGGCGGGGCTGCCGGACGGGGTATTCAATGTGGTCCAGGGGGATGGCCGGGTAGGCGCCCTGCTCACCGGGCATCCAGAAATCCATAAGGTTTCCTTTACCGGGGAGGTGGGCACCGGCAAAAAAGTTATGGTTGCGGCGGCGGCCTCCTCCCTCAAGGAGGTCACCCTGGAACTGGGGGGCAAATCGCCCCTGATCGTGTTCGAAGACGCCGATCTGGACCGGGCCGCCGACGCCGCCATGATGGGAAACTTCTACTCCAGCGGCCAGGTCTGCACCCACGGCACCCGGGTGTTCGTGCAGCGGGCGGTCAAAGCCGCCTTCGAGGCCAAGATCCTGGAGCGAATCCGCCGAATCCACCCCGGCGATCCCCTGGACCCGGCTGTCAATTTTGGCCCCCTGGTTAGCTTCGCCCATTTGGACAAGGTGCTGTCCTATCTCCAGGTAGGCCAGGGGGAGGGCGCCCGACTGCTGGTCGGGGGCGAGCGCCTGACCGGCGAGCCGTTCGACCAGGGGGCCTGGGTGGCGCCCACGGTGTTCTCCGACTGCCGGGACGAGATGCGGATTGTTCGGGAGGAGATCTTCGGGCCGGTGATGGCGATTCTGGCTTTCGACCACGAAGACGAGGTCATTCAGCGGGCCAACGCCACCCGCTACGGCCTGGCCGCAGGGGTGTTTACCGAGGGCTTAAGCCGCGCCCATCGGGTGATTCACCGTCTGGAGGCTGGCATCTGCTGGATCAACACGTGGGGCGAATCCCCCGCCCCCATGCCGGTAGGCGGCTACAAGCAATCGGGCGTCGGTCGGGAGAATGGCCTGGCTACCCTGTCCCATTACACTCAACTCAAATCCGTTCAAGTGGAATTAGGACCGTTCCAGTCGGTATTTTAATTCACCTCGCCCCACATCAAGGAGTCGGCTCGCACGTACGGACCGGCCTCCACAAAAGAGGACAATCCATGCAGATTATCCTATCGGTTGCCATTCTCGTGACCCTGGCCACTTCTCTGCTGATCGTGCTGCGCTACGGCCATATCCGCTGCGAAGGCCCCCTGGCCACCTCCCTGTTCGCATTCATGGCTATCTTGTTCACCTCGGGTTTGGACGTGGGCCTGATCATGTTCCCCCTGACCGAGTTCGCCGGTTACGAGGAGTACGGATTCGCCAATCCCCTGGCCATCGAGTTCGGGTTTTGGGGCTTTCTGGTATGGGGATTTTATTTTCTGACCACCTTCTATTTCGCCGTTATCGAACCCAAGGTGAAGCTGTTCGAGATTCCGGCTGTCAAGCTGGTCAACAACGTGGTGGTGATCGGCACCTGCGCCTTCACCGGCTATCTGTTCCTGAGCTATCTGCCCAGCTATGTGGACGGTATCAGCGACCCGCTGCGTTATACCCTGGTGGCGGTGGTGGTGTTGCTGGCGGTGTTGTCCAGCACGGATATCCGCTATGTCAAAATCCTGAGTGTTTCCTCCACCTGGCTGTTCTTCGCCCTGATCGCCGGGCTGTGGTTGTATTCGGGCATGGGACTGACAGGCTTCACCAGCGCCTTCGTCAACATCGGGGAGTATTTCACCAACATACACCGCTTCGTGACGCCCATCAGTGACTACCATGCCTTTTATCTGTTCTGGTGGTTTGCCTGGAGCATCATGATCGGCCAGTTCGTGGCCCGCTTCGTGGGCGGGCTGCCCGCCTGGCAGTTGCTCATCGCCCTGTTGGTGATTCCCTCCATTCCCATCGGCATCTGGTTCTCGGTGTTGTATCACTACCATCTAGCGGAGGTGAACGTCACCGGCCTGGTGGCGGCGTCCATGATCGTGGTGGGGGTGATTTTCGTAATCAACTCCCTGGATTCCCTGATCCGCCTGTACACCGACAATCTGAACCTGACCGTGGAGCGGTTCGGTCGGCCTTGGTATGTGCTGGGCAACTGGACACTGATGTTCGGGTTGGTGCTGTTGTTCCAGTTCACTCCCCTGAAGATCGAGTGGATCGGGCTGATCGTCATTGGTCTCTACATCGCCGTGTACGGGCTGTTGTTCCAGCGTCGCAACCAACTGGCGGTGGTCCGGGCCGAGACGTGAAGCAGCACGGAGAACGACCATGAGCGAGTATGACTACATCATCGTGGGCGCCGGTTCGGCCGGCTGCGTGCTGGCCAACCGCCTGAGCGAAGACCCCCATGCCCGGGTGTTGCTGCTGGAGGCCGGCGGCTCGGATCGCAGCCTGTTTATCCAGATGCCCACGGCCCTGTCGATCCCCATGAATATGGCGCGTTTCAACTGGTTCTACGAATCCGAACCGGAGCCTTATCTGGACAATCGTCGGCTACATTGTCCCCGGGGCAAGGTGCTGGGGGGATCATCGTCGATCAACGGCATGGTCTATGTGCGCGGCCATCCCCGGGACTTCGACGAATGGGAGGCCCACGGCGCCCAGGGCTGGGGCTACCGCCACTGCCTGCCCTATTTCCGCCGCATGGAGAGTTGGAAGGGCGGCGCCGATGCATACCGGGGCGATGACGGGCCGTTGGTCGTCTGCAACGGCAACGAGATGCGCCTGAATCCCCTGTACAAAGCTTTTATCGAAGCGGGCCGCCAGGCGGGTTATCCGGTCACGGAAGACTACAACGGTTACCAGCAGGAAGGTTTCGGACCCATGCACATGACCGTCAAAAACGGTGTGCGCTGGTCCACCGCCAACGCCTATCTGAAGCCGGCCCTGGAGCGCCCCAATCTAACCCTTGAAACCCAGGCCCTGATGTCCCGGATCGTGCTGGAGGGGCACACCGCCGTGGGCGTGGAGTACCGACAGAGAAACGGACAGACGACCCAAGCGCGGGCAGCGGGGGAGGTCATTCTGGCGGCCGGGTCCATCGGCTCGCCCATGCTACTGCAACTCTCCGGGATCGGCCCCGGGGCAGTGCTGGACGCGGTCGGTGTGACGCCCGTCCATGACCTGCCCGGGGTAGGGGAAAACCTGCAAGACCACCTGGAAGTGTATTTTCAGTACCGCTGCACCCAGCCTATCACCCTGAACAGCAAACTGGGCCTGATTAGCAAGGGGCTGATCGGCAGCCGCTGGCTACTGTTCAAAAGCGGCCTGGGGGCCACCAACCACTTCGAGTCCTGCGCCTTTGTCCGCTCCCGTGCGGGCCGGGAATGGCCGGATATCCAGTATCACTTTTTGCCCGCAGCCATGCGTTACGACGGCCAGGCGGCGTTCCAGGGCCACGGCTTCCAGGTCCATGTGGGACCGAATAAGCCCCACAGCCGGGGTTGGGTGCGTATCCGCTCGGGGGACCCGGCCCAGAAACCGTCGATTCGCTTCAATTACCTCCAGCATGAGGAGGACCGTGAGGACTGGCGGGCCTGTATCCGGTTGACCCGGGAAATCATCGCCCAACCCGCTTTCGACGCCTATCGAGGCCCGGAAATCCAGCCCGGCGAGGCTGTCAGCTCCCATGAGGCCGTGGACGCCTGGGTGCGGGCCAACACCGAAAGCGCCTATCACCCGTCCTGTACCTGTAAAATGGGCGCCGACGATGACCCCATGGCGGTGCTGGACGCCCACTGCCGAGTCCGGGGAATCGCTGGGCTACGGGTGGTGGACTCCTCGGTGTTTCCCACCATCACCAACGGCAATCTGAACGCCCCGACCATCATGGTGGCGGAAAAGGCCGCCGATCTGATCAAGGGCGTCGCGCCGCTACCTGCTACCGATGCCCCCTTTTATCTGGATGAACAGTGGCCGACCCGGCAGCGTCCAGGGCAGCCGGAGCGCGTCGTGGGCTGAGGGCGGCATCCGGCTCCCCATGGCTGAGCGCAATAGGGCCGCGCCGGACCTGGGAAGCGGAGGGATTTCAGGGTTTTTTGGTCTAGGCTTAGCGAAATAGGCGCCGGTGTATCGTGTTATGTCGGCGCACCCTCGGCCTCAGAACGAGGAGCCAAGCCTATGTCCCTGCATCGATGCCTGTCGCCGACCCTCGTTGCCGCTGTCCTGGCCTGGCCGTCGGGGGTCTTTGCCCAGTTTCCAGACCCCGGGGGCTTGCGGCCCCACCTGGAGCGCCCGGAACTGCCGGCCTTTCCGCCGCCCCTGGAACTGCCGCCCCCACCCCTGCCCCCCGCAGACCAAGCGCCCCTGTCCTCCCGAGTGCGGGTATTCGTGCGCCGCATCGAATTGGAGGGCAACACCGTGTTTTCCGATGAGGCCTTGGGTCGGCTGACCCGCCCCTACCAGAACCGGCTGGTGGACAGCGAAGAACTCCAGGCCCTGCGCCGCGCCCTGACCCAGTACTACGTGGAACGGGGTTATCTCAACTCCGGGGCGGTGTTGCCCGACCAGTCGGTGGAGGATGGGGTGATCCAGTTTCAGATCGTCGAGGGACGGCTTAGCGAACTGCGCCTGCAAGGCCATGACGGACTGCCCCCGGACTACGTGGAGCGGCGCCTGGACCTGGACCAGGCGGCGCCCCTGAATCTCGACGATCTGCGCCAGGGTATGCAGTGGCTCCAGCAAGACCCACTGATCCGCCGAGTGGACGGAGAACTCGCCCCCGGCGCGGCCCCAGGGGAGGGGGTGCTGACCCTGCGCCTGGAGCAGGCCCCCCAATACCGCTTCGGGATCGTCGCCGCCAACGATCGTTCCCCGGACGTGGGGGGCGAGCGGCTGCGCCTGCACTTCGAGCATCTGAATCTGAGCGGCCGGGCCGATGTCCTGGGGCTGCGTTATGGGCTGACTGAAGGGGCCGATGACGCCTCGGCTTTTTACCGCCTCCCCCTGGGGGACGGAGACACGGCCCTGACCCTGGAACTGGAGCGTAGCGAATCGGCGGTGATCGAGGAAACGTTCAGGGCGCTGGACATCGAGAGCGAGCTGAGCGCCGCGTCCCTGGGTCTGGAGCGCAGGGTCCATCGGGATCGCCAACGTAGCCTGGTGCTGGGGGTGGCCCTGGAGCGCCGCCACAGCAAGACCTTTCTGCTGGGAGAGCCGTTCGCCTTCTCGCCCGGGGTGCCGGAGGAAGGACCGGATCGAGGAGAGAGTGATGTCACCGTGCTGCGTCTGCGCCAGGATTGGCTGGACCGTCGCTCGAACCGGGTGATCGCCGCCCGCTCCATCTTCAGTTTCGGCCTGCCCTGGCTGGGAGCCACGGACAATGTGGCGGCCCCGGACGGGGAGTTCTTCGCCTGGTTGGGTCAGTTCCAATGGGCGCGGCGATTTGACGGGGGCGGGGAGCTGCTGTTGCGGACCGATCTGCAACTGGCCAGCCGCTCCCTGCTGCCCCTGGAGAAATTCGCCGTGGGCGGGGCCGATACGGTGCGCGGCTACCGGGAGAGCCTGTTGGTGCGGGACAACGGCCTGGTGGTCTCCGTGGAGTACCGTCACCCCCTGTTCAAATTGCCCTTGCCGGGGATCAGCCGCGGCCCCGGCGACGGCCAGTTACGGCTGGCTCCGTTCGTGGACGCCGGCCACGCTTGGAATACCGATCTGCCCACCCCAGACCCCAAGACCATCGCCAGCATCGGCCTGGGGCTGCGCTGGGACCCAGGGCCGGGGGTCCATGCCCGGCTGTATTGGGGAGGGGCGCTCAAGGACGTGGACACCCCGGGAAACGATATTCAGGACTCCGGGCTGCATTTCCGGGTGGAGGCGTTTTTCCCTTGAGGACTGGCGTCTAGCTCCCCAGCCACCGGTAGGCCGCCATCAACGCTGGTCGGGCGCCGTGTTCCACCACCGCCCCATGGGCCATGATGATCCGCTGGAAGTCCCAGTCTAGCATCCGCTCCATGGCGGCCCGGGCCTGGGGCTTGTCGCGGATCAGGGACTTCACCAACAAAGACGGCCCCAGATGGCCGTAGGCTAGGTTCAGCCGCGCCCAGAATCTCAGCCCCCGAGTGGCCCCCGGCCCTATGTTGAAGGCCAGATCCGTGAGGATCAGGGAGCGGCTGGCCCGATGATAGAACACCACCTCGTTTAGGGTTGGGGCGCCGGGCATCAGCAATTGGTCGATCTGACCTTGCCAGGCGTCGGGGGGAGCGTCTCCCAGCACCTGGTCGAAGGCGAAATCCCGGCGCTTTTCATCCAGGCCCGGAGCGGCGTAAAACCGGGCCTCGGGGAAGGCGCGCCGGTATTGGGCCACGAACAGATGATGAAACCGATTGGGGGAGACGATATGGCGGCTAGGTCCCAGGGGGTCCAGTTCCTGCTTGGGGTCATCCAGGTTCTCCGGGGAGTGCAGAAACAGGCTGCCGTCGGTCAGTCGCACCACGGTCATTCGGGAGGTTAGGCCCATACCCAGTAGTCGTAGCGGTCGCTCCGCCGTCCAAAGGTCCGTATCCAAGGGAATCAGTTGCGCGGCCATGGGGCCTCCGGGTGGCGGGTATCGACCTGAGCATAGCCCAGCGGGCGGTAAAACATCGTCAAAACGGGTCTAAACTGGACCTTGGCCAGTTACACTTCGGGCACAATTTACAAACCATAATTGAGGTGTCCTATGACCTCCGATATGTTGACCTTGATAGGGCTGTTGACGCTGATAGGCGTGGTGCTGCGCGTTTTGCGGGCCGATGGCGTTCTGGGGCGGCGGGCCGAGCGGCGCCGCTCGGTCCGACGCCTGAGTCTGTGCCCCGATGGGCGCGGCTCCGTCGGCGAGCGCCGCCGACCCCGCCGCGTTGACCGGGCGCCAGTTCGCCCCGGTCACGGACCAAAACCCATGGCGGAACGGCGCGACGGAGGCGACCGCCGGGTCTCCGGGCAGCCGGTGGCGGTGGAGTATCGCCTGGGGCTAGAGCGGCGGCAGGATTGGGTAGGGGGCTAGCTTCAGGCCGGATACCGTCGCCTTGCTGGGTTGGCATCGGTGTCCCATACTTCCAAATCCGTCCCCGTTGCTTCGGAGCATTGTCCATGTCCCAGTCCGAATCCCCTCATGTACCTGCTTCAGAACCGGTGATTCGCACCATCGCCATGCCCTCCGACACCAATCCCAACGGTGATATTTTTGGCGGTTGGCTAATGTCCCAGATGGATTTGGCCGCCGGCAACGCCGCTGCCCGTCGCGCCCGGGGGCGTTGCGTTACCGCCTCGGTGGACCGCATCGCCTTCCATAGCCCGGTCTTCGTGGGCGATGAGGTCAGCCTGTATGCCACTATCGTTCGGGAGGGACGAACCTCCATGAGCATTGATGTGGAAGCCTGGCGGCGTAGCCGCGATGGTGACGACCAGGTGAAAGTCACCCAGGCCACATTCACTTTCGTGGCCCTGGATCAGGGCCGTCGACCCCGCTCCCTGCCGTACCTACCCGAGATGCACGCCCCCAAGCCAAGGGCATCGGCGAAATCGACTTAGCGGGGGGAGCGCCAACCCCGGCCCATACCGTATACCATGCATGACGGCGCGGGCGCGGGAACCGCCGATTCAGCGGGCGTTCTTATGTGCGTAGCTAATGTGTGGCGTGTCCGCCGCCTTTCTGTCAGTCAGCCAAAGTAAAAGGAGCAACCGATGGGTATTGAAGTGGGGGGAATTTTCGGTTTCCTGCTGTTGATCGTCGACATCTGGGCCATTATCAACGTGGTGCAAAGCGCGGCGTCTACCGGGGCCAAGGTGTTCTGGGTGGTGCTGATTTTGCTGCTACCCCTGTTGGGATTGATTATCTGGTTGCTGTTCGGGCCAAGACAGGTAAAAGCCTAAGAGCGTAAAAGGGGGGGGCAGGCCGTCCTGGCCTGTCCCCGTATTGCCCCCCGCCCGAAGGCGTGCGGTTAATGCATGGTCTGGGGTTGCAGCCGTCCTCCCGCCTGGAGCAGACGGGTGAAGTGATCGGCCGGCAGCGGCTTGCTGAAGTAATAGCCCTGGATTTCATCGCAATGCTGGGAACGCAAAAACGTGTGCTGATCCCTGGTTTCCGCCCCCTCGGCAATGACCCGCAGACGCAGACTATGGGCCATGCCGATGATGGCCTGGGTAATGGCCGCGTCATCCATGTCCAGGGGAATGTCCTTGACAAAGGAGCGGTCGATCTTGAGCTTGTCCAAGGGGAAGCGCTTGAGGTAGTTCAAGGAGGAATAGCCGGTCCCAAAATCGTCGATGGACAACTGCACCCCCATCTGTTTGAGTTCCCCCAGCAAACGGGCCGCGTCCTCGGCGTCCTTCATGATGCTGCGCTCGGTCAGCTCTAGTTCCAAAAACCGAGGCGCCAGGCCGCTATCCTTGAGCACCTGGGCCACGGTGTCTTGGATGTCCTGTTTGCGGAACTGGATGGCGGACATATTGACCGCCACCGGAAAAGCCGGTAGTCCGGCGTCTTGCCAGCGGCGGTTTTGATGGCTGGCTTCGTGCAGCGCCCACTCGCCAATGGGCAGAATCAGCCCGTTATCTTCGGCGATGGGGATGAACTGGTCCGGTGGCACTAGGCCCAGCTCCGGGTGTTGCCAGCGGATCAGTGCCTCGGCGCCGATGATGCGGCTGGTCTCAATGTCCACCTGGGGCTGATAGTGGAGAATGAACTCATTACGCTCCACCGCCCGGCGCAGGTGATTCTCCATCATCAGTTGCTCGAAGGCCATGGCGTTCATGTCCTGGGCGAAGAACTGGAATTGGTTGCGGCCATGTTCCTTGGCATGGTACATGGCGGCGTCGGCATTTTTGATCAGGCTGCGCATGTCCTGACCGTCCTGGGGAAACGTGCTGATGCCGATGCTGGTGGTGATGTTCAGCTCATAGCCTTCCAGCGCATAGGGCTGAGACACGGAATCTAGAATCTTCTCGGCCACATGCACGGCGTCCTGGGCATCGCGAATGTCCGGCAGCACGATGACGAATTCGTCGCCGCCTCGTCGGCTCACCGTGTCGCTGCCCCGCAGGCAGCTTTGCAGTCGCTCGGTGACCGCCTGGAGCAGCCGATCCCCCAGATGGTGCCCCAGGGAGTCGTTAACGGTCTTGAAGCGATCTAGGTCCAGGAGCAGGACCACCACCGGCGTCTTTTTGCGCTGGGCTTTGGCCAGGGCCTGGAGCAAGCGGTCCTCCAGCAGGGTGGCGTTGGGCAGGCCGGTCAGGGAGTCGAACTGACCCCAATATAAAACCCGCTCCTCGGCTTCCCGGCGCCGGGTCTCCCGATGCAGGCTATCCATGGCCAGGGAAATATCCCGGGCCATCTCCAGGCACAGGTCGATAACCGGTGGGTCAAAGTACTTCGGCTCCTGGGCGTGCAATACCAAGGCGCCAACAACCTTGCCCTCCCGGCGCAGGGTGAAAGCGCCCTCGGAGCGCACTCCAGCGGCTTCGGCCCGGTCCTGAGAGGGGCCGACCAACACGTCGTTATTGACGTGATAATCGTTTCCGAGCAGCGCCTTTGCCACCGTCTTGTGGGCATCGTCGTCTGAGGTGGCGCTGATCGCCAGTCCATCCAGGTAGGTTCCCACCGGCCCGCTGTGAGCCACCGGGCGCAACTCCCGGCCAGCCGCGTCCAGGAGTCCGATCCAGGCGAACTTGAAATGGCCATGGTCGATGGCGATTCGGCAAACCCGGCGGAACAGGCCATCCTGATCCCGCAGTCGCACGATGGCTTGATTGGTTTGGCTCAACGCCGCGTAGAGATGGGTCAGCCGGGTGATTTGTTGCTCGATGTGCTTATGGGCGCTGGTGTCCCGAATCACATGGGTGGACAACTGTTCACCGGCCACTTCGGCGGTGGTGGTGGTGATCTCCAATGGAAACTCATGGCCGTCACGGTGACGGCCGATGTGTTCCGCCGTCGCTTCCGCGCCGAGAGGGGTGTACCACAACAGGCCGGTGGAGCGGTCCCGCAGATCGGCCTGGCTGTATCCGAATAGCTCCTCGGTGCGGGCATTGGTCAATACGATGCGTTGGTCGGCGGCGGTGACCACGATACTGTCCGGGGCCAGTTCCAACACATGGCGGTGTAGCTCTTCGGTGCTGATACGTTGATCCTCCTTGTTGATATGGCCTGCCATGTACCAGACCAGCACACCCAATAAAACCGCGCTCGCCAGGGTGAACAACGCCAGGGCGGAGCGGGCGTCATACACGCCGGCGCCGAGGCCCTGCAAGGCAAGCCAGCCCAGCATCAGGGGCATCAGCATGATCGCTGGCGACCAGCGCTGCGGTATGGTGCCGCCCCTACTCGGGCGGGTCAACAGGGGACGGAGTCCACACTCGGGCCGGATGCATAGCACGCCCAGTCCCAATAGCATGAAATTGAAGGCCGAGGATAAGGACATGTCGATCATGGGAGGCGTGCTGTAAAACGAGGCCGCCCCGTAGCTATGGCCTATAAGCACCGCCGGGGTGAGCAGCACCGTGGTCCAGGCTAGGGACTGACCGATAGCAACCTGGGACGAGGCGCCGTCGCGGTGGGCCAACAACGCCAACCCCAGCAGGGTGAAATTGATGGCTGCTTGGGGAGAGACCTGGTTGCCCGAATTGTTCCCGTCGGCTAGCAGTTCATGGAGCCGAGGCGCGAGGTTCCAGGGAAGTCCAGAGATGTAATCCAACAGAATGATGCCGCCGATAGCGACCACGGCCGCCCCGCTGAGGGTGACCATAGCCGTGACTCGCTGGGACTGTTGACCGACGGCCTTGGTCCATGACAACAGCCCCAGGGCCACGGCTGCCAGTACAAAACCCAGGCCGACGGTAGCGGTCATTTTTGGTGAGTCGATGTCGGCGCCAGGGCCTGTGCCCACAAGGCAACTGAGCGCCACCATGCTCACGCTCAGCAAAATGGAGATACTGGCAGTAGCGGGAAGCAAGGCCAGGAAACGGTGAACTCGGGTATCAGTCTGCATCGACTATGGCTTCATGAGTTTGTGACATGACGAAGGCCGCGCCGCTACGTTGCAACGACGGTTGGCTCGGCGCCGTCCCCGGACAGTGCAAACGTTGCGCTTAAGGCTTTGATTTATAATTTTTCTTGGCCGGTATTCTGGCCCGGCGAGGCAAACAGGCTACAGTTTGCTTGCCCGGGAGCCACGAAGTCTGCCCCAAATCCCTGCGGCTCCCCGATAGCAATATTCAGGCCATATATGGTTTTATGATCTAATAATCAGTCTGTTAGAGTTGAACAGAGACTGCCCTGCGGGGCCGTGGTGCGGTAAAGGCGGGAATTTATGTCAGTAATAAGAGACAGGTTTGAGATGGTATTTCCATTCAAATGATTCAAAAGGTTTTTTTTGTCACTAAATTAAGACAAACCGAGGTCGCTACGAAGGGAGGTAAAATTTTTAGAGAATGGACGATGTATTCTTTATGGGGACGCGGGCGGGTTTTCCGATCAGCCCTTGTCTTCGGTACCCAAAGCCATCACTGAGCCATCATCGGAAACATGAAACTAGCGCATCAGATGTCCAGAGTTCTTTTCTGTCTTTTCCTTACGTACGCCTTGTCGGCCTGTGATGCTGGTAATGGCTTGTCTGATGACGATTACTTTCAGAAGGCGGAACGCGCTTACGCCGCCGGCGATCTGAAAGCCAGCGTCATAGAGCTGAAAAACGCTTTGCAGTTGAACCCTGACAGTATCAACGCCCGCTGGCTACTCGGCCAGGTTTATCTCCTACAAGGAGACAGTCAGGCGGCTGAAAAAGAGGTCCGCCGCGCCATCCAATTGGGGGCGCCGCCGGATGCTTCCGTGGGGGTTCTAGGAAAGGCTTTGTTGGTACAGGGCAAGCACCAGGAGGTGCTGGATGAGGCGCGGGCCTCGGATACCATGAGTCCCGCTCAAAAAGCCGACATCATGGCCCTCCGGGGCCAGGCGCTACTGGGCCTCAGCCAGCCCGAGGCGGCGGAGGCGGCCTTCGAGTCGGCCCTGCGCGGCGACCCAGGGTCGGTGGCGGCCTTACTGGGTCTGGCCCGTATCGGGCTTCAGCGAGGCGATCCCGCCGCAGTTGCCCCCCACCTGGAACGCGCGTTGCACTTGGAGCCTGACAACCCCGATGTGCTGAAAACAAAAGCGGATTATGCTTTTCTCAAGGAAGACTACGCCGCCGCTGAAGATGCCTATCGCCAGACTTTACAGAGCCAGCCCCTGCGGCTCGAAGCTCGCTTGGGCATGCTTCATGCCATGATCGCCGACAACCGCCTGGATGCGGCCCTGGACGATCTGGCGGGCTTGTTGAAAGCCTCTCCAAACTTACCCCAGGCCCATTATCTGCAAGCCCTGACCTTGTATCTGAAGGCCGACTATGCTGGCGCCTCACTGCATGCCACAAAAGTACTGGATACCTTGCCGGAGGCTCATATTCCCAGTCTGCTGGTGGCGGGAGCGGCCCATTTTGCCTTGGGGGAGTATCAGCAGAGCTACACTTATTTGACCCGCTTTCTGGTCGCCCAGCCGAATCATTCCGGCGCCCGTCGGATGTTGGCGACCACTCAACTGCGGCTGAACAAAGGCGACGAAGCCGCCAAGACTCTAGAACCCCTGGTTGAGGCCGCCCCAGATGACATTCAACTCCTGAGCATGGCTGGCGCCGCCTTGGTGCGTAGCGGCGATCTGGTATCGGGCAAAGCCCTGCTCAAACGGGCCGTGGACACCGACGCCAAGGCGGTGGACGCCTCGACCCGGGCGCTGTTGGGCGTGGTGCAGTTGCAGTTAGGCGAGCAGGCCGAGGGCTTACAGAAGCTTGAGCAGGTGACGGAGAGCAACCCCGATTTACCCCGTGCCGATATGGTGCTGATTTTCGAATATCTGCGCTCGGAAGACTACGCCCGGGCCTTGGCGGCGGCCCGACGCCTCCAAGTCAAGCATCCTCATATGGCCGCCGGCCATACCCTGGCCGGTATCGCCTTGGCCGCCCAGGGGCGGGAAGCGGAAGCCAAGACCGCCTTCGGCAAAGCCCTGGAGGTGAATCCAGGCGACCCCAACGCCGCCCTCAATCTGGCCGCTTTCGCCCGCAAGAACGGGGATATGGAACAACAGCGCCGTTACTATCAGGCGATCCTGGAGCGCAATCCAACGCATGGCCGCGCCCTGACCCTAGTGACGGGCTTGGATGAGAGCGCCGGTCGGCGGGCGAATGCTATCCAACGCCTGATGCCGCTTGTGGAAAAACACCCCGATGCCGTTCTGCCTGCGGTTTTGCTAGGGCAAGTATTGCTGCGCGATGGCCAGACAGCCAAGGCGCTGTCTGTTATAAGCGGGATGCTGGCCCACCATCCCGATAACCCGGATTTGTTAAAACTCAAGGGTCTTGGGCTGTTGGAGAGGGGGCAACTGGCCGCCGCCGGAGACATCTTCCGCCACTTGATCGATGCCCATCCGCAACTAGCGCAAGCCCATGCTCTGTTGGCGGGGGTCTATGAACGCATGGAAAACTGGGAGGCCATGGACCGAAGCCTGCAAGCGGCGCTAGCTATCCAGCCGGATTATCCGCTGGTGGAATATGCCCGCGCCCGAGCCTTGGTGCGGCAGCATCAGTTTGACGCGGCCGATGGACTGCTAGCCAAGCTTGCCGAGGCTGATCAGGACCATCCGGCCTATACTGAGCTGAGGGGCGATATCGCCTTGGCCCAGCAGCGCCATACGGACGCCGTGGCGCTGTACAGCGAAACCCTAACCCGGCGAGAGACCGGCGCGGTGGTTGCTAAACTGGCTCACGCCCAATGGCTGTCCGGCGCACAGGAGTCGGCGATGGATACTCTGAAAGCCAGGCTGGATCGTCATCCCGAGGACATCTCCAACCACCTTTTGGCCGGCAGACTTTATCTGCAAATTGGGCGTCTCGACTCTGCGGCGGACACTTACCAGACGCTGCTGCAACGGGCGCCGGGCAATGTCATCGCCAACAATAATCTGGCCTGGATCGAACAGCAGGCGGGTCGTTTGGACCAGGCCCTCAAATACGCCGAAAAGGCCCATATTTTGTCACCGGTGGACCCCGAAGTCATGGATACCTTGGGCATGGTGTTGCTGAGTCGCGGAGAACTACCCAGGGCGGTGGATATTCTCGACAGAGCCGCCGACCTGGCCCCGGACAATGCCGATATTCAACTGCATCTGGCCCGCGCTCTGGCCGCTAGCGGCCGGAACGATCAGGCCCAGGCCATTATCGGACGGATAAGCCCCGATGCCTTACGAGAGCCTGAAGAATTGGCGCGGTTGCGTGAGCAACTGGGCCGCTGAACGGCGGCGTCTGGAGTTGGTTCGCTCAAACCAAATAACAGCAAGCCTGGCACACTCTTTACCGTCCAAGTCAATGACAAAGCACCCAGATCTGAGGTGAGTCCACATGAGTATTCGCATCAATGAATAACACCCCACACCCCCAGTTTGATTACGACGTGGCGTTTTCCAGAAACATAGGCTGGGTCACCCGCACGGAGCAGGACATTCTGCGTAACAAGCGGGTGGCCATCGCCGGGCTTGGAGGGGTTGGCGGTAGCCATCTTCTCACCCTGACCCGGCTGGGCATCGGCGCGTTTACGATTGCCGATTTCGATACCTTTGAGTTGCAGAACTTCAACCGCCAAGCCGGCGCCAGCCTGCCTCACCTGGATAAACCCAAGCTGGAAATATTGAAAAGCATGGCCCTGGCCATCAACCCGGAGCTGGACTTCCGTCTCTACCCGAATGGCGTCAATGCCGAGAATCTGGCGCGGTTTTTGGATGATGTGGACCTATACGTGGATAGCCTGGATTTTTTCGCCGTGGAGGCGCGCCGCCAAGTGTTCGAGGCTTGCGCGCAACGGCGTATTCCGGCCATAACGGCGGCGCCCCTGGGAATGGGCGCCGCTTTACTCAATTTTCTGCCGGGCAAGATGAGCTTCGAAGAATACTTCCAACTGGAGGGGCAGCCTGAAGAGGAACAATTGCTGCGCTTTTTTATGGGCCTGTCGCCAGCCATGGTTCAGCAGCCCTACCTGGTGGACCCCACCACCATCAACCTGTCCGAACACCGCGGTCCCTCCACCAGCATGGCCTGCGAAACCTGCGCGGGCGTAGCCGGCGCCCAAGCCCTGAAAATTCTGTTGCGGCGGGGTAAGGTTGTGGCGGCGCCTTGGGGATTGCATTTCGACGCCTATCGCAACAAGGTGGCGCGGACCTGGCTCCCCGGCGGCAATAGCAATCCCCTGCAACGCTTCAAGCTGAATCTGGCCCGCCGCCAGTTCGCCAAGGCCCGCGCCCGGCCCGCGACCCCCCGGGTCGAACCGAACCCTGGTGATAGCGCCATTCACCAGATCCTGAATCTGGCCCGTTGGGCGCCGAGCGGCGACAACACTCAACCTTGGCGGTTTGAGATTAAAGATGACCATCATCTGGTCATTCACGGCTTCGATACCCGCGACACGGTGGTTTACGATCTGCAAGGCCGAGCCAGCCAGATCAGCCTAGGCGCCTTGCTGGAAAGCATCGACCTGGCCGCCAGCCAGTCGGGGTTCCATGTGGCCGTCCAGCGTCGGGGCGATATGCCCGATACCCAACCGACCTTTGACGTCACCTTTCAGGCCGCGCCGGAGCGTGAACCCGACCCACTGGCCAAGGTCATCCGCGCCCGTTGCACCCAGCGGCGGCCAATGAGCGCCCAGCCCCTGGGGGACAAGGAACATCAGGCCCTGGAAGCGGCCGTAGGCGATGCCCACCGGGTGCTTTGGCTGGAAGGCCGGGACACCAAGTGGCAAGTGGCCAAGCTCCTGTTTCGCAACGCCCATATTCGTCTGACCACGCCCGAGGCTTATGAGGTGCATCGGGAGATCATCGAATGGGATGCCCAGTTTAGCCAGACCCGTCTCCCAGATCAGGCCGTTGGCCTGGACCCCGTGGCTATACGGCTGATGCGTTGGGCCATGAAAAGTTGGGATCGGGTCCATTTCATGAACACCTGGTTAGGCGGCACCCTGGCGCCCCGGGTGCAGTTGGACCTGCTGCCGGCGATGTATTGCGCGGCTCATTTCGTCATCGTCGCCCGTCAACCGCCCCGCACCATTGATGATTTCGTCGCTGGCGGTCGCGCCATGCAGCGATTTTGGCTAACGGCCGCCCGCCTGGGCTTACAGTTCCAGCCCGAGATGACGCCAATGATTTTCGCCTCGTATATCCGGGAGGGGATTCAGTTCACGAAACAAGAACGCTCCCTGAAAAATGCCAAGGCTTTGGCTGTGGACCTGGAGCGGCTCATCGGCCAGGAAGCCTGCGAGCGTGGTATTTTCATGGGCCGGGTGGGGTTCGGGCCAGCGCCCCAGGCGCGCTCCACCCGCCTACCCCTGGAGCAACTGCTGGTGACGGATAAGGCTATTACCGGCGCCGACAGCAACTAAAAAAAGGACACTACAGTGGCACAGGTCGAATCCACTTCAGGCAAGCGCATTCTGTTTATCGGTGAGGCCGTTACCTTGGCCCATGTGGTCAGACCGGTGGTGCTGGCCAGCGCCCTGGAACCCGGGCGATACGCCATCACCCTGGCTTGCGATTCCCGGTATCACCGGTTGTTCCCGGAACTGCCGTTCCCGATGCGGGCTATTCGCACCATCCCCGTGGCTCAGTTTCTGGAGGCCCTGGCCAAAGGTGACCCCGTCTACGATACCGACACATTAAGGGCCTACGTCAAGGAGGATCTGGCGCTTATCGACGCGGTGAAACCGGATCTAGTGGTAGGGGATTTTCGCATCTCCCTATGGGTCGCCACACGACTGGCCAAGGTCCCCTATTTCACGATCACCAACGCCTATTGGAGTCCGTACTCCCAATTGCCTTTTCCCTTGCCGGAACACCCCCTGGCCGACCGGCTTGGCGTGGCCCCGGCCCAATTTCTGTTTAATATAGTCCGGCCCCTGGTATTCGCCCTCCACACCCTACCCATGAATCGGGTCTGCCGGGAGTATGGACTGCCTGGCTTGGGCATGGATTTGAGGGCCGTCTACACCCAGGCCGATCAAACCCTCTATGCGGATATTCCGGGTCTGGTGCCCACTAAGGACTTGCCGCCCAACCATCATTGGCTGGGTCCGATACTCTGGTCGCCATCCGTATCCCTGCCCCCGTGGTGGGAGGCTTTGCCCGACCAGCCGGTCATCTACGTGACCCTGGGCAGTTCCGGGGAGGGGGACCGGGTGCTGCCCCTGGTATTCGAGGGTCTGGCGAAACTGCCGGTCACCGTGATTGCCGCCACGGCTGGCCGACCGACGCCCGCGAACCTGCCTTCCAACGTCCGGGTCGCGGATTTTCTTCCCGGCACTGAGGCGGCGGCCCGCTCCAGTTTAGTGATTTGCAACGGCGGCAGCCCTACCACCCAGCAGGCGCTGGCGGCGGGAGTGCCGGTAATCGGCGTCGCCGGCAATATGGACCAGCATCTAAACATGCTTTGTCTGGAGCGGGCTGGCGTCGGCATCCGCCTGCGGGCAGGCCAACTCACCCCGGAGCAGATAAAAACAACCGCTGAACGCCTCTTGCGGGAGTCGAACTTTCGCGAGGCGGCGGAGCGTCTGAAGAAACAGATGCAGGATCATTCGACCGGCGCTGTTTTTCGGGAACGGGTGGCAACGCTGTTGTTAGAGTGAAGCCAAAGCAGGCGAATATGGTTTTTTGGGCCACCAGGGGCGATGAACGACTATTCAGCCTGCTCGTGAAATTTTACACCTGACAGACACCCCCCCGCGTCACGCTCAATAAGGCGTAATAATTCGATAGCAAGCACTTGAATTAATGGTTTATATGAAAATTTTCACCAATGAGAAATGAGCAATTACGCTATCAATCAAGTGTTTGTTATTTTTTGTAAACAATTCTGATCTTATCCACTGGTTAATGATGAAAATATTTGAATTACAATTTTCGATCAAACCAGAATAATATCAATGGCTTGTAGCGTATTGCCCCGATGTTTAGGCGCCCTGACAGGCCGTTGTAAGGCAGCAAAGTGGCATCGAATCCATGCGACATTCGATAGATTTTACGGTGTCAGCGCTACATAATTCCGCCCTCTGCTTTTCTTAACATTCTGTTTTAAAAGTTCAATAGGCTAATGAAAACAGTACATCGCCACCCCGGACTGTTGGGCTGAGCTGATGAACACGCGATAAAGAGTGTCAGATTATTTTACAATTTTAAAAAATTAATACTGATTATTCGCGACTAAATCCACATAACAAATTGAAAATAAAAATTTATTATTGTATTGGCATATTATGTGCTTATATATCGCCGAGTGACTGAGTTTTTATCTGGTTTATAGTTAAGGAGTGTAAAATGTCTGTAACAATAAAAAAATCTATCCTGGCGTCGGCTTGCCTGCTGGCCCTGGGGGTTGGAGCATCGGCCCAGGCGGGTGTCTTGTTTGATCCCGATGGCGCCGCTGGCGCGGACCCCGCCCAGGACCTGGGCAGCCTTGACTGGGGTCCTACCAGTTTCTTATCCCTTAATGGCAACCTAGCCGTTCAAAATTTCTCGAATGGGCTTTGCGCCCCTGGCCCCGCCGACCCTTGCCGCTTCGATACACTGGTGCACGCGAATTTGATCGGCACCCTGGATTCGTCCAATAGCGTCAACACTCCCGCTGGTCTCAATAGCACTTATGAGATCACCCTGGTCATGCGTTTCACGGAAGTGGTCACCGGTGTGCTGGGTGATTTTTCCATCTTCGAAAGTGTGGCCAACACCGGGTTTATCGAGATGTACTTCGATGACACCCCCGACGCCAATGACCTGACCGGGTTTGGCTTCAACGACGGCGACCTGATGCTGACGGCGCAAGTGTCGAGTGCGGTGATCGGCAACTTCACCATCGCGAATCCGGGAGTGACCGGTCCTCTGGATACCAGCCCCAATGGCAATCAGTACACTGGCCAGTTGACGGAGAGCGGCGTTGGCGTCCAAGCCAACATCCAGACCACCGTGTTGAGCCAGGATTCCAATTTCTTCAACAACGCCATCGCCAGCCTGGGTCTGGAGTTCGCCAACATCTCCATCGGCCTGCCGTTTATTTCGGTGGACCCCTCTGACTGCTTCACCGATGTGGCCAATGGCGGGAATGCCGCCACCGACGCTGGTTTCGCGAACTCCGGTTGCGACAATGTGCATGTGGACGGCTTGTTGAACCCTGTCGTGCAGCCCAGCGCCGGCGGTCTCGTGCCGACCCTGGGCACCATCAACACCCAGCTTCCTGAAGATGGTGGTGGTCCTGACTTCATTGCCCAGACCGACTTCAACTCTCCGGTCACAGCTGCTGTTCCCGAGCCGGGCAGTCTGCTGCTGATCGGCGCGGGTCTGGGTCTGTTCGGCGTGTGGGGCGTTGGCCGTCGTCGCGCCACTCCCATAGCCTGATCTATCTGTCCGTGCTTTGAAAAAGGGGCCAAAAGGCCCCTTTTTCTTTGGCCTTATTGGTGAGGGTTGGTCATGTGGGCATCGCTGCGATGCCCTGCTGAAATAATAATTTCTGCTAAGTTTCAATCCAGGTAAGTCGATACGGTAAGCCATCCGATGGCCGGAAAAGACCTATAATGATGGGCGTGAACCTACTATCCCCTATCGCCAGCACCGTGGACAGCAGCGCGATCAATGACTGAATTATCCGAACTGACAGAACATGAATGGGATGCCATCGTCATAGGCACGGGCATGGGAGGGGCCACCATAGGCTACGCGCTAGCCAAAGCGGGCAGGCGTGTCCTGTTCTGTGAACGTGGCCAATCTTATTTGTCCAATCCTCAAGCCCTAAGGGGTGATTACGCGGAGTCCTCTTTTCCGCGACCCGAAGCACCGGCTCCAGACCACCATAACATTCTCAGGCGCGCCGGTCGGTGGAGCGGGGAAATCGAGGACCAGTCGGCGCGGCGCGCCTATAGCTATATTCCCTTCATCGGCTGTGGTACGGGGGGGTCCAGCGCCCTCTATGGGATGGCCTTGGAGCGCTTGTTCCCGGCGGACTTTCAGCCACGGCGCTGCTTCCCGGATGCCGACGGCAGTACGTTACCGGACAGTTGGCCTATCGGTTACCAAGAACTGTCACCCTATTACGGGGCGGCGGAGCGGCTTTACCGGGTTCGCGGCTCAATTGATCCCCTTAGCGAGGACCCGGCGGACCACGCATTATTGACGCCCCCTCCGCTAAGCCCACCCAATCAAGAGCTTCACGGCTTTTTGAGCGATAAGGGGCTGCATCCCTATCGTCTGCCTAGCGCCTGTGAGTATGTGCCCGGTTGCCAAGGCTGTCAGGGCTATCTGTGTCCCAAGGATTGCAAAAACGACAGCGCCAGAATCTGTCTGGAACCGGCCATCAACCGCTACGGCGCCCGGCTGTTGGATCGCTGCCAGGTCCTAAGGCTGGAAGCCAAAGGCGGCAAAGTCACTTCCGTCACCTGCGCCATTGAGGACCAGAAACTGAAGTTACGGGGCAAAACCGTTATTCTGGCGGCTGGCGCCCTACAGACACCGACTTTGCTATTGCGCTCCGTCTCTCCAGAATGGCCCCAGGGTTTGGCGAATGAATCAGGTCTGGTGGGCAGGAATCTGATGCGCCATTGCATCGATTTGTATGCGGTCTTCACTAAAACAAAACCACAAGCAGGGAGCAATCAAAAAGAGATCGCCTTCAACGATCTGTACTCATCCTCCCTTGGCAACAAACTCGGTTCCGTCCAGTCCTTCGGAAGCCTTCCCCCGGTCCCGGTGCTGCTTGCCTCCATGGAACAAGACCTGCGGAATAGTCCAATGGCGCTTCTAGCGGGTGCTTTCGGCTTGGCTAAGCCTCTCCTAAAGCCAGTTCTTTCAAGAATTTTTTCCAGCAGTATGATACTGGCGGGTATTCTTGAAGATCTGCCTTATTCCGACAATAGGATTATGCTGTCCGATCAGCAAGACCCCAAGCCCCTATTGCAGTATCGTATCCACGATCATGAACGACAGCGTATCGAAGCTTTTCGGCAAGATATGCAAAAAATACTGAAACCCTATCGTTTTTTACTGCTCAAGCAGGCCGAAAATAATGAGCGCATAGCCCATGTTTGCGGCACCTGCCGATTTGGAATAGATCCCCAGGACAGCGTACTCAACCCAGACAATCGAGCCCATGGGGTTGAAAATCTATACGTTGTCGATGGCTCTTTTTTTCCGTCGAGTGGCGGAACAAATCCGGCATTGACTATCGCCGCCAACGCGCTTCGCGTCGCGGATATCCTCACAGGCGCTTCGGCATCGACGAGCTAAGAGGTGGGCCAATGCTTATCGAAGCTGCGGGCAACATATACATTAGGAAACTCCCATGGAGATGAACGATTTCAAAGACCGGTGGGCGTTGGTAACTGGAGCCTCGTCGGGAATAGGCCGTGAGTTTTGCAAGCAGCTTGCCGCTGCGGGCGTCAATCTGGTCATGGTGGCGCGTAGGGAAGCGGCAATGAGTGAGTTGGCCCAGCAGTTGATCACCGACTATCGGATCCAAGTCTTGGTGCTGCCTTTCGATCTGAGCCAGGCAAACGCGGGAAAAATCTTGAAAGAGCGGGTAGCCGCAGGAGGAGTGCAAATCAAGTTATTAGTGAATAACGCCGCCTCGGGGCGCTGGGGGCGGTTTGAGGAAACACCCCCAGAGGTGTACGAGGAAATGATTTATTTAAATACCACCGCCCTGGTGACGCTGTGTCATTATTTTCGTGAAGATCTCACTGCGGACCCGGGGGGCGCGATTATCAATGTGTCCTCTGGCGCCGCTTACCAGCCCGTGCCCTACATGGCTGTTTATGGCGCCACCAAGGCATTTGTACATGGTTTTAGCCAAGCCCTTTATGGTGAGTGGCGCGATCATGGAGTTCATGTTCAAACTCTGGTCCCAGGACCAACCCAGACCGAGTTCGATGTTAAAGCCGGGGCATATGAAAGTAAAATACAAGAACGGGATTCACCGGAGATAGTCGTTAAGACATCATTAATGCAGCTTGGAAAAGATGACCCATTGTCTATTAGCGCCAAGGGCACCTATAAACAACGTTTCTTTGCTGGGCTGTTTCCGGCGAAAATGGTAATAAAAACAGTAGCTAAAATGTTTCACCCACCGGACGGCCAAAAAGGGCCGAAATAATTATTCCGGCACGGCATTTTGAAACGTTTAGTCACCGGTGGGGTGACGAAGGTCTTTTAGCTTTCTGGCGGGAGTCCCACCCCACAATTCGTTGGCTGGGATATGGGTATCCATAAGCGCCACCGCGCCAGGGGCTAGCACCGCATTATCTCCCAGCGTCACCCCAGGCATGACGACGCAATTAATTCCCACTACCGCATTATTGCCTATCTTGATGGGCTTAAGTACGATCTCATCATGAGTAATCGCATGAGCGGTGACTACCGAGTTTTGTCCAATTGTGGCATGGTCCCCGCAATGGATAAGTGGATGGTCTCGTATAACGCCCGCCAGAGCTGTCTGCTTGCCAAGATGTACTCCAAAGGCGGCGTATATTAATGGTTGAGTAAATACCGTGGTGAACGGTGTTAAAGATTTCTCGGCTAGATCCACTAGAACCGCATTAAGCTTCCAGTAGATAAACTCTTTGGAATCCATGGAAACCCGGCCAACCGGATAGGGCCAGAACGACTTGAGGATAGCTAGCAATGCCGCCGTATAGAGACCATATGCCAGCAGGAAAACGGCTAGATCAATGAGTACATGATAAGCGTTATCCATAGATAAAGCCCATGCGGTAAGGAAAGCTAAAACCAGTAATAGAGTGATGGAAAGGGTCGAAAGTACAAAGTCAATAGGGCTGGTTTTCATGGTATTAACCTATTGCATTCAATTGAAGCGGGACACACCATGGCCCCAGGCTCGATTTTTTTCCGCTGCTAATACGGCCCGAGGCAATGCATGAGTTCGGTTTTCCAGGCATAGCCATCAACTACTGTTGACTACTCAAAGTTGATAGTAGGGTCCTGGCCGCTTCTTTTTGCGGAAAGTCCGTATTATCTTTCAAGAGCCCGGACAGAACATTGATGGCTGATTGCTGATCGCCCGTTGCCTCATAGGCAAGAGCCAGGTGATAACGGATACCGGGTGATTTTGGAAACTTTGCCTGGGCTTTTTGCAGTACTCGCAACCCCTTTTGGGCCTGATTGCTCTGAATCAGAATCCAGCCTAAGGTGTCGGCGGCTTCAGGCTCGTCCGGGGCAAGGGAATAGGCCCGTTCAGCTAAATTCAGTGCCTGATCATTGCCGGTTTCAAGATAGAGCGATGCCAGATTATTTAATACAAACCAATTGTTTGGAAAGCGCTCAAGAATAGTTTCGTATTCAGCAATGGCTTCGGTCGTGCGATGCATTTGATGCAAGACAAGGGCAAGCTCTAGGCGGACCCGGTCATTGCTCGAATCCGATGCCAAGCTGTCCCGAAGCGTATCCAACCCAGCATCATTGTTTCCCGCCATGCGTTGGACCTTGCTAAGCTTTATGGCCAAGGGGCCGCTAGGGGCTTTTTCATAGGCTTTCTTGAAAGTGGCGATAGCATCCTGATGATTATTGCGCGCCAAATGAATATCTCCCTCCAAAACATACCCAACAGCCCGATTTGGATAGGCCGTCTGGATTTGGCGGGTGAGTGCGAGTCCATCGTCAAAGCGTTGCAACTGCTCTAGCAGCTTGGTTTTAGCCAACAGCGCGGGCAAATAGTCATCTTTGGTCTGCAAGGATTTATTCAAGGCATCCATGGATGCGTCGTAGTCTTTTTGCCGACCTTGAAACAGCGCCAGTTCATACCAGGTTTCGGGATTTCCGGGCTGTAGTTGCACGAGTCTGTTGAAACTGGCCAACGCCAAGGTGGGTTGGCCAGTTCTCTCTTGAGTAAGCCCTTGAGCATAAACGACTCTAGGATCATTGGAATAAGTATTACCCAACGCATTGGCAACGGACAAGGCGTCACCAAAATTGTTGTCTGCTAGATATTCTTGAGTCAGAGCGAGACCAATGTCGAGAGACTGTGGATGTTTCTCCCAAGCTGATTTCAGCAACTCCAAGGACTCCGAAGAGCGGCCCAGCAAGCTGACGAGTTTAAGCGTGGCATTCACATGTCCCGCTTGCTGGGAAAGTATTCTTTGATACCGGGCCTTAGCCGCATCGAGGTTTCCAGATTTAGTATCGAGTTGAGCCAGGTTCATTTCCGCAGTATCGGAATCCGGCTGTAACCTCAGTGCTTGTTCGAAAGCGAGCTGGGCTCGATTGTCTTCCCCCATTGCCATATACGTCGTACCTAAGAGGTTATGGGGGATGGGGCTTTCAGGGGCGCGACTGATTAAGTCCGAAGCCACGGCAAGAGCCTTGTCAAACTCTTTACGCCTTAAATAGGCTTGTACTAAGTTAATATCTGCTTGGGAAATGCTCGGCTTCGGTTCGGATGCCGGGCCAGAGAGAGCGACATTTTGCGCGCCCACGCCGCTAATTTTCTCGTACTCCACGATAGCGGCATCTAGCCGATCAGCTTGTTCGAGATAATTGGCGAATAATGTCCTGACCATGGTATCTTGCGGGTGTGCATTCAGCCAATCCTGAAGTGTGGCTAAAGCGGTAGTGATATTGCCAGCTTTATAGTGGGCATTGGCAAGCAAGGCCACTGATTTGTTTGTGGGTGATAGTTTTTCAGCGGCTTGGAATGCGATGATTGCCTTATCAAACTCGCCGCGCCGCAGGTGAATTTCACCTTCCAATTCATGGCCTGCGCTTCGGGTCGAGTAATGCTGTTGTATTGCTTGAGCAGTCTTTAGCGCCGCATCAAAATCCTGCTTCTGCAACTGAAGCCGACCCATAGAAACCAGAGATGGTAAATAGTTTTTCTGGATGGCCAATGATTTTTCCAAAGACTCCATGGCCGTGGAATAATCTCCAGATTGTATTTGGGCGGTCGCCCATAAGTGCCATGTTTTCGATGATTCAGGTTGCAACTCGGTGAGTTTTCTGAGAATGTCCGTGGCGCTGCTGATATCTCCAGTGCGTATTAAAGTGATACCGTGAGCATGTAAAACTGCTGGATTATCAGGATAGTTAGTATAAAGATTTTTTGTGACCGCCATGGCCTTGAACACATCATTGCGTTCAATATACATCCCTGCCAGTTTCAAACCCACTGGGAGTGAGTTCTGGCTGGTTTTCCATGCCCGTTCCAACCAATCAAACGCCTCATTGGCGCGACCTGTTTGCTCAGCGAGATTTGCCAAACCAATCATGGCATTGATGTCTGTCTGATTCCGCTCCAACACCTGTAGATATTGGGCTTCCGCTGCCGCTGTGTCATTGGCATTGATATTCAGTTTTGCAAGATTGTTTCCAGCGGAGCTGAAGTTAGGATCAAAAGAGAGCGCATTCTGGAATTCATCTCGTGCTTTTTCATCGTCGCCCTTGACCATGAAAGCCACACCACGAAGGTGATGAGAAATAGGATTTTCGGGCTGTTTCGCCAGCAGATTATTGGCTACTTCCAGCATTTTTTCGGAATCGCCGGCGCGTGCATGGGCCGCATACAATAGTAGATCGGCTTGCAAAATTTGAGGGTTTAAACGCATGGCGGCGTCCAGCTCACTGATTCCTTTGCTGATTTTTCCTTGGTTTAACAGGCTCATGCCTAGCCGGATACGCATTTCGGCGACATCCGGTTGTAGTTCAACCGCCCGTTCGAGATAGTCAACCGCGCGATCAGCATCGCCTAGGGCAAGGTACAGACTGCCCAACATGTGCATAAGTCTGGAATCATCGGGATTGCGCTCCGCCAATGGCTCCAGCGCAGATTTCGCACCCCTTAAATCCTGGTTTCGCATACGAGTCTGGGCCAGAAGTATGGCGCCTTCCACCGATCCGGGAACAGCGAGCAGGAACTGGTTCAGATACTGTTCCGCTTGTTGCAAGTTATTCTGAGCGTAGTGGCTTGTTCCCAGATAAAGCAGAGAAAGTGAACTCGCATCCGGTTTGTTCAGGCTTTCCTCGAAGGCGTTTTGAGCCTCATTAAAGCGGTTTTGCCTGAAATGAACAAGTCCTTGAATATAATGACGACCGGTCATGCTGCCCGGCAACCTTGCCGCATCCTGTTGGGCTTTATCGTAGTCTTGCAGTTGAATATAAACCAAAGCCCTATTAAAAATATCAGCTCGGTTGTTGAGCCTGTATGCTATGGCCTTGGTATAGGCTTGTTCCGCTTCGGTATAATTCTCCAGCTCCTGTTCTAACAATCCTAACATGCTCCACGCTTCGGCATACTCGGGATCTTTTTCCAAGGCGCGATGAATCCAGTGGCGGGTGCTATCCCATTGCCGCTGCCGTATCGCTAATAAAGCTTGTCCTAAACGTGCTACCGCCGAATCTTCCTTGGCCGCTAACGCCGCATCGAAATCGCCCGCTGCTTTCTCTAGCTCGTTTCTATTGAGATAGATTTCGCCTCGCAGCGTTAATAGTTCGGCTTTAACATTGTTTGGCAGATGTGCCGTTATTGGAATCGTGTCGATGACTTCGTCTTGCTTGCCCTGTAGCAATAAAGCCTTCGCGAGCGGTAAGGAGACCGCCTCATAAGTGACCCCGAGTTTTTGGGCGCGACGCAGTTCTTTCTCTGCGGAGGTACCGTCTCCAATCTCAATATAAGCCAGGCCAAGCAGCCATCGGGCTTCGATATTATCTAAATTTTGTTGTAATGCATTCTTGAGATCGACAATACTGCTTCGCCAATCGCCTTGGGCTTGGAATTCCTTGGCCCGTTGGACGGACTCCGTTTCCGACAAGCTGGTATCCGTGCAACCGCTTAGCATTACGGCTAGGGCGAAAGTGACCGGCATGAAGTATTGTCGGAAAACGTTCGTGGAACGAGTAAAAAAAGTATTTGTCATGATCAATCTCAATATTGATTTCAAATACAAAATATGAAGATGTGCCGCTCGGCTACTGAATCCACTAATCCGAGGCAACCAATAAAATTGATCGGATAATATCCAGAGCAGTCCAGCCTAGTTGGAGATATAGACATTGAGATGCGTTTAGCTCCACGCCGCCTCCAGGTGTATGAGCAAGATACCAGAGATTGCCTGCCTCGACACCATCCAGAATCAGCCCTGTTGCGCCAATATTTTGACGTTCCATGTTGGGGAGTCGTTGGATTTTTAGGCATTCCACAGCGTATGGTTCCTGGCCGCTTCTCACTCGGGCATGGGCGGGAGCGCCAAGGGAGGGCCAGCACGAGACAAGACGAAACTTTTCATGGGCGGTCTCCGGGTAGGCATCCACAGTCGTGTCTTGGGGATGGATTCCATGCCCGCGTCACGGTAGGGATTGCTGTTGGCGCGCCCAAGACCGCTCTAAGTCCAGGATGCGTCTAGGGGCGGCCAGGCTGAATGTTCCGCACCGGTTCGGATTCCGTTAGTGGAGTATTTTCGAACAGCCGCCAACTCTGGCTGCTCTGTTGCTTGGCTTGGTACATGGCGGTGTCGGCCTGGGCCACCAGGGTATCGGCATCTTGAGCGTTGTCTGGAAACAAGCTGAGACCGATACTGGCCTTCACCACCAGGGTATGGTCATCAATGATCACTGGTTTCTCCAGAGCCTTTAGCAAGCGGATGGCGGTATGACACGCGTCTGCCGGGTGTTCGATATGCTCCACCACGGCGATAAACTCATCACCTCCCAACCGGGCCATCAGATCACCGTTACGCAGGCTACTCCGAAACCGCTCGGCCGCCACCCGCAGCAGGGCGTCACCGGTACTGTGACCCAGAGTATCGTTGATTTTTTTGAACTGGCACAGGTCCACGAATAGCACCGCCACCCGCCGTCCCCGGCTCTTGGCCCGAGCCAAGGACTGTTTCAGGTGTTGCTCGAACAGACTGCGGTTGGCCAAGCCGGTGAGGGAGTCATGGGTAGCCAGGAACCTGAGGCGCTCTTCCCCGATTTTGCGTTCGGTGATATCGATGAATGAACCGATATAGTGGCTGATATGCTGGTCGTCGCGGCGCACGGCGCTAATGAACAGCCACACCGGATATATCCGGCCCTCCCGGTGGCGGTTCCAGATTTCACCTTCCCAGTGGCCTTGCTCATAGATTTGGCGCCACAGGGTGCGGAAAAACCCGGCGTCGTGGCGGCCCGAAGACAGAATACCCGGGGTTTGACCCAGCACGGACTCGGCGGGATAGCCGGTCAGGCGGGTGAAGGCCGGATTGGCGAACACGATACGGTTTGTGGCGTCGGTGACCATGATGCCTTCCCGGACATGCTGAAAGACCTGCATGGTCAGCCATAACCGATGTTCGGAGCATAGCTGCTCGGTGACATCGGTGACATCGGTGGCGTGGGCCAGGCGCAGTTGCCGACCCGTAACCAGGTCGAACACTCGGCGCACGCTCAGCTCATGGTGGCGGTGGCCGTCCAAGGCCCGCACCGCTACCCGGGCCTGATAAATCCCGTCGCCCGCACTGACGCGCCAGGCCCGGTCCGCTTCGGCGGGGTTTTGGAACTGGGCGGCGAAATCCCCGCCCGGCCCGGCCAGCGGCCCGAAACTCCGCAAGGCTGCAGGGTTGCGCAACAGCGCCCGGCCATCCTCGTCGAATAGGGAGATCAGCACCCCCGTGTAAAGGAGGGCTTCCACCCCTCGGAGGCTATCCGGGTTGTCCGGGTTGAGCAGGGGGATGGCCTTGTGGAGGCTGGCCAGCCGACCGTCGGGCAGACGGATGCCGGTCATGGTGACCTGCACCGCCACCGGCTCCCCCCGGGGATAGAGGACCCAGGACTCGCTGACGGTGTGACCCTGGCCCAGGGTCTCCACGACAGACTCCATGCGGGTACGGGCCGCCTCGGACATATGCGAAAAGTCCCTGGACAGCAGTCCCTCCAGGCTGTCAGCCCCCCATAAATCCAGGGCCGCGTCATTGGCCCAGCGCAGGCAGCTTTGCTCGGTGTCGAACACGAAAATGGCGCAGTCCAGCCACTCCAAGGCCGGCAAAGCATCCCAGTTCAGTATCTGTCTTCCCACCAATGCGATGTTATTCTGGCTCCCGAGCCGTTGGTTCATGGTGGATACTCCTTGGATTTTGTTGTTGTATTGCGTTCCTTCAGGCGGCTATTTGGATGCCGTGCAGCACCCGGAATGAGATTTCCTGGGCGGTATCCATGAAATCAGTCATATAAGGCATCTGGGCGTCGGCGGTTCGGGTCGCCGCGAACAGGGTACACCAGGATGCAGCCTGGCCTAGGGGCCGGGCGATGACATAATCCCGACTCAGGTATTCGGTGAGCACCCAACTGGGCAGGGCCGCCACCCCTCGGTTGCTGGCCACCAATTGCAGCATCATCACTGTCAACTCGGTGGTGCGCACCGCCATGGGTTCCACTCCTTGGGGGTCCAGGAAATGCTTGAACACGTCCAGCCGGGCGCGTTCCACGGGGTAAGTAATCAGGGTCTGGTCGGCCAGGTCGGTGGGGTCGATCCAGGCTTTGGCCGCCAGGGGATGCTGTCTGGCCAGGGCCAGCATGCCCTGATAGCGAAATAGGGGACGGTAGCTGATGGTCGGGTTGTCGATGGGGTCGGAGCTGACCACCAAGTCCACGTCGCCCCGACTCAGGGCGGGTAGGGGGTCGAAACCGAAGCTGGTGAGGATATCCAGTTCCACCTCCGGCCAGTTGCTCCGAAAAGCGTCCATGGCGGGCATCAGCCACTCAAAACAGCTATGGCACTCGATGGCGATATGCAGCCGTCCGGTCTGACCCCCGGCGTAGCGGTTCAGATCCCGCTCCGCCGCCAGCACCGTCGGCAGCACTTGATCAGCCAGGGTCAGCAGCCGCTGTCCGGCAGGGGTGAAGCGCAGGGGGCGGCTTTTGCGCACGAACAGGCAGACCCCGAAATAGTCCTCCAGAGCCTTGGCCTGGTGGGACAGGGCCGATTGGGTCAGGTGCAGACGCCGAGCGGCCTGAACCACGCTGCCGGTGTCGCGCAGCATGGTCAGGGTGCGTAGATGACGAAGCTCCAGAAACACGTTGATCCGCCGGGAGTTGCATTTCATTAACAGTGTAGCCGCTGCCGGCGCGGTTGCGTCCGAGGCCGCAGCGCTGGCGGTGGTAAAACGTCAGCCATTCAAGGAAGCCGCCACGGCGCGGGCCGCAATTGCGGCCCATGACCGGGTGCGCGGCAAGCCCCGCCGTTTTGGGCGGGGAAAGATAGCGCGGACGGCATAGCCGTTCTTAGGTTTCGGTGATGCCCAGGATCTTGAATCCATTTCAAACAAGATTGAAGACAATCACCTTGCCCGAGGGGGGCCGGGCCGCCAGAATAGCAAGCTCCCGGAACTCCAGGCTTTGCCCGGACGTGTTTTTCTCTTAGCCGATGTGAATCCCAATGATGAATCAATCACGCCTCGATACCCTCAGACAGCTTCTTCACCAACGTATCCTGTTTCTGGATGGCGCCATGGGCACCATGATCCAGGGCTACAAGCTCACAGAGGAGGACTACCGGGGCGAACGGTTCCGGGATTGGGAGTCGGACCTCAAGGGCAATAACGACCTATTATCCCTGACCCAGCCGGGGTTGATCCGGGAGATCCACGACGCCTATCTGGCGGCCGGGGCGGATATCCTGGAGACCAACACCTTCAACTCCACGACCATCGCCATGGCCGATTACCGCATGGAGTCCCTGGCCTTCGAACTGAACCGGGAATCGGCCCGTTTGGCTCGGGAGGCAGCCGACGCCGCAGCCACCCGGTTGGGAGAGGCCCGTTTCGTGGCTGGGGTGTTGGGGCCTACCAACCGCACCGCCTCCATTTCCCCAGACGTGAATGACCCGGGTTTCCGCAATACCCATTTCGACCCGTTGGTGAGCGCCTATCACGAAGCGATCCGAGGGTTGGTGGCCGGGGGGGCCGACCTGCTGCTGGTGGAGACCATCTTCGACACCCTCAACGCCAAGGCGGCCCTGTTCGCCATCGAACAGTACTTCGACGAGCAGGGCGGGCGTCTGCCCATCATGATTTCCGGCACCATCACCGACGCCTCCGGGCGCACCCTGTCCGGGCAGACCACCGAAGCCTTCTGGAACTCCCTGCGCCATGCCCGGCCCCTGTCCATCGGTCTGAACTGCGCTCTGGGCGCACGGGAGCTGCGTCCTTACGTAGAGGAACTGTCCAACATCGCCGACACTTATGTGTCCGCCCATCCCAACGCCGGCCTACCCAACGAATTCGGCGAATACGACGAAGGGCCGGAGGACATGGCCCCCATCGTCGCCGAGTTCGCCCACAGCGGTTTCGTGAACATCGTCGGCGGCTGCTGTGGCACCACCCCCGAGCATATCCGCGCCATTCGCGAGGCCATCACCGGCCTGCCGCCCCGGAAGGTTCCCGTTATCCCCCCGGCCTGCCGGTTGTCCGGCCTGGAGCCTTGCACGATCACCGAGGACTCCCTATTCGTGAATGTGGGGGAGCGCACCAACGTCACCGGGTCGGCGGTGTTTCGCAGGCTCATCAAGGCCGAGGACTACAACACCGCCCTGGACGTGGCCCGTAGCCAGGTGGAGAACGGCGCCCAAGTCATCGACGTGAATATGGACGAGGGTATGCTGGATTCAGAGGCGGCCATGGTCCGGTTCATGAATCTGGTGGCCGCCGAGCCGGATATCGCCCGGGTGCCGGTGATGATCGACTCCTCCAAGTGGACGGTGATCGAGTCCGGTCTCAAGTGCGTCCAGGGCAAGGCGGTGGTCAACTCCATCTCCCTCAAGGAGGGGGAGGACAAGTTCATCGAGCAGGCACGGCTAGTGCGCCGCTACGGGGCGGCGGTGGTGGTCATGGCCTTCGACGAGCAAGGCCAGGCCGATACCATCGAGCGCAAGGTGGGCATCTGCGAGCGGTCCTACCGGATTCTGGTGGACACCGTGGGTTTCCCGCCCGAGGACATCATTTTCGACCCCAATATCTTCGCCATCGCCACCGGCATCGAGGAGCATAACGGCTACGGGGTGGA
>CAZQXD010000040.1:0-35658 GCA_964597315.1 uncultured Candidatus Competibacteraceae bacterium
GCTCATTAGTGCAACATCATAAAAACATTGCTAACGTAAGTTTTCGGGACCCACACCAAGCGGACCGCTCGTTCCCGGACTTCCGGGGCATAACTCGGTTGTTTGCTCATGACGCCATACTCTCAAAGGTTGGAGTCTCCGGGAATCCCGGGGCGGTTCATTGCTTTGCCTTGGCCTTGGCGCGATCTTCCACAAGCTCCTCAAGGGGTTTGCGGGGGACAAGCGTATAGACCAGGCGGCAATCCAGAGCATGGGCTGCCCGCTCCAGGCTGTCGTCTAGAGAATGCCCCCCTGGACAACAACTCCCTGGAGCAGGCCCTCAAGCTCATCATCCGGGGGCGAAGGAACGCGCTATTTTTCAAAACGCCCGCCGGGGCAGTGATCGCCGATGTCATCACCGCCGTGGTGGCCACCGCCTACCAGGCCGGCATCAACGTCTTCGACGACCTGGTGGTGCTCCAGCGCCATGCCGAGCGCGTCAAAGACCAGCCTCAGCGCTGGCAGCCGTGGAACTACCAGGCCACCCTCGGGGTGGCAAAAAAAGCTGCTTAGCACGTCCGGCTCAGCTGGTCACGCTACGCCGCCGTAAGGTCTAGCCAGCCTCTGAGCCCGCGCGATCTTCGACACGGGGCCGATGCTTCCGAATGCCCGCGCCTTCGAGCGCGTCATTGAGAAGGCCGCGAACTTGCCTTTCGTCCTCTTGCCCCAGGGCCTGGTCAGCGAGCACGCGGGCATGTGTCAACGTGAAAGTGCGAATCACAAGCTTGACGCGATCGAAACTAATGGGGCTCATGCTCAGGGCATCCACTCCCATGCCGAGAAGCACGAGCGCTCCGGCGGCATCGCCGGCCATTTCGCCGCAAACACTTACGGGCGTACTCTGGGCGTGGGCGTCGCGGATAACCATGCTGATTGCGTTGAGAACGGCGGGATGCAGGGTGTCGTTCTCCGTCGTTACCCTGGCGTTCGTTCTGTCTGCCGCGAGAATGTATTGGGTGAGGTCGTTCGTACCGATAGAAAGATAATCGACACGGGCCGCCAAGGCCTTGGTCAAGAACACGGCAGATGGCACCTCGATCATTACTCCTACCTTCGGTTTCGCAGCCGCCTGGCCTTCCTCCAACAGCTCGCGATGAGCGCGTGCCAGCAGCTCCAAGGACTCATCGAGCTCAATGACTTTGGCGACCATGGGAAACAGAACTTGCAGGTTCTCGAGACCCGCATTGGCACGCAGCAGCGCGCGCAGCTGAATCATGAATATCTCGGGGTGCGCCAACGAGAAACGAACGCCGCGAACACCCAAGAAGGGGTTGTCCTCCTCCAGTGGGAAATACGAGAGGATCTTGTCACCCCCCACGTCGAGTGTGCGTATGGTCACCGGCCTTGGCGCAAAGCCTTCTAGAAGCTGGCGGTAGCTCTGGTACTGCTCCTCTTCGACTGGAAAGGCGTCACGTAACAGAAACTGGTATTCGGTGCGATAAAGTCCCACACCTTCGGCTTCGCTGTTCCTCGCCAGGTCGATGTCCGAGTCCAGTCCGATATTCGCGTACAGAGGTAGCCGGACGCCGTCGACCGTTTGCGCTGGCAGGTCACGATTCTTCATCAGTTCTGCGGAAAGCGCTTTTTGCTGCTCCATTTGCTTTTCAAACGCATCAAGCATCGCACGCGACGGGTTCACGTAGATACGCGCCTCATCACCGTCCACCACGATCGTGGCGCCTTCTACGAGGCTAACGGGTAGCGATGTCAGGCTCACGACGGCAGGAATTCCCAAAGCGTTCGACAACACGCCGGTGTGCGAGAAGGCGGAGCCCTCCGCGGACACCACACCAGCGAGTCGACCGGCCGGAACCGAAGCGATGTCCTGGATGCTGACGGCGTCCCCTACGAGAATGCATCGTTCCGGATACAGTCTCGAATCTTCGAGCTCCGACTGGAGTTGAACAAGAACGCGCGTGCCGAGTTCACGAATGTCTTCCCCGCGTACGCGCAGATAGGGGTCTTCCATTCGGTCAAAGGCCCGCGCATGCTCGGAAATAGTATTCCGCCATGCTCCTGGGGCCCAGTTTCCGGCGCGGATCCGTGCGAGCGTGTCCGCTACCAAGCTGTCACTGCCAAGCAGCATGATGTACACATCGAACAGCTCGCACACCTCGCTCGGCACTACATCGGACAGGCGCTCGCTACTGGCACGGAGTTCCGCCTGAACGGCAAGGACTGCGGCTCGGAAAGCAACCTCTTGCGCATCGATATCTTCGGCCTGGCGATCGGGCACGGACTCCAGGTTCACGAAGGGGGCGATCAGCGTCGCAGTGCCGATGGCCACACCGGTGGCGGCCTGAACGCCTTGAATGTACGCATTCTTCCCGGCTTCGTTGTGCACAAGTTCGACGACGACGTCGACGTTCGCAGCGTCGTATACGACCTTCGCAAGCTGCGCGGCGATCGTGACGAAAAACGACACCTCGTCTTTGTCGAACTGACCACGAACCTGCTTCCAGGCCACCAGCACGCCGAGGACCTGGTGATAGTGGATGAGCGGAATACCGAGAAAGGTATCAAACGGTTGCCCGTCTGTTTCAGCGGCGGGAGCGTAACGCGGGTGAGCCGGTGCATTGTTGAGAACTACCAGCTCCCGGCGCTCGCCGACCAGGCCCAGAAGGCCGGCTTGTACACCTGAGCAGACCTGGCCTTTAGCCTCGGCCCTGGCTGCATCCGATGCTCTCAGAACATACTGGCCGGCTTCGGCGCCGATCAGGTATACGGCGAAGGCATCGACGGGAAGGGAATCTTTGACTCGACGAACGAGGATGGCAAGCGCTTCTTCGAGGTTCGACGCGATACTGACCTCGCGGATGATCTCTCGACAGTCAGCGAGCATGGCGCGGTACCTTCAACTCGAAAGCCCAAGTCGCGGGCGGCAGGTCGTCATCATCCGAGCCGGGGCGCACAAGCCGGGAACATCGTTTCACTGCAGTGCGCAATCACCAGCCCGTTTCAGGTACGGCTGATTACATTTCCAGTCATTTCCCGAATAATCGAGGTGAGCGTTCTCAGGTACCTGCATGGCGATGCAAGCCGTATCGGTCGCGCTGTGGCCCCGATTGTAGTTCCAGCCGGGTCCGTAGGATGCATCCGTCACATATGCGTTCGCGGGTATCTTGATCGCAATGCACGCGTTTTTAGCCGCTCGAAACCCACGCATGCATTTCCAACCAGGTCGGTGGAAAGCGCGGCTGAAGTATCCGTTTGCAGGTACCTTGACGGCGACGCAGGTACCAGCATTCGCCCCGTATCCCGCCTCGCATTCCCAACCGGTTCCAAACGACGCGTTCGACAAGTATCCATTCGGTGGCACATTGATGACGACGCACTTATCGTCGCTCGTTCGAAATCCGCGATCACATTTCCATGTGTCGCCGTGCGTGGAGTTCAGATGAGCATTGACTGGCGGCTTGACCGCCAAGCACGACTCACCGCTCTCCCGATAGCCCCAAGTGCACCTCCAGCCGCGCCCGTAGGACGTATCTGTAGGATATGCGTCGGTTGGCACCTTGACCGCGTTGCAGACGCCGTCGCCCTTGCGATAGCCCCGATCGCATGCCCATCCGCTTCCATAGCGATTTGCGCTCGCATTCTCAGGCATATCGTCGGAGGGAACCTGAGCAAGCACGGGGCTGGAGCAATCTGCCAGAAGCGCAACTCGCACCCCCAAGCGAATGCCTCGGGGGTGCCGTCGCGTTGGCATCGCCGTCACGGCGTCGCGCGGATTTGGTGCGGTCATGCGGTTCATGAAACTTTGTAGCAGGAACACCGGGCTCAGGTCTGTACGGCAGCGCACATGGATTATGGGCCGGACAGTCAACCGCAGCTGACTGCCTTGCGAACGCCGCAACCGATTGATCGTGTGTCGGGTGGCCAGAGCCAACGGGCCATATGTCGGGTACCGTACATAACTGGTAAGATTGATGCACGCTGCGCATCTCGGTCAAACGCGGCCTACGAACGGTTAGCAGGACTACGGCACACACAACAGCGATGGCGAAATGATTTCCAGCGAGGGCCTCGGCGATCTGAAGCAAAATCGCCTGCTCGCGGCGCTTCCCGCAGACGTTCTGGGTCGCCTTCAACCCGCTCTGGAGCCGGTCGGACTCGCCTTGGGACAGGTGATCTACGAGCCGGACGAGGCGCTCTCGCATGTCTACTTCCCCACGACCGCAATCGTGTCGCTGCTCTATACTATGGAGAACGGCACCTCGGCCGAGATGGGGGTTGTCGGCTGTGACGGTGTAGTGGGCATCGCCGTGTTCATGGGTGGCGATACGACGCCAAATCGCGCCGTGGTTCAAAGCGCGGGCGGCGCCTTCCAGTTGAATCTGAAGTTCTTTCGCGACGAATTCAGGCGCATTACGGAACTGCATCGGGTGCTGCTGCTCTACACCCAAGCATTGCTCACGCAGATGTCGCAGACAGCCGTGTGCAATCGGCTCCACTCGGTTGAGCAGCAGCTGTGCCGCTGGCTTCTGCTGAGCCACGATCGGCTGCAATCTGATGAGCTGGTCATGACTCAGGAGTTGATAGCCAACATGCTCGGAGTGCGCCGGGAAGGTGTCTCGGTCGCGGCCCATCGACTTCAGGAAGCCGGACTGATCCGTTACCGACGCGGTCACATCACGATCATCGACCGTCGTGGCCTGGAACGCGCGGTCTGCGAGTGCTATCAGGTGGTCAAGCGGGAGTGCGATCGTCTGCTGACCTACTAGTTGAACCTGCCCGGTCGAGTGGTCTGCCCCCATCCGCCGCAATGTACGCTAGCGCGCGGACGGCAGACCACGCACATGCTAGCTTCAGTGCTTACGTGCTCCTGTGAATCGTTAAACTGATAATGCAGAGAGATTATGCGAAGCTTCCGCTTGATCCGCGCCGAATACTCGACTGGTAGTTCCGGTCGTTCGGACAGGCGTCGTTGACGCCGGTGACCGCTTCAACCCACGTTCCCGTTAGGAACCGAATCCTGTCGAAGCTGGCACGGACTGAATACCGGCGGCTGCGACCGAGCCTCGAGCAGGTCGCGCTGCACGAGAACCAGGTGCTCTACGGCCTGGGCGATGCCGTCAGCCATGTCTACTTTCCCAATGATGCTGTGGTATCGCTCCTTTTCGATGTCAATGAGCGCCGGACGGTGGAGGTGGCCATGGAAGGTAATGAGGGGGCGGTGGGGCTCGCGATCTACCTGGGCGGCGTCAACTCGTGCAACCTGTCAGTGGTGCGGAACGCAGGCACCGCGATGCGCATGGATGTGAATGCGCTGACAAAGTGCGCAAACCAGCGCGGAGACCTGCAGGAGTTGCTGCATCGGTAAGTCCACGCATTGGTGACGCAGATCGCACAGTCGGGTGTGTGCAACCGGTTTCACAACATCGACGCGCGCCTTGCTCGGTGGTTACTGATGACCCACGATCGAATGGGTTCTGATGAACTGCACGCCACACAGGAATCCATCGCTCACATGCTCGGCGTGCGGCGCAGCAGCGTCACTGCCGCGGCGAGCGGATTCCACAAGCAGCACATCATCGACTACCGTCGCGGGCGAATCGAGATTCTGGACCAAAGTCGGTTGCGCGCCGCTTGTTGCGATTGTTACGCCTTGATGAAACGCCGGTACGACGGTTTCCTGAACTGACCCAGTGCGCGGCAAGCCCCGCCCTGATGATCTTTAACAAATTAATCAGGTATACGTAGACCGACGTAGCGCAGGAGCTCTACTGAGCCGCTGGCGAACGGGTTGAGGAATCGCTCCAGCTCGGCGCGCAGCCGATCCAGGTCGTCCGCCCAGGGCTGGCGATGGGTCAGGTCCTGGCGCAACGTGCGCCACAGCTTCTCAATGGGGTTGAGCCCGGAGACGGAGGTCGGCAGAGGCAGGATCTGGATCGGCAAAGCGAGGCTGGCCTAGCGCCGGGCAGCGGCCGGGCTGGGCGTGTCCGCCCAGTGGGGCGGCAGGCGCAGCGCCCAGCGCGTGCGCTGCGCCTCCTGGGCGAGCCGCACTTTGGGATGAACGTGTACGGGCCCGTTGTCCTGGATCACGTTCAGGCGTTCTGCGTGCGGATAGGCCGCCCGCAGGTCCTGATAGACCTGGCGCAGCGTTGCCAGTCCGATCGTGTTAGCCCGTCGGTGGACCACCCGCCCGGTCAGCGCATCGAGGGCAGCGATCAGATGGATCGCGGTGTTGCTCGGATCGCTGAGCCGCGCTTTGGGCTGCTCGCCGCCGCGTGCGCCCCAGGCGCAGGCCAGCGTGGGCTGGCGCTCGACGGAGACCTCGTCGAGAGAGAGGGCGATGACTTGGCCGGGTCTGGCGCGGGCCTCGGCCAAGACCGCCGCACTGTCGGCGAGCTTCGCATCATAGTCGGGGTCGGGGCTGAGGAGGGCGGTGCGGGCACGCCGTCAGAGCACGCCGAGGCGATCGAGCAGCCGGTGGGCACCGGCTTGCGTCAGGCCCTCTCGCCAGAATGCCGCCAGCAGCAGGAATCCATAGGGCCGCCTAGGCCGAAGCGACTCATCGCGGCTCAATGCCGCGCCTGAGCGCCGTAGGAATCTCCGACCTTCAAGCCGGGGAGGAGTAAGCGTGCCAGCAACCCCACCTTGCGGTTTAGAGCCGTGACCTAAACGATCACGCCCTGTTGACGGGCCTGGATTTCCAGGTCGGTATACACTTCGTTGAGTTGCTCCAGCAGCGCCGTGCGGCGAATGCGTTTAGCCGAGTAGACCAGGTCGGCCAGCAGGCGCTCGAGGTCAAAGGGCTCCATGGTCACGCTGGTCTCTGCCGGTTGAGCATCCAGGGCTTGGAGCTGGGCGGCCAGGGGGTCGAAGGGATAGGTGTAAGTGAGTAGCAGCCGGCGATCGGCGACCGAGAGGCTCAGGCGTAGGGTGCGGGGAGCCATGCTCAGGCGGCCTGGGCCGGGCGGTCGGGCTCGGGCGAGGCGGCTTGGGCGGCCACGTTCCAGGCCAGTAAGGCCTCGATGTCCTCGAGGCGCTGGGCCCGGGGCAGGTCGCGAAACACCCGCTGGAGATAGGCCCAGGGCTCCAGCCCGTTGGCCTTGGCGGTTTCCACCCGCGAGTAGAGCTGGGCGCTGGCCCGGGCGCCGGCGGGGGTAGTGCACAACAGCCAGGCCTTGCGCCCAATCACGACCGCGTTGATGTCGCGTTCGCAGGCGTTGTTGTCGAGGCTCAGGCGCCCGTCCTCGACAGAGCGGATCAACCGCGGCCATTGATTCAGTGCATAACCCAGGGCCTTGCCCCGCAGGCTTTTGGGCAACACCTGCCCGCGGTGAGCCTGGAGCCAGCCGTGAAAGGCCTCCAGGCGCGCACGGCTCAGGCGCTGGCGATAGCGCTGGCGCTGTTCGGGCGGCAGGCGTTTGATCAGCCGTTCGATGCGATAGAGTCGCCCGATGCGATAGAGCGCCTGCCCGGCCAGCCCCGGTGCGGCCCCGGCAGGCAGCGCCTGGAGGGCTTCGAGGAAGTAGCGCCGCGCGTGGGCCCAGCCGCCCACCGGTGTGGGTCGATGCCCCGCCTCGCCCACCTGGTCGTAGCCCGAGTAGCTGTCGGTTTGCAGGTAGCCCTCGAAGCCGGCCAGATAGCGCTTGGGATGCGCTCCGGCGCGGGTGGGCTGATACTCGTAGAGCACGATCGGCGGGGAGGTGCCGCTGCGATACAGCCACAGGACGGATTGCGTCTGCGCCGCCCGCCCCGGCTCCTGGAGCACCTGCACGGGGGTCTCGTCGGCCTGCACGATGGCGGCCTCCAGCCGCTGTTCGTGCCGCAGGTTGATCAGCGGCTGGACGAGGTGGCCGGCCTGGATCATCCACTGCGACAGGGGAGTGCGCGAGAGCACCCCCCCCCAGCGGGCGAGGATCTTGACCAGCCGCTACAGCGGCAGGCCGTCGGCAGACTTGCCCCCCACCCGCCAGGCCAGCAGTCCGGGGCTGGCCCCACTTTTGGCAAGAGGCTGGGCCGGCGGCGGGGGCGTCTGGATCTGCCCCTGGCCGTGGCGGCAGGCGTATTTGAGCCGCACCTGTTCGAGAACCACCAGGCGCGGGGGATGAATGTCCAGCTGCTCACTGCATTCCTGACCGATGACCTGGCGGACTTGCCCACAGCCGGGACAGGCCCGCTCAGCTTCCGGCAGCTCGTGAACGAGGCGTTCTCGGGGCAGGTGGGCCGGCAACGGTCCACGTCCCCCGCCGGTATGCGCCCGCCGGCCACGGCCCAGGCGGGTCGCGGGGGGCGGTGGCGATGGCGGGGATTCCTCTCCGGGCGGGTCCTCGAACCCGCTCACCTGGCGTTCATCCACCCGCTCGCGCGAGGGGCCGAAGCGCTGCAGCCTGAACAGGCGGTATTGCTCGGTCAACCAGGCCAGCCGGGCGCGCACCTGGGCCAGGTCCTGCGCCTGGGCCCGAACCAGCGCCTGCAGGGCCTCAAGGTCCTGGGGCAGGGGAGTCGGTTCGGCGGTCGGCGGCCTCATGAACCGAGAGTGTACGACATCCCTAAGCCACCCGTAAGGCGTGCACCGGTTGAAACGCCCGGGGCTGCTCCAGCCCCAGCCCTTCCAACAGCCACTGCAACTGACGCGCCTCCAGGCTCACAACCCCTGATCCGGCCTGCGGCGCCGGCCAGCGAAACTGGCCCCGCTCCAGACGCTTATACAGCACCCAAAAGCCCTTGCGATCCCACTGCAGCACCTTGATCTTGTCGCGTCGGCGATTGATCAAGACAAACACCTGGCCCTGCAGGGGATCGTGGCCCAGCGCCTGACTGACCCAGACCGACAGCCCGTCGATGGAGTTGCGCAGGTCAACAGGGTCGCGGGCTAGATAGATCGGGACCGGACTCAGCCCAAGCATCTCAAGGCCCCACTACCTGGATCACCCCCCCCAGGGTCGCCCGGTCAAACCCTACCGCCACCTCCACGCACCGCCCTTGGCCCAGCCACACCCGCACCCCCGACTCACCCCGAGCCCGTCCGGGCTCTTCGGGTAGCCGGGCCTGAACCTGCACCGGGATCAACGCCGGGCCCTCGGCGCTGCTCGTTCGCCGCTCCAACTTCGCCTTCCACCACCTCAGACGGTGGACGCTCAACCCCTGGCCACAGCAGTACTCGACTTGGCTCTGGCCACTGCCGCGCCCGTGCAAGACGTGGGTCTGCCAGAACCGCTCCAGGTCGGGACCGGGTTCCGGATAGCTCGTGGTGCTGTTGGTCATCGTTGCCTCCGAGAATCGGTAAAGGACGATGACCAGTTTTCCCCTACAGCCCGTCTATTGGAAGATGGGGTTGCTGGCACGCTTACGGGGAGGATGTCAACGCGACTCCCGACAACGCCGCCTGCCGCCACGGCAAGGTTTCATGGACCAGTTGGTACGCGCCGAGTGATTGAAGGCCGCGCAGGTTTCCAATGTTCGCTGGCGTACAGACTACAGTCGAACGGGGGGCATATCCTTGAGCTTGTGAGATCGGACTCTCCCCCGGCCCGTACCAGGCGACAAAGCGAAGTGGAACAGCACCGACAAAATCGTAAGACAGCCAAAAGACCGCGCGCAGGACCCAAATGCGACGGGGTGAGCGCAGAAGTCGAGATTGCCCTGAAAGCCAATCGAGTGCACCCGGCGGAAAGGCTCCAATCGCGCCAGGAAGAAACCGACCGGCAAGCGGTAGAGGAGGCCGAAAACGAAGGGATGACGTGTTCTCCCGGGACCGGCAATCATCCTACGCCAAACGACGACCTGCGACGTGGGCGCCAGTCCGGTTGGCTCGACGCCCGGACGAAAATCACCGCTGACATGCAGAAGGGAGAATCGTAATGCCATTTCAAGGCGGTAACGGTGGACAAGGCGGCCCATGGGGCAGCAGAGGCACACCGCCTGACATCGAGGCCCTCATAGGACAGTGGCAGGCTCGGCTCAAGCAGTTCCTGCCGAGCGGCGGTCCGAGCGGGTTGATTATCGTTGCCGTTCTCGCTGTGGCCGGCCTGCTCGCATGGACGGCCTATTACACGGTGCCGAGCGATTCCGTCGCTGTCGTGCAACGCTTTGGCAAGTACCTCAAGGACGTTCCAGCGGGATTGCATTTCAAGCTGCCGTTCGGCATTGATGTCGCAACGATCGTTCCCGTGAAACGGCAATTGAAGCAGGAATTCGGCTTCACGACCCCGGGCGCCCGCGATCCGTACCAGGGTGCTCGAGATGGGAGGCAGGAAACGAAGCGCGAGACGGAGATGGTTACCGGGGACCTGAACGCCGCACTGGTGGAATGGGTCGTTCAATACCGTATCTCGGATCCCGTGAAATTTCTCTTCGAGGTTCGGGAACCGAGTGAAACGCTGCGCTATGTCTCCGAATCAGTCATGCGCGAGGTCGTCGGCGATCGCACCGTCGACGAGGTCATTACGATCGGCAGACAAGAGATTGAATCCGAGGCGCTCGCCAAGATGCAGGCGCTCTCCACCAAGTACGCCATGGGGATCAGTATCGACCAGGTGCAACTGAAGAACATCAACCCCCCTGAGCCGGTGCAGGAGTCGTTCAACGAGGTCAACCAGGCGCAGCAGGAGAAGGAGAAGCTGATCAACGAAGCCCGCCGCGACTACAACAAGGTGATCCCGCTGGCCGAGGGCGAGAAAGATCAACGGATCCGCGAAGCCGACGGATACCGGCTCAAGCGGATCAATGAGGCTGAGGGCGACGTTGCCCGGTTCAGCGCCTTGTTGGCCGAGTACACCAAGGCGCCGGAGGTCACACGCCGCCGCATCTACATCGAAACCCTGCAGAGCGTGCTGCCCGGCATACGCTCCAAGATCATCATCGATGAACAGACCCGCGGGATACTCCCGTTCCTGAATCTTGACTCGCAGACAGGAGAGCGACCATGAGCAGAAACGCCCAGATCGCGCTCCTAGCGGTCCTCGGCATCGGAGCGTATCTCACGACGAGCGCGCTATACACCGTTAGCGAAGTCGAGCAGGTAATCATCACCCAGTTCGGTAAGCCCGTCGGCGACCCGGTGACGTCGGCCGGTCTCAAGATCAAGGTGCCCTTCATCCAGGACGTCAATCCGATTGACAAACGGGTGCTGGAGTGGGACGGGAGTCCCTCGGATATGCCCACCAAGGACAAGCTCTACATCTCGGTCGACCTCTTTGCCCGCTGGCGGATCACCGATCCGCTGCAATATTTTCTGCGGCTACGCGATGAACGCAGTGCTCAATCCCGCCTTGACGACATTCTGGGCAGCGAAACCCGCAACGCCGTGGCCAAGCATGAGCTCATTGAGATCATTCGCACCACGAAGGACCGCGAACCGCTGCGCGACGTCCTCCTGACCGACGCGGAAAAGGACCTCAACATGGGTGCGCTCGTGCCCATACAAAAAGGGCGCCAACTCGTGGAGCAGGAGATTTTCGCTGCCGCCGCCGAGAAGGTCCGGGTCTTTGGCATCGAGCTGCTTGATATACGATTCAAACGGATTAACTACAATGAAAGCGTGCGCCCGAAGATTTACGACCGGATGATCAGCGAACGGCGTCAGATCGCCGAGCGCTTCCTGTCCGAGGGCAACGGCGAGGCTGCCAGGATCCGCGGTAATCGTGTTCGAGACCTGAACAAGATCCAGTCGGAGGCCTACCGGCAGGTCGAAGAGATCCGTGGCGTGGCGGACGCGAAGGCCACCGAGATCTATGCGGGCGCTTACAACCAGAGTCCCGAAGCGGTGACGTTCTATGAGTTCACGCGGACTATGCAGGCCTACCAGGCGATCATCGCGGAGAACACCACGCTGGTGCTTTCCACAGACAGCGATCTGTTCAAGTTTCTCAAGGGCATGAGCCCGGATGGCGCAGGGGTTCCACTGGAACGCACAGACGCAGTACGGCAATAGCACGTGATCGACTTCACTGGACCTTCGTTCCGCCTTCGGCGAGGGAGCAGAACTTTCCCGGCACTGCGCCAATGATATCGCTCGCTTTGGAATTCCCTCGGTTCGGTGGTTCTTCCGCACTTTCCGTGCTCAGGCGGCCTGGATCACGCGTCGCCTCAGCAAATCAAATCCGGCCCGCCCGTAGATCTGGCGTTTAATCAACTTAAGACGGTTTACTTGGCCTTCCGTTTGGCCGTTGCCCCAGGCCGTCTCCAGAGCGGCTTTGACGGGGCTGTCCCTCGGGAGCTTCAACAAAGCGGTGCAGGACCGACACCTCATCGGCTTCCAACTGTTCAGGCTCACACCTCAGTATCCTGGCCAGGTGCCGCCCTGAGGACAGCTCAAGACGGGACCCATCCGGCTTGTCGAATGGCTAGGCGCTAGCCCCGTTGCCGACGCCCCCGTCGGAGAGAGGGTTGAAGCCGTTGAGGTCACTAGTGCATCGTCAAGTCTTATTTTTGGGATACAGCCGCTTCAGCTTGCGCCAAGCGTCACCGATTTTGAATTGCCAATCCACACCGCGTTGCTTCGCATGGGTCTTTTCCGACCAAGCGGCGATTTCGGTTTGCAGTTCGTCCAGTTCACCGATGCGCCGATCGCTCAAGCATTGGCGGTTCAGACAACTGAGTTCACATTCGGCCACATTGAACCGCCCCGGGATTCCCGGAGACTCCAACCTTTGAGAGTATGGCGTCATGAGCAAACAACCGAGTTAGGCCCCGGAAGTCCGGGAACGAGCGGTCCGCCTGGTCCTGGAACACCAGGGGGAATATGAAACCCAGTGGGCAGCGATCCGATCGATTGCCTCGAAGATCGGCTGTACGGCCGAGACCCTGCGCAAGTGGGTACGGCAGGTCGAACGCGATCAGGGGATACGTCCTGGGCTGAGCAGCGATGAGCGCGAGCGCCTCAAGGCCCTGGAACGGGAGAACCTCGAACTTCGGCGCGCCAACGAGATCCTGCGCAAGGCATCGGCGTATTTCGCCCAGGCGGAGCTCGACCGCCGCTCCAAATGAGGGTCTCGTTCATTGACGAGCAGCGCGCTACGCACGGGGTCGAGCCGATCTGCCGGCAGTTGCCGATTGCCCCGTCGACCTACTATGCCCATAAGGGGCGGGAACAGGACCCGGGACGCGTGGCGGCCCGAACGCAACGGGATCGGGAGTTATGCCCGACGATCCAGCGGGTCTGGGACGAGAACCGGGGCGTATACGGTGCGCGTAAGGTCTGGCGGCAGCTGCAACGGGAGCGGCGCACCGTGGCCCGCTGTACCGTGGAGCGGCTGATGCGTTCGATGGGCCTGAAGGGCGTGGTGCGCGGGCGGCGCTGGCGTACGACGATCGCCGACCCGGCGGCCGATCGACCGGCCGATCGGGTTCAGCGGCCATTCAAGGCCCAGCGACCCAACCCGCTGTGGGTCGCTGATTTCACTTACGTGGCCACCTGGAGCGGATGTGTCTATGTCGCCTTCATGACCGACGTCTATTCCCGGCGGATCGTCGGCTGGCGCGTATCGCGATCGATGACCACCGAGTTCGTCCTCGACGCCCTGGAGCAGGCGCTGTGGGCACGCTATAAACCCAAGGGCCTGATCCATCACAGCGACAGGGGCAGCCCCTACCTGTCCCTGCGCTACAGCGAGCGGTTGGCCGAGGCCGGCGTGGACGCCTCGGTCGGCAGCCGTGGCGATTCCTACGACAACGCCTTGGCCGAGACCATCAACGGGTTATACAAGGCGGAGGTCATTCACCGCGACGGCCCTTGGCGCAACCTCGAAGCGGTCGAGTACGCCACGCTGGCCTGGGTGGACTGGTTCAACAACCGGCGCCTGCTCGAACCGCTCGGTCATGTACCGCCGGCAGAGTTCGAACAGGCGTACTATCGTCAGCTGGAAGAGTCAGCCAGCGCTGCCTGACTCAAACAAAATGGTCTCCGGTATACCCGGGGCGGTTCATAGAGGAGGACGCCCAGGTCGCGACTTCCAACGCCAAAACAACCGGAAACCTTGCCGATGCCAATTGAGGAAGGTCCGCGGCTGAACGATCTTCAGGGCGGTTTCCCAGGGAAACCCGCGTCCCAGCACCATCAGGATCAGGCGGGTGATGTTGTCGGCCCGCCGCAGCTTGATCTGACACTCCTGATGCAATGCCAATTGCTTGCGTAGGAACAGGTTCTCCGCGGCTACCGCTGCTTTGGGTCGCAGGCACAGTGCGAGGTATCGACCACCGGCCAAGATCAGCATGAAGAGATTGGCGAATACTTGCGTGACCGTTGCAAACTGCGCCTGAAAACGGGTCATGGAGGTCATTGACAAAGGCTGCCCGAATGTCGACGAAAGCGCGCGATTGTAATCTAAAAAACACTAACATTTGAATGGGATATAATATTTTTGCGCAGCACAGGGGCTGCAATGAACAGGGTCGTTAGCCTGGCATCAGCTGCGGAAAAGATCAAGAATTTCAAATGTTAACTATTATCGGGACACACAGGGTCATGATTCGCCGCCGTCGCCGGCGCATGGACGGCCCACCACGTCCCGTCCACCACCTCGGGTGGTAACTCCCCAATCGCCGCCTGCTCTTGAAAAAATTGCTGCCTGATCATGGTGATATTAACAATTGCACACTATAGATTCGCCAACAGTATCCTAACTTTTTTCAGGACACACAGCGGGAGGATGCCGGCCTCGAAGTTGCTCCTCGTGGCGAATCGCCAGAATCAACGGACGGTTCATCTGTAAGGCGGCCAGGGTGGCCCGCCCGGTGGGCGTAAGAGCGACCATCTGCACACCCTCCCAGCGGAAATGATCGTACCAGCGGTCAGTGCGGGGACTGAACAGAGGTACAGATTGCTGGCTCTGGGGATCAAGGCCGACGCGCCGGGCACCCTTGCGCAAGGAACAGGACACACAGGCCAGCGCCAGGTTCTGCAGGGTCGTGGGTCCCCCGGCTACAAGGGGAACCACATGATCGATATGGAAAGTAGCCTCCTGACTGGCTTGGGACAGTGGGCAATACTCGCATCGATTCTGCGCCCGCTTGATGATCTGCCTGCGCAACGTCGCAGAGCGTGACCTCACGGCACCTGCCGCCGCGCACGCAACTGCACCAGGGACAGCAGTTCGGCTAAGTCCACCAAGCCTTCCGCCTCGCGCCGTTCGGCTTCGGTCAGTTCCTGTCCCGCGTCCTGGCGATCCAGCAGGTCCTGAAGCCGCCTCTGGACACCTGACGGCAGCTTAAAGGCCGCCAGATCATCTGGAACCTCCACCTGGAGGTGAATCGATTGTGACATGGAAAATCCACCCTCGTTAAGCCCCATGATGACGTCATCATAACCTTCCAGCGGGCAACATGCGGACGTGTATCGCTACGGTGCGGGTAAATCACCGACCTAAATAATAACCGTCTTTCGCTCCTCATTCAGGCTAACCGTACGGTAGCACCACAGCACCATCAGCGGGCGGCACGCTCAGGGTGGGTCATGAGTCGCCGCCACTGGCGCATGGACGGCCCGCCACGTCCCGTCCACCACCTCGGGCGGCAACTCCCCCATCGCCGCCCGCGCCGCGATGCCCACAAAAAAAATGGCCGAGATACGGCAGTGCCACCCCCATCGCCGCCCGCGCCGCGATGCCCTGGTCGGTGCCCTGGCGCAGATCGGCCCGCGTCACCGGCAGGTCTTCGCGCCAGGTGACCGCCATCCCGAACACCCGGCGCAGGGCGCGCCCGGCCTGGCGCAAGGTCTGTTCGGCCCGTTTCCGGTGGATGACTCCTACATGCTGGGCGGTCAGCGCCGCCCGCGCCAGCGCATCGTAGTCGGCTACCAAATAGGCGGCCATGAAGGCATAGGTCGACCAGCTCGGCCAAGTGCCGCACCACGGTGCGTCGGGACAGCTGAGTTTTCTGCATGATCCCCAGATAGCCCTGGGCCAGTTGGGTGAACGTCTCGGCCCGTTTGGGTTCGACGGAAGTCACGGTCATGATCGCTGGAACGCGGCGCAGAAAGGCGATTCGGGTAATCGGCCTGCGCTTGGGAAGGGTAAGTCCCGCTGTTCGACGGTAGTCATGATGCTCTCCTGAAATCGGCGCCCGAAGGCTGAGAGGACCTTCCAAACCGGCCAGCCAGTAGCCGGGATGGCGCCAGACCAGGATGCAGAATTAGTCCATTGAGAAACAAGACAAAAGCGGTGCTTACCCCTGTTCCATTTTCCCCACAAAAAGACCAGAGCCGGACTAGGTCGATAATGCGAAGAAAAGGGGTAACCGACTGAAAATTTGGGTAAACACCAAACAGCTCAACGGTCATGGGGATGACCCAAGAGGGGAAAAGCGTCACAGGAACCGGTTCCCTTTATCGGCTGGAAAGTAAAGAGACAGAAGAGTTAAGCGAATATGGGTTCTCTCCTGAAGAGATAGAATCCATAGGACAGTTGAGTCTCAAGCAGCTTCGCCACCTTGCTCGATTCGGCAGCCACTATCTGGTTCTTCGCATTGATCGGACCTATTTTTGCAAAGCTCTGGCCCGTGTCCTAGATCAAAACCTGACTGACTCTCTACAAGATCAACTGCTGCGACGCCAAGCACCGGCAGAGATGTTGAAAGAATGGTTCGGCATGGACCATCGGGAGGTGTCGGCGCGGCGCCGACAGCTGGGTATTCGAGGGACAGGGCGGCCGCGGGCGCCTACCGAGGCCGAGATCACGGTGTTGCACTAGCGATGGCGGGAAACTGCTAAGTTGGCTGAGCCAGAGCGCTATTTGGCGCTGGCGGATGCGACAGGGCTGTCGCTCTCTGTTATCTGGTCTGTGTCGCACGAGTTTATGGCCAACACAGCAGCGGGCGGAGGTCGGCCATGAACGCTACGACATCCGCCCTGACTCCGGTAGTAGACGCCATTAGCGTTATTCTTTTTGAAGGAAACGTCGTGCCGCATGAGTGGTATGCGGCAATCAAAACGCCCAGCGGCAAGACGGATCTGCCGACCATCATCATCCTATCCGAGATTATCTATTGGTATCGCCCGATTAGGGAAATCGATCCGGGCGACGGTCGCCCTATGCCCCTGCGCAAGAAGTTTGCAGACGATATGTTTCAGGCCAGCGCCAGCTACTTCGAGGCTAAGTTCGGACTCACGAAGGAACAGGCGCGGGGGGCGTTGAGGCGATTGGAGGATGCGGGTCTGATTCGACGTGACTATCGGGATATCGTCCGTAATGGCCAGGCGCCTCGATACAACGTGCCCTTCATAGAGCCTATTCCTGAGAGGATTTTTGCCATCTCCCATCCGGAACCCGGTGTGACCACAGGTCCCACTACGCCGGTCACCCACCTCACGCCCACCACATGCAAGGGGGGGTTGTCTCAGGACAAGGGGGGGTTGTCTCAGAACAAGGGAGGGTTGTCTCAGGACAAGGTTACAAAGACTTCTACAGAGACTTCTACAGAGACAACTACTACAACCTCGGCGGGATCCGGATCGAGCAATAGTCGTAGTTGTTGTAGGAATATAACTTCGAAATCAGAACCCGGTCACTCTAGGCCGACAACGTTTGCCATCCCTGAAGGCTTGACGCCTTCCGAGGCCGCTATAGCCCGAAAGAGGGTCGAGGCGTTCCCGAATATCGCCCAAGACCTACTGGACGAGCTGGCCGGGCAGATGCAAGCCAAACGGGTGGCCGGTCGCACAATCAATCCCATTCCCTATCTCGATGGCTTAATACGCAGCGCGCAATCCGGAACGTTCCAATTCTCGCGAGGGCTTGCCGTGCGTGAAGCAGTATTGCGACGAAGGCAAATTGACGCTGTGCAACAGCACAATGAGGTACTGGCTAGATCAACTCTTGGGGTGGGGCTGACTCCCAAACTGCCAAAGAAGCCTGGATCGCCGCCTGAATCGGGCGGCCGTTTCCAAGCCCAACGCAAAGCGCTTCGCGCGGCATTGACAAGGCCAACATCGGTCTTTTCCACGCCCGCAGAAAGCCGGCGACAAGGAGATTGCAGTGCCTAACAACGATGCCATGAAGCCGCCCCGGAAGACCGATGCGCCAGCCTCACCAGGCCCTTTACGCGGTAGAGCAACATTGGCTATTCAAACTCGGCATGCACAACGACTGATTAATGGACGACTACCCACAGAAGACAAGGCGTTTATACCTGGCCTGTTTCATTTCGCCGGGGCGGCGGGTCGTATCTGGCAGGCGGCGGCCTTGGATGACCCCTGGGCCGATTGGTTTTTGTTAAGGCTGGAGGATGGACTGAAGACCGCTAGGCAGGAAGTGGGGTGCTACCGTGAACAGGTGACGGATAAACTCAGTCAATCCGCCACGACCCTGGAAGTGGCCCATTCCGTCCATCCGATAGAAGTGCCGTCCTCGACAGGCTCTGGCGGCACAATACCGCGAGTGGTGGGTAGGAGAGACCGTTGCTTTTCCTGGCTTAAAAGGTTCGTTTTTGCGGCAAACTATCTTAGCGCTAAAAAATCAGTGCCAAATAATTATCAAACTTACACGCTTTTTGCTTGACAGAGCGACCCAGAATATGATTGATTTGATCAATATGTTCACTTTGATTAAAGAAGGTCGGTCATGGAAACATTAAGCGCGAGCGATGCAAAACGCGAGTTCGGTGAAGTTTTGCTCAAAGCCCAAAAAGAGCCGGTCGGCATCAACCGTAACGGCAAGCCCGTCGCGGTGATAGTGTCGGCTCTGGAGTTCGAGGAACTGCAAACCCTGAAACAAGACGCTTTGAAAAGGGAATTGCTCAAAGGCATGGCCAGCCTGGAAAAAGGCCAAGCCATTGAAAGCGATAAGGTTATCAATGCCTTAAGAAAGCGTATCGAGGATGCCTGACTATCGCTTTACGCCCGAAGCCGAAGCCGATTTGCAAGGCATTATTGATTACACCATCGCACAGTGGGGCAAAGCGCAAGCCCATAAATATCTGGATGGCTTAGAGGAACGCGCGGCGCAGCTAGCGGAACGTCCCGGCCTTGGAACGGACCGCAATCCGCTTATCAATGGGCTGTTAAGCTTTCCCTACGAAAGTCATGTGCTGTATTACCTGCGGCAAGACCATGGCATCACCATCATCCGCGTTTTGCATAAACGCATGGACCCCGAGCGGCATCTGTAGAAAGCCGCCCCAAAACTGAACAATTTACTATCAAACTGTTCACCCCCCGCCAGACTGTCAACGGGTAATTGTGGGATAGATTAGTGTTTCACACTGCCACATAGGCCTAATGGGAGCGTCGGTACGATAAAAAGGTACTGACAACTTATCGGAATGAGGCCGCAATTCCTCTGCCAAGCGACGGAGTTCTGAGTCTCATGCGGTCTTTTGGGCGCACGTCGCCTCCTGCCAGAAAACGAAGACCCGATCTCGAGCAGAACGATACTCAGCAGCGGCCATCCGATGACGGCGAGCGCGGAAGAGATTGTTGATCGGACCATGAGCGGAAAGGAAACGCTGGGCATGGCCTGCGGATTTGAACCGGCGCCGTTCCCGTTCCCGTTGTCGGGTTGGCTGGTGGGACAATTCGGCGCGGTTGTTCAGGCCCTTGTGCCTACGATGCTCAACGCCCGGGATGAGTTCCTTACGCGCCGATTCGTCGCTCTTTAGCTTGTCGGTGACGATGACCCGCGGCACCTAGCACAGGCCTTTCAGCAGCTTGCGGAAGAAACGCTTAGCAGCGCGCTTGTCGCGCCGCGGTTGGACCAGAATGTCCAACACGTAGCCGTCCTGATCCACGGCCCGCCACAGCTAGTGCCGACGGCCGTTGATGGTGAGCAAGACCTCGTCCAGGTGCCACTGGTCACCGCGTCGAGGCTGACGGCGACGGATGCCGTTGGCGAAGTCCTGGCCGAATTTCCGGCGCCATTGGCGCACCGTGTCGTAGGTTACGGTGATGCCGCGCGCGGCCAGCAGTTCGTCCACGTTTCGGTAGCTCAGAGTGAAGCGAAAGTACAGTCACACGGCATGGCTGATGATCTCGGCCGGATAGCGGTATCCCGCATAGGGATTCTTGGTGTGGCTCATGGCCGCGAAGCCTACCGGCTCTGTTGGCCACGCTCAACCTGACAGTACCGTCGGCCTTGGAGGCGGCCATTCTGCACCGTCGTCTAATACTGCTGGGCGATCCGGGTTCGGGCAAAACCACCTTCGTCAACCACCTCACCCACGCCCTGGCGACCGGGGACGGGTCCCATCTGCCAGGCTGGCCGGAACGGGAGCGGTCGGTACTGCCCATTCCGGTCATCCTGCGTGACTTCGTTAGCTGGCTGGCCCAGTGTAATCCACCCGCCGACAAACCCTGTGCCGATCTGCTCTGGCGGTTCATCCGCCACGACCTGCAAGATATAGGACAGCAGCCATGGGGCAGGCTTGCTGGATCGGGTGCGTCGGTATCTGACCCCTCTGGTGGAGCAAGGGGAGATCACCGCCCGGGAGCGGGCACAGGCGGGGGATGTGTTGGGGCGGCTTGGTGATCCGCGCTTTGATCCGGACTTGTGCTATTTGCCGCGTCTTTATCGGGGTGAAACCGAGTCGCGGCTGGGGTTTATCGAGATACCGCGCGGGCCGTTCGTGATGGGCAGCCGTCAGGGGGATAAAGAGGCTTATGATGACGAATTCGGTAATCCCGATTCCCTGAGCATTGACTACCCGTACTGGATCGCCCGCTATCCGGTGACAGTGGGGCAGTTCAGTGTGTTCGTGGAGGCCGAAGCTTATACTGAGCGGCAGTGGTGGACCGAACCAGGTCGGGCGTGGCGGGATAAAGAGCAGCCGATCTATCCACGATACTGGAAAGAGCAACAGGCCCATCCCAACCGTCCGGTGATGGGTGTGTCCTGGTTCGAGGCATGGGCGTATTGCCGCTGGCTGGAGGCGCAGTTGCGGCAATGTGGACAGTTCCCCTTCCCAGAGGATTATGCTCTGCGTTTGCCGACCGAGGCGGAGTGGGAAAAGGCAGCCCGACAGGGTGATGGCCGGCGCTATCCCTGGGGGGATGAGGACTGGGACGAGGAGCGCGCCAATATCCATCAAAGCGAGATTGGCCGTCCGACGGCGGTGGGTATGTACCCGCAAGGAGCAACGCTTGCGGAGTTGCATGATGCCAGCGGCAATGTCTTGGAATGGACCCTGAGCCAGTTTCGCGACTACCCTTACCAGCCTGGGGAGGGGCGAAATGACTTGGAGGCCGAGGAGGCGCCCGTGGTGCGCGGTGGTTCCTGGTTCGGCGATCAGTGGGGCGCGCGCTGTGCGTTCCGCTATAGGAACCCTCCCGACGTCGCTGACGACAATCTGGGGTTTCGGGTGGTTGTGTCCCTGGCGAATTCTGAATTCTGAGGTTCTGATTTCTGATCGGCGCTGATTGCTGATGGCATGGTGTCTGAGCAAGGGGTGATTCGTTATGGCAAAGCCCGATTCAACCACCTGTTGTGACTGGCTATGGGCACCCTTGGCGCTTGTGCTGGCAGGGCTGGCTTTAGTGAGCCTATGGTCATACGCCTACACCGAGGCGGCGGTGTTGCAACTCATGGCCTTTGTTGGCCTGGTGGGCGTCTATCCCCTGACTTACGTCGCCTATTTGGGCTTTATCGCCAAAGCCCAACGCCAGCGCCTGGAAGATGATTTCCGGCTGCTCGGGCTGGAACAGGAACATAAGATCAAAGAGACCGTCGAGAAGCTCTACCAGACCGTTTACAGCCCGATCCAGTTTGTCGTCTTTATCGCCCTGATTGTGCTGTTGACGCTGCCGCTGCTGTGGGCCTATCTGCATCGTACAGAGCTGGTTTTTATCGATGCCGAAGCTATGCGCCTGGTGTTCTTCGCCTACCTCGGCGCCTATGTGTTCTCGGTTCAGGAACTCATCCGCCGCTACAACACCTTTGACCTCCAGCCCCAGGTCTACAGCTCGATTTTAGTGCGCATGACCCTGGCGATCATCATCGTCTTTGTTGGCATTGAGGTTATCAAACTGGGCGGTGGGCAGATCGAGCAGAACACTCCCAATGCCTGGGCCGCGGTACTGGCTTTTGTGATCGGCGTGTTTCCGAGCCAAGGCATCAGTTGGTTTACTGTACAGGCCAATCGGGTGCTCAACCCCGCAGCGACGGAGCGCAAGGAATTGCCCTTGAAAAACCTGCTGGGCATCAGCGTCTGGCACGAAGCGCGTCTGGCCCAGATGGGTATCGACGACGCCCAAAATCTCGCGACGGCGGATATCCGCAAACTTCTGCTGACCACCCAGTTCGATACCCAGGAAATCGTAAGCTGGATCGATCAGGCCATTCTGTACGCCCGGGTGGGGGATAAAATCGAGCGGTTCCGGGACGCAAAAATCGCCAGTTTTCATCAATATTGTCTGGCGCTCGGCAAACTCTCCGTAGCCCCTCCGCCGCTCCTGTCGGTCGAGGAAATCAAACAGCGCCTGGCGTCCCGGGAGCGGCTGGCCCTGGCCCTGAGCATGGTCGATACCGACGAACTGGAGCGGCTGGGGGATACCTCCGACTCCCCCAACTACGTTCATATCGCCGAATACTACCGACGCACCGCCACAGTCGCCCGGCAACGGGCGCAACTGGGCATGGAAAACATCGTCGGCGCCATTGTCGGAACCGATTACCAGCGGGCGGTGGAAGAGAGCGAGCGGCGCTTGCAGGAAACCCCCGATGACGCCGAACTATGGCTCAATCTGGGCGTTGCCTACTACCATCTGCAGCGCCTGGATGGAGCCTTGGATGCCTATATCAAGGCCATTGCCCTGGAGCCCAAGATGGCCGAAGCCTATTACAGCCGCAGCCTGATCCATATCCAGCGCGAGGATTATATAAGCGCCTTGCACGACTGCAACGAGGCCATCAATTTGGATCGCATCCATGCCAAGGCATTCAATAACCGGGGTCTGGCCTACCTCAAACTGGGCTATCTGGACCGGGCCATCGAAGATTTCAACCAGGCCCTGGCCCTGGACGCCCGTCTGGCCGAAGCGCACCTGAACCGGGGCGTAGGGTATAACGCCCAAAGTGAATTCGAGCTGGCCCTGAAGGATTTCGAGTACGCCGATCTGCTCTCCGACGAGCAGCCCGAACTGTGGCTTGGCTGGGGCCATGCCCTGATCGGTGTCGGTGACTACTTACAGGCGGTCGAAAAGCTCTCCCAGGCGGTGCTGCGGGATCCCAACCTGGCCGCTGCCCATGTCAAGCGCGGCTACGCTTACCTGCAACTGGGCAAGCCCTACTTCCGGCAGGCCCGCCAGGACCTGGAAGCGGCCCGGCAGCTAAGCCCCCAGTGGGCCGATGTGCTCAGCAACCTCGGACTGCTGGAGCGCCAGGAGAATAACTACGAAGCGGCGGTCAAGTATTTCAGGCAGGCCCTGGAGATCAATGCCGCTCAATACGTCACCCGCCTCAACCTCGCCCTGGTCTATCTCCATCAGGAGCGGTTCGCCGAGGCGAAAGCCGAATTTGAGCAGGTATTGGCCACCGCGCCCCCCGATGCGCCGGAAGCCGTCCAGGCCCGCATCCAACTGGCCGGACTGCCCCAGCAAGAGGCCCCATCCCCGATCAATTCTGGAGCAAGCCCATGACAAAATCCCGTTTCGATTCCGATAAAAAATCCAGAACCCGCGATGTCTCCGTCGCCGGCACCGTGCGGTTTGGGGATAGCGCCAAAAACGTTGCCGTCGGCGGTAACGTGATCAGTACCGAAGGCGGCGCCTATATCGCCGGCCGGGTCGAGACTGGCGGCGGCGATTTTATCGGCCGTGACCAAGTCACGACCGGTGTGAGCGCAAACGGATTTCTACAGATCCTGAAAGAAATCCGTGCTCTGCTGCACCGCGCCGGCCTGGACCCGAAAATCACCGACTATATTGCCGGCGAACTGGATCAGGTCGAGCAGCAAGCCCGCTCCAATAACCCTTCCGCTCCCATCCTGGTCAGCAAACTGGAAAGCGTTGCCAGTCTGGTGGGTTCCGTTGCCGGGCCTGGCGTCGCGGCCAGGCAGTTGCCCGTGCTGCTGAAACAAGGTGTGGTTTGGGCGCAGCGGTTGTTTGCCTAAATGGATAGGGAGCAGCTGCGCCTGGCGGAGTTGGAAGAGCAGATCCGCAAGCTGCAAGCCGAGCACCGGCAATTGGTCAACACGGCGGGGGGAGCGGCGGCGGGGGCGGGGGCGGGGGCGGGGGCGGTCGAGATTGCAATCTAAAAAACATCAACAATTGAACGAGATATAATATTTTTGCGCAGCACACCTATAAACGAAGGCAAGGCCACCATGCAAGTCACCGTTGATCTCCCCGATAACTACGCCAGTTTTCTGGACGAAAACCAGATCAAGCGGGCGCTGCGGCTCCATCACGGCCTGATCCTGTTCAGCGAACATCGGATCTCGGTCAGTAAGGCCGCCGACATCGCCGGCATCGACATCTACGCTTTTATGGAAGCGTGTGCGGCGCAACAGATTCCGGTCATGGATGAGGACCTTGATACCCTGCGAGAGAGCGTGAATGCCTACCGGGGTGGCCCGGCGTGATCCTGGTGGCAGACAGCTCTGCGTTGATCGCAGTAGCCGTTTGCGACGGTCTGCCACTTTTGGATACCCTGTTTGGCGACATCCGGGTTCCGCCCGCCGTGTTCCATCCTGACACCCCCCTGGGGGCACTGTGGCATCCCCCCCCGTGTCATCCTGACGCGCCCTCCGAGTCACCGTGACACCCCCGCCCGTGTCATCCTGACACGCCCCCTCCGGGACCGGTTCGCACCCGCTTGTCTCGGCATGGCACGCCCCCCCGGCGGCCCCCGTCGTAATGGCCGCACCCAGCGCCCCTGACGCATCCCCCACCATTCGCCGTCTTCCCTGCTCAAACAGCACCAGGCCGTAGCCCTCGCCCTGCAGTGCGCCGTAGAGTGGGTTGTCCCCGCAGTCCCGGGGCTTACAGGACTCGAACACCAGTACCGGCTGCCCCTCCAGGGGCAGGTATACCCGGTTAGGGGACGAGGGCCCCATGAGGTCCACCACCCATCGTGCTTCTCCACGGACCAACGCGGCATGACGGACTAGAAACGGAGCCTGTTTAATGAGGTCGAAAGCGTATCCCGCGAAAGGCGCTTCAGTGGCCACCGTCAAAATGCCGCCGCCCGGACAAGCCTGGGGCAGCTTTTGGGCCAGGGCCTCCGTGCCGACCAGGGCCGGGGCCGCCACGACAATCGGGATTCTGTTCACGGACAACTCCTTGCGTTTGGACTGGAAACTCCCCTTCGAGCGGCGCATCCTATAAAGCAACCGCATGGCGGGAGGAGACGATGAAGGTGATCGACAACCCCCGGCTGGGGCAGGACACGGCCGACAGCCTCTACGAACGTGACTTCCATGCCTGGAGTGAACAGCAGGCGGCTATGGCGCGAGCTGGACAAGTAGAGACACTTGACCTGATCCATCTCGCCGAGGAATTGGACGGCATGGCGCGAAGCGAGCAACGGGCGCTGGAGAGTCGGCTGGAAGTGCTGTTGATGCACCTGCTGAAATGGCGCCATCAGCCCGAGCGGCGGGGACGGAGTTGGCGGAACACCGTTCGCATACAACGGGTCCGTCTGCGCAAGTTGTTGCGCGACAGTCTAAGCCTGACCCCCAAGCTGCCAGAAGTGTTTGAAGGCGCCTATTGGACAGCACGTCTGGAAGCATCGACCGAAACGGGCCTCGACGAAGCCGCTTTCCCCGAGACTTGCCCCTTCACCCTGGAGCAGGTCCTGGACGACGGCTACTGGCCGGACTGAGGGAGCCAGGCGATGACCGAGAACACCGAAAGCCTGGTCCTCGAAATCCTGCGCCGGATGCAGAGCGACATGGTCGATCTCAAAGCCGGTCAGCAGGACATCCAGCACCGCCTGACACTGGTGGAAACCCGCCTGGCCGGCGTGGAGCGCAACCTGGCTGACCACTATGCCGCTTACGCGGGTCAAAGTGCCCGCATCGACCACCTGGAGCGGCGGATGGAGCGTAGGGAACGGCGTCTGGAACTGCACGACGAAACGCCCTGAGGCGGCCATGGAACCCCGTCGGCCGCCCGGGTGTCCAGCAGGACCCACCGATCACCCCCACGGTAGAACGCCAGCGCCGAGACAGGAGCCGGGCTCAGGGCAGGGAGACGGGCAGGGAGACGGGCAGGGGAGGCATCGGTAGGGATCGGCTGCAGGCACCCGGCGCCACTCGGCAGCCGGTAATACCTCCGATTCCGACGGTTGATCGCATTTTGCGTAGTTAGAGCTGAGATTCTTGAGTCACGCAACCGACGCCAGTGTCAACTTAATCGTCACTTCGTCCCAAGGCACATAGACGCGATCCTGTTCATCCTTAGCGACCAGTTCGTGCTCCTGGAGCTTGCCGATATCTTGATGCACGTTGCTGTAGTGGCGCCCGGCCGCCTTCGCCAAAGCATAAATAGATAGCGGTCCTTCGCGCTTGAGCGTTTCCAGCAGCGTCAGCCGCGCCGGCGTGAGTTCGGCGAACAGTTGCCGGGCGTCAGCGAAGTTCAAATGATAATCCGCCTCGGGCACCGCTTCGCCCGCATTCAGTCGGCGCGCCAGATCGCGCAGTTCCTGCTTGGACTGTGTCCAGTTGGTAATACCGATAATCGCTTTGTTCGCCATGCCTACTCTCCGAGTCGTTCAACATCGGCAATAAAGTCTTCGATCAGTTGATCGATGGACCGAAATACATATGCCTCTTCCTGCTCGCCATAGTGGCGATGATCGTCCTTGCCGCGTTCGTTGTCATAGCGCACCAGACAGCGCCCGTGACGGCCCGCATAGAGGCTGTACTTAAAATCGTGTGCGCTGCCCAACACCGGTGTCGGCACACGCCAGATCACGATCTCGACCAGCACCCCATTGGGAAGTGTTTCTTTGCTTTTGCGCAGAAGAATTGCTCGCACATATAGCACTGTAGGCTATATATAGTTTACGAGCAATATACGGGTCGTAAGCGAGTTCGCAGCCGAGATCAAATTTTCCCAAGCACCTGTATTTTCATCGAAAATATGAATTTGCCACCTACACCTTGGCAGAAACGATCAATGGATTGTACAAGGCTGAGCTGAGCCATCGCCGGGGACCGTGGAGGACACGCGAATCCGTGGCGCTGGCGACCTTGGAAGGGATCTCGTGGTTTAACAACCAACGGCTGATGGAGCCACTAGGCTATATTTCTCCGGCAGAAGCTGAGCAAACTACTACAGGCAACTCAACCGTCACGCAGCGATGGCTGCTTGACTTAAACCAAACAGCCTCCGCGAAACCCGGGGCGGTTCAGACCGAATAAATGGAAAGGGCAATATTCGCAAAGCCAATCGTTCATCCCCACCGCTGGAAAAAACTTTGCTAGGGGGTGAAAAAATATCCCTGCCCGTCCGTGCTTCATGACTGACTTGTTGAAACGGCCGCCGTTCAAGTCGCGTTCTCGAACGAATGCTTAATGAGTGTGTGCCGACAATCAGGAGTGCAGTCATGATGAACCCAGACTTTGATCACCGTCCTAGGAGTGTCCTGAAACTCGTTCTTCTCGCCGTGCCGATGGTGCTGGCCTTCAATCAGGCCCATGGGCTGACGTGCAATGGCCATCAGGTCACCATCCAAGGCAGCCAAGGGAGTGATTATATTTATGGCACCAATGGTAACGATGTCATTCATGGCCTCCATGGTCACGATACCATCGTCGGCTACGGTGGCAACGACATTATCTGCGGTGGTTACGGGGTAGATACCATTTACGCCGGAGAGGGTAACGATACGGTCTACGGCGGACCCCATGGGGACGTCATCTTTGGGGAGGGTGGTTACGATTATCTGTACGGCAATCGAGGGCAGGACGATATCCACGGGGGCGCCGGTTCCGCCTATATTGACGGCGGGCAACACAACGACGACTGCCTAAGTGGGTACAGCGTCAATTGCGAGGCCGCACCGAATAGCAATCCCGCCTTCTAGTCCCATCCATTGAGCCAGGCCCCCTCCCCCCTCGGGGGAGGGTAAGGCAGCGGGGTTGGACCTTTGGGTATCCCATTCAATCATTCAATAGGCAAAACCCATGCAAATTCCTCTCGATACCGGCGATAGCACTTCTTATCGATGGGTTATCGGAGGGTTTGCCCTGGTCCTGGTTCTGGGGACGGTTGTCTGGTTTGTGGTCAGCGAGCGAACCGGGAACCCCGACTTGGCCGCCCCGGCCATCCCTCAGCCCCTCACCCAAGGTGATAGCCCGTCCCCCGGCGATACACCCGGCGAGGAGACCGCCACCAGCAGCCATCGGCAATCACTGGCAGCCGCTCGGGCGCGGGGGGCTGGGGAGGCGCACCCTTCCTTTTCAGAACCGCTGGATAATGCCACAGCCGAGTCAGGGGCATGGGTAAAAGCGGACAGGATCGATACCAGCGGCGGTTCAGCCGGTGCTGTCGGTGTCCAGGGCTTGACTGATGGGGTCGGCGACCATCGGCCAACGCCCTACGAGATTCAGATGGAACTTGCACGGTTGTTGCTTAAGCAATTCGATACTCTCAAGCCCGCCGGACTGGACGACCGGATAACCGTGTTGCTGCGGGATGAGTCCATGACCCGCAACGAGAAGCTGGAGATACTGTGGGGCTTGATCAACCAGTTTCATCGGGAGGACGAGCGCTATCGTTATCTTCTAAGCAAGCTGCCCGAGATGACGCCCGTGGAACTGACGGGGCAGCTAATTCAGGAATATCAACAAGTGAACGATGGATTGGTAAAGGAACAGTTGCTGGCGATCATTCGCTCGGCCATTTCCAATAATGGCTCGCCGGTCGCCGAACAAGACATGGCGGTTATACAGGCCAGACAGCAGTATCTGGATTTGGTGCGGGCGCGTTACGAGGGGCGCCCTGGGGAGAGTAATATCCAGCCACGGTTGTTCGACACCCTGCCGGTGCTTTCTCGGGAGGAGGCGCTGGCGACCATTGATGGCCTAGCCTCGAATACCCATAACCCGGATGGACTCAATGAGGTTTTTGACGCTGTGATCATGTATGTGGCGGACGAACCGGGGCAAACGCCATTCGTACAATCACTCCTGGACCGCTTGCGAAACTATCCTCCGCAAGCCAGGATTGCCCTGCAAGATGCCCTGAGCCGTTATACCGAGGGAGATGAGGACTATTTTTCCCATGAAACCCATCGGCTGCTGGACGACTTTTTCCACCCTCCTAGATAGGTCCTATCCTTCTATCCAGCCGGTCGTGGACCGAACCGCAATAGAAGGGGGAGGGGGGTCCTGCCTCGACATGGCTTCGCGCAAAATGGCATTTATCCGAGTCGGGTAACCCTTGCCTTGATTCTTGAGCCACGCCAACACGTCCGAATCAATCCGCATAGAGACATGCGCCTTAACCGGCCTGAAGAACGGATTGGGAACGGCCCCGGAGGTGTAGGCCCCGTTTCTGGCCTATTACCTGGAACTGGGAACGGCTTTCCGGGTCAGGGATGATAATCCCAAAAATCAGAATCCGAGCTAACCTGAAGCAAGTTGTTTTGGGTAGGATCGTATCGGTGCTGCCCAGTTGAATCCAACCACCAGAGGAGCATGATCATCGACGCGCGATCCTCCGGGCGCGGTAGGCCGGAGCGGCGCCTTGCCGACCGCCTCGGCTCCGGCCTGGCGACAGCCCTGGGGCTTATGCTCGCTGCTACCGCTTGGGGCAGCCCCCAATCCGCCTTGCACCCGGCCGGCGCCGGGGCCGCCCAGATTGCCCAGCTATTCTGGTGGATGGCCGCCGGGGCCGGCGTGATCTGGCTGCTGGTCATGGGGATGGCGATCTACGGCCTGCGGGCTGACCCCGAGCGCCACAGCCGACGCTTTGCCATGGGCATCATCACTATCGGCGGGGTCGGATTTCCGCTGCTGGTGCTGACCGGAGTACTGGTCTACAGCCTCAGCCTGATGCCGGGGTTGCTGGCCCCGGGGGAGGGCCTGGTGATCACCGTCAGCGGCGAACGCTGGTGGTGGCGGGTACAGTATGATGCCCCCGGCCAGGCGCCGGTCCAGAGCGCCAATGAAATCCGCCTGCCCGTGGGGCAGCGGGTGGAGTTCCGGCTGCTCAGCCCGGAGGTCATCCATGCCTTTTGGATCCCAGCTTTGGGGGGCAAAATCGATATGATCCCCGGCCGGGAAAACCGGCTGGTCCTGGAAGCTAACCGGGTCGGAGACTTCCGGGGCGTCTGCGCGGAATATTGCGGCGCCGCCCATGCCCTCATGGCTTTTTCCGTCAAAGTTATGGAACCCGCCCCCTTCGCCCAGTGGCTGGCCCGACAGGCCGCCCCGGCCCGTCCCCCCGAGGGTGAGCTGGCGAAACAGGGTCAGGCCGCGTTTCTCCAGCAAGGCTGCGGCGCCTGCCACCGGATCGCCGGCACCCTGGCCATGGGCGTCATCGGCCCGGATCTAACCCACCTGGGCAGCCGCGCCACCCTAGGCGCTGGCACTCTGCCCCTATCCCAGGATAATCTGGCCCGCTGGATCGCCCACCCCGACCTAATCAAACCGGGCGTTTTGATGCCCGGCTATGGGATGCTCGACGAGGCCACTCTGGGGGCCATTTCCACTTATCTGGTGGAACTGCATTGACATCCTCCCCTCCCTAAAGGAGGGGATACCCAGTCTTACAACCAGGCCCTTTCTGCTTCACCGAGAACTGCCCATGCCTCACAGAGACACCGGACTGACATTCTCTCCACAGACTGACACCGCCAATCCGGCGGCCAGAAGGTTACGCGCTGCATTCACGTCCCGGTCATGGCTTGCCTTGCAAGCCACGCCTATTCCTCCCCGCCCTGAAGGACGGGGTCTCTCGGCGAAAAACCGATGACCGACTCCGCAAGCGCCGAACACGACCGGCGTCTGGCCCAGGAACAGCGCCTGCTGGCGGCGTGGAAAACCCCCACCGGCTGGCGTTACTGGTCGGCGGTCAATAATTCCGAAGTGGGGGTCTGGTACACGGCCACGGCCTTTATCTTTATGCTGTTCGCCGGGATTCTGGGGATACTGATCCGGGTCCAGCTGGCGGTACCGAACAATGATTTTCTATCGGCCACCCTTTATAACCAGGTCTTCACCCTGCACGGCTCGGTGATGATGTTTCTGTTCGCCGTGCCGGTGTTCGAGGCTTTTTCCATTATGGTGCTGCCGGAGATGCTGGGGGCCAGGGATCTGCCTTTCCCCCGGCTGTCCGCCTATGGCTATTGGAGTTTTCTGATCGGCGGGATTTTTGTCTGCGGCTCGATTCTGTTCGGCATGGCCCCGGAAGGGGGCTGGTTTATGTACCCGCCTCTGACCACCAAATTCCAGCCCGGCTACGGGGCCGATATCTGGCTTTTGGGCCTGAGCTTTATCGAAGTGGCTTCCATCGCCGCCGCCGTGGAGCTGATCGTGGGGGTGCTGAAATGCCGCCCGCCGGGGATGCGGATCAATCTGATCCCTTTGTATTCCTGGTATATCCTGGTGGTGGCGATCATGATCCTGTTCGCCTTCCCACCCCTGATCGCCGGTGACTTATTATTCGAGCTGGAGCGCACCTTCGACTGGCCGTTTTTCGATCCAGAGCGGGGCGGCGATCCCTTGCTCTGGCAGCATCTGTTCTGGATTTTCGGCCATCCAGAAGTGTATATCGTGTTTCTGCCCTCGGTGGCTCTGGTGGCTATGATCGTGCCCACTTTCGCCCAACGCCCCATGGTCGGTTACGCTTGGATCGTGCTGGCCGCCGTGGGTACGGGGTTTTTGAGCTTCGGGCTCTGGGTCCATCATATGTTCACTACCGGTCTGCCGGGCGTGTCCCTGGGTTTTTTCTCCGCCGCCTCCCAGGCCGTGGCCTTGCCTACGGGGGTGCAGATCTTTGTGTTTATCGCCACGATCCTGGCGGGTCGGGTGATTTTTTCCGTACCTATGCTATATGTGACCGGCGCCCTGGCCATTTTTGTGGTGGGGGGGCTGACTGGGGTGATGGTGGCCGCCGTGCCTTTCGACTGGCAGGCCCACGACAGTTATTTTATCGTCGCCCATCTCCACTACACCCTGTTCGGCGGGGTGGTGTTTCCCATCGTGGCCGCGTTTTATTATTTTTTCCCCCTGGCCACCAGCAAGAAATTATCGGACCGCCTGGGCCGGATCGCTTTCTGGCTGCTGTTTATCGGCTTTAATGTCACGTTTTTCCCCATGCACCTGGTCGGCCTGGGGGGCATGCCGCGGCGGGTGTTCACCTATCCCGAGGGCCTGGGATTCGACACCCTGAATCTGGTCTCCTCCCTGGGCGCCGTGGTCCTGGTGGCCGGCTTTGCGGTGTTTGTCTGGGATGTGATCCGGCCGAAAGGCAAACAGCCCTATTCTGAGCGCAACCCCTGGAAGGCCGGCACCCTGGAGTGGTTGGCCGAAATGCCCGACAAGCCCTGGGGCATACGCTCCATTCCCCGGATCAGCAGCCGCTATCCTCTGTGGTTCCAGCCCAACCTGATGCGGGATGTGGACGAGGGCCGGTGTTATCTGCCCGATGCCGAGGAAACCCTCCGGGAAACCCTAGTCACCTCCCCCATCGATGCCCGGCCGATCCAGTGCCTACGGGTGCCCGGCCCCACCTTCAAGACCTTTTTCGCGGCCTTGTTCACGGGCGGGGTATTTATTTTTTCGACTTTTCACTGGTGGTGGCCAGCCCTGATTTCCGGGGTTCTAGCCCTGGGGACGATTCTCAACTGGCTCTGGACCGGCACCGCCGTGGTCCCGGAGAAGCCCTCGAAATCGGTGGGCCTGGGCCTTACCCTGCCCCTTTACGCCTCCGGGTCCCAGTCCGTAGGCTGGTGGGCCATGCTGATTACCATGATCGGGGATATGGCGGCCTTTATCAGCCTAATTTTTGGGTATTTCTTTTATTGGACCATCCATGATGACTTTCCCCCCGACCCCTCCCAGGGCCCGGACCTTGCCGATTGGGGGCCTGCGGCGCTGTTGCTGACCGGGGCCTGGGTGCTGACGGTGCTAGCCCGCGCCGCCAATCGCCGGGGCTGGCGCTGGCTATTCTATGGGGCTTTATCCCTTGGCCTCCTGGCCGCCCTGGCCGGCGGCGGCGCCCTGCTGGCGGTGCCTTGGTTTAACGGCCTCGACCCCACGACCCATGTCTATCCGGCCACCGTCTGGGTGCTGTGCATCTGGGTGGGCCTGCATGTGGCCGTGGGGGTGATCATGCAAGGCTACTGTCTGGCCCGGGCCATGGCCGGGTATCTGACGGCCCGGCATGACATCGACATCTGCAATATCACCCTGTACTGGCATTTCGCCATCGTCACGGCTTGGATCACCTGCGCCGTGCTGGCCTTGTTTCCCTTGGTGGCCTGAGGATGGAGAACTATCCCGAACATGAGGAAAGCCTTTGGGTGCTGGCCATCGGCCCCGGCATCTGGGTTCTGCATTTTTTACTGGCCTATGGGGGAGGGGCGGTGATCTGCGAAAAAACCGCCGATCCCGCCGTCGCTCTGGAGATACTCCGGGATCTGGTCCTGGCCACCACCCTACTGGCCTTGCTCGGTATCGCCGCCATCGGCATCGTCGGCTACGGACGCCATAAGACTGGCTTTAACGAACCCCCGCCCCACGAAGAGGACAAACCCGGCGATCGCCATCGCTTTTTCGGCTTCGCTACGGTGTTGCTGTGCGGGCTAAGCGCCGTGGCGACGATCTATGTGGGCATCGTCGTCTGGTTTTTCGAGAACTGCCGCTGATGCGCCCCTGGCTGCTGGGACTGGGACTGCTGGGACTGGCCGGGGCCTGGCTGGGGCCGCTGCCGGAGCTGGCCCGGCATTCCTTCGTGGCCCACATGAGCCTGCATATCGCCCTAGTGGCCCTGCTGGCGCCCCTGATCGCCGTGGGGTTGGCCGGTTCCCGGCTCGACCCGGTGCGAGACGCCCCCTGGCTGTTCGCCCCGATTCCGGCGGCCCTCGTAGAAATGGTGGTGGTCTGGGGCTGGCATGCCCCGGCCCTGCACCGGTTCACCCGGCAACTGCCAGAGTTGCTGGTGCTGGAACAACTGATGTTTCTGGCCGTCGGTTTATGGGTCTGGCTGGCCGCTTTTGGGGGTGATCCCCGACAGCACGCCGCCCGGGCCGGGGGCGGCATCATCTGCCTACTGCTGACCTCCATGCATATGACCCTGTTGGGAGCCTTGCTGACCCTGGCTCCACGGCTTTTATATGCCCATGGCAGCCTCAGGGAACAGCAACTCGGCGGCCTCATCATGCTGCTGGGGGGCGGGATCGCGTATCTGCTGGGGGGGTTGTGGCTGCTGCGGGATTTATTGCGCCACCCCGGCGCCAGCCATAAGGGGGTATCGTGAACCGCAGCGTCATCAAAAAATACGCCAGCTATGGGGCCGTGGTGGTCCTGGGCGGCCTGCTGGTGGCCTGGTCCGGGATCATCCCCATCGCCGCCAGCTCCGGCCATTGGCCCATTACCGCCTGGTTTTTGCATTTTGTCATGCGCCAATCGGTGCAAACTCACGCCATGGGCGCCCCGGTTCCACCCCTGGACGAACCAAACCGGGTACTGCAAGGCGCCGGCCATTATCACACCGGCTGCGCCCCCTGCCACGGCGCTCCGGGCCTGCCCCGCAGCCGTATCGTGCTGGAAATGACCCCTCAGCCCCCCTATCTGCCGCCCAAAATCCATAGCTGGAATCCCGAGGATTTATTCTGGATCGTCAAACACGGCGTCAAATACACCGGCATGCCCGCCTGGGTGGCCCGGGAACGGGACGACGAGGTGTGGTCGGTGGTGGTTTTTCTGCTGAAACTGCCAACCCTGTCCCCGGAGGGCTATCGGCGTCTTGCCAGGGGCGAGTCCCGCCCCGCCGTCCAGCCCGAACTTGCAGACGTCGGCCCGGAACTGGAAGCCCTGATCCACAACTGCGCCCGCTGCCACGGCTACGATGGCCTGGGGCGGGACAGCGCTTTTCCGAAACTGCCCCAATTGAGTCCCGAGTATTTCCATGGATCGCTGCAAAGCTATGCCGACAACAGCCGGGCCAGCGGCATTATGCAACCGATTGCGGTGGAGCTGGACGAGGCCGATATGCAGGCCCTGGCCGATTTTTATACCCGGCAAACCGGCGGCGCCGGTCCTCAACCCCAAGACCCTTCACCCAATGTTTTGGAGCAGGGTAGACGGATTGCCGAGCAAGGTCTGCCCAGGCAGGGCGTACCCCCGTGCGCCCATTGCCATGGCCCCGATGCGGTGGCCGACAATCCGTTTTTTCCCAGCCTCGATGGCCAATATCCCGATTATCTCAGCACCCAACTTCAACTCTGGCAGCGGGGTGTTCGGGGTGGGACGCCTTATGCGCCGGTCATGGCGGCGGTGGCCCGGGGTTTAAAGCCCGGGCAGATTGAGGCGGTGGCGGCTTATTATGGGTCCCTGACCCAGGCGGACCCCTCGCCCCGATAACACGCTTACATACAGGTTCGGTAATCACGCCTTTTTTAGCTGGGGCTAAAAGCAGAGGTTATGCAACTGCCAGCATTCGTGTTGGTGGCAAGCCACCGTTGGCCTTAGCGCCACCGAACCCATCATCCCGCCCAATTCGCAATTACCCGCACTTGACATCCTCCCCGGCCTGAAGGCCGGAGATTCCTACGGCGTCCCGTTGGTTTT
>CAZQXD010000041.1:0-26722 GCA_964597315.1 uncultured Candidatus Competibacteraceae bacterium
GAGCACAACCTTGCCAAGGTTGGGGTCGCGAGTTCGAGTCTCGTTTCCCGCTCCAGTTTTCAAAACCTCGGCTCAATCGAGGTTTTTTCGTTTTTATGAGATCCAAATCCACGGCTAGGTGGCAGAGTGGTCATGCAGCGGCCTGCAAAGCCGTGGACGCCGGTTCGATTCCGACCCTAGCCTCCATCTTCTTCGCCCAGGTGGCGGAATTGGTAGACGCAACAGACTTAAAATCTGTCGGCCTTCGGGCCGTACCGGTTCGATTCCGGTCCTGGGCACCAAGCATGTTCCTCCCCCAACTCGCTATCCCGTTTCGCTGTGCCGCGCCACCATGAACTGGGGCATCGGCGAGCGGCTTCTTACCGTACTCTGGATTGGCAGCTTATGGACCATTGGCTATCTGGTTGCGCCCACCCTGTTCGCCGTGCTGGACGACCGGTCCCTGGCGGGTATGCTCGCCGGGCGGCTATTCACCATCGGCAATTACCTGGGCTTGGTCTGCGGCAGCCTGTTGCTGCTGGGGGTGAGCCTGAACCCGACGGGGGGCAGCCGTTGGGGCTGGCGAGCCGGATTGCTGGCGGCGATGCTGGGTATAATTATGGTTAGCCAGTTTGTCCTGCAACCGATGCTGGCAGACCTCAAAACCCAAGGCGTCGCCACCGCTGAGGCATTTGCACGATTGCACGGCGTCAGCGCCAGCCTGTATCTGGCCAACAGTCTACTAGGGCTGGTCTGGGTCGTGTCCGGTCGGCGTTCCTAGTGGGTCAGCGGGGTATTTCGACCCGGGGGCGCTCTGGATTGCGCCGGAATAGGGTAGCGATATGCCCCACTCGCTGCACCAGTTCAGCTTTGAGAGTGGCGCAAATCGTCTCGATCATATCCGCGCGGGTCTCCCGGTCCTCGGCATTGAGGCGGACTTTGACCAATTCATGATGATCCAGGGCCAAGGCGATTTCATCGAGTACCGCCGGGGTCAATCCCTTGTCGCCGACGATAACGATGGGTTTGCGGGCATGGGCGAGGGCCTTGAGGTGGCGTTTTTGAACGTTATTGAGCATCCGGGAGAGCCTATGGCCGAAGATCAGCAAAGGTCCGCCAGTGTAGCACGGCAGGATGGGTTCACGGTGTCGCCCAGCCCTTTGAATGGCGTCAAGTTTGAATTGGCGGTGGTGCTGGTGCTGGGTCTACTGTTGCTGCTGGCGCATGGCCGGTTGACCGGCAGCCTGCTCTGGCAGTTTCTGCTGTTGGGGGGGTATGGGCTGTTGGGCATGATCTGGATCATTTATCGCGCCCGCCAAGTACTGACGGCGCGGCGACGGAGTGATGTCCATGGCCCGTGGTAAAAGCAGTTCCCGCTGGCTTAAAGAACATTTTTCCGATGAATACGTCAAGCGCGCCCAGGAGCAGGGTTACCGGTCTCGGGCGGTATTCAAGCTTCTGGAGATTCAAGAAAAAGCCCGCCTTCTCAAAGCGGGGATGACGGTAGTGGATCTAGGCGCTGCGCCGGGGGGGTGGTCGCAGATTGCGTCGCGGATCGTGGGCGAGAAGGGGACGGTCATCGCCCTGGACATCCTGCCCATGGAGCCGCTGCCGGGAGTGGAGTTCATTCAAGGGGATTTTCGGGAAGCAGCGGTTCTGGAGCAATTATTGAAAATCCTGGGGGAACGGCCCCTGGACCTTGTAATTTCCGATATGGCCCCCAACTCCACGGGTATCAAAGCTGTGGACCAGCCTCGTGGCATGTATCTTGCTGAGCTTGCAGTGGACTTTGCCAAACGCTATTTGGGTCCGGACGGAGGTGTGTTGATAAAGGTTTTTCAGGGGGAAGGTTTCGATTCCCTGCTCAAGGATTTGCGTGACGGCTTTGGCCAGGTGCAGGTTCGCAAACCCAAGGCATCACGTGCCCGCAGCCCCGAAATGTATCTGCTAGCCAGGAACTATCGGCTGTAGTAAGGTCTAAAAATCCACTATTTTTCAGACGATTTCCCGTCATGATGGGGCATCGAACGCGCATTATGAGGTAGCTGCCTTGAACGACATGGTGAAGAACATTTTGTTATGGGTCGTCATCGCGGTGATCCTGATGTCCGTATTCAACAGTTTCGGACCCAGGACCGCGCCCACGGCTCAAATGGGCTACTCCCAGTTCCTTGATGAAGTCCGTCAGGGGCGGGTTGCCCATGTGTCCATTGACGGGCGCACTATTCAGGGGCGGTCTAGCGGTGGTGAGAAATTCACTACTTATAGCCCCGAGACGGACAACAGCGCCATGATCGGCGAGCTGCTCAATAACGGCGTGGACATTGAAGGCCGCCCGCCGGAACAGCAGTCCCTGCTCATGCAAATCTTCATCAGTTGGTTCCCCATGCTGCTGCTGATTGGGGTCTGGGTGTTCTTTTTGCGCCAAATGCAGGGCGGCGGCGGCGGTCGGGGGGCCATGTCCTTTGGCAAGAGCCGCGCCCGAATGATGAGCGAGGACCAGATCAAAGTCACCTTCGCCGACGTGGCCGGGGTCGAGGAGGCCAAAGACGAGGTTGAGGAACTGGTTGAGTTTCTGCGTGACCCAGGCAAGTTCCAGCGCCTAGGAGGCAAGATTCCCCGAGGGGTGCTGATGGTGGGGTCCCCCGGCACCGGCAAGACCCTGCTGGCCAAGGCTATCGCCGGCGAGGCCAAGGTGCCGTTCTTCAGCATTTCCGGCTCCGACTTCGTGGAGATGTTCGTGGGCGTGGGCGCCTCCCGGGTGCGGGATATGTTCGAGCAAGCCAAGAAGCATGCCCCCTGCATTATCTTTATCGACGAGATCGACGCCGTGGGACGGCACCGGGGCGCCGGTTTGGGTGGTGGCCACGACGAACGGGAACAAACGCTCAACCAGTTACTGGTGGAGATGGACGGCTTTGAGGGCAACGAAGGCATCATCGTCATCGCCGCCACCAACCGGCCCGACGTGTTGGACCCGGCCCTGCTGCGGCCCGGTCGCTTTGACCGTCAGGTGGTCGTGCCCCTGCCCGATGTCCGGGGTCGGGAGCAAATCTTGCGGGTGCATATGCGCAAAGTCCCTATGGCCGCCAATGTCAAGCCCAGCGTGATTGCCCGGGGCACTCCTGGGTTCTCGGGTGCCGACCTGGCTAATCTAGTGAATGAAGCGTCCTTATTCGCCGCCCGGGCCAACAAACGCGAAGTGGAGATGAGTGACTTCGAGAACGCCAAGGACAAGATCCTCATGGGTTCCGAGCGCAAGTCCATGGTGATGGGCGAAGAGGAAAAGAAGCTCACCGCTTATCATGAATCCGGCCATGCCATCGTCGGCCGCTTGGTACCGGCCCATGATCCGGTCTATAAGGTGAGCATCATTCCTCGGGGCCGGGCCTTGGGAGTGACTATGTTCCTGCCGGAGGTTGATCGCTACAGCTACAGCCGCCAGCGTCTGGAAAGCCAGATTTCCAGCCTGTTCGGAGGGCGTATCGCCGAGGAATTGATTTTTGGGGACGACTATGTGACTACCGGCGCCCAAAACGACATTGAACGGGCCACCTCCATCGCCCGGAATATGGTCACTAAGTGGGGTCTGTCCGAGCGCCTGGGGCCGCTGACCTACAGCGAGGATGACGGCGAGGTGTTTTTGGGTCGTTCCGTGACCCGCCACAAAAACCTCTCCGACGAGACTGCCCATGCCATCGACGAAGAAATCCGCTCGGTGATCGACCGCAATTACATGCGCTCTGAACAGTTGCTCCGGGATAACATGGACAAGCTTCACGCCATGGCCGATGCTCTGATCAAATACGAGACCATCGACGCCGAGCAGATCGACGACATCATGGCCGGTCGCCCCCCGAGGGACCCCAAGGATTGGGTGGATAAAGAACCCCCGGCATCCGGCTCCGAAGCGTCCGATGACGACTCTGTGAAGGGCAAGGACAAGACCGGTCCCATCGGTGGCCCTGCCCAGCAGCACTGAGCCATGACTGGCCACGGGGGCATGGCCCTGGATCTGAGCCACCCGCAGGTCATGGGTATACTCAACGTGACCCCCGATTCCTTCTCGGACGGGGGGCGTTTTTTTAACCGTTCCGCCGCTCTGCGCCGGGCCGATGAGATGATCGCCGAAGGCGCAGCGTTGCTGGATGTGGGCGGGGAGTCCACCCGTCCCGATGCCACCCCGGTATCGACGCAGGAAGAGCTGGATCGGGTGATCCCCGTGGTGGAGGCGCTGAGGGATGCTCCGGTGTTGGTATCCGTGGACACCAGCAAGCCCGACGTGATGGCGGAAGCTCTGCGGGCCGGGGCCGGGATGATTAACGATGTGCGCGCCTTGCGTCTGCCTGGCGCCCTGGAGGTGTTGGCCGGTTCCCGAGCGGCGGTCTGTCTGATGCACATGCAAGGGGAACCCGCCACCATGCAGAAAAACCCCCACTACCATGACGTGGTGGCGGATATAAAAACCTTTCTAGCCGAGCGGGTGCGGAGCTGCGAGGCGGTCGGCATCGCCCGAGGGCGGTTGTTCTTGGACCCGGGTTTCGGTTTCGGCAAGACCTTGGAGCATAATCTGACCCTACTCAAACGGCTGGGGGAATTCCGGGAGTTGGGCCTACCCTTGCTGGTGGGCCTGTCCCGCAAATCCATGATCGGTCGTATTCTCGACGCGCCCCCGGAAGAACGGCTTCCCGGTAGCCTGGCCGCCGCAGTGATCGCCGCCTGGCAGGGGGCCACCATTTTCCGAGTTCATGATGTCTTGCCCACGGTGCGGGCCTTGTCAATATGCGCCCGGGTTTTGGAGGCCGCCCCTTGATCCGAGACGGTGCAAACGGCTGCGCGGCGGCCGATAGCAGGTTAGAATAGCGACCGTTGAATATAGGGGGGTGGTATGGAAAAACGTTATTTTGGAACCGATGGAATACGGGGACGGGTAGGGACAGCGCCCATCACTGCCGAGTTCATGCTTAAGCTGGGCTGGGCCGCAGGTAAGGCCTTGAGTTCGAAAGGACTGAATAAAGTATTGATCGGTAAGGATACCCGCATCTCAGGCTATATGTTCGAATCAGCCCTGGAAGCCGGTTTGTCGGCGGCTGGCGCCCATATTCGGCTGCTAGGTCCCATGCCCACTCCGGGCATTGCCTATCTGACCCGTACCCTCCATGCCGCTGCGGGCATTGTCATCAGCGCGTCCCACAATCCCTATTACGACAACGGCATTAAGTTTTTTTCCCGGGATGGAATGAAACTGCCGGACGAACTAGAATACCGGATTGAGGAAATGCTGGCGACCCCTTTCACCACCGTTGACGCCGCCGCCCTGGGCAAGGCCGAGCGTCTACTGGACGCCGGTGGCCGGTACATCGAGTTTTGTAAAAGCACCATTCCTGGCGCCGTGGACTTCTCCAGCCTAAAAATTGTCCTGGACTGTGCCAACGGCGCCACCTATCACATCGCCCCCAATGTCTTCACTGAACTGGGCGCCACGGTAATCCCCCTGGCTGCGGAGCCCAATGGACTGAATATCAACCTGGACTGCGGTTCCACCAAACCCAAGGCTCTACAGACGGCGGTCAAGCAACATGGCGCTGACCTGGGCGTGGCCTTTGACGGCGATGGAGACCGGGTGATCATGGTGGATCATCTGGGCGAAGAAGTAGACGGGGATGAGTTACTGTTCATTATCGCCCGGGACCGGCTGCGCGCCGGGCGCCTGGCCGGCGCCGTGGTGGGCACCTTGATGAGTAACCTGGGACTGGAAGTGGCTCTCAACGAGCTAGGCATTGCCCTGTTGCGCAGCAAAGTGGGGGACCGCTACGTGATGGAGCGTTTGCTCCAGGACAAATTGACCCTGGGAGGAGAAAGCTCGGGCCATATCATTTGCCTGGACCGCACCACCACCGGCGATGGCATCGTCTCCGCCCTGCAAGTGTTGGTGGCCATGGTCCAGTCCGGCAAGTCCCTACACGAACTGAAGCTGGGCATGAGCAAATATCCCCAGATCATGATCAACGTGCCCTTGTCCAAAAAAGTGGATCTGGGCGCCTGCGCTCCAGTGCAGACGGCGGTGCGCGAGGCCGAGTCCCAACTGGGTTCTCGGGGCCGGGTATTGTTACGACCCTCCGGCACCGAGCCGGTGGTGCGGGTGATGGTGGAAGGGGCGGACGAGGCCAAGGTGAAAACATTGGCCCAGAACATCGCCGATGTGGTGCGGGACGCCGTTTCCATCCAGACCGAGAAGGCCCTGAATTGATTTCTCCAGGATCGTTCACTAAGCTACCGCGTACTTACAGCGGGAGATAATTATGCGCCGCCCCATAGTCGCTGGAAACTGGAAAATGAATGGTTCCAGAGACAGTAATCAAGCCCTATTGCAAGCCCTGATTCAAGGGGTAGGGGCTGACAACAGCGTTGAACTGGCGGTGTTTCCGCCTTATGTGTATCTGGATGAGGTCCGGCGGCAGTTGGCCGATACCCCCATCGCCTGGGGCGCTCAGAATTGCTCCGACAAAGCTTCCGGTGCGTATACCGGTGAGGTGGCGGTGTCCATGCTGTTGGACTTCGGCTGCCGCTTTACTCTGGTAGGCCATTCCGAGCGACGCACATTATACGGCGAGACCGACGGGCAAGTGGCGGCCAAGGTGGCGGCCCTGCGCCATGCGGGCATTTTGCCCATGCTCTGCATCGGTGAAACCCTTGAGGAACGGGATAGAGGCCGTACCGAAGCGGTAGTGGCTCGCCAATTGGACGCTGTACTGCAAAGGGAAGGCATCCAAGCGTTTGGCGATATCGTGATTGCATACGAACCCGTTTGGGCCATCGGTACCGGTAAGACAGCCAGTCCTGAACAGGCTCAGGAGGTTCATGCATTTATTCGTGGCCAACTGGCTGGACATGATGCTAATATCGCCGGCTCCGCTCGGATCCTCTATGGAGGTAGCGTCAAGGCGTCCAATGCGGTCGAACTGTTCGCCATGCCGGATATCGACGGCGGGCTGATCGGCGGCGCCTCGCTCAATCCCCGGGAGTTTCTCGAGATCGCCCAAGCTGCCGGATAAGACCATTAATCGAGATGTTTACTGTATTTTTGCTGATCCATGTGCTGATTGCCGTGGCCTTGATCGTGATGGTGTTGCTGCAACAAGGCAAGGGCGCCGATGCTGGCGCCGCCTTCGGTAGTGGCGCGTCCACCACCATGTTCGGTTCCCGGGGTTCGTCATCGTTTCTGAGCCGCGCTACGGGGGCCTTGGCCACAGGCTTTTTTATCACCAGTTTGGTGCTGGCCTATGTGGCGGTGCAGACCACGGCGCCGACTAGCGTGGTGGAACGGGTGGGGGTTCCTAGTGAGGCGCCTCCAGAGTTGCCGTCGGTGCCGGCGGTGCCCCAGGGTGGATCTGGCGATATTCCGCAATTGCCCACCGAGCCTGGAAACTGATTATTTGCCGATGTGGTGGAATTGGTAGACACGCTATCTTGAGGGGGTAGTGGCGCAAGCCGTGCCGGTTCGAGTCCGGCCATCGGCACCATCTTTACAAAGGCACCTCGGGGTGCCTTTATTTATGGTGATGAACTCCTGTCGCGGGCATCAGTCTGACCGGTTGACCGGTCTCTAAGTCCTTGGGTGGCGGTCTAAATCCACACTCTCACAGTGTATTTGTAAGTACATGAAAGCAAAGTGTTATCTCGGTCTGACGCCTTGACGAGGTTGGTTCGTGAACCGTAGACTAGCCCCGCCTCCCCGGTGGACATCGGACGAATGCCGGTCCAGGTGTATCTCCCGATAATCGTTCACGTTGAAGGTACAGCTTCGATGCTGGAAAACTATCTTCCGATCCTGGTCTTCATTCTCATCGGCGTACTGGTGGGGGTAGTGCCTATCTTGGCGGGGTTCATTCTTGGACCACACCGTCCAGACAGCGAAAAAAACTCTCCTTACGAGTGCGGGTTCGAGGCATTCGAAGATTCCCGGATGAAATTCGACGTCCGCTATTATCTGGTAGCCATTCTTTTCATCATCTTTGATCTAGAGATCGCCTTTCTGTTTCCCTGGGCGGTGGTGCTGGACAGCATCGGTCTGTTCGGCTTCATAGCCATGGCGGTGTTCCTGGGCATATTGGTGATCGGCTTCATCTACGAGTGGAAGAAAGGGGCCTTGGAATGGGAATAGAAGGCGTTCTGGAAAAAGGCGTGGTCACCACCACGGCGGATAAGCTCATCAACTGGGCGCGCACCGGTTCCATGTGGCCCATGACCTTTGGACTGGCGTGCTGCGCCGTGGAAATGATGCACGCCGGCGCCGCCCGCTACGACCTAGACCGTTTCGGCGTCGTATTCCGGCCCAGCCCCCGCCAGTCCGATGTGATGATCGTGGCCGGAACCCTGGTCAACAAAATGGCTCCAGCCCTGCGCCGAGTCTACGATCAAATGGCCGAACCTCGCTGGGTCATTTCCATGGGTTCCTGCGCTAACGGCGGCGGTTATTATCATTATTCCTACGCTGTGGTGCGGGGCTGCGACCGCATCGTGCCGGTGGATGTCTATGTGCCGGGCTGTCCGCCCACGGCCGAAGCTTTGTTGTACGGTATCATCCAACTCCAGAACAAGATCCGCCGCACCAACACCATCGCCCGCTGAGAGACCGCCCATGGCCGACTCCCCCCAAGACCTGCTGGACCGGTTGCAGGCCCGCTTCGGCGACGCGCTGCTGGAGTGTCGTCTTGAACACCGCCAGCTCACCGCCGTGGTGTCCGCCGGCGATGCCCTGGAAGTACTTACGGCCCTACGAGACCAGCCGGAGTTTGCTTTCGCGCAACTGATGGACTTGTGCGGCGTGGACTACGCCGCCTATGGGGAGAGCGAATGGGCCACCAACGATACTACCCATAAAGGCTTTAGCCGGGGCGTCACCGAGCGGGGCATCGGTCGTAGCCTGGACGCTATCCACCGCAACCGCGCCGAACAACACACCACAGGCCGCGCCCGGTTCGCGGTGGTTTATCATCTGCTATCGATTTCCCATAACCAGCGGCTGCGGCTGCGGGTGTTCGCCCCGGACGATGAACTGCCGGTGGTGGATTCGGTTGTCGGGATTTGGGCAGCGGCCCAGTGGTATGAGCGGGAGGCTTTCGATCTGTTCGGTATCGTCTTCGAAGGTCATCCAGATTTGCGCCGTATTCTCACTGATTACGGATTTGTGGGCCATCCGTTTCGCAAGGATTTTCCCCTGATCGGCAATGTGGAAATGCGCTATGACCCGGACAAGGGCCGGGTGGTTTACGAGCCGGTAAGCATCGAGCCGCGGGTGCTGGTGCCCAGGGTGATCCGCAAAGACCACCGCTATGTGGAACGCGCCCGGCGGGAGGATGGCCACGATGCCTGAGATTCGTAACTACACCCTGAACTTCGGCCCCCAGCACCCGGCCGCCCATGGGGTGCTACGCCTGGTGCTGGAGATGGACGGGGAGGTGATCCGCCGGGCCGATCCCCATGTGGGCCTGCTGCACCGAGGCACCGAAAAGCTGGCCGAAAGCAAGCCTTTCAATCAGAGCATCGGTTATATGGACCGGCTGGACTACGTGTCCATGATGTGCAACGAGCACGGCTATGTACTGGCCATCGAAAAGCTTCTGGGCATCGAGCCGCCGCCTCGCGCCCAGTATATCCGGGTGTTGTTCGACGAGATCACCCGGATTCTCAATCACCTGATGTGGTTGGGGGCGCATGGCCTGGACATCGGCGCCATGACCGTGTTCCTGTACTGTTTCCGGGAGCGGGAGGACCTGATGGACTGCTACGAGGCGGTGTCCGGCGCCCGGATGCACGCCACCTATTACCGGCCCGGCGGGGTATATCGGGATCTGCCTGGCGCCATGCCTCAATATCAGCCCTCCAAGTTCAGGGATCAAAAGGACATCGACGAACTCAACGAAACCCGCCAGGGTTCCCTGTTGGACTTCATCGAAGCCTTTACCGAGCGGTTTCCGAGCCGGGTGGATGACTATGAAACCTTGCTCACCGACAATCGCATCTGGAAGCAGCGCACCGTGGGTATCGGCGTGGTGTCCCCGGAGCGGGCCTTGCAACTGGGATTTTCAGGACCCATGCTGCGGGGTTCTGGAATCGAGTGGGACCTGCGCAAGAAGCAGCCCTATGAGGTCTATGACCGCATGGATTTTGATATTCCCGTGGGGGTGAATGGGGATTGCTACGACCGCTACCTGGTGCGTATCGAGGAGATGCGCCAGTCCAACCGCATCATCCAGCAGTGCCTCCGCTGGCTGCGGGACAATCCGGGACCGGTGATGATCGAGGATCACAAGATCACCCCGCCATCCCGGGAGGACATGAAAGAAAGCATGGAGTCCCTGATCCATCACTTCAAGCTCTATACGGAAGGCTATTGCGTGCCGGAGGGGGAGGTTTACGCCGCCGTGGAACATCCCAAGGGGGAGTTCGGCGTGTATCTGGTCTCCGACGGAGCCAATAAACCCTACCGGGTGAAGATCCGCGCCCCGGGGTTCGCGCATCTGGCCGCCATGAACGAGATGGCCTGTGGCCATATGTTGGCTGACGTGGTGGCCCTTATCGGCACCCAGGATATCGTATTCGGGGAGATCGACCGCTGATGAGTCAGACCGAAACCCTGTTGTCCGAACCGGTACGCCGGGAAATCGACCACTGGTTGGGCAAATATCCCCCGGACCAGAAACGTTCGGCGGTGCTGGCGGCCCTGCGGGAAGTTCAGCACGATAACGGCGGCCACTTGACCCGGGAACTGATGGACGCAGTGGCGGCGTATCTGGAGCTGCCGCCCATAGCCGTTTATGAGGTGGCTACGTTTTATTCCATGTTCGAGCTGAAGCCCGTGGGTCGGCATAGCATTTCCGTATGCACCAATATCTCCTGCTGGCTGCGGGGGTCCGACGTCATCGTCAGCCACATCGAACACAAGCTGGGCATTAAAACCGGGGAAAGTACAGCCGACGGCAGAATCTATCTCAAGGGCGAGGAAGAATGCCTGGCGGCCTGCTGCGCCGCACCCATCATGCAGGTGGATCACGTTTACCACGAGAATTTGACCCCCGAGGCGGTGGATCGGATTCTTGACAGTCTGGAGTGAGTCTATGGCCAACGCGGTCTGCTATTTCACCCTGGGCCACGATAATCCCTGGTCCATGGACACCTATACCCGGCTGGGTGGGTATTCGGCCTGGAAGCAAATTCTGGCCGGTGAACGCTCTCCCGACCAGGTGGTGGAAGCGGTGAAGAAATCCGGCCTGCGGGGGCGGGGCGGGGCGGGGTTTCCCACCGGCCTAAAGTGGAGCTTTATGCCCCGCTCCAACCCGATCCAGAAATACATCGTCTGCAACGCCGACGAGTCCGAGCCAGGCACCTGTAAAGACCGGGACATCCTGCGCTACAACCCCCACGCCCTGGTGGAGGGCATGGCCATCGCCGGCTTCGCGACCGGCTCCACCGTGGGTTATAGCTACGTGCGCGGCGAATGGCTGGACGAGCCTTTCCGGCGCTTCGAGAACGCCTTGAAGGAGGCTTACGAGGCAGGTCTATTGGGTCGGGATATTCAGGGCTCCGGCATCCACTTCGACCTGTATTGCACCCTGGGCGCCGGGGCCTATATCTGCGGCGAGGAAACGGCGCTGCTGGAATCCCTGGAAGGCAAAAAAGGTCTGCCCCGCTTCAAGCCGCCGTTTCCCGCCAACTACGGCCTGTACGGCAAGCCCACCACCATCAATAATGTGGAATCCCTGGCCTCGGTGCCGGCGATCCTGCGCAACGGTCCCGAGTGGTTCGCCAAGCTGGGGGCGCCTAACGCCGGTGGCGCCAAGATCTTCTCGGTCTCCGGCCACGTGGAGCGGCCCGGCAATTATGAAATCCCCCTGGGTACGCCCTTTGCCGAGCTTTTGGAACTGGCCGGTGGGGTCTGGAAAGGCCGTCGGCTCAAGGCGGTGATCCCCGGCGGTTCCTCAGTGCCGGTGCTGCCTGGAGAGATCATGCTCAAGGCCAGCATGGACTATGACTCCATTTCCAAAGCTGGCTCCCTGCTGGGTTCCGGGGCAGTGGTGGTGATGGACGAGACCACCGACATGGTGAAAATGCTGCGGCGGATTTCCCGATTCTACTATTCCGAGTCCTGCGGCCAGTGTACCCCCTGCCGGGAGGGTACCGGCTGGCTGTATCGGATGCTGGACCGGATTGTCAACGGCCAGGGCCGGATCGAGGACCTGGAGCGCCTGGACAAGGTGGCCGCTCGTATCGAGGGCCGCACCATCTGCGCCCTGGGAGACGCTGCGGCCATGCCGGTACGCAGCTTTCTCAAACACTTCCGTCACGAGTTTATTCACTATATCGAGTACAAGCGCAGCCTGGTGGCTGCCTGAACCAGCGGGTACGCCATGAGCGAGGATCGGGTCACTATCGAGATCAACGGCACCTCCATGGAGGTTCGCAAAGGCGCCATGCTGATTGAGGCGAGTGACGAGGCGGGTATTACCATTCCCCGTTTCTGCTACCACAAAAAGCTCTCCGTGGCCGCCAACTGCCGGATGTGTCTGGTGGAAGTGGAGCGGGCGCCCAAGCCGGTGCCGGCCTGTGCCACTCCGGTGGTGGAGGGCATGAAAGTATTCACCGACTCCCCCAAGGCCATGGATGCCCAGAAGGGGACCATGGAGTTTCTGCTCATCAACCATCCCCTGGACTGTCCCATCTGCGACCAGGGTGGGGAGTGTGAACTTCAAGATCTGGCCATGGGCTACGGTGGCGACGTGTCCCGCTTCGTAGAGCGTAAGCGGGTAGTCAAGGACAAAAACATCGGGCCCCTGATCAAGACCGAAATGACCCGTTGCATCCACTGCACCCGCTGCGTGCGCTTCGGGGAGGAGATCGCCAATCTGCGGGAGTTGGGCGCCACTGGACGGGGCGAGCATATGGAGATCGGCACCTACATCGAAAAAACCCTGGTCTCCGAACTGTCCGGCAACGTAATCGATCTGTGCCCGGTGGGGGCGCTCACCGCCAAGCCCTCCCGCTATGCCGGTCGCTCCTGGGAGTACCTGCAACGGGCCTCTGTGGCTCCCCACGACGCCGTGGGTTCCAATCTGTGGTTGCATACCCTGCGCGACCGGGTGATGAGGGTCGTGCCCAGGGACAATGAACCGGTCAACGAAACGTGGCTGTCCGACCGGGATCGGTTCAGTTACCAGGGCATGTACAGCCCCGATCGGGTGGAGCGCCCCCTGCTCAGAGACGGCGGGGCGGTTCGCACCGTGGACTGGAAAACCGCCTTGGACGCCGTGTTCCAGCGGCTGGGCGCCGTGATCGACCGCCATGGGCCTGACGCCGTGGGCTTTCTGGTCTCCCCGACCGCTACCCTGGAAGAAATGTATCTGGCCGCCCGACTGGCTCGGGGGCTGGGGGTGCGCAATATCGACCACCGGCTGCGCCAGGGGGATTTCAGTGACCAGCGCCAGGCCCCGGTCTATCCTTGGCTGGGCATGCCCCTTTCGGAACTGGAGGTCCTGGACGCGGTGTTGCTGGTCGGCTCCAATCCGCGCCTGGAACAGCCGCTAGCCTGTCATCGGCTGCGCAAGGCCGCCAAGGCTGGGGCCAACGTCATGGCCATTAACCCCCGGCATTTCGACCTGTTGTTGCCCCTGGCCGCCGAGGCCGTGGCCGCCCCCGCCGCGATGATCACGGTGCTGGGCGGCGTGGCCCGGGCGGTGGCGGAACTGGCCGACCGGGAACTGCCCAAGGCGCTCGCCGCGCTGCTGGACCCGGGGCGGTCGCCCACCGACCTGGAACAGGCCATGGCCAAGGGTCTGGTGGACGGCGGCCAGAGCGCCGTGTTGCTGGGCAACCTAGCTCTGGCCCATCCGGCCCTGGCGCAACTGCGGGCGCTGGCGGGTTTTATCGCCGCCGCCGCCGATGGCGCCCTGGGCTATCTGCCGGAGGCCGGTAACGCCGCCGGCGGCTGGTTGGCTGGGGTGCTGCCCCACCGGGAAGCGGGCGGTAAGCCCCTGGCCAAGCCGGGCCTGCATGCCAGGGCCATGCTGGAGCAGCCTCGCAAAGCCTATGTGCTGATCGGTGTGGAGCCGGAACTGGATTGTTACCATCCCGCCGCCGCCCTGGCGGCGATGGGGGCGGCCGAGTGCGTGGTTTGCCTGACCCCTTTCGCCAGTCCCCTTACCCACGACTATGGGGATCTGATTTTGCCTACCGCCACCTTCGCCGAAACCTCCGGCAGTTTTGTCAACGCCGAGGGTCGCTGTCAGAGCTTCGAAGGGGCGGTCAAACCCCTGGGAGAGGCGCGACCGGCCTGGAAGGTGTTACGGGTATTGGGCAACCGTTTCGGTCTCCCCGGCTTCGATTATCTAGACTCCCGCAGCGTGTTGGAAGAGGTGCTGGATGCCTGTGCCGACCTGGAACCCCGCAACCGGGTAGACCCCCCTGATCACTTCGATTCCCTGGAGACAACCGGGCTGTACCGAATGGGTGATGTGCCCATCTACGCCGTCGATGCCCTGGTGCGGCGGGCCGACGCTCTGCAACAGACCCCCTGGGCCGCGCCGCCGGTGGCGGTCCTGCACCCGGACACTGCCCGACGGCTGGGGGTGGAGGGGGCGGAGCGGGTACGGGTGCGCCAGGGTGGCGGCGAGGCCGAGTTGCCCTTGGTTCTGGACCTGGAACTGCCCGAAGGCTGTTTATGGCTGCCCGCCGGGGTGAAGGCCGTGGCCGCCCTGGGGCCGGTTTGGGGAGCGGCGGACGTGACGGCGGTCTGAACAATGCACCACACGGGGCGGGAATAAATAGAGATGTTGATCGATGATTTGCTGACCCTGATCGTGATCGTGGCCAAGATCGTGGTCATCGTCGCCCCGCTGATGCTGGGCGTGGCCTATCTCACCTATGCCGAGCGCAAGATCATCGGCTATATGCAGACTCGCTTGGGTCCCAACCGGGTCGGGCCGGGGGGCTGGCTACAGCCCATCGCCGATGCCGTGAAGCTGCTGTTCAAGGAGATCATCATTCCTTCCGGGGCCAACCGGTTCCTGTTCGTCATCAGCCCCATTCTGTCCATCGGTCCGGCCCTGGCGGCCTGGGCGGTGATCCCCTTCGGGGAGCAGACGGTGCTGGCCGATGTGGACGCGGGATTATTATATCTGCTGGCCTTGACCTCCCTGGGGGTGTATGGGGTCATCATCGCCGGCTGGGCCTCCAACTCCAAGTATGCGTTCCTAGGCTCCATGCGCTCGGCGGCCCAGATCGTGGCCTACGAAATCGCCATGGGTTTCGCCCTGGTGGGGGTGCTGATGGCCGCCGGCAGCCTCAACCTTACCGATATCGTCCTGGCCCAGCAGGGCAGCGTGCTGCACTGGTTCTGGCTGCCCCTGGCGCCCCTGGCCCTGGTGTATTTCATTTCCGGGGTGGCCGAGACCAACCGTTCCCCCTTCGATGTGGCCGAGGGCGAATCGGAAATCGTGGCCGGTTTCCATGTGGAATACTCGGGCATGGCCTTCGCGGTGTTTTTTCTGGCCGAGTACGCCAATATGATCCTGATTGCCGCCCTGGCCTCGGTGATGTTCCTGGGGGGCTGGCTGTCCCCCTTCGAAGGCATCCCCCTGCTGGGCGCGCCGGGCATTCACTGGTTTCTGCTGAAGATCGCTGCCCTGCTGTTCTGCTTTTTGTGGTTTCGGGCCACCTTTCCCCGCTACCGCTACGATCAAATCATGCGCCTGGGCTGGAAGGTGTTCATTCCGGTGACCATCGTCTGGCTGGTGGTGATCGGGGCGGGGGTGCTGGGGCAGGTGGGTCCGTGGTTCGACTAGGAGGCGCGGGATGAACGCGATGCGACATTACTTTAAAAGCTTCTTGCTGTGGGAACTGCTGCTGGGCCTCAGGCTCACCGGCCGGCATCTGTTCAAGCGCAAGGTCACCATTCGGTTTCCCGAGGAACGTACCCCCTTGTCGCCGCGGTTTCGGGGCCTGCATGCCCTGCGCCGCTATCCCAACGGCGAGGAGCGCTGCATCGCCTGCAAACTCTGCGAGGCGGTGTGCCCGGCCCTGGCCATTACCATCGAGTCCGAGGAGCGGGAGGACGGCACCCGCCGCACCACCCGCTACGATATTGACCTGTTCAAGTGCATTTTCTGCGGCTTCTGCGAGGAAGCCTGTCCGGTGGATTCCATCGTGGAGACCCGGATTTTCGATTACCACTTCGAGAAGCGGGGCGAGCAGATCATGACCAAACAAAAGCTCCTGGCCATCGGCGACCGCTTCGAGGAGCAGATCGCCGCCGACCGGGCCGCCGACGCTCCCTACCGCTAGATGACGACCGCCATGGGTTTCGAAAAATTTCTGTTCTATCTGTTCGCGCTGATCCTGGTGCTGTCGGCGCTGCGGGTCATCACGGTGCGCAATCCGGTACACGCGGCGCTGTTTCTGGTGCTGGCCTTTTTTAATAGCGCCGCGCTGTGGCTGCTGCTGGAGGCTGAATTCCTGGGCATCGTGTTGGTGCTGGTCTACGTGGGGGCGGTGATGGTGCTGTTCCTGTTCGTGGTGATGATGCTGGATATCAATGTGGCGCCCCTGCGGGAAGGCTTTATCCGCTATCTGCCCCTGGGGGTGGCCATCGCTTTGCTGATCATGCTGGAGATGGGTCTGGTGGTGAGTTCGGATTTCTTCGGCGCCGAGCGGTTCGTTTTGCCGCCACCTCATCCGGCCGACTACAGCAACACCAAGGAACTGGGCGAAGTGTTATACACCTTTTATGTTTATCCCTTCGAAATCGCGGCGGTGATTCTGTTGGTGGCCATTATCGCCGCCATTTCCCTGACCCTGCGGCGCCGGGAGTGGATCAAGTACCAGGACCCGGCCAGACAAGTGACCGTGAAGCGCAGCCAGCGGGTGCGGCTGGTGAAGATGCCCGCGGAGAAAAAAACCTAAGTGGGGGACCGATGATCACGCTGACCGACTACCTGGTGCTGGGAGCGATTCTGTTCTGCCTCAGCGTCGCCGGCATTTTCCTGAACCGCAAGAACGTCATCATCCTGCTCATGTCCATCGAGCTGATGCTGCTGGCGGTGAACTTCAACTTTATCGCCTTTTCCCGGTTTTTGGGGGACACGGCTGGGCAGGTCTTCGTGTTCTTCATCCTCACCGTGGCGGCGGCCGAATCGGCCATCGGCCTGGCTATCCTGGTGGTGCTGTTCCGTAATCGGCGCACCATCAACGTCGCCGATCTGGACCTGATGAAGGGCTGAGTGCATGGAAACCATCTATCTCTGGATCGTCCTGGCGCCCTTGCTGGGCGCCATCGCCACTGGCCTGACCTGCCTGTGGCTGCCCCGGGCCGCAGCACACTGGATTACCCTTCTCGGGGTGGCGGTGTCTTTTGCGCTGTCTTTGGTGGTGCTGGACGACGTGCTGGGGGGCGCTCCCACCTATAACGGCACGGTGTACACCTGGATGGTGGTGGAGGGCATCCGCCTGGAGATCGGTTTTCTGGTGGACTCCCTGACCGCGCTGATGATCACCGTGGTCAGCTTCGTGTCCCTGATGGTGCATATCTACACCATCGGTTATATGCACGACGATCCGGGTTATAACCGCTTTTTCAGCTATATCTCCCTATTCACCTTCGCCATGCTGATGCTGGTGATGGCCAACAACTTTTTGCAGTTGTTCTTCGGCTGGGAGGCGGTGGGCTTGGTGTCTTATCTTCTGATCGGTTTCTGGTATCAGCGGCCCACGGCTATTTTCGCCAATATGAAAGCCTTTTTAGTCAACCGGGTGGGGGATTTCGGGTTTCTCCTGGGCATCGCCGGGGTACTGATGTATTTCAACAGTCTGGATTATGGCGATGTGTTCCGGGCCGCGCCCCTGAGCGCCGGACTGACCCTGGAGGTCATCCCCGGCGTGGCTTGGTCGGTGCCGACCCTGATCTGTCTGCTGCTGTTCATCGGCGCCATGGGCAAGTCCGCCCAGGTGCCCCTGCATGTGTGGCTACCGGACTCCATGGAAGGCCCCACCCCCATTTCGGCGCTGATCCACGCCGCCACCATGGTCACCGCCGGCATCTTCATGGTGGCCCGCATGTCGCCCCTGTTCGAGTTGTCGGAAACGGCCCTGTCGGTGGTGCTGGTGATCGGCGCAATCACCGCCCTGTTCATGGGCCTGCTGGGCATCGTCCAGAACGACATCAAGCGGGTGGTGGCCTATTCCACCCTGTCCCAGCTCGGCTATATGACCGTGGCCCTGGGCGCCTCGGCCTATTCGGCGGCCATCTACCATCTAATGACCCACGCCTTTTTCAAGGCCCTGCTGTTCCTGGCCGCCGGCTCGGTGATCATCGCCCTACATCATGAGCAGGACATTCGCAAGATGGGCAATCTCCGCAAATACATGCCCATCACCTGGTTCACCTTTCTGATGGGCACCCTGGCCCTGGTGGGTACGCCGTTTTTCTCCGGCTATTACTCCAAGGACAGCCTCATCGAGGCGGTGAGCCTGTCCCACACTCCCGGAGCCGGATTCGCCTATTTCTGCGTACTGATCGGGGTGTTCGTCACCGCCCTGTATTCCTTCCGGGTGTATTTTCTAGTGTTTCATGGCTCCGAGCGCATGGACCACCACGCCCGGGAGCATCTCCATGAAACCCCCTGGGTGGTGACCGGCCCGCTGATCCTGCTGGCCATCCCGTCGGTCATCATCGGCTATCTCACGGTCGGCCCGGTGCTGTTCGGGGAGTTTTTCGCCGGAGCTATCCATGTGGCCCCCGAACATCCGGCCATGGCCCATCTGGCCGAGGAATTCCATGGTCCCTTCGGCTTTGCCCTGCACGGTCTGATCGGCCCGGCCTTCTGGCTGGCCCTGGGGGGGGCGGTGGCGGCTTGGTATCTGTATATTCGGCGGCCAGAACTGCCCGGAGCCTTACAACAGCGGTTTGGCGCCCTGTACGAGGTGCTGGACCGCAAGTACGGCTTCGACGAGTTTAATCAGGCGTTTTTCGCCGCTGGCAGCCGGCTGCTGGGCCGCGCCCTCTGGAAATACGGTGACGCCGGGCTGATCGACGGGCTGCTGGTGAACGGCGCGGCCCATACCGTGGGCTGGGTGTCGGCCCTGGCCCGCCATCTGCAAACCGGGTACCTCTACCACTATGCGTTCGCCATGCTGATCGGGCTGCTGGTCATGCTGACCTGGCTGATGCTGCGCTGACCTAGGAACTAACAAGAATGCTTGCCGATTTGCCCCTGCTGAGTCTCGTCATCTGGACCCCGATCCTGGGCGGCGCCGCAGTGCTGTTCGTGGGAGACGGCAATCCCCAGGGCGCCCGCCGCCTGGCCCTGGTGGTGGCCAGCGCCGCGTTTTTGCTCTGCCTGCCCCTGTACAGCCTGTTCGACACCGCCACCGCCGCCATGCAGTTCCGGGAACTGGCGGTCTGGATACCGGCCTTCAATATCTATTACCACCTGGGTGTGGATGGTTTTTCGGTGCCCCTGATCCTGCTCACCAGCTTCACCACGGTACTGGTGGTGATCGCCGGCTGGGAGGTGATTCAGTATCGGGTGGCCCAGTATCTGGCGGCGTTTCTGATCATGGAAGGGCTAATGATTGGCGTATTTGCCGCCTTGGACGCCATTCTGTTCTATTTCTTCTTTGAGGCCATGCTAATCCCCATGTTCCTGATTATCGGTATCTGGGGTGGGCCGCGACGGGTGTATGCCACCATCAAGTTTTTCCTCTATACCTTCCTGGGTTCGGTGTTCATGCTGGTGGCGCTCATCTATATGTCTTTCCAGGCCGGCAGCTTCGCGATCCTGGATTTCCACCACCTGCCCCTGAACCCCACCGAGCAGATTCTGATCTTTCTGGCGTTTTTAGCCGCCTTCGCCGTCAAAGTACCCATGTTCCCAGTGCATACCTGGCTGCCTGACGCCCATGTGGAAGCGCCCACCGGCGGTTCGGTGGTCTTGGCGGCCATCACCCTGAAAATCGGCGGCTATGGGTTTTTACGTTTTGCCCTGCCCATCACCCCTTACGCCGCCAGCACCCTGGACTGGCTGGTGATCACCCTGTCCCTGATCGCCGTGGTCTATATCGGCCTGGTGGCCCTGGTGCAGCAGGATATGAAAAAACTCATCGCCTATTCGTCCATCGCCCATATGGGTTTTGTCACCCTGGGTTTTTTCATCGTGTTCGGCATCCACGAGCAGACCGGCGCCTTCGACGGGGCGGTGATGGGTATCGAGGGGGGCATGGTGCAGATGATCTCCCACGGCTTCATCTCCGGGGCGCTGTTCCTGTGCGTGGGGGTACTCTACGACCGTCTGCATTCTCGGCGGATCGACGACTATGGCGGCGTAGTGAACACCATGCCAGTGTTCGCCGCCTTCATGGTGCTGTTCGCCATGGCCAACGCCGGGCTGCCCGGCACCTCCGGCTTCGTGGGCGAATTCCTGGTGATCCTGGCCAGTTTCAGGGCCGACTTCTGGATCGCCTTTTTAGCTGCCCTGACCCTGATCCTGGGGGCCGCCTACACCCTATGGCTGGTCAAGCGGGTGATTTTTGGGGCGGTGGCCAACCCTGGCGTGGCGGGGCTTAGGGATCTCAGTGGCCGGGAGACGGTCATGCTGTCCCTGCTGGCCGTGGCGGTGCTGGGCCTAGGGGTCTGGCCGGATCCCCTGGTGACGGTGATGCACGCCTCGGCAGAACACCTGGTCCAGCATATCGCCGACCTGAAAGTGGACGGGGCGCTGCGCCTGGCCACGGCGCCCCGATAAACACCGAATTCCAAGGACCCAGCCATGACTTTCGTCGCCCCCGACTTCTCACCGGCCCTGCCGGAGATCTTCATCGTCGCCGCGGCCTGCCTGGTCCTGGTGATCGACGTGTTCCTTCCCCGGGAGCAGCGCCAGGTCACTTATCTGCTTAGCCAGATCACCCTGGGGGTGGCGCTGGTGCTGACCATGGCAGACTTCGCTGGGGAGCCGGTGCTCACCTTCCACGGCCATTTCATCCGCGACCCCATGGGCGACATTCTCAAAGTCGGCATCTACATCGCCGCCGCCGCCGCCTTTCTGTATGCCCGGGATTACCTCCAGGATCGGGAACTGTTCAAGGGTGAGTACTACGTCCTGGGCCTGTTCGGGGTACTGGGCATGTTGGTGATGGTCTCGGCCCACAGCTTCCTGACCGTGTATCTGGGCCTGGAGTTGTTGTCCCTGTGTCTGTACGCCATGGTGGCTGTGGACCGTGACTCGCCCGTGGCCTGCGAGGCGGCCATGAAATACTTCGTACTGGGCGCCCTGGCCTCGGGGATGCTGCTATATGGTATCTCCATGCTCTACGGGGCCACCGGCAGTCTGGACATCCAAGCCGTGGCCACGGCGGTCCAGGCCCAGGATGGGGCGGGGGCGGATCTGGTGCTGGTCTTTGGTCTGGTGTTCCTGGTGGTGGGCTTGGCCTTCAAACTGGGGGCTGTGCCTTTTCATATGTGGCTCCCGGATGTGTACCATGGCGCGCCCACGCCAGTGACCCTGTATCTGGGTTCTGCTCCAAAGCTGGCCGCTTTTGCCCTGGTCATACGGGTGCTGGTGGACGGACTGGGCGCCCTGCATGCCGACTGGCAGCAAATGTTGGTGGTACTGGCGGTGCTGTCCATCGCCCTAGGCAATCTGGTGGCCATCGCCCAAAGCAATCTCAAGCGGATGCTGGCCTACTCCACTATCTCCCATGTGGGCTTTTTACTGCTGGGAGTGCTGGCCGGCACTTCCCAGGGCTATGCCGCCGCACTATTTTACACCATCACCTATGTGTTGATGACCCTGGGTTCCTTCGGGGTGATCGTGGTGTTGAGCCGGGCCGGCTTCGAATCGGATAGGCTCAAGGACTTCAAGGGTCTGAACGAGCGCAGCCCATGGTTAGCCTTTATGATGCTGCTGATCATGATGTCCCTGGCCGGCATTCCCGGACTGGTGGGCTTCCCGGCCAAGCTGCTGGTGATTCAGGCGGTGGTGAGCGTGGACCTGGTATGGTTGGCGGTGGTAGCGGTGGTATTCTCGGTCATCGGCGCTTTTTATTATCTGCGGGTGGTCAAACTCATGTATTTCGACGCCCCGGAGCAGACCGCTCCCATCGCCCCGAGCTTAGATACTCGGGTGGCGATCAGCGCCAACGGTCTGCTGGTATTGGCGTTGGGCGTGTATCCTGCGGGATTAATTAGTTTATGTTTAACAGCGTTTTGACACCTACAGGTGTGTCTGCGGTATTGGAAGCGAAACGTGTGGCACGGCATATCTTTGCATTTATTGTTGTGTATTTGGAGGCCATATAATCCATGGTTCTGGAGAACTCGGGTATGTACAACTACGATAATAAATCGTCTGAATATTTCGGCTATGCACGAAAAGAGATGATTCCCTTTATTCCTCCAGATTGTCGGAGGCTTTTGGATGTCGGATGTGGAACAGGTAGCTTTGGAGAATTGCTAAAAAAAACCCACAAACTTGAAGTTTGGGGGGTGGAGCCAAATGCCAGTGCCGCAGAAATTGCAAAAGATAAATTAGATCACGTCGCCAACGATTTGTTTTCCGAGGATGTCGATATTCCAGATAGCCATTTTGATGCCATCATCTTTAATGACAGTCTTGAGCATTTTCCCGATCCGGCGCCGCCATTATTACTTTGTAAAAATAAACTTCGCGACAACGGAGTAGTCATTGCTTCCATACCTAATGTGAGATATATAGAAAATATGTATCATGTACTTGTTGAGATGGATTGGAAGTATCAGAAATCCGGTATTCTCGATTATACGCATTTAAGATTCTTTACAAAAAAAAGCATTCATAGAACTTTTGAAGAATTAAATTTTGACGTCTCGTCCGTTGTTGGTATTAACCCTCATTATTGGACAGGCAAGAAAATTTTTTTACTACGACTATTATTCAAAAAATACGTTGAAGACATGAAGTACTTACAATATGTGGTGACGGCGCGACCGCGACCCGAGAACGGATAACGTTTGTTGGAAACGACGTAAGGTCAATAATCCATTCGCGGAAGTGAGAAAAACCATGGATCTAGCTGGAAAAATTTTACTTAGCAAACTTAAGGTCTGGGAAAGTAGCAAAACTGATATCCAATGGTTTAGAGGTAAACAGGTTTTCTTTATTCTTGGCTTGGGGCGTTCGGGAACAAATTTTTTTTCGCACTTACTCAATCAGGATGACAGAGCGGTCATATTTCATGAACCCATCAGTGAGGACTTTGAAGCAGCGGCCAGTGCGCAACGGTCTTCCAAATCAGCTTTAGAGTATTTAAAAGTATATCGCATACGGAAGATGCGTCATTTGGTTTCGGATGTGGATTTTGATATCTATGGCGAAGCTAATTCTGCTTTGCGTTTTCACGCGGATGCTCTGAGGCTTTTATTACCAGAATGCAAATTGATTCATTTGGTCAGAGACGGACGTGATGTGGTTAGGTCAATTATGGCGCGCAAGCACTACACCGACAATGCTGCTGGTCACCATAATTTATATCCTTTGGCCGATGATCCTTTATTTTCTCGTTGGGAACATATGGATCGTTTTGAAAAGATATGCTGGTTATGGAAGGATGCCAATCAGAGGCTAGCCAATACTGTCACTCATAGGGTTAGATTTGAAGATCTGACAACTGATTACGATTATTTTAATAGAAATATTGAATTATCTTTGAATCTACGTATTGGTGAGGAAAAATGGCGGCAGTACGTGGCAAAGCCAACTAACGTGACAAAGAACGCTGTTTTGCCTCCTTGGGAAGAATGGGAAAATTCCTTGATGGATAAATTCAATGCTATTTGTGGTGAGCAAATGCAACTTTTTGGCTACTATTAAACCTCTTGGCTTGGGTAGAGGCTAGGCAAGTTATTGAGTCATTGATTGTCTACATTTTCAAATCAACTTCTAACCTGCCTGTCCCCTTAGCCGCGTAGGGGCTGCGGGTAAGGGGGCGCCGGAAACCTGCCTGTCCCCTTAGCCGCGTAGGGGCTGCGGGTAAGGGGCGCCGGAAACCGGGATTTTGATGGGCGACAAGGCCCTGATGCTGAAGATCTTGTATTTCAGCAGAACTGACGTTACTATTCCGGGTCTCTGGTGCGGGGTGGAGCAGTCCGGTAGCTCGTCGGGCTCATAACCCGAAGGTCGCAGGTTCGAATCCTGTCCCCGCTACCACTCTGAGAGAAGCCCGGCAGCGGGCTTTTTTTATTCACGACAACTCATGGGGAGTCGTGGGGAAATCAGCCAGTATTTGCTGAACGGAGTGGGCCTTAGGCCCATTTTTTGTTTCTGGTGGGCAGTTATGCATCAAGATCCTTACAACGTGCGGCAGCGTCTCGAAGCCGTGGTGCAGGCCATGGGCTACGAATTGGTGGGGGTGGAGTTCCGCCCTCACAGCGGTAATGCACTGCTGCGAATATACATTGATAAAGAGACAGGCATCAACGTTGATGATTGCGAACAGGTGAGCCGTCAGGTCAGTGGCGTGTTGGACGTGGAAGACCCGATCCCCGGCCATTATAACTTGGAAGTCTCGTCTCCGGGTCTGGACCGGCCGCTGTTCGAGGCGGCGCATTTTGCCCGGTTCGTCGGGCATCGGGCGCGGGTGTGGCTGGAACTGCCCATGAACGGCAGAAAAAAATGGGTGGGTGTGCTAAAGGGATTGCGCGAAGACCAGGTCGTCCTGGAGAGCGAAGGGACCGAGCTGCTGATACCGTTGGAACGCATCGAAAAAGCACGATTGGTTCCCGACTTCTAGAGACTGGTGCGGAGGCAAGCGCTGTGAGTAAAGAAATTTTGCTGGTTGTGGATGCCGTCTCCAATGAAAAGGGGGTTGGCAAACACGTCATTTTCGAGGCCATTGAAGCAGCCCTGGCGTCGGCGGCTAAAAAGCGCTATTCAGAGGATGTCGATGTGCGAGTGGAGATCGACCGGCGCACCGGTGACTATCGTACTTTCCGGCGCTGGCAGGTCATCGCCGACGATGAGGAAATGGAGTTTCCAGACCATCAGGTGACCCTGAGCCAGGCCCGGGAGCGGGACCCTGAGGTAGAATTGGGCGGCTTTATCGAAGAGCCCACCGAGAATGCCCTGTTCGGGCGCATTGCCGCCCAGACCGCCAAGCAGGTGATCGTGCAGAAGGTCCGAGAGGCCGAGCGGGCGCAGATCGTCGATGCTTATTTGCATCGTAAAGGCGAGCTGATCAGCGGGGTGGTGAAACGCATTGAGCGTGGCAACGTCATACTTGATTTGGGTAGCAATGTGGAGGCCATGGTCGCTCGGGAGGAGATGATTGCCCGGGAACAGGTACGTACCGGCGATCGGCTGCGTGGCTACCTGAAAGACGTACGTTTCGAGCCACGCGGACCCCAATTGTTCATCAGCCGAGTGGCCCCGGAGTTGCTGATTGCCCTGTTTTCCCTAGAGGTGCCCGAGGTCGGTCAGGGGATCATCGAAATCAAGGGCGCCGCCCGCGACCCCGGCTCTCGGGCCAAGATCGCCGTTAAAAGCAACGATCAACGAATCGATCCGGTGGGGGCTTGCGTGGGTATGCGAGGTTCGCGGGTGCAGAGCGTCTCCAATGAGCTGGCGGGGGAGCGTATCGACATCGTGCTATGGGACGATAATGTGGCCCAGTTTGTGATCAACTCCATGTCCCCGGCGGAAGTCATCTCCATCATCGTTGATGAGGATTCCCACAGCATGGATATTGCCGTGGCCGAAGACAAGTTGTCCCAGGCGATCGGGCGGGGGGGGCAGAACGTGCGTTTAGCCAGCGAACTGAGCGGCTGGACACTGAATGTGATGACCGAGGATCAGGTCAAGGCCAAGAGTGGTCAGGAAATCGAGATGACCAAGCAGATGCTCATGGACCAGTTGGATATTGAAGCAGACTTGGCAGAGATTCTGGTTCGGGAGGGTTTCTCGAACTTGGAGGAAGTGGCCTATGTTCCTGTCCATGAAATGCTTGAGGTATCTGAATTCGATGAGGAAATTGTTGAAGAGCTACGTACCCGCGCCAAAGACGCCTTGCTCACTCGGGCCATTGCCGCCGAGGAGGAGCTAGGGGATGCGGAACCGGCCGACGATCTTCTGCGCATGGAAGGCATGGATGAGGATCTGGCATTTTTGCTGGCCGGTCAGGGGGTGAGGACCATGGAGAATCTAGCCGAGTTGTCCGTGGACGATCTCACTGAAATGACCGATCTGGATGAGAAACGGGCCGCGCAACTGATTATGACGGCGCGGGCGCCGTGGTTTACTAATGAGCAGCAGGGCTAAACGCTCCGGGGGTTGAATAGATGACGGATGTAACAGTCAAACAGCTCGCTACAGACGTCGGTATCCCGGTGGACCGGCTGCTGGTGCAACTTGATGAAGCGGGAATCAAGGTCTCCGCGCCGGACGCCACCATCACCGACAATCAGAAAATGGACCTGTTGGCCCATTTGCGAAAAAGCCACGGCAAGAAAGGGCGGCTGGGCATATCCGAGCCCAAAAAGATCACCCTTAAACGCAAGACCCATAGCGAATTGAAGGTGGCCGGTGGCGGCCAGGTGAAAACTGTCAGTGTCGAGGTGCGCAAAAAGCGAACTTACGTCAAACGTAGCCTGATCGAAGAACAACGTCGTCCGCTTCCCTACGAACAACCCGCCCCGGACCAGGAAGAGGTCGCCTATCAGGCAGCC
>CAZQXD010000041.1:26822-35253 GCA_964597315.1 uncultured Candidatus Competibacteraceae bacterium
GAGCAGGTGGCCCAGCCCCAGGCCGAGCAGGTGGCCCAGCCCCAGGCCGAGCAGGTGGCCCAGCCCCAGGCCGAGCAGGCGGACCAGCGCCCCATGGATGAGGAGACGCTACGGCAGGCCGAGAAAGCAGCCAAACGTAAATCCGAAGATGAGGATCGGCAAGCCCGGGAGCAGGACCGGCGGCGCCGCGAGGAAGAGGCCAAACGCAAGGCCGATAAGGAGATTTTAGCTCCAGAGAAGCTCCAGGCCGTGACCCCGGACGTGGTGGACGTGCAGATCCGTAGCCGTCGTAAGCTTGAAGAGGCCACGCTCCCCGAGGCCAAACCCAAGCCACGGGAAGAGGCTAAACGGGAAGCGGTTAAACGGGAAGATGTCAAGAAATCAGTCGGTCGTGGCCGGGCCGAACCGGTGCGGGCTGCGGACAAAGCCGATAAATCAAGTCGCCGTAGGTCCAAAAAATCCAAACCCGGCAAAACCGCTCACGCGCAGCAGGCCAATCCCTCCCGCCACGGCTTTGCCAAGCCCACGGCGCCCATTGTCCGCGAAGTGGCGATCCCCGAAACCCTGACTGTCGCCGAGCTGGCCCAAAAGATGTCGGTGAAGGCCACCGAGGTCATCAAGGTGCTGATGAAACTGGGCACCATGGTCACCATCAACCAGGTGCTGGACCAGGAGACTGCGGCCATCGTGGTGGAGGAGATGGGGCACACCTATAAGCTGCTCAAGGAAAACGCCTTGGAAGAGGAATTGGTGGCGGAGAGCGGTGAAATAGGCGAGGCGGTGAACAGAGCCCCGGTGGTCACCATTATGGGGCACGTTGACCACGGCAAGACCTCGCTTTTGGACTATATCCGCCGCACCAAGGTAGCGGCTGGCGAGGCTGGCGGCATTACCCAACACATTGGCGCTTATCACGTACAGACTGACAAGGGAATGATTACCTTCCTGGATACCCCAGGCCATGCGGCATTCACCGCCATGCGCGCCCGAGGAGCCAAGGCCACGGATATCGTCATTCTGGTAGTTGCCGCCGATGATGGCGTGATGCCTCAGACCATCGAAGCCGTTCAGCACGCCAAGGCCGCCGGAGTACCTATCGTGGTGGCGGTCAACAAGATCGACAAACCCGAGGCGGATATCGACCGCATCAAAAGCGAGTTGTCCAATCACCAGGTCATTTCCGAGGAATGGGGTGGCGATACCCTGTTCGCCTATGTCTCGGCCAAGTCCGGCGAAGGGGTGGACAATCTGCTGGACCAGGTGCTGGTGCAGGCCGAAATTCTAGAGCTGAAGGCGGTGGCCGAAGGGCCGGCCCGGGGCGTGGTGATTGAATCGCGTCTGGACAAAGGCCGCGGTCCAGTGGCGACGGTGCTGGTGCAGAGCGGTAAGCTGCACAAGGGCGACATTATTCTGAGTGGCCTGGAATACGGTCGGGTACGGGCCATGCTGAACGAGGCCGGCAACCCGGCCAACGAAGCAGGCCCGTCCATTCCCGTGGAAGTACTGGGCCTGTCCGGTACGCCCAACGCCGGCGACGAAGTGGCGGTGTTGACCGACGAGCGCAAGGCGCGGGAAATCGCCCTGTTCCGGCAGGGTAAATTCCGGGAAGTCAAGCTGGCCCGTCAGCAAAAGGCCAAGCTTGAGAACGTCTTCAATCAGATGGAAGAAGGCAAGGTCCACACCCTCAATGTGGTACTCAAGGCCGACGTGCAAGGCTCTGCGGAGGCCCTTGTGGATGCCCTGACCAAGCTGTCCACGGAGGAAGTCCGGGTCAAGATCGTGGCCAGCGGCGTTGGCGGCATCAACGAGTCCGATGTCAACCTAGCGGTGGCCTCCGAGGCCATTATGATCGGCTTCAACGTTCGCGCCGACGGTACGGCAAAGAAGCTGATCGACGAAGAAGGGGTGGACCTTCACTACTATAGCGTGATCTACGAAGTCATCGACGACGTCAAGCGCGCCTTGCAGGGTATGCTGGAACCGGAATTCAAAGAGCATATCATCGGTCTGGCCGAGGTCCGCAGCGTGTTCCGTTCACCCAAGTTTGGAGCCGTGGCCGGTTGCATGGTCGTGGACGGCACGGTTCGTCGCCACAATCCCATTCGGGTGCTGCGAGATAATGTGGTCATCTATGAGGGCGAGCTGGAGTCTCTGCGCCGCTTCAAAGACGACGTTAGCGAGGTGCGGGCCGGCACCGAGTGTGGTATCGGGGTCCGCAACTACAACGATGTCCGGGAAGGGGACCAGATCGAAGTGTTCGAACGGGTCCAGGTGGCGCGCACCCTGTAATTGAACCGGCGCGCCGACTGTCCGGGGCGGGTGGATAATCCCCTCCTCGGCGGGGGCGGTCCTATTGAGAGGAGGGCGGCGAGATGCCCAGAGAATTTCCCCGAACCCGCCGGGTCGGCGAACAAGTGCGCCGGGAATTGGCGCAACTGTTACGAGAGACGATCCGCGACCCACGCATAGCCATGGTCTCTATTACGGCCGTGGAGGTCAGTCGGGACCTGGCCCACGCCAAGGTTTACATCACCTACCTGGGGGACGCCGAAGAACGGCCCGGGGTGGTGGCGGCCCTCAACCAGGGAGCGCCGCCACTGCGTCGTGGGCTTGGACGGAGCATGCATATCCGCACCGTGCCGCGATTGGCTTTCGTTTATGACGAGGCCGTGGAGCGGGGCGCCCATCTGTCCTCGCTGATCTCCGCAGCCGTGGCCGCAGATGCCCAAAAACACCGGGACGATGATCCGGACGAATCCTCCTGAGGTAGAGTGATAACCATGGGGCGTCGGCAACGAGGACGCGATATCAGCGGTATCGTGCTACTGGATAAGCCATTGGGCCTGTCCTCCACCGCTGCGGTACAGGTGGTCAAGCGGCTGTTTCAGGCCCGCAAAGCCGGTCATACCGGCAGCTTGGACCCCTTGGCCAGTGGTTTGTTGCCCATTTGTTTAGGCGAGGCCACCAAACTGTCGGGAGTGCTTTTGGATGCGGACAAAACCTACCGCTTCGTCTGCCGACTGGGGGTAACTACCCAAACTGGGGACGCCGAGGGCGAGGTGGTTGCCACCCGCCCAGTGGAACCCTTTGAACGGGAGCACATTGAAGGGCAACTGGCGCGCTTCCAGGGTGAGATTCAGCAGGTGCCGCCCATGTACTCCGCCCTCAAGCACCAGGGAAAGCGGCTGTACCGCCTGGCCCGCCAAGGCCAGGAGGTGGAACGGGCGCCGCGTGCCGTGACGATTCACGAACTGCGGCTGCTGGACCACGACGGGTCCCGCCTCGCCTGCGAAGTGCGTTGCTCCAAGGGTACCTATGTGCGCACCCTAGCCGAGGAACTGGGCGAGGCTCTGGGCTGCGGCGCTCATGTGGTGGAACTGCGGCGCACCGCTGTGGCGCCTTATGACACCGCGTGGATGGTGACCCTAGAACAACTGGAGGAACATGCCCGGAAAGGCATGGAGGCACTGGACGCCGTGCTGCTCGGGGCAGACACGGCGGTGGTGGATTGGCCGGCCCTGCGTCTGCATCCTGATCTGGCCCATTATCTACGCCATGGCCAGCCGGTCTTGGTGCCCCGGGCGCCCACGGGTGGTCGGGTGCGGTTATATGAAGGCGACACCTGCTTCCTGGGCATCGGCGAGATTCTCGATGACGGTCGGGTGGCGCCCCGAAGGCTGTTAAACCTTGCTTGTTAGGCTCATAGCCCACGAGTAGAATGGCCTGTTTAGTTCGCTGAACCTGAACTGTATTGGAGTTTTTTAAATGTCTCTCAACGCCGAACAAAAACAGCAGATCGTCAAAGACTACCAGCGTGACGGCGCCGATACCGGCTCTCCTGAAGTGCAGGTGGCTTTGCTCACCCATCGCATCAACGGTCTGCAATCCCATTTTTCCGACCACAAGGCGGATCATCACTCCCGCCGAGGATTGCTAAAAATGGTCAACCAGCGGCGCAAACTGCTGGACTATCTCAAACGGAAGGACGTCGAGCGTTATCAGGCTCTGATCGGTCGCCTTGGCCTGCGCCGCTAAACGGCCGGGATTCCTTCTGTATGCTTCTAGGATGACTCCGTGACCCAATTTACGAAAACGTTCCAATACGGCAATCAGACCGTCACCCTGGAGACCGGCGAGATCGCCCGTCAGGCCAGCGGCGCGGTGTTGGTTAAGATGTCCGATACGGTTGTCCTGGTGACTGCCGTTGGCGCCAAGCAGGCTATCGAAGGACGAGATTTCTTCCCGCTGACCGTCAACTACCAAGAACGCACTTACGCGGCGGGTCGTATCCCCGGTGGTTTTTTCCGTCGCGAGGGGCGGCCCTCCGAGAAAGAGACTCTGACCTCCCGGTTGATCGACCGGCCCTTGCGCCCGCTGTTTCCCCAGGGGTTTACCAACGAAGTCCAGGTCATCGCCACCGTGGTGTCCATGAACAGCGAGGTAGACCCGGATATCCCAGCCCTGCTGGGCGCCTCGGCCGCCGTGGCCTTGTCCGGCCTGCCCTTTAACGGACCCATCGGCGCCGCCCGAGTAGGCTACCAGGATGGCCAATACCTGCTAAACCCCTTGCGTAAGGATTTAGAGTCCTCGCAACTGGACCTGGTGGTGGCTGGCACCGACAAAGCCGTACTGATGGTGGAGTCCGAAGCCAAGGAACTGTCCGAAGAGGTCATGTTGGGCGCGGTCATGTTCGGGCATGAACAGATGCAGACCGCCATTCAGGCCATTCGCGAACTGGTCGCCGAAGCCGGTGTCCAGCCCTGGGACTGGCAGCCTCCGGATCGGGACGAGTCCCTGGAGTCGGTCATTGCCGAGACCGCCCACGCCGATCTGGTGAACGCCTACCAGATCGCCGAAAAGCAGGCCCGCCAGATCCGGGTCAAAGAGATCCGCGACGCCGTGGTGGCCCGACTCACCGAGCAACAGCCCGAAACCTGGACCGGAGATACCGTATCCAAGGCCGTGGGCAAGCTGGAAAAACGCATCGTCCGAGAACGGGTCCTGGCGGGCAATCCCCGGATCGACGGCCGTGACACCCGTACCGTGCGTCCTATCACCGCCAAGGTGGGGGTACTGCCCCGCACCCATGGCTCGGCTCTATTTACCCGGGGTGAGACCCAGGCCCTGGTGATTACCACCCTAGGCACCAATCGGGATTCCCAGATCATCGACGCCATTGAGGGGGAATACCGGGAACCTTTTATGCTGCATTACAACTTCCCCCCTTATTGTGTCGGCGAGACCGGCATGGTGGGCAGTCCCAAGCGCCGGGAGATTGGCCATGGCCGGTTGGCCAAGCGGGGTGTGCAAGCGGTGATGCCGGACATGGCCAACTTCCCCTATGTGCTGCGGGTGGTCTCGGAAATCACCGAATCCAACGGCTCCAGCTCCATGGCCTCGGTCTGTGGCACCTCCCTGGCCCTGATGGATGCCGGCGTTCCCCTCAAGGCGCCGGTGGCGGGCATTGCCATGGGCCTGATCAAGGAGTCGGACAGCTTCGCGGTACTCACCGACATCCTCGGCGACGAGGACCATCTGGGCGATATGGACTTCAAGGTGGCCGGCACCGACGGTGGGGTCACCGCCCTGCAGATGGACATCAAGATCGAGGGCATCACCCGGGAGATCATGGAGGCCGCCCTGGCCCAGGCCAAGGAAGGACGGCTGCATATCCTGGAGCAGATGAACGCGGTCATCGGCCAGCCCCGCGTCGAAATGTCCCAGTACGCCCCGCGGATCATCAGCATCCGCATCGACCCCGATAAGATCCGCGACGTGATCGGCAAGGGCGGGGTGACCATCCGCGCCATTACCGAGGAAACCGGCGCCACCATCGACATCGATGACGACGGCACCGTGAAGATCGCCTCCGTGGATAAGGCCGCCGGCGACGCGGCGCGAAAGCGCATCGAGCAGATCACCGCCGATGTTGAAGTCGGTACGGTCTATGAGGGCAAGGTGGTGCGGATCATGGACTTCGGGGCCTTCGTGAATATCCTGCCTGGCCGTGACGGCATGGTGCATATTTCCCAGATCGCCGAACATCGGGTGCAGAACGTCACCGACGAACTGGCGGTGGGCGACACCATCAAGGTCAAGGTCATGGAGATCGACAAACAGGGCCGAATCCGGCTGACCATGAAGGGACTCTGATCCGAACCGGGCGCGGCGTTGCGCCCTCGGCGCGGATAGGGTATCCTTCCGCGCCTATTCCAGGGACGGAAACAGATTTTGGAGAGGTGGCCGAGCGGTCGAAGGCGCACGACTGGAAATCGTGTATACGTTAATAGCGTATCGAGGGTTCGAATCCCTCCCTCTCCGCCAAAATCTATTTTAAATCATAAGGCTAGCTTCCAAACCGATCCCTCGGTACGGTTCCGGCTTTTCGTTCTCACTTTCAGATCGTTCAGCGACTTAGTGCGAACGTTGGCACGGATCGGTCGCAATTTGCGAGCTAAGTTAGACATGATCCTGCCCGTTGTGAGCACGCCTGTTCGGATACTTGTCGTGATTGCATCGCGGTCGAAAAACCGATCGACCTGGTGAAGCGAGATCTTCGCTGATCCGGCGGAGGCGGGAGATTTCCTTCATCTACTAGTAGGCCAAGCGCTCTTGTGCGGCGCCCTCTGGGCAGTCTTGCCGATTTGTCATCGCCCCTGTAGCAACGTGCTGTGAAGCGTCAACCCTCTCGGTCCCCGGATCGGGAATCCCCTTTCCTTCAGGGAGGGGAGGATGTCAACCCTTAATACTCCCCATATTTCCGAACGAAGGCATATCGCTGAAGAAACCTATGTGTCTTCGCATGAGAGTATTTTGGAATTCAAATCAAGGCTTCCAGCCCTTTCTTGTCAAGCAGGTTAAGGAGTTTGAGCGATGGCCCACTCGGGTGCTTCGCACCAATCTCCCACTGCCGGACTGTCGAAGGACTTGTGTTGAGCACAGACGCAAGCACAGTTTGACTTAGTTTATAACGTTTGCGCAGTGCGCGGATACTCCGGCTCGAATACTCTGGGACAGGGTCAAGGCAAAGTGCGTCGTAACGCTGCATGCTGCGCTTGTCGATGAATCCAGCATCATGGAGATCGCGCGCAGTTTCATGCACCGCCTCCAGTATTCGGCTGGTAGCCTTAGTCTTGGTCGTCATGGCAAATCTCCTGTAATGCCTCATTGTCAAGGTGGGCATTGAGTTGGTTCGAGTTTAGCCTCAGCAGGTTGGTGGCAATATTCTGTAGTGCTTCCAGTTCTTTCTTGCTGATGTTGGCCCGTTCGCTTTTCTCGAAACCGAAGACGAAGAACCACCGGTTGCCCTTATTCGTCGCCACTAAAGTGCGTGCGCTGCCGCTTTTACCTCGGCCAGGCGAGGCGACACGCTTTTTGACTACACCCCCACCGATCAGCGTCGATGAGTCCCGTTTCCATCTCAGACACGGCAGCGCAAAGCGTTTTGTCGGTAAGGTCCGTCTTGCGCATCCAGCGGGAAAAGTAGCGTGTCTTGAATATTCTCCGCATAGACAAACTATATCACTAAGAGTTATAGTGCGTCACTATGTTCGCTGCACTTATTGTACCTGCCTCAAAGCCGGGCACATGTGTCTTTAGCATCCTTAAAGGCCGCTATACATCGAAATTGAGCGATTGCGATGATGAGTTTCTAGGAACCCCTCGGTACGGGAGCCGGTCTGTTCAAAGAACCAATTGTTAATCAATCGCTTACGTTCTTCGGGCGTGACGAGAGCATGCCTATATCTCGGATCGTGGACTAATCCACCCCACCTATCCCCAGCTGATGCGCAACCGATGAGGACCTCGGGCAAAGAGGCGCCCCTCGGGAATTCAATACCAGTCAGTAGGCCGCTACTGAAGGTGCCCTCGCCGGTGCGCCTCGGTGATTCCGAGCGGGGCTCCAATGCTCTGGCCGCGAGCTTCCCCTCGTCCTGTCGGTTCTTAGGTCGGTGTGCTTTGGATTGGAATGGACGACTGTGGAGACGCCGGGGCCATTGCCGCCGTCAGCCTCCCAGTCATTCGCGAAGGAGCGACTTACGCATCGTTCACCGCCAAGGCTCGTTGCTGCTGACCTAGCCTAGGGACGGCACAAGTCGGCAATCATGTGGTCATCCGCATCGAAGTCATCCGCAATGTTGATTTTGCCTTTCATGCTTCCGGCCTTGCGGGGGCGGTGTGTCGCTACATAGGGACTCAACACCGCCATCGGCTTTCCCGCCTTGCCGATGATCACCGATTCGCCGCTGGCAACACGCTCGACGATCTGGGATAGATGTGTTTTGGCTTCGTGGATATTGATTGTCTTCATGTGGGAAAATTACTCGGCCTGGCAAACTAAGTCTAGTTGCCGACAGGCTTCTATCTCAGTCCCTAATTCACAACGCGCATACTTCTGCTACCTTTTTGGGAGGTTTTCTAGCCCAGAGGG
>CAZQXD010000042.1:0-34775 GCA_964597315.1 uncultured Candidatus Competibacteraceae bacterium
GCGCCGCCCTGGGGGCGGCGCTGAAAATTAGGCTCGGCGTACAACACCTCGGGTAATGCCGAAAACTGCTCCGCCGCCACGGCTACCGAGGCGTTCGGGGGCAACAGCACGAAATACAGGGGTTGCTGGCCGAGCAGCCTTCGACCAAGCACCTGGGCGCCCTGCCCCGCAATCAGCCGCTGGGCCTGGCGATCGGATATTCCAGGACGAAACCGCACCAACAGCTCCGGGGGCTGATAACGCCCCGGACCATACACTTTCGAAGCGGGCAGTTCCTCACGGCTAGGGGCGCAAGCGCACAACAGGGCCACCAGACACGCCACCCAAAAACGCATCAAAACAATCTCCCGCCATCGCCGGTCGGGTTGTCGACGCGACAGCTCGGGTTATTGAAAAAGTAAAGACTACGAAGAATACCGACGATTAAATTCAAGAGTAGCACGGCAGCGCCCGCAGGGACGCTGCCGGAAAGATAGGGAGAAGTCCAGCCCGACTCAGGCGGTGGCCGCCAGAGTCTCGTCCAGCCAGGAACCGGGCAGGACCGCCACCCGATCGGCGGGCACTAGGGACCAAGCATCCGGCTGTTCGAACAAGGCGTGCAGCAGCCGATTATTCAGGCCATGGCCGGGCTTGACGGCGTGGAAGTCGGCGATGATGGGCGCCCCGGCCAGGTACAAATCACCGACGCTGTCCAGGATTTTGTGGCGCACGAACTCGTCGTCATAGCGCAATCCATCGGGGTTGACCACCCGATCGCCGTCGATAACCACGGCGTTGTCCAGGGAGCCTCCCCGGGCCAGGCCATTGCGGCGCAGATATTCCACTTCTTGAAGAAACCCGAAGGTCCTGGCCCGGGCGATGCTCTGTCGGAAACCGGCGCCGGTCAATTCCAGGGAGCGTTTCTGCGCACCCACCGCCTTGCTGGGAAAGTCGATCTCCACGGTAAACCGGGCGCCGCCGGTGGAGGGTGTCAGCAGGGCGTATTTGTCGCCGTCGCTCACCGATACCGGGCGGTGCAGACGGATGACCCGCCGCTTGGCGGCCTGGCGGGCCAGGCCCGCTTCTTGGATCAGCCGCATCCAAGGGGCCGCGCTGCCATCCAGGATTGGCACTTCCGGGCCGTTCAGCTCAATGACCGCGTTGTCCACGTTCAGGGCGCGCAGGGCCGCCATCAGGTGTTCCACGGTGCCTACGCTGACCCCGTGGTCGTTGGTCAGCAGGGTACACAAGCGCGTGTCGGTCACTCGGTCCCAGCGAGCCGGAATACGGTCGCGACCGGGTTGTTCATCGACCCGGACAAAGATGATGCCACTATTGGGCGCTCCCGGACGCAGGGTCAACGAAATTGTGGCGCCGCTGTGCAGGCCAACTCCGTCGCAATGCACCGATTTTTTTAAAGTGGTCTGAGCCAACACTACCTTGCTTACCATGTGCCTCACCGTTTCGCTGTCGTGAACCGCCTCCAACGCAGGGTCCATAGAGATATTAAACTAACCCTGCCACTCGCCAATTTGATAATTCAAATCAATCCTATAGCTAAATCCTATCTGCTTCCTGCAAAGCGCCGTCACTGTCCTTTGTCGTCGCCGTGGAGAAAGTTTCCTACAAAAGTATGTTGCATTGCAATATATTTTGTATATTATTGTCACCACGCACTGAGGAGAGGGTTTTACCCCCCACAACGCGGACGCCTTAACAGCAGGTTTAGGGTCGTCAAACACCATCACCTGTTTTGTCTTATGCAGATCAACGCCGAGTTATGAGGTGAAACACATGAACAATGAGATGCTGAACAAGATGCTGGAGCAGTCCCAGTCCTTCGTAGCCCCCGTGGCCAAGACCAACCAGTTGGCCGTCGCCAACCTGGAAAAGCTGGTGGCATTTCAACTGAACGCCCTGGAATCCTATGTGGCCCTGGGTCTGGACCGTATGAAAGCCGCCGCCGAGATCAGCGATGTCAACGGCTTTGAGACCTTCGTCAACGGCCAGGTGGAAGCCGCCAACGTGCTGCGCCAGAAGCTGATCGACGACACCCAGGCCCTGGTGGACTTGGGCGCCGGTTTCAAGGCTGAGTTTGAGAAGCTGGCCGAAGCGAATGCCGCCGAGTTGAACGGCAAGGTTGTCAAGAGCGCCAAGAAGGCCGCCTAAGGCGCCCCGCTCTAAACTGCCGCCCGCCGCCATCCCGCGGCGGGCGGTTTTTTTATGGGCTGAAAGCAACCAATTGCAATACAGCCAATTTTTTTAAGCCCGCAGCATAGCCACCGGGCAGTGACTGAGCAGCCGGGCCAAGGATAAGGCGCCATCCGCCTGGGGGCTGGACTCGATGCCGCTCAGCACCTCGGTCCAGCGGTCCGGTCCCTCTTCGGGGAGTTCCAGGGCCGTGTCCCCCCAAGCCCCGCCCAAGGGCCAGTCGCCGTCATCCCCTAGCCGACTGTACCAGCGGGGCGCTACCACCAGCAGACGTCGATCCCCATGGCTGCGTAGAAAGGCGCAGACCTGCTCGGCCCGTTCCCCGCGCACCGTGACCGGCTGGTAATCCCCGTCCCGAAACAGTTCCGGCCATTCCCGGCGCAGTGTCAGCACCGACCAGGTGATATACAGTTTGATCCGGCCATCCTCCAGGCGCCGAAGCAGGTCCAGTACGGCTTCGGCCCGGGGTTCGGGCAGGGATTGGATGTCGTCCAGCAACGCGCGGCGCCGTTCGTAGTCCACCGGCCGGCGGTTGTCCGGGTCCACCAGGCTGAAATCCCAAAGCTCGGTGCCCTGATAAATATCCGGCACCCCGGGGACGGTGAACTTGAGCAAGGTTTGTGAGAGGCTGTTGAATAGCCCCAGCCGGGCCACCCGGCGGGTGAAAGGCAGGAACTCGTCCAGAAACCGATTACGGGAGGGATCGGCCAGCAGCGCCGCCACGAATCCGCGTATCGCTTCCTCATATTCGGCATTGGGGGTGACCCAACTGGAGTGGACCTTGGCCTCTTTGATCGCTTTGAGCATATAGGCTTCGACCCGCTCCCGTAGCACCTCCAGGCCAGCGGCGTCCGGTTCCTCCAGGGGCCAGACCCCCACCAGGGTCTGGTAAAGCAAATACTCGTCGTTGCGCGACGGCGCCGGCTGATCATCCACCAAGCGCCGCTTGGGGGCATTGAGCCGACTCCAGCGAGTGAGCCGCTTGCGCCATTCCTCGGGCAGTTCCGAAAGCACACACAGCCGGACCCGCAAGTCCTCGGAGCGTTTGCTGTCGTGGGTAGAGGTGTTGAGCATGGCTTGGGGCCAGCGTCGCCAGCGTTCCTGGTTGGCATGGTGAAAGGCCGCCACCGAGCTGCCGAAGCGGCGCGGGTCGCCGCCCACCTCGTTCAGGGCCACCAACCGATGATACCGGTAAAAACAGGTGTCCTCCAGGCCCTTGGCCATCACCGGGCCGGTGTATTGCTGAAACTTCATGGCAAAACCCAGCACTTGGCGCCGGGTCTCCTCGCTCTGGCCCTCGGCCAGGTTGGTGAGCAAGGCTTTACGCACAAAGTCGAAGATACTCATATCCGCCGCCCGGCTGTGTTTGCGGGCCACGGACACGGCCCAGTCCACGTAACGCACATCCTCCTCGGACAGCCCCTCGGCGGTGATATAGGTGCGGTACACCGGAAAACAGGCCACCACTTCGGCCAAGGCGGCCCGCAGGCTGTTGAGGGTGAAGTCTCGGGTGCGGCGGTCGGCCTGGGCGATGTCCCGCAGACGGTTGGCCAGCACGTTCAGCTCCGAGGCCAGGGCCGAATGGATGATGAATTTTTTGCAGCCGTGGAGCAGGGCCTCGAAGTCGATACGCTTGCCGATAAACTGGCTATAGATCCGGTCCATGGCCTCCTCAGCGCTACCGTCCACCAGCAGGGCGGCCACGCTGTTGGCGAACTCGTAGCCGGTGGTGCCGTGTACCGGCCAGTGCTCGGGCAGCCGCTCGTAGCTTTCCAGGATCTTCTCCACCACCACGTATAGGGGCTTGTCCAGGGCGGCGGCGGCCTCCTTGGGTTCGGCGGCGGCGGGGAGCAGTCGGCCGGAAAAGGCGTCCTGCAACTGCTGGAAATACTGCACTGGGTTGTACAGCCCGTCCGGGTGGTCGATGCGCAGCCCATGGAGCCGACCCGTGGCCAACAACTCCAACACCAGGGCGTGGGTGTCCCGAAACACCCCCTCGTTCTCCATGCGCAGCCCGGCCAGATCGTTGATATCGAAAAAGCGCCGGTAGTTGATATCGTCCGCCGCCACCCGCCAGTACGCTAGCCGGTAGGGCTGGACGTTCAATAACTCGTGCAGAGCCTCGAAGCTTTGGGACTCCCCGGGCAGGCCATTGAATTCGGTTAGGTTCTCACCGATGAACACCCTCAGATCCGCCGAGCCGTTGCACAGCTCCGCCAGATGGCGCTTAAGGATCTGCTTGTCCCGATCCCGCTCGGCGCGCCGCTGGGGATCCGTCTCCTTGTATGACGGCAGATGGCCAAAGGCGGTCATCAGGCTCTGGATTTCCGCCAGCAGCGGGTCGCCCTCCTCCAATCGGGCTTCCAGGCGCTCCAGCCGGTGACTCAGCACCCGGTGATAGGAACCGGGTTCCATGGGGAAGCGGTGATCGTAGTAATGGACGTTGAACTCCCCGGCCTGTGGGTCGAAGCCCAGTTGCAGCTCGCCCCGATCCAGCACCGCCCCATACTGATCTCCGAGTACCGGCAGCAGCACTTTGTCCCGCAGTTCCTCCAGAAACGGCCGCCAGTCAATATCGAAATACTCGGCGTGGGCTGCGGCCGGGCCGTTTTCCAGCACATCCAGCCACCAGTGGTTGTCGCTGCCCACGCCCATGTGGTTGGGCACCACGTCCAGAATCTGGCCCATGCTCCGGGAGGACAGGGCCTGATGTAGGGACTCGAAGGCGTCCCGGTCGCCGATCTCCGGGTTCAATCGATCATGGCCAATGATGTCATAGCCGTGCAGGCTGCCGGGCCGGGCCTCCAGATAGGGAGAGGCGTAGAGATGGCTGATGCCCAGCTCATGGAGATAGGGCACGATGGCCGTGGCTCGGTCAAAGGGAAAATCCTTGTTGAATTGCAGCCGGTAGGTGGCCCTGGGAATGCAACCGGCGGCTTCGGGCAAGGGGGCGGGACCGGGGACCGGCGCCACCGACTGGCGGGCCGGGTGGCGCTCGGCGCCCAGGGCCTCGGCCAGGGCCTGGACCCGGGGATCGGTGGGCCAGTCCTCCAGGTTCAGGGGCAGCTTGCGCCGCCAGTTGGGATACTGATCCGTAGTCCCTGGAAAGTTCACCTGATCCACCTGACCGAATAGGTCCTCGGGCTGGATCATCAGCAGCTTCGCCGGGCTACGGGCCAGGTACACATAGACCGCTCGGATCAGCTCCGGGGTCGGCTCCGGGGTGGCCACCGGGTGGGGTGACAGCCCCGCCGGCAGCAGGCCCTGCTCCTCCAGAGCCACCAGCAGCCGCGCCCGGTCCTCGGAGCGCAACACAATCTGCTCCAAACGCTGGCGGGACTCGGAATATAGGTCCAGCTCCTGGCGCAGGTCCACATCCCGCCCGGCCCACCACCCGGGCAGGGTGGGCAAGTCATGGGTGGTGACCGCCACCAGGGCCTGTCGGGGGTACTGGTCTGGCGCTTTAAAGGCCCCGTCGGCCTGTTTTTCGAAATACAGCAGCCGATAGGACAGTACCCCCAGGGGACCCATGGCCTCCCCCAGATCCGGGGGCACGGTGCCCAGATCCTCGCCGATCACCAGACACTGGTTGCGCTGGCTTTCCAGGGCCAGAATGCCCAGCAAGTCCCGGAGCGGGTAGCGCACGTAGGCGCCCTCGGCGGGGGAGGCCCCGGCGGGCACCCAATACAACCGGCTCAAGCCCATAACGTGGTCGATGCGCAAGGCGCCGGAATGGCGCATATTGGCCCGCAGCATCTGGATGAACGGCCCGTAGCCGACCTCCCGTAGCCGGTCCGGGATCAGGGGCGGTAGTCCCCAGTCCTGACCCTTACGGCTGAAATCGTCCGGGGGGGCGCCGATCCGCGCCTCCAGGGCGTAGAGGTCCTGATGCGCCCAAGCCTCGGCCCCGGCGCCGTCGATACTCACCGCCAGATCCTGGTAGATGCCCACCCCCAGACCCAGGGTCTGGGAGCGTTCCCCCACCGCCGCCAGTTGCAGCTCGGCCTGCCATTGCAGGTATTCGTGGAACTCCACTTGTTCCCGGTGGCGACGGGCGAAGGCCACCACCGCCGGAGCGTCTGGACGCTGATACTCCTTGGGCCATAGGGGCCAGCCCCACACCGCCGGGTCCCGGTCATGGAAATGCGCCTGCAACGCCTCGTACAGGGCCTGGCCGCGCAGGCTCTCGCCGCCCTGTTTACGAAACGCCCGGAAGGCCCGACCACGGACACTGTCAGCACTCAGATGCCGATCCCGAAAGTGGCGGTAGAGCTGCTTCAGCACCTGGAACTTGAGAGCGGCCACGTCTTCGTAGGCCACCTGCTCGGCGGCCCGCAGCGCCCGCAGCCGGGCCTGAAACTCAGGCTCGGCCACGCTGTCCCGGGCCGGGGCGCATTCGGCGAAATCGGCGATCTGTTCCACGTCCAGATACAACACGTTCAACCACAGCCGACTGGAGGGACTATAGGGGCTGGCATGCTCGGGATTGTGGGGAAACAGGGCGTGCAGGGGATTGAGACCGACGATATCGGCGCCCAGGGCTGCGGCCTCTTCCACCAGGGCCTTGAGGTCGCCGAAGTCGCCCACGCCCCAGTTGCGCCGGGAGCGCAGGGTGTAAAGTTGCACCGCCGGTCCCCAGACCCGGCCATCACTCTCCAGGGCCGTGGGCTGGTGACAGACTTGCGGGGCGGCGATCAGCTCCATAGCCGCCGTCTCCCCTTCGGGACCGGCCAGTTCCAGACGGTGATAACCCGGCTCCGGTGCAAGCTCTCCCAGTGTCAGACTCAGACGCCGGTAGTCCCCGCCACCCACCTGGCGCTCTTCCAGCAGGGGCAGGCGGGCCGGGTCAAAGCGGCCCTGTTGTTGCCCGCCACCCTCCAGATGCAGGGTCCAGCCCCAATCCCCAGCGGCTGTGGCGGGCAGGGTGACGGCCAGGGCCGACTCGCCGACCAGGACCGCCACCGGCGGCAACAACCGCCGCCAGGAACGATTTTCCAGTTCCTCCAGGGCTTGGGCAGCCGCCTCTCGGTTGGACACGTCCAAGCCCATGGCGGCCAGCAGCACCTGCTTAGTGTGGGTCGGAATGCGGTGGCGCCGACCCCAGATGTCGGTGTAGTCGGCCTCGATGCCGCACAGTTCGCACAGCCGGTCCAGGACCTGGCGGGGTGTCATCGGCAACTCCTTAAAAATAATTGAAATATAGTGACTGCAATGGCTTGTGAACGATTAATCCGCCAACGTATAAAACACCGACCAAGGCGGCAAGCCCCCCTCCCCGGCCCCCTCCAGTAGCCCGGGCTCGCTCTGGTAGAGGAGCCGCCCCCTGGGGGGAGCCACTGGAGCCGAGGGCTGGGCGCTCATATTCGCCAGATAAACCAGCCGACTGCCGTCCCCCAGGGTCCAGCGCACCGTCAGCCCACCGCCGTCTAGCAACTCGAAACGGCCGCTGCCCCCACCCATGCCCGCCAGGCGGGGAACGATCTCCCGTCGGCGCAGGTCCAGTAGTTCCCGGTACAGGGCCAGGACGGCGGCGTGACGGTCCTGGTTCAGCTCGGCCCAGTCCAGCTTGGACGCTTCGAAGGTGCCCGAGTCGTTGGGGTCGGGGATGGTCGCCCGGACCTGAGGGTCGGCGAACTGGGCGAAACGGGCGAATTCCTTACGTCGACCGGCGGTGACTGCGGCCCCCAACTCACCATCAAAATCGCAGAAGAACTGGAACGGCCGGGTGCTGGCGAACTCCTCGCCCATGAACAGCATGGGCGGCATGGGCGCCAGCAGATAAGTAGCGATGGCCGCTTGCAGCGCCCGCGCCTCGACCTCGGCCGAAAGCCGATCCCCGAAAGCCCGGTTGCCCACCTGGTCATGGTTCTGGATAAAGTTGACGAAGGCCAGGGGCGGCAAGCTGGCGCTGGGCTGGCCACGGGGCTTGCCGTCTCGGTGGTCCATAGGTTCGCCTTGAAAGCCGAAGCCCTCAGCCAGACAGCGGCCCAGAAACCATAGGGGCTTGTGGACATAGTCCCCGTAATAGCCGTCCTGCTCTCCGGTGAGCAGCACATGCACAGCATGGTGCAGGTCGTCGTTCCACTGGGCGGTGTAGTGCTGGGGTTGGCCGTCCCGGTCCCGCTCCAGCCATTGGGTCTGGTTTTCCTCATTCTCCAGGATCAGATGGATAGGCCGGTCCTGGCCCGGCCCCTGGCGCACCCGCTCGGCCAGTTCCGCCAGCAGGTGGCGGTCGGAGTCGTCGAGAATGGCGTGCACGGCATCCAGGCGCAGCCCGTCCAGATGGAATTCCTCCAGCCAGTACAGCGCGTTGTGGATAAAGAAATCCCGTACCGGGCCGCTGTGTTCGCCGTCCACATTGACGGCTGCCCCCCAAGGGGTGTGGTGGCGGTCGGTGAAGAAACGCTTGGCGTAGGTATGCAGGTAATTGCCCTCGGGACCGAAATGGTTGTAGACCACATCCAGCAGGACCATCAATCCCTTGGCGTGGGCGGCCTGGACCAGGGCCTTCAGTTCGTCTGGATGGCCGTAGCGGCTTTCTGGCGCATAGGGTAGCACCCCGTCGTAGCCCCAACCCCGGCTCCCCGGAAAGTCCGCCACCGGCATCAGTTCGATGGCCGTGACCCCCACCTCAACCAGATGATCCAGACGTTCATTGATGGCCGCGAACGTACCCTGGGAGGTGAAGGCGCCCACATGCAGTTCGTAGACCACTGCCTCTTCCCAGGGCCGCCCTCGCCACTCATCGTCGCTCCAGGCGAAGGCCGCCGGGTCGATGACCTGGGAAGGGCCGTGGACGTCCTCGGGGTTGTAGCGGGAGGCTGGGTCGGGGACCCGTTGGCGACCGTCGATGAGAAACCCATAACGACTACCGGCCTGGGCCTGGTCGCAAATCAGTTCGTGCCAGCCACCGCCCTGGGCTTCCATGGGCAGGGTCAACTCTACAGCGCCGCTGGCCAGCCACAGTTCCACCCGCTCGGCCTCCGGCGCCCACAGCCGAAACCGTACCCCGCCCGACTCCAACACTTCGGCGCCAAACGGCATGGCATGGCGGCGCAGCGTACGGGTCTTCGGTTCTTGTACCTCGCCGGTCTCGCCCGCTGCTTCCGGCTCGCCCGCTGCTTCCGGCTCCACCGCGTCCACCGGGTCCGGCTCCACCGCGTCCACCGGGTTCGGCTCCACCGCGTCCACGGCGTTCGGCTCCACCGCGTCCACCGGGTCCGACTCCACCGCGTCCACGGCGTCCGGCTCCACCGCGTCCACGGCGTCCGGCTCCACCGCGCCCGCCGCTTCCGGCTCCACCGCGTCCACGGCGTCCGGCTCCACCGCGCCCGCCGCTTCCGGCTCCACCACGGCCTCGCCACGGGCTGATCGAGGCAGTGTCAGCAACACCAGGGATCGGCCCCGCACCGGGTAGCGGTCGCTGATGGGCAAGCTGGAACCGGTGTCCAGGCCCTGATCCAGAGCGGTATCCAGCACCCGTTTCCAGCGACCCTCTGGCCGGAATGGGGGCAGGGTGAAACCAATTTCCTCATGGTGGGCGTTGAGCAGCAGCAGGAAATCGTCGTCCTCTTGGGGACACCCCCGTTCGTCCGGCTCCACTAGCGCCTCCCCGGCCAGGTAAACCCCTAGGCTGCGGGCGAAGGAATGGCTCCACTCCTCGTTGCTCATCTCCCGGCCTTCGGGGGTCAGCCAGACAATATCCTTGATGTCCGAGCCTTGAATGTGCCGTCCCTGAAAGAAGCGCCGCCGACGCAACACCGGATGCTCCCGGCGCAATTGCATCAGTCGGCGCACGAAGCACAGCAGTTCGTGATTGTCTTCGGCATCGGCCCAGTTCATCCAGGATATCTCGGTGTCCTGGCAGTAGGCGTTATTGTTGCCTCCCTGGGTGCGGCCGATCTCGTCGCCCATCAGCAGCATGGGCACGCCCTGGGATAGAAACAGGGTGGCCAGGAAATTACGCCGTTGACGCTCGCGCAGTTCGAGAATGGCCGGATCGTCCGTGGGTCCCTCCTCGCCACAGTTCCAGGACCGGTTATGGGACTCGCCGTCCCGGTTATCCTCGTGATTGGCCTCGTTGTGCTTTTCGTTGTAGCTGACCAGGTCGTTGAGGGGGAAGCCGTCATGGGCGGTGACGAAATTGACGCTGGCATAGGGCCGCCGCCCGGAATGTTCGTAGAGGTCGCTGGAGCCGGTGAGCCGGTAGGCCAGTTCGCCGATCAGCCCTCCCTCGCCCCGCCAGTAATCCCGCACCACGTCCCGGTATTTGCCGTTCCACTCGGTCCAGCCCACCGGGAAATTGCCCACCTGATAGCCCCCCTCCCCCAGATCCCAGGGTTCGGCGATGAGCTTGACCTGGGACAGCACCGGGTCTTGGTGGATGATATCCATGAAAGCGCCGAGCTGGTCCACGGCATGGAGTTCCCGGGCCAGGGCCGAGGCCAGGTCGAAGCGGAAACCGTCCACATGCATTTCCAGCACCCAGTAGCGCAGGCTGTCCATGATCAGTTGCAGCACCCGGGGATGCATCATGTTCAGGGTATTGCCGCAGCCGGTGTAATCCATATAGAAGCGCGGGTTGTCCGAGGTTAGCCGGTAATAAGCGGCGTTGTCGATGCCTCGAAAGCAGAGGGTCGGCCCCATGTGATTGCCTTCGGCGGTGTGGTTATAGACCACGTCCAGGATCACCTCGATACCCGCCGAGTGCAGGGTCTTGACCATGGTCTTGAACTCCTGAACATTGTCGCTAGCCGAGTAGCGCCGATCTGGAGCGAAGAAGCCGATGGAGTTGTAACCCCAGTAGTTACGCAACCCTCTGCTGGTTAGGTAATGGTCGTCGACGAAGGTGTGGATAGGCATCAACTCCACCGCCGTCACCCCCAGTCGGCGCAGATACTCGATGGCTGGGGCGGTGGCCAGGCCGGCGTAAGTTCCTTGTAATTGCCGGGGAATATCCGGGTGCAGCCGGGTAAAGCCCTTGACATGCATCTCGTAGATGACCGTGTCATGCCAAGGCGTATTGGGTGAACGGTCATCCCCCCAGGTGAAGGCCGGGTCGATGACCTTGCACTTGGGCATGCCCGAGGCGCTGTCCCGTTGGTTGAAGCTCAGGTCCTCCTGCTTGTGGCCAACCTTGTAGCCGAACTGAGCCTCGCTCCAGCGCAGATTGCCCACGATGGACTTAGCATAGGGGTCTAGCAGCAGTTTCTTGGGGTTGAAACGGTGGCCTTGTTCGGGTTCATAGGGTCCGTGGACCCGGTAGCCGTAGAGCAGTCCTGGCCGGGCCTCGGGCAGATAAGCGTGCCAGACCCGGTCGGTCTGTTCGGATAGGGTGATGCGCTTGATCTCCCGTCGGCCCCGAGGATCGAACAAACACAGTTCCACCGCAGTGGCATTTTCGGAAAACAAGGCGAAGTTGACACCCTCGCCATCCCAAGTGGCGCCCAGGGGATAGGGCCGACCTGGCCAAGCGGTGGTGATGGTTTGCAGAACCTGGGGGCGAACATAGTCGGCACACATAGTGATCAAGCCTTTTTGGTTGAATAAAGCCGGGCCAGCCCGGAAATCCGGCGCTCCGAAAACCGCCGCTAAGCAACGAGTATAGACAGGGTAGAACCCAGGGTATGCCGACGGTTCACCCACTGATCATAAACTGTCGCCTCGCCCTGCCGACATAGTACAGGTCGCGCACACCTATTTAGGAAGCCCTCTGGATGCAAGCCAATCTGCTAGCAACCCCCGAAGCACCCTTGGTACTGGTGGTGGACGACGACCTGTTGATGCGTCGCATGCTGAGCTATGCCTTGGCCCGGGAAGGTTATCGGATCGAAGAAGCCGAGAATGGCCAGGAAGCCGTCGCCGCCTTCACCCAGCTGTCCCCGGATGTGATGCTGATGGACGCGGTGATGCCGAAACTGAACGGTTTCGACGCCTGTAGACAGATTCGCGCCCTGCCCGGGGGCAAGTCCATCCCTATCCTGATCGTCACCAGCCTGGATGACGATGATTCCGTCAGCCAGGCTTTTGAAGCCGGGGCTTCGGATTTCATTACCAAGCCCATCCACTGGGCGGTGCTGCGCCAGCGCACCCGGCGGATGCTGGAGGCCAGCCACGCCGAACGACGGGTGCAACGGCTGGCCTATCACGATACCCTTACCGGCTTGCCTAACCGGGTGCTGCTGGCCGAGCGTCTGGGACAATCCCTGGCTCAGGCCCGGCGCACTCCTCACCGTCTAGCGCTGCTGTTCGCAGACCTGGACCGCTTCAAATGGATCAACGATACCCTGGGCCACGACGCCGGTGACCGGCTGATCAAGTCGGTGGCCACCTGCCTGAACGGCTGCCTGCGGGAGAGCGATACCGTAGCCCGGCTGGGGGGCGACGAGTTCGTGCTGCTGCTAGACCCGGTGCAGCACAGTGAAGATGCCGCCCTAGTGGCCGCCAAGGTGCTGGAGGTGCTGCGCGGGCCGTTTTTGGTGGGGGGCCGGGAAATCACCATCGCTGCCAGCATCGGTATCGCCGTTTACCCCGATGACGGCGACAATCTGGTGCAGCTCATGAAACACGCCGATACCGCCATGTATCACGCCAAGGAGAATGGCCGGGACCAGTATGTGTTTTATCGCTTGGAGATGACCCAGCAAGTATCCCGACGCCTAGAACTGGAAAACAGCCTGCGCCAGGCCCTGGAAAACGACGAGTTTCAGCTTCACTACCAGCCCCAGGTGGATCTGGCCAGCGGCCAGGTGATGGCCATGGAGGCCCTGCTGCGCTGGCGTCATCCCCAGCATGGGCTGATCCCACCGGGGGATTTCATCCCCTTGGCCGAGGAAACCGGGCTGATCGTGCCCATCGGCGACTGGGTGCTGAAAACCGCCTGGGAGCAATTGCAAGACTGGCAGGCATCGGGCCTGCCGCCCCTGCACATGGCCGTCAATCTATCGGCCCGGCAGTTCCGTCAGCCGGATCTGGTGTCCCAGGTGCAACGGCTGATCGCCTGTTATCCAGAACGTCCTTGGCTGGAGTTGGAGATCACCGAAAGCCTGCTCATGGACGACGCCGACAAGACCACCGAGACCTTGCGCGCCCTCAAGACGCTGGGCGTTACCATCGCCATCGACGACTTCGGCACCGGCTACTCCAGCCTCAGCTATCTGAACCGCTTTCCCATTGATCGCTTGAAAATCGATAAATCCTTTGTTCGGGATGTGACTCACGACCCGGACAGCGCCGCCATCGCCCAGGCCATCGCCGCCTTAGGCCAGAGCCTGAAGCTGCGCGTACTGGCCGAAGGGGTAGAGAGCGAAGCGCAATTGGAGTTTCTCCGCAGCAACGGGGTTGAAGAGATTCAAGGCTATTTCTTCAGCCGTCCTCTGCCCGCCGATGAAGCCACACTGCTGCTTAAGGAAGGCCGCAGCCTGACCACCGCCCGCCCCGAGACCCATCAGCAGCGCACCCTATTACTGGTGGACGACGAAACTCGGCTCACCGCTGGCCTGCGCCGCGGGCTGCGCGGCCAGAATTATCGCATCCTCACCGCCGGCAGCGCCTGGGAGGCTTTTGACCTGCTGGCCCGCTATCCGGTGGGGGTGGTGATCTCGGACCAGTTGATGCCCGGAATGCAGGGCAATGAGTTTCTGCGCCGGGTCCGGGAGCTGTATCCCGACACCACCCGGATCATCCTGAGCGGCCACAGCGATATGAACACCCTGGTAGACGCCATCAACGAGGGGGCAATCTTCAAATTCCTGACCAAGCCGGTGGATGAGCAGCGGCTGCGAGCGGTGCTGCGGGAGGCGTTCGCAGTCCATGAGGCCCAAACCCCGAGGCTCGGACTCTAAGCAACCCATGAGATGGCCAGGGCCGGGTCTGCTTTTCCATTGTGGAGGCCCAATGCAAAATGGCGGGCAACAGCCCCGGTCGGGAGCCATTGCCCGCCTCCCCGTGAGGAATCACGGAGGGTCGGATCAGTTACCGGGCGTCAAGTTTAAGCTCGGCGGGTTTTGAATAATCGGCCGTAGACCGAAATCTGGAACCGGCGTCAGAACCCTGTCTATATCCAGCACCAAAACCGTGGGATCGCCCGCTTCGATCACTCCACTGATACCGCCGCTATTGGCGGTGGACTGGAACGTCACCCCCGCGCCGGTTTTGCTGACGCCCGTGTCGAAAGTCACCATGATCTGGTTGCCATTGAGGTCGAGCCGGGCGCCTAGATCATTGGCCGCCACTCTCAATCCCTCCACCAGCCGTGTCGCCAACCCCGCCCCGTAGATGATCTCACCGGGAACAGTGTCCACGGCGTTGTAGGTGTATTCCACCTGGCCCCGGTCGGTCAGCACGCCAACCTTGAAGCTTGCGGGCTTGCCGTTCAGACCCTCGCGGCTGTAGACCAGGTCGAAATTCAAAGCCGCGTAGTTGATATTGACTGATGACAGTATGTCATCCTCCTTGGTGAGGCCGGAATCGAACAGAATTTTCCCAAATTCGGTGAGATCGCACACCTGGATACCGGGATTGCCGTTTAATGCCTGGACTTTTTTGGGTTTAAACTTTTTCGGCAAAGCCTTGAAGATTTTGTCGCGCTTGGCCTCGGCCGACATATCCTTGGTGATCTTCACCTTGGCTATTTCGTCGGGCGAGGCGCCCGTTTTCTTGGGGTCGTATGATAATGTGACCTCGCCTGTAGCATAAGGCACGCTGAAAGCGACCGTAACGCATTTGGCGTGGGCGGGCGCGCCAAGCGCCATCAGGGTGAGGCCGCAGGCCAGGGACATGGCCATGGCCGCTCCCCGGGTTGGGGATAGATTGCCCTTGCGAACGGGAAAAATACGCGAGTTTTGTAGCAACATGATCGTCTCCTGATGCTGAGAGTTTCGAAAGCACACCCCCCCTTTGGGGGATGCATCAATGGATGCGCGGGGAGACAGGAAGAAGATGAACCACAAAGTCGCAATTTATTTGGGAAATTTCCCTCGCCAACCGACCGGTTCGCGTGTTACGGCCTCAACGAAGGAGTGATTGGCAAGTTCCTGGCCAAACCAGTGAACGGGCAGCGGCGGTGTACCGTGCCAGAGGGCGAGACGTCCCGAGGGCTGTTGGAGATGGGCGGGCCGGAACGCCGTCGCGGGTCAGCCCAGAGCGACGACGCGCCAAGGTCTAAGGGCAATTCTCCCCGCCCTAATAATCCGTCATTAAGGACGGGGTCTCTCGACGCAAAACCGATGAGGGGCAACGATCATGTACGGTTCCCAGGGAAACCGTGGCCATGGGGTCCTGCTACCTCAGGGCTTCACGCCCGCGAAGCTCTTACCCACCTCCTGTTTGCCCTCGTCCACTTTCTGATTATAGAAATCCCGCACCTTTTCGGGATCGAAGGTCAGGAAAGTGCCCCCCGATTCAAAGTGCTGGATGAACACCCGGCCCAGGGCATAGGTGGATGCCCCGGCGAACAGCGCCACGCCCATGAAACCCACTGCGGGTCCCAGCAGAGGCACGCCCCGCAGCAGGCTAGCCAGGGCGGTGGACAGGGGCAGGGGCAGACCACCGCCCACCAGAGAGGCGATGACCGACTTGCCCAGTTCCTCGGAAAACTCGATCCGATACAACTTGGCCAGGCTGTTGAGCATGGCCAACTGAAGGCCCGATACGGCCACCAAGTCCACCAAAGGCAGGGGCATCAGGCCAGCGCCAGCGGTGGCCAGCATGTATTTGCGGACCACGCCTTCGGCTTCCTTGAATTTCGTCGTCTGTTCAGTCATGTCCGGTCCCCCTGTCACTCGAAGAATTTCCAGTCTTCCACATAGCTACCGATAATGAACTTCGGATAGCCGGGATCGGACTGGTAAACGGCCATGTCGTAGCGGATGTATTGGTCATCCTTGAAGAAATACACTTTCTCGTTACCCCAGTAAAAGGCCGCGTCGATGCGCTCGAAAATCACCCCTGTCCAGCGTTTGGCGATGGGTTCCGGGTAGCCGCCGTCGGCGCGATTGGTCAGGAAATTGAAGCGGATGTACTGACCGCCCCGGAAAAAATAAATGGCGTCCGGGCCGGTGTTGAGGGCGGCGTCGATGCGGTCGAAACTCACCCCCGGCCAGCCCTCGGCGATGCGCTTGGGATAGCCTTTGTCGAGCTTGCCGGTCTTCATGTCCAGGCGGGTGAACTGGTCGCGTTTGAACAGGTACAGCTTGTGGGACAGATTCTCCCCGTTTGGCCCGGTCATCCGATAGCCGGAGATGGCCGCGTCCGGCCGCTCGAACAGCGTGTCCCCCAGTTCCGGCCAGAATTCCTTGATGTGCTTCGGCTTTTCACTGCTGCGTTGGGCGCTGTCATAGGTGAAGCACTGATTGCCCCTGAGAAAGTACAGGGTGGGTCCAAGGCTGAACAGGGCCGAAATGGGCGGAAAAGCAGTGGCCGCCACATAGGCCTCTTGCAGGGCGGCGGCCTTTTTGGGGTCGTCGATCAAAGTCCAGATGCCGGCCACTTCCAGCTCGATGACCTGGGGGTTTTGCTTGACCGTGGTCAGCCAGGCATTGTAGCTGGCCTCATCCAGGGAGCTGAGCGAGGCCAGGGCCGGCTCGTCCCCGCCCTTGCCCATCACCGTGCATTCGGAATTGCTCCGGAGCTTTTCCCGTTTCTCCGATAGGGCGGTACTGGCGCTGCCCGAACCGGCGCCGCCGAAGCTGGCGGTGATGCCGGCCTTGATATCCTCCTTACTGAGCTGGGAGGACTTGGTAACGGTAAAGGCCAGCACGGCCTTGCCCCCCACCCAGGCCCGCTTCACGAAGTGGGTGCCGTAGCGCTCGAAAAACGCGTCATAGGCCCGGCGGTTGGCGTGTTTGAAGGGGGCGGGGATATCCAGCTTGAAAGCTGGCTTGGGGAAGGCGGACAGATCGGGCAGGTACACCGACCACAGGGGCACGAAGGAACTGCGCAAAGCGTAATAGGCTTCTTCGTTGGACTGGAGCTGTCGGGCCTGGCTGGCGGTGGCGTCAACACTGAACAGCTTGGAGCTGGCAGTGACGCTGGTGTCCACGCTCAGCTGCTTGTCTAGTCGTTCCCAGGACTCCACGATCACCGTCTGATTAAGGGCCTGGCGGGCCGGCATGGGGGGGCTGTCGTTGATCTCGTAGCCCCCAGGCAGGGAATAGCTGTGCCCAGTCTCCCCGGATAGATATGTCCAATGATTGTCCCGCTTGAACAGCACGTCTTTCAGTTCATAGGGCTGGCGGGGTTGCAGATAAATGCCCCGGCCCACCACTTCCAGCCCGGGCAGGCTGGGAGATTGGGGACTGGAGACGGGATTGGATTGTGTTGCCATCGGTAGGTTCTCCATGAAAGCCCTTGGCAAAAACAGATAAAGGCAGCGCGGGGGGGGCGAGGCTGTTATTGTGGCTGCGTCTGCCGTCGGTTATACGGCCCGGCGTCTTGCTTCACTGACCCAGCCGTTAAATTCACTAACCCGATCAATAAAGATAGCTTAAAAATCCGCAATCCATGCTACGGTTTCCCTGCCGGCGCTCTTGCGAGGGTGCGCCGGGCAGGCTGGCGCTCTAGAATCCAAACAACACGCCACCCTGGAGGTCCGTACCATGCCCGGCCACCTGGATTTTGAATTCCGTTTCCATAAACCGGCCCCGCAGCCCCGGGGGGATACCCCCATGCGGATCTTGCTGCTGGGAGATTTCAGCGGTCGGAGCAACCGGGGCGTTACCGAGACCCTGGCCGACCGGTCCCTTGTGTCCCTGGACGTGGACAACTTCGACGAACGCCTGGCCCGACTGGCGCCTTGTCTGGAACTGCCTACGGCGGGCCGCCTGGATTTCCGCGAATTGGATGATTTCCACCCCGATGCCCTATACCGACGCCTGGAACTGTTCCAGGGCCTCAGGGACACCCGCAAGCGGCTAGCAAATCCGAACACCTTCTCCCAGGCCGCCGCCGAACTGGGGCCGGGGCTGACGCCCTCCCCAGCGCCCCCGGAACCCGCCCCGGAAAACGATGCCGAGCTGTTCGGGCGACTGCTGGGCAAGCCGACGGACCGCCCGGCGGCGAACATTCACAGCCTGCTGCGCTCGGTGGTGGCCCCTTATCTGCTACCGGACACCGCCGGCCAGGAACACTACCTAGTGGCCGTGGACCAGGCCATCGCCGAACACCTGCGCCGGGTGCTACACCACCCGGACTTTCAGGCCCTAGAGGCGGCCTGGCGCTCGGCCTGGGAGTTGGTGAGCAATCTGGAGACGGGCGAGGAGTTGAGCGTGGGGCTGCTGGATGCCAGCCGGGCGGAACTGAGCGCCGATCTGGAGGGGACCGGGGGGAAACTGGCCACCTCGGCCCTGTTTCGGCGGCTGACCGAAACCGACCGCTCCCCCTGGTCGCTGCTGGTGGTGGACTATACTTTTGGGCCTGATCGGGAGTCCGTGCGGTTGCTGGCCGGGCTGGGAGCGGTGGCCGCCCATGCTGGCGGGCCGCTGCTGGCCGCCGCCGACCCCAGCCTGGCGGGCTGCCGATCCCTGGCCAAGACCCCGGACCCAACCGACTGGCGAGCCCTGGACCTGGAGTCCGACCGCCGCTGGCAGGCCCTGCGCCAAAGCCCAGTGGCTCCCTGGCTGGGGCTGGCCCTGCCCCGGGTGCTGTTGCGTCTGCCCTATGGGGCGCGCACCGACCCGGTGGACAGTTTCGACTTCGAGGAACTCGCCTCCACCGAAGACCACCACGCCTGGCTATGGGGCAACCCGGCCTTCGCCTGCGCCCGGCTGCTGGGCGCGGCCTTCACGGACAGGGGCTGGGCCATGAATCTCCAGGACCGTCTGGACCTGGAAGACCTGCCTGCCCATAGCTACGAGGAACACGGAGAGACCATACTCAAACCTTGCGCCGAGGTGGTCCTGGGCGAGCGGGCCGTCGCCGCCCTCTTGGACCGGGGGCTGATGCCGCTGTTGGGCAGCCGCCGTCGCAATGCCTTGCGCCTGGCCTGCTTCCGCTCCCTGGCCGAGGGGGATGCGGCCCTGGCCGGTCCCTGGAATTGAACCGGAGAACACCCCCATGCTCACCTTACCCTCCATCGACACCGCCCGCCGCCTGCGGGACTTCTTCCGGGATGCCGGTTATACCGAAGCGGGTTTTCAAAAAACCCTAGGCACCGTAAACCCCCCTTCGGCCCAGTTGCGGAACATGGCCCGGCTGCTGGATTGCACCCAGGAGCCTACCCTGTTCAATGTCCTGGCCCGGTGGTTTTTCATCGTGGCGCCGGTATCCGAAGACACCGCCCGGCAACTGCTGCCTACCCCGGTGCTGGACCTGCTGCTGGACCACGGCTTGCTCCATGCCGCCTCGGGCAGCCTGGTGTCTAAGGTGCAAATCGTGCCATTCCGGGACTGGCTGGTGGCCTCCGACCCCGATCGCCATTTGGAGTCCGCCGAGGGCTTTGAACATGTGCTGTCCCTGGGGCCTACCGCCGCCCATCTGCTCAAGTTCACCCTGGATCGGCCGGTGGCCAGCGCCCTGGACCTGGGGGCTGGCTGCGGCATCCAAAGCCTGGCCGCCGCCACCCACAGCGAAACGGTCTGGGCCACCGACCTCAACCCCCGAGCCGAGGGTTACGGCGCCTTCAACGCTCGCCTCAACGGCTTTGAGAATATCCGTTGCCTGACCGGCGACGGCTTCGCCCCGGTGGCCGGTCGGCGCTTTGATCAGATTGTCACCAACCCGCCCTTCGTGCTGGCCCCGGACAAGCGGTTTCTGTACCGGGATAGCGGCATGGCCCTGGACGGCTTCTGCCGCAAACTGGTGCGCGAGGCCCCCGATTACCTGAACGACGGGGGGTTTTTCCAGATGATCTGTGAATGGGTGCAAATCGGCGATCAGCCCTGGCCGGAGCGGCTCGCCCCCTGGTTCGAGGGACTGGGCTGCGATGTCTGGGTGCTCAAGGATTATGCCCGCTCCCCGTCCCTGTACGCCCTGACCCGGCTACGGGAGACGCCCCCGGCCAGCACCGAAGTGGACGTAGCCCATTACAGCCAATGGCTGGACTATTACCGGGAACACGGGGTTAGCGCCATTTTCGGCGGGCTGATCTTCATGCGCCGCCGCCACGGCCACAACTGGCTGCGCTTCGACGAACTGCCCCCTCAACCCATCGACAGGCCGGTGGGGGACGCGGTGTGGCGGTTTTTCACCGGCCAGGATTTTCTGAACACCCATCTCCGGGACGAACAGTTGCTGCAAACCGCCCCGGTGCTGGTGGCCGACGCCCGCCTGGAGCAGGAACTCCACTGTGAGGAAGGGCGCTGGCGACCGGCCCGCATGCAGCTCACCCGGGAACGGGGTCTACCCTACCGGATCGGCATGGCCGAAGACATGGCCCGGTTCCTGGCCGAGTTCGACGGCCGCCATTCCCTAGGGCAGTTAGTGGAGGCCCTGGCCGCCGAGGTGGGCGGCGACCGTGGACAGGTGCGAGAGGAGGTGCTACGGGTCACCCGGCGGTTGATCGAGCTGGGGTTTTTGGAGGTCTGAGGTGATGGCTGTCCTCAGTCCTCGTCCCCGCCCCCATCCTCATAATCCTTGAGCCGTCGCTTCAGGGTGGACAGGGGGATGCCTAGTTCCCGGGCCACGGCGGCCTTGTTGTTATTGTTCCGGGCCAGGGCCTCCAGGATCATCATTTTCTCCAGTTCCTTGAGGTGAGACAGGGCCGCAGAGGAGGTCTCTGGACCCGGGCCGGTGGCTGGGGCGGCGCCTGCGGAGGACGGGAGGGCGGGACCCGAGGCGGGCAGGCTCGGGGCGGCGCTCTCCGGCAGGTGCAGGTCCTTGGGTTGGAGTTCCTGGTTTTGGCAAAGTACCGCAGCTCTCTCCAGGACGTTACGCAGTTCCCGCACATTGCCGGGCCAGTGGTAGCGTTGCAGGGCCGCCAGGGCAGCGTCGGAAACCTTGCAGCTCAGATTCATGGACGTGCTGAAGTGCTTGACCAGCATCGGGATATCCTCACGGATCTCCCGAAGGGGCGGCACCCGCATGGGCACCACGGCCAAGCGGTAGAACAGATCGGCCCGGAACTCCCCGGCCTTGACCATGGCCTCCAGGTCCCGGTGGGTGGCGCACAATACCCGTACGTCCACCCGGGCGGGCTTGTCGGAGCCGATGGGGGTCACCTCCCGGGTTTCCAGCACCCGCAGTAACCGGGGTTGCAACTCCAGGGGCAGTTCGCCGATCTCGTCGATGAACAGGGTGCCCCCATCGGCCTGGCGGAAGGCCCCTTCCCGGGAGCCGGTGGCGCCGGTGAACGCGCCCTTGACGTGGCCGAACAGATCGTTGCGCACCATCTCCAGGTCGGTCACCGAGGCATCGAACACCACCAGCGGCCCGGTGCGCTCGGACAGCTCATGAATGGTGCGGGCCACCATCTCCTTGCCAGCCCCAGACTCGCCGCGGATCATCACCGTGGCCGGGGTGGAGGCCACGGCGCGAATCATGCCGTACAGCTCCCGCATGCGCTCGGAGCCGCCCACCAGTGACCCTAGATGATCTTGCTTGCGCACCGACACCTGGCGCTCCTCGGTGCGCTGACGAATCAGCACCTGGGTATAGCCCAGGGTGCATTCGGTCTCGGTGCCCAATACCGTCTCGGTCACCCGCAGGTCGCCGATAAAGGTGCCGTTGGTGGAACCCAGATCCTTGAGGAGCAGGCCGTTGGAGGTCAGCCGCAACTCCAGGTGATGGCGGGATACGGTACGGTCATTGATGGCGAAATCGTTGTCGGAGGCGGTGCCGATGCGCAGGGAGGGCAGACAGAAGGTCTCCTCCTTGCCGGCGTCGGGACCGGACAGCACCCGCAAGTCGATGGCCTCCAGCTTGATGCTGAGGTTCTGGGTGGGGATACGGATCTGCGCCGTGGCGGGGGAGTCTGGATAGGACATTGTTCTAGAAAGTCGCGCCGTTGCCTGGATACAGCCCCGAAGCGCCGGGAAAAGCGGCGCCCGGAACCCCTAGTTTAATATAATAGCCCACGGCCCTGCCTCAACCGAAATCATAACGGAAATCCCCGTCCACCACACTCACCTGAATATGGGCGGCGGGGACGCCTTCGAGCATGCGGCTGAGGAGTTCCTGGCTGAGGGCCGGGAGTACGGTGTTGGTGAGGATGGCGTCCACCATCCGGCCGCCGCTTTCCAGCTCGGTGCAGCGGCTGACGATCAACTCCACCACCGCGTCGTCGTAGTGGAAGGGCAGTTCATGGTTCTCCCGGATGCGCCGCTCGATGCGCCCCAGTTGCAGACGCACGATAGTGGCGATCATCCCGTCGCTCAAGGGGTAATAGGGAATCGTCACCAGCCGCCCCAACAGGGCTGCCGGGAATACCTTCAGCAGTGGCTCCCGCAGGGCCTTGGCGATACCCTCCGGCTCGGGCATCAACTCCGGGTCTCGGCATAGGTTCATGATCAGCTCCGAACCTACGTTGGAAGTGAGCAGGATCACCGTGTTCTTGAAGTCGATATGTCGGCCCTCTCCGTCCTCCATCCAGCCCTTGTCGAAAACCTGAAAGAATATCTCGTGGACATCCGGGTGGGCTTTTTCCACTTCGTCCAGCAGCACCACGCTGTAGGGCCGACGGCGCACTGCCTCGGTGAGCAATCCCCCCTCCCCGTAGCCCACATAGCCAGGGGGCGCTCCTTTCAGGGTGGAGACGGTATGGGCCTCCTGGAACTCGCTCATATTGATGGTGATGACGTTCTGCTCGCCCCCGTACAGGGCCTCGGCCAGGGTCAGGGCGGTCTCGGTTTTGCCCACCCCGGAGGGGCCGCAGAGCATGAACACACCGATGGGCTTGCTGGGGTTGTCCAGACTGGCCCGGGAAGTCTGGATGCGTCGGGCGATCATCTCCAGGGCATGGCGCTGGCCGATGACCCGCTGGTTGAGGGTGTCGGCCAGTTTGAGGACGGTCTCGATCTCGTTTTTGACCATCCGGCCCACGGGAATGCCGGTCCAGTCCTGAACCACTGAGGCCACGGCCTGGGCGTCTACGCTGGGCAGGATCAGGGGACTTTCCCCTTGCAGTTCCGCCAGTTGATCCTGCAAGCCGTTGAGTTCGTCCAGCCAGGTCTGGCGCTGGGCCGGGTCTAGCGTCACCGCGCCTTGGGCGGCGGCGGTTTGGTCGGCGGCCTGTTCCAGCTCGCTGGCGGCGCCCTCCACGGCGCCGGCCTCGCCCCGCAGTTGTCCGCGCAGTTCTAGAATCCGGTCCACCAGGTCCTTCTCGGCGTTCCAACGGTGCCCAAGACCAGCCAGGCGCTCTGCCTCGGCGGCCAGGGCGGCGTCGGTTCGCTCCTGGCGGGCGCGGGTGTCCAAACCCACGGCGCTCTCCCGACCGATGATCTCTAGCTCGGTCTCCAGAGCTTGGATGCGTCGGCGGCTGTCTTCCACCTGGGCGGGCACGGCGTTCAGGCTGATGGCTACCCGGGCGCTGGCGGTGTCCAGCAGGCTCACGGCTTTGTCCGGGAGTTGGCGGGCGGGGATGTAACGGTGAGACAATCTGACCGCCGCCTCCAGGGCCTCGTCCAGGACCTGCACCCGATGGTGCTGCTCCATGGTGGTGGCCATGCCCCGCAGCATCAGAATGGCTTTCTCCTCGGAAGGCTCCTGGACCTGCACCACCTGGAAACGGCGGGTCAGGGCCGGGTCTTTCTCGAAGTATTTCTTGTACTCGGCCCAGGTGGTGGCGGCCACGGTGCGCAGGGTGCCCCGGGCCAGGGCGGGCTTGAGCAGGTTGGCGGCGTCCCCGGTGCCCGCCGCGCCGCCAGCGCCGATCAGGGTATGGGCCTCGTCGATAAACAGGATAATCGGCTGGGGGGAGGACTGGACTTCTTCAATGACTTGCTTGAGGCGGTTTTCGAATTCCCCTTTCATGCTGGCCCCGGCCTGGAGCAGGCCCACGTCCAGGGTGCGCAAAGTCACCTCGGCCAGGGGCGGCGGCACCTCCCCGGCGGCGATGCGTAGGGCGAAGCCCTCCACGACCGCAGTCTTGCCCACCCCGGCCTCGCCGGTGAGGATGGGGTTGTTCTGACGCCGACGCATCAGAATGTCGATAATCTGGCGGATCTCGTCGTCCCGCCCCACGATGGGGTCCAGCTCCCCGTTACGGGCTTTTTCGGTGAGGTCCACGGAAAACTGCTTGAGGGCCTCCTGCTTGCCCATCTGGGCTGGGGGCATGGCGCCGCTAGCCTCTCCGGGAGCCGCGCCACCGCCCGCCTGGAAGCCGTCACTGGCGCCCAGGGCGGCCTCGGGGGAGCCATCCACCACCTCGTCGAAGCGTTCGGTGAGGGTGTCCACCTTGAGCTTGTGGAACTCCCCGGAAATGGCCACCAGAGCGTGGCGCAGGCCAGGGGTCTTGAGGATGCCCACCACCAGATGGCCGGTGCGCACCTGGGACTCCCCGAACATCAGGGTGCCGTACACCCAGCCTCGCTCTACGGCCTCCTCCACATGGGAGGACAGGTCGGTAATGGACGTGGAGCCGCGGGGCAGCCGGTCCAGGGCTTCGGTGAAGTCCTTGGCCAGCACCGAGGGGTTGATATTGAACTGCTTGATGATCCGGTGTAGGTCGGAGTCCTGGAGTTGCAGAACCTGATGCAGCCAGTGAATCAGTTCCACATAGGGGTTGCCGCGCATTTTACAGAACACGGTGGCCGCCTCGATGGCCTTGTAGCCCACCCGATTCAGCTTGCCGAACAGGGCGACGCGACTGATTTCGCTCATTGCAACACTCCCGGGCTGTGAACCGGTCTCACCGGTCCAGCGTTATTGTAACCCCCTTGAGCGGGGTTTCCTGTGAACATCTGTCACTCTATCCCGTGATCTAGCTTACGGTTCAGACCATCGGCATAGGCCCGGGCATTCAGCAACAGATCATCGGCGTCCCGCTCTGGGACACGGCTGGTCAGCCACGTGGTCCAGCCCAAGCGGCCATCGGTCCCCAGCCGCAGGGGAGGAACTTCTTCCTTGCGCAGAATCAGGCGCAGATCCCAAGCCAGCTCGTCATCGCAGTAGTTTCGCACCCAGGCCACCAGCCGCCCGAGACTGTCGCCCCCGGGCAGCAGTCGTTGGAAATCCGCGTAGCCCATAGGCCCCAGGACCACGCGAAACTTATGCTGGCGATCCCAAACCCGTTCGCCGATGGTGACGCTCAAGCCCAGAGCGCCGGTCTCCGGCGACTCCCCCAACCGGCAGCGCAGGGCTGGGGGAATGGTCATCCAATGGCCTACGAACTCCTGGATATCCGCCGGAATCTGGAAAAAATCGGCGATCATGGCCCTCAAGCCCTCGGGGTGGCGGGTTTGGCAGACCAACCGGCCGGCGTAATGGAGCTTGGCGAAATCCGGCGCCGCGTCCCGCTCCCGCAGTTCCCCCATGCCCATCCCGAACAAGGCCCCCAGATAGCCGGAAAAGCGGTCGTCCTCGGGACGATCCAGGCTCACCGTGGGTTGGGCGTCGGCCCAGCCCCGGTAGAACAGAGACAGCATACGATGATGGAACACGTCCAGAAACCGCACGAAGGTGGGGTCATGAACGTTGCGCAGCCGCTCCCGGGCATATTCGGTCAGATGCAAAGGCAGGGGACCGTTGGGACCAAGCAGGCCGAAAAATCGCACTTCCAGACGTGGCGGCCCCCCACTGCGCGGCTCGAAGGCGGCCAGGGTGGACGGGGCAAAAATCAGTGAGGGTTCTTGGGCCAGGCGCACCGAGTCATCGGCCGGGCGTAGGGAGCGGCCTAGCCGGGGCTGCCGCCGATGGGCGCACTCCAGGAGCCGCAGGGCCTGGAAGAAATCAAAGCTCCAGGGCCGTTCGGCCAGGTCCCGTGCCAGTTCTATAGGGTCTGGCGTCGTCCGATCCTGATTGGCCATCGCATAATCTCGCCGCGCTCGGTGGTGCGGATCACGGTTTCGGTGAACGAATTGAGAGAGACATAGCGGGCGAAAAACTGCTCCAGCACCGCCCCCATCAGAAACACCCCGGTGCCCTCGAAAGCGGCCTCGTCCAGTTCCACAGTCACTTCCAGGCCCCGACCGAAGGTGATGGGGCCGGGGTCCGGCAACTGCCGGATAACAGGCTGGGAGGACACCGAGCGCAACCCCTCGATCTGCTTACGGGTCACTGCCTCGCCCATGCCTCCATAGAGGTTCAGCAGGGCGCGCAGAGCGGCGGCCCCCTGCTCCGGGTCATTGTCCACCAGGGACAGGTAATTGAGGGATAAATGACTGATCAGCTTCCAGGTAACGTCCCCCTCGGCCGGGGAGGGTTTGGGTTTGGTCAGTCCTGCCACCACCCGCACCGATTCCAGTGGCTCCCCGGCCTCCCAGGTAAAATCGGCGTCACCCTTGCCCACCGGCATAGTCAGGGGCAGATCCCGATTGGTGCATAGGGCGCTCACCCCCAATTGACGCAGATCCGAGCGGAAGGGCGCTTCGTTGGTGTCCACCAGCGTCACGAACACCTCACTGCCCACATAGCTGGAACGCGGCCCCAGGCGCTGTTGGCGGGAGGATAGCAAACGTGGCTCTCGGCGCACTTGATAATAGGCCGCTTCCTGGCTTTGCACGCTGAGATCGTCGGCGGCATAAAAAGGCCGGAAGGTCTGTTCTCGGGCCTCGGTGGTGCCAAACCCGGTGACCTCCAGCACCTGATAGACCTCGTAATCCATGGGCCGCACCCGGTCTGGCAGAATATGGTACTCGGACAGCCGGTTGCTCAGATGAATACGGTCGGCCCGCTTGGGAAACAAATTAATGGCCGGGGTGCAGAACAACTGAAACTGGGCAGCCTCCACGGCGTTCTCCAGGGCCGGGTCAACCCGATCGAACAGCACGATCAACTCCAGTTGGCTGTCTTTGCAGCGGCGCACCGCCGATCCTAGCCCGGACAGTTCCACGAACATAAACCGGGCTGGCAAGGCGAAATACTCGTGGAGCAGACGATAGCCCTGGAAAGAGCGCGGCCCGTAAGGGAGCAGCGCCTGATCTTCCTCGAAACCCAACCGGCGGATGTGGGTCTTGGGCAAGGTTTCCTGCCAAGCCGGGGGCTTGCCCAAAGGTCGGGCCACCAGGGCCACGGCGTTACCCAAAAACTGCTCATAGAGACGCATGGGCAGGGCGTCGGCGCCGCGCAAAAACAGCACCAGCCGGTCCATGGCCAGTTCGGAGAAGCTCACTCCGGTGGCGGTGCGCAGCCGCAGCCGCGCCCCGGCCCTGGCCTGTTGGCGGCCAGCGAGATTCAGAGACTTGAAGGAACCTGGCCCGGCGAAGTATTCCGCCTCCACCAGCTCTAGGGGCCAGAGGGTGACCGAGTGGGCGGTGCGGAACTCACAGGGCGTGGACTCCCTCTTGCCCTGTATGCTTTTCAGCACGCTGCCCCGGGGCATCACAAAGCCCTCATTGAGGGAACCCTCGCCGTATTCCGGCTGTAAGCGCAGCACCGCCATGGATGGGGTGGGCGCCAGGTAATGGGGGTAGACCATCTCCATGAGGTGCTTGGTGAAGCGGGGAAACTCAGAGTCTAGCTTGAGTTGGACCCGGGCCGCCAAAAACGCGAAACCTTCCAGCAAGCGCTCCACATAAGGGTCGGCGCACTCGAAGCCTTCCAGCCCCAGCCGACCGGCGATCTTGGGAAATTCCTGGGCAAACTCGCCACCCATCTCGCGGATGAATTGCAACTCGCGGTTGTAGTACTTGAGCAGCCGCGGGTCCATCAGCCGCGGCCTCCCATGGCGTCGTAAACCGCCACCGTGCCGGCTTCCAGGTCCACTTCGGTTTTCAGGTACAGCTCCTCGGGCAGGGGCTGCGCCCACAACTCGCCCCGAATCTCGAAGACGATGGTGTTGTGGCTCATTTGGGTCTCGTCCAGGGTGGCCCGGACCTTGAGGGTGTTGCGGATAATCCGGGGTTCAAAGTCCCAGATGATTTGCCGTAGCATCCGTTCCAGATCGCCTAGTTCAAGGCTGGAGGCGGTCTGGCCAGCCAGGTCCGGCAGGCCGTAGTTGAGGACCGAACGGGCTACTTGGGGGTAGTCCTCCAGAACCTCCAGGGACAGCAGATTGCCGGCGTTCAGCAGCCAGCCGAGATCCCGCAACACGCCCGCCCGCAACTGCCGTAGGCTCAGCACCCGTTGCTCCCGGGATTCCTGCCGCTTGTCCGGCTCATCGTCGGCCAACCGGTCCAACAAAGAGGGCTGTAATCGCTCCTGGGGGGTCAGTTCAGCCATCGACCGTTCCGGCATCCTCTTGGGCGGTCAGCTCCACATGGCGCACGTTGAGCAGCGAGTATTCGTCCTGGTCGGTGGCCAGCATCCGCTGCCCTAGCCCCAGCCAGACCCCGGCTTCATGTTCCTCCCAATCGGTCTTGCGGGCCAACTGGATCAGGGGATCGCCGCTGCTCTCTGAAGCGGGGTAGCGGGTGGGGATCAGCCCCACCGTCTCGCCGCCGTTGGCCCACATAAACTGGGCCGGCAGCCAGACCATATCCCGCAGATCGGCGGGTTCTTCAATGACCAGGGAGCGGACCCGATGAACGGGTATCCAGTAATAGCGGCCATTAATAATGGCCTCCAGCACCGGCCCTAGCCGAGGGTCGGCGTCGGCCAACCACTGAAAGGGCTGGCCGTCGATGCGCCCGGCGCTAGCCGGGGCCTGTTCGAAGGCCCGCTCCCGCAATTCCGCAGCCTGGGCATACTGGCCCTGGGCGGTGAGCCGCAAGGCCTCGGTGAGCAGCGCTAGCCAATGTTCCGGGTCTCCGAAGATCAGGGGCGACCGCTTGCCCACGAAAATATCGGCCCGCAGCACCTCGCAGCGCAGGGCCTGGCGGTAGGTCTGGACCATGGCCTGGGAACCGGCATCCAGATCACCCACCACATTGAGCTGGGTCAGAGCGCGATCCCACTGCCCCAACACAGCCAGCAACTGAAACAGAAAGATCCGGTGCTTGGGGCTGGACGGGTCTTTGCGCACCTGGTCCTGGAGCTGGGTAAGGGCATCCTGAAGCTTGCCGTCCTTGAGGCTTTGTTCCGCGAGCATGACGTGGACTCCCGTTGCCGGATGAAGAACCGGCCCCGACCCTGACGGGCTGAGGCCGGTTCCCTAATCAAGGGTCGGAGGACCGAATCGGTCTCAACCACCTTCGTTCTTGGCAATGTCCCACTGCATGGTCATGGCCCCACCACCCGAACCGGACTGCGCCTGGGGGGTATATTCCACCTTGACCTTAGCGAAGTTCAGGGACAGGTTCTCGGTGATCCGGTCCTCGGAGCCGGAACCTCCGGTGGAGTACGAGGACACCAGCACGTCGGTCATGGTGACTTTGAGGTACTCCACGGGCTTCTCACCGGCCTTGCGACAGATCAGCTTGGCTTCCGGGTAGTGTTTGCCGTTACAACACTTGAGCAACACATTGGTGGTGGCGGAATCCACGTATTTGGTGACCGACATATCCTGCATATTCACCTTGCCGGACCCGCCGCCACCGCCCAGGTGCATGGTCCCGGATTGGGAAGCGCCCCAACTCCAGGCCAACACATCGATCCACTTGGAATACTTGGAATCCCTGGATTCACCGTTGATATCGCCCAATTTCAGAAATGCGTCTATGGCCATTGTTTTTCTCCTCGCAAAAATTCAGTAAGGTAGCCCGGCCGTTCACGGTCAGACCGGTAATCAAATCGTACTATCCCTTGGTTCCCGTTCCCCGCATCTTGCCTCCTCGTCACCGAGGGCCAGGACATCCGGCCCCACAAGCCGTACCAGGCACGTCCCATGCCATATCCCATATCTGCTTGAAAGCATGGGCATCAGCGGGCTTTCCAAGGGATCGCGCGCCATCCGGTGGGCGGGTCAAAATGAACCACACACCGGATATGAGCCGGTCAACCGCCACTCTTGGCCGAGGGCAGCTTGGACACCAGTCGCAGCGACACCGTCAGCCCTTCGAGCTGATAGTGGGGGCGCAAAAAGAACTTGGAGGTGTAATAACCGGGATTGCCCTCCACTTCCTCTACCACCACCTCGGCCGCCGCCAGGGGCTTGCTGGCCTTGGTCTCCTCGCTGGAATGGGTGGGGTCGCCGTCCACATAGTTGATGATCCATTCCTGTAGCCAGGTCTGCATATCGTCCCGCTCCTTGAAGGAGCCGATCTTGTCCCTGACGATGCACTTCAGGTAATGGGCGAAACGGCAGGTGGCGAATAGATAAGGCAGCCGCGCCGACAGGTTGGCGTTGGCGGTGGCGTCTGGATCGTAGTACTCGGCGGGTTTTTGCAGGGACTGGGCGCCGATAAACGCAGCGAAGTCGGAGTTCTTGCGGTGGATCAGGGGCATAAAGCCGTTCTTGGCCAGCTCCGCCTCGCGCCGGTCGGAAATGGCGATCTCCGTGGGGCATTTCATATCCACCCCCCCGTCGTCGGTGGGGAACGTATGGGTGGGCAGGCCCTCCACCGACCCCCCGGACTCCACGCCGCGGATGCGGGTACACCAGCCGTAGAATTTGAAGGCTCGGTTGATATTAACGCCCATGGCGTAGGCGGAGTTGGCCCAGCAGTACTTGCCGTGATCCGCTCCCTCGCTGCTCTCCTCGAAATCGAACTCCTCCACCGGATCGGTCTTGGCCCCATAGGGTAGCCGAGCCAGAAACCGGGGCATGGCCAGACCGATATAGCGGGAGTCCTCGGATTCGCGCAGGGACCGCCAGGCGGCGTACTCGGGGGTCTGGAAAATCTTGGTGAGATCCCGAGGATTGCTCAGTTCCTGCCAGGAATCCATCTGCATGACGGTAGGCGCGGCGGCGGCGATAAACGGGGTGTGGGCGCCGGCGGAGACTTGGGCCATGCCGTTGAGCAGTTCCACGTCCTGGGGGCTGTGATCGAAGTAGTAATCCCCCACCAGGCAGCCATAAGGCTCGCCACCGAACTGGCCGTATTCCTCTTCGTAGACTTTCTTGAAGATAGGGCTTTGGTCCCAGGCCACACCCTTGTATTTCTTGAGGGTCTTGCCTAGCTCCTTTTTGGAGATGTTCATGACCCGGATCTTGAGCATCTCATCGGTTTCGGTGTTGTTGACCAGATAATGCAGCCCCCGCCAGGCGCCTTCTAGTTTCTGGAAGTCTTCGTGGTGCAGAATCAGATTGATCTGCTCCGTGAGCTTGGCGTCGATAGCGGCGATGATAGACTCGATAGACTTGATGGCATCGGCGGAGATCAGGCTGGTATCAGCCAGGGCCTGCTCGGCCAGGGTCTTGACCGCCGACTCCACGGCTTCCTTGGCCCGGTCGGATTTGGGTTTGAATTCCCGTTGCAGCAGCGAGGAGAACTCGTTGCTCTCTAGGGTAGCTGCGGCGCCCTGGGGTTGAGCTTGGGCTTCAGTGTTGGGATCGGCCATGGGGATAATTACTCCTCGGCGGTGGACGAGTCCTGGGACTCCTGGTCCTTGGGCTTGGGCGCCGAGGCCAGGGATTGCAGAAGGGCGGGGTCCTTAAGCACATTGGTAATCAAGTCCTCGGCCCCCACTTTACCGTCCATATAAGTGAGCAGATTGGACAACTGGGTGCGCGCTTCCAGGAGTTGGTTCAGGGCGCCCACTTTGCGGGCGATGGCCGCAGGAGAGAAGTCGTCCATGCTCTCGAAGGTGATGTCCACGGGCAACTCCCCCTCGCCAGTGAGGGTGTTAGGCACCCGAAAGGCCACCCGAGGTTTCATGGACTTCATGCGGCTATCGAAATTGTCGATATCGACTTCAAGGAATTTGCGATCCGCCACCGGCGGCAGCGGGTCTTCGGGTTTGCCGGAGAGGTCGGCCATTACCCCCATTACGAAAGGCAACTGGATTTTTTTCTCAGAACCGTAGACCTCCACGTCATACTCGATTTGCACCCGGGGAGCCCGGTTGCGGGCGATGAATTTTTGACTACTCATCTTGGCCACGACACACCACCTTTGGGTCTGGAGCGACGCCAGCTTCCGCCGACGCCGACAAGGGTTGTTCGGTCTATGACCCGCCGGGACGGCGAAACCCTCTGGTCCGACATGCCACTGCGGGTCTTTATGTTAACTCCACCTGGAACTGGCTGATACCGGATACTACCCATCCATATGCCAGAAATTACCTGGACGTGGGGGTCAAGAAAGACGCCCTGGGCCGGTTCAATAATCCTCGGAGGAGCCGCCGCCATCCTGGCCCTCCTCCGCCCCGCGCAGCACTTCCACCTCGGCCACGCCGCTGGGGGCCAGATCCCGGATGATGTCCATGAAGTCCATAAACACCAGCCGCTTGGCGCGCATCAGTAGCAAGGGCACGGGGCTGGAGGGTTCATTGCGCTGATAAAAGGCGCAGATTTTGTCCAGCATCCGCACCACGTCCTCGCGGCTGCTGATCTCGCCGCTGATCGTTTGTGTACCGCCGCCGCCCGGCAACGCCGCCGCGGGCGTCCCCTCCTCGGCAACCTCGGCCAGCGCCGGTTCAGCGCCCACCCCGCGCAGGGACAGGCGCTCAGTCAACTCCCGGTCGGCGGCCCGCAACAGGGTAGGCAGGGCGCTCAGATCGGGGGAGTTGGCGGCCCCGAGGCATTCGGTCAGCAATTGCTCAAGGCCGATGGCGTCCTCGATACATTGCCGGACTATAGCGGCGCGGGCTTGCAACGCCTCCAGGTCGCAGTCTTTGAAAATGGCGTCCACCGCAGTCATATCCATGGGCGGCTCATCCGCCTTGGCGGGCGTGGACAGCCGACCGGCGGCGATGTCCACATCCCGTAGACTGACTGTGCCCAGGGCGCGAGAGGCGGCCAGGGGCGCTTCACGCACTTCCTTAAGCATGGTTTCCGCGTCGCAAAGGGTGGTGATGGCGTTGATCCGCATGGTGGGATCGTTGTCGTCGTCGGGGTCCAGTACGGGATGAACACCGTCCCAATAGTGTTCCACGAGGCCCTTAAGCAAGGTCAGGCCGTCCCTGAAGCCGTCCAGGCCATCGGTGTGCAACAAGGCCCTGAGCAACTGGGTCGCCACCCGCAGGTCTTTGCCCCGGGACAGCAGCGCCACCGCCCGTTTTTTGACCTCCCGCCAATCAGGCTCCTCGGCGGGAATGATGGTGTCGCCAAATTGCTGCTCCGGCTTACCCTGGGCGAGTTGCTCCATCTCGATGTAAGCCGGGTCGTATTCCAGATCCTCCCCACAGGGTTGATCCGAATCGATAGGTTCAAGCAGTTGCTCGATATTGATAATGCTCATGGGGCTATGCCACCGGTTTGGGAACGGATGCTCCCCGGCGGATCAGCTCTATCTATGACCACCTATGCCGTCCTCTTGATGTTATTGGTATCTCCGTATCGTACCGTACCGTGCCCTGCCACGACGCAGTACCATTAACCGAGGCCATCTGAGCTTAGCCCAGGGGCTCAGGTTTGGCAAAACTCCGCCGGTCCCAGGTCATCGGCAGCTTAGGCCGGGTCTTAAGTATTACCCGCGCAGGCCGAAACCCAGCCCTACCATCCGGCCCGTCTGGCCGTTCCGCGAGCGGCTTTGTGTTTGGCGGCAGATGATTTATAGTCGAAGCAGTTACGCCGAAACCGCGCCGGATGGGGTTTTTCGTCGCACCGGCGTGCGCTCGACCCGACTCCCGGAACCGCGAGTTACATTCGGAATCCATGCCGCTGACCCTTACCGTCACCAGCTACCAGAGACTATCTCCCGACCAAGAAGTCACCAAGGTCGCGGACCAACAGAGCGTCTCCATCGGCCGCGCCCAGGACAACGACTGGGCATTGCCGGACCCGGAGCGCTATCTCTCTGGTCGGCACTGCCTGATCGAATACCGTGACGGTGGTTATTACCTGACCGATACCAGCACCAACGGCGTGTTCATCAACGATCGGCAGCAGCGGGTGGGTCGTGGGCAACAGACCAAGCTCAAGGATGGCGATCTTCTCATCCTGGGCGAATACGAAATCGAGGTCAGCCTGCCCCCGGAGGCGGTCGCCCCGCCCCCCCCGGCAGACGAACTGTTTGGCGACGAGACCGTGTATACACCAACGAGGGGCGCCCGCTCGTCTTCGGATCAGCCGCCAGACGCCGAAGCCCAGGCTCAGCCGGAGGATGACGACTTCTCGCCCGTACACACCGATCCCCTGGGCCTGTCCTGGTCAGGCGCCCCCACCCCCGAAGCGACTGGCGATCATGGCGGCTCGACCGCCGATCATGTACCCGAGGAACAGAGTTTTTTTCGCCCCCCGGATATGGCCCAGGACATGATCCCGGAAGAATGGGACGAGGAATGGCTTGGCCCCAGACCCTCGGATCGGAACACCTCCGCCGCCGCGCCCACCCCCCCTTCAGCGGACGGACGCCAAACCGGGGCCGACGCCGATACCCAGCAAAAACAGCCTCCCAGAAGCCGGACCCCGGAGGGCCGGACCCCGGAGGGCCGGACCCCGGAGGGCCGGACCCCGGAAACACCAGCAACCCCTGAGCCGTCTTTTGACGTTATTCCCGAGGACCTGACCTTGGCCGGTCGGACCCCGGAGGGCCGGACCCCGGAGGGCCGGACCCCGGAGGGCCGGACCCCGG
>CAZQXD010000043.1:0-34397 GCA_964597315.1 uncultured Candidatus Competibacteraceae bacterium
CAAGGTGGATGGTGCACATGACCCTGTCAACTTCCTCAACTAGCACCATTGGTTACTATATGTATCCAGAGCTGAACGGGATATACCCACAACTTCAAAACATGAGCGAAGAATTCATCCCCATACAAATAAGTTGACACGAATTTCGGGAATGCCAAGCCGTCACCCGATGAATATAGTTGATTTATAATATGGAGAGTAGAGAGGCTCACGCCAACAAAAACAAGCACCAGAACACCCGCCCTTCCAAGAGCTGGAAATATTGAATTCCCTTTATCTCTTAACATAACATATCTCCTTTTCTCAATTTAACCAGCCTCGTCCAGCCAAGCCGGGTGGGTGGGGCAATGCCAGGGATTTCGTCCCTGGCCGCAAACCCCCATCTCACTCCGGGGCCGCCTCTGGAGCCAGGTTTGCCCGGCCCGTCACCCGCCACCAGCGCGTCGCCACGCTCAGCACCAGAAACGTGGTGGCCAGGCTGCCCGCCACGCTGACGGCTACATAGATTCCCACCTGTTGGGGCGGTAGGGTGGTGGCCAGCACCAGCACCGAGAACCCGCCGATCACAATAAAGCCGTTGAATAGAATGACCTTGCCCACCCGCTCCATGACCCGCCGGGTGGCGGCCTCATGGCTCAGGCCGCCGCGCCGCTCGTGGCGATAGCGCCACAGGTAATGGATGGCGAAGTCCACGCCCACGCCGATGGCGATGGCGGCGAAGGAGCTGGTCCCCAGACCCACCGGCGTGCCGGTGGCGCCGATAAAGGCATAGGTCAGGAACACCCCGACGACGATAGGCGCCAGCAGCAAAATCCCGCCTACCATGGAGCGCAGAAACAGCATGCCGATGGCGCCCATGCACAGGGCGGTCAGTAATACGGATACGCCCACATCCACGTCCACATGGGACATCCAGTGGTGGATGACATAGGTCTCCCCACCCAGCCGTACCCGGGCTTCCGGGAAGGTCGCCGCGGCTTGTGCCTCTAGCCAGCGGACAAACTCCGCGCTGCGGGCATAGTTACCGGCTTTTAGGAAAATCCGCAGATTGGCCCGCTGCCGGGCGCCGTCGGCCACTTCGTCGAAGCGCCGGGGGTCCCCCGATAGGTTGTAGAGCAGAAAAAACTGGGCGTTGGCCTGGGCGCTGTCGGCGATTCGGTAGAAATCCGCCTTGTCCCCGTGAAACGCCTGATTCATTTTCTTCAGGTAGTCGGCGATGGAAAAGGTGCCGCCCACCGGCTCCCACTGTTCGATGCGCGCCTGCAACCCATCCAGCCGACGCAGAAAATCGGGATCATAGATGCCGTCCTCCAAGCCGGTGTCGATGTCCACGTCGATAAGGTTCGGCCCCAGGTAATGGCTGCGAATGGAATGGAAATCCCGGGCGACGTGGCTGTCCTCGGGAAAAAACGTGACCGGTTCATAGTCGGGATAGAGCATGGACGTGCCGACGATGCCGAGCAGGGCCACCGCCAGCAGAAAGCCGCCAGCCACCCGAGCATTGCCGATCAGGCGCCCCATCATCCACGCCACCAGCCGGTCCCAGCCGCTGGGTCCTTCGGCGCCCCGGGCCGCGTACAGGCGGGCAAAGGCCGCGCTGGGCCGGGCATCGACCAGGACGATAGCTGCGGGCAGGGCGGTGAGGGAAAAGACCATGGCCGCCAGCACACCGACGGCCGCCGTCACGCCAAACTGGTTCACGGGGATCATGGGCGAACCCTGGATCAGCATCAGAAAGCCCGCCGCCGTGGTCACCGAGGTGATGACGATAGGCCGCCATAAGTCCACCAGGGTCCGGGCTACGGCCTGCCGGGCGCTCAACCCAGGCTGCGCCAACCGCCGGTCGTAGTAGTCGCTCAAAATGTGCACCGAATCGGCAATGCTGGTGGCCAGAACAACCACCGGGACGGCGTTGGAAAACGGCGTGAATTGAAAGCCCATCAGGGGCATGGAGGCAAAAGCCACCAGGCTGGCGGGGATCACGGCGGCCAAGGGCAGCAGCACCCCCCACAGGCTGCGCAAGGCCAGAAACAGCAGCAGGGAGGCCAGGACGGCTGAAACGGGATCGAGCCTCAAGGCGTCCTGGTTGAGATACACGTTGAGGGTTCCGGTGACGATGGGTGGACCGCTGGCCTGGATGGCGAACGCCGTCTCGCTGTCGATGCGTCGGCGCAGCTTTTCCAGTTCGGCGAACACGAACAGCACATCGGCGGTGTCCTCGAAGTCAGCGATCACCCCGGCCCGGGCGCCGTCCGCCGAGATAAGCAGGCCGTCGTACAGGGGAAATGCTTTAAGGCGGTCCCGCACCGCCCTTGCCTGTTCCACGGTGGTTGGCATCGGTTCCAGAAAGGGGGCTACGTCGAACCCGCTCTCGGAGCCGCGAATGTCCTCATGGGTGTCCAGGGAACGCACCGAGCCGGGCCGGATTCCCGGCAGGTCTTCCAGGAATCGGCTCACCGACCGCACCACCGCCAGCCCCTGGGGCGTGAAGATATCGCCGCCTTCCTGGAAGACATCGATAAACAACGGGTCGTTGATATTGTAGATGCGCTGGATTTCCAGCTTCTGCTGGTAGGACACATGCCCCCGGGGCAGGAACGAAGCGGTGGACGTGTCTGCCCTAAGCTGGAGCAGAGCGGGGACACAGGCGGCCAGCAGGAGCAGGATCGTCGCCAGGCTTGCTTTTGGGTTATCCGTAATGGGTTTCACGCCACGCCTATTCACGCTGGTAAGATTGGGTATCAGAACGCTTTTTTGACCTTGACGTACAGGCTTTCCCGCCCTTGGTAGCTGCCGAGGAAGCCGGCAGCGCCGCCGAAGTCGCCATAGACCGCCCCGCCGAGCTTGATCTCCGTGCCATCAATGATTTCGTAGGTCAGGGCGGCATGCAGCCCAACATCCCGAAAATCCAGGTCCACGACTGCGAAGCTGTCCAGGGCGATGCGCTCGTTGGCCAGGGTCCGCCGGGTCCGCAGCGACATCAGGTTGGTATCCCGCCGCCGCACCAGGGCCGCCCCGCCTTCCACCCGGTCATGGAAATATTGCAGCGCCCATTGCCAGTCCCCGCTGCGCGCCTCCAGTCCCAGGGCGGCCAGCAGATTCCAGCGCCCATCGGCGCCGTCCGTGGTCACACCCCGCCCGAGCAGAGCGCCCGCCGCCTCAGGCGCCAGCGTAAAATCCCGTTGGGGCGCTAAGGCCAACTCGCCGCGCAGGACCCATTCCCCTAGGGTGGCGGCGGCGCTGCCGCCCAACCACAGGGTTCTGGGCCGGGTCTTGCGGGGGGTCGGCAGCGTTTCTAAGATGAACACATCCTCTCGGGTGGACAGGACATTCAGGGTCGCCCCCCAGCGGTCCCGGGTGACGGCGATTTCCAGGCCCCCTGCCCAGTCGTCGAGGCTGTCGTTGCCGGGATCGTCCAGGGCCGCGAAACGCCCGGCGTCATTGAACTGGTCGTCGCAATAGCTGCCCGGATCAGGACTCTCGGACTCCGCCGAAAGCGGGGCGAAAGTCGCGGCCACGCTAGCCTCGCCCACAAAGACCCGGCCCTGGGCGATCCAATTGGGCAGCTTGTTCTGGGTATCCAGGCGGGCAAACCGGCACAAGTCGCGACCGTTGAACCGATCCAGCAGCACAAACCCCTCGGTATTACCCTGGGTAACGATCTGTCGGCCAACGGAGAAGTCGAAGCCCTGGCCGAAGCCTCGCAGGGCCAGCTCCTCCACCAGGCGGTTGTGGGAACATTGGGTCACCCCCTCGGGCTGGGTGCTGTACGGCCCCGCGCAGGGGCTTGCCACGACTTTGGCCGTCAGGGTTTCACCGAGGGCGACTTCGGCGGTGGCGGTCAAGCGCCCATAACCTGGGCCGAACCCACCCTCTCCCAGCCGGTATTCCACCGCCGTTTCCGCCTCGATGGCGCCGTACAAGAGACTGGGCGCGGCGCTGGTCTCCACGGCGTGGAGGGACAGGAGCAATAGCGGCAGGAGCCGCCGCGGGGCGCTCACCGGTAGATCTCGCGCGCCAGAGCCTCTTTCTTGAAGTAGAAGTCCGGAACCCCGGCGTTGTAGCGGGCCTTGTGAACTCGCAAGATGGTGCGATGCTGGTTGACCAGGTCCTCGGAACGCATGTCCATGGGGGTGAGGATGCCGTCAATGGTGCGGATGTCCCGAAAGGCGTTGCGGCGGATCTCCCGGTCACCCTTGAAGAACCGCTGCTCGATGAAGATCGCCTGATCCGTCCTGACCTTGGTGATGGCGTAATCGTAGCCCAGGTCCCGCTTCAGTTCGGTCGTTTTCGGCTCGATGCGCAGCACCGCCAATGGCTGTCCGTCCTCTTGGAGCTGCTGGAGTACAGTGCCCACGTAGTCCTGGTATCTGAACCCCAGATCAACGTCTTCCATGGTGAAATCCGTGCCCACGAACTTGTCGCCTCGATCCGTCGGCGGAATCCGTTTGGTGAGCTTCAGGGCCGGCAGGTAGAGCCACATATAGTCCTCGCTGTCCTCCGACTCGATATCCAGCAGGGCGGTGTGGCGGATGTTGGCGGGGCTGAAGAATACCGTGACTTGCTCGCTTCGCCCGTTGTCCAGTTCGCGGCGGAAAATCGTGCTGGTCCGCTGGCGGATGTTGCCGTTGCGGTCGATGAGGTCCAGGGTCAGGTCGAAGCGCAGGTCCGATCCCCGGTCCCGCAGATGCACCGCCTTGAGAATCGCCATGGCATCGGCGTCGCCGGTCTCGGCGAGGCAGGCCATCGCCAGCCCAAGCAGGATCATCAAGGACAGAAAAGCACGCATCTTACAGACCCTCCAAATAGACTCTCCACAGGGGGACCAGACGCCCGAGGACGTCCGCCGCCTCGTCGATAAAGGCCGAGGAGCTTTTTATACCCCTGCCGATAAAACAGGGCCAGAATATGATCCTTATAGGGGCTTTGCCCCCGGGCAAAGCGTCTATCCCGGTTGATGCGGGTGAGAGTCTTGTTGACCTGAGGGCGGCATTCCAGATCCGGGATGTGGCGCCGCAGGCAGGGACCGATGGTGGACACCAGATTGCGCATGGGGACCAGCAGTTGAGCCTGGTAACGGTCCCGGTTGGTCTCGAACCACGCCCGGTCGCGACCGGCGGCCAGGTCTTCCAGAAAGGCAAAGGTGGCGGAAGAAAAGCCGGTCATGGGGCGGTCCCCGCCCCAGCGTCGGGCGCCGCCCCATAAGCCTGGTTCACCGCCCGGGGCGATCCGAAAACGCCCCCCTCCAGGGCAATGTCGGTCTCGAAGTGACGGGCCATGGCCCAGGGTTGGCCGGGGTAGACCGGGGACGACAGGGGCATGACTCCGGCGGCCACCAGGGTGCCGTCGATATAGCCGTCGCCGTTGAAATCCCCGATTCGCCCGGACAGGGTCTGGCCGCTGTCCAGAGGCCCCGCCTGGTTTGCGACCACGGCCCCCGCAGCCGCCGCCAGGGGCGGAGGCACGGTGACGGTCCCGGTGGTGCCGTAAAAAGGCAAGCGGATAATGCCCCGAGGTCCGATGCCCAGGTCCAGCACCAGGTCCATTACCATGACAATGTTGCCGTCGGCCAGGGTCACCGCCAGTTGCTGCCCGGAGAACTCGCCACCTTCCACCACGGCGGGCAGAAACCGCGCTCCCGCCAGGGTAAAGGCGCCCAGGTCCACGTTCTCGTTGATCAGGGCGCCGTCGGACAGCCGCCCGTCCACCGGCGGAAACGCGGCCTCGGCCCGTACATTGGGGGCCTCGCCGCCGTTGTTCCAGAATGGCGTGACGAAGTCCCGGTCGGAGGTGAAGGCCATGTTGCGGATCATCACCGGAAACAGGGGCGTGGGGTTCATATAGGCCCCCGGGCCGAAGAAATAGCCGGTGCCACCGTGGGAATCAGCCACGCTCCACAGGGTAGCGGCCCCGGCCCCGGACAAACAGCCGACCAGCAGCCACCCCGCCAGCCAGGAGCGGAACAGGCTCATGGGGCTTGCTCCCCGCCCGCTGGGGCAAGCAATCCCGTCGCCGCCGCCGGGAAGGGATGGTCGGCGGCCTCGGCGACCGGCTGGCGCTGCGCCGCCGTGCCGGGCAGGCGACCGATCAGCTCCCCGGCGTAGGGCATATCGGTTTCGAAATAGCGGATCAGGGCATAGGGCGCTCCGGGCATGAACACCGAGGTCAGGGGCATGTTCCCGGTCACCACGATGGCCCCGTCCAACATGCCGTCGCCGTTAAAGTCCCCGAGCCGTCCCCGCAGTTTGTCGCCCGCTTGCAGGGACCCGGCCCGGTCGATGCCCCCCTCGAAGCCCATCTGGGTCTGAATGGACAGCGGCACCGTGACCTCCCCGGTGGTGCCGTAAAAGGGCGCGGCCACGATGCCCGCCGCGCCGATGCCCATATCGAAGACAATATCCATGGTCATGATCATAGTATGGCCGTCCAGCAGCACCGAGATCTGCTCCCCCTGGTGGGCGCCGCCGCCGCCGATGCCCACCAGAAACGGGGCGCCATTCAAATCGAAGGGTCCCACGTCGGCGTTTTCGTTGATGGGGGTGATGCCGTCGCTGAAGAAGCCATCAGGCTCGGCGGTGGTGGCGATTTCCCCCAGTACATTGGGTTCCTTGCCGCCATTGTTGAAAAACGGCGTCACAAAGGTGGCCGCAGAGGTAAAGGCCACGTTGCGGATGGTCACGTCGAACAGCACCGAGTCGGGTAGCCGCCCGGGACCGTAAAAGACGCCGGCCCCCATGTGGCTATCCCGGGTGCTGTAGACGTTGAAGGCCCCGGCGGCGGTCGCCGCCAGGCCGCCCGCCGCCGCCAGCGCGACGGCCGTAAACTTCAGGGTTGTAGCAGTCATAGCTGTGGGCTCCCGATGGCGATCATCTCTCCGCGTCGGTCGATGCGGTAGCGCCCCCCGACCCGCAGCGCGCCTCGGGCCTGCTCGGCGCCGTCGGGCCAGCGCACCCGCATCTGGACCTCATCCCCGGCGACCGTCGGCACGGCGAAGTGTAGGGTATAGGGGCTGTGCCCCAGGTAGGACCCTCGTGCCCGCACCGTTTCGCGACGGGACCAGCCCGGGGCGCTCAAGGTCACTTCGGCCCCTAGGGCCTGGGTATTGCCGCCGTCCGGGTCGCGCAAGTCCACCAGCACCGCCCGTTTCCCGCCGGTGGCGTTGCGCAGAATCATCACCGGTCCGCCGTTGGCCGATACCAGAGCGTCCAGGTCGCCATCGCCGTCTATATCGCCCACCGCCAGGCAGCGCCCCACCACCGGCCCGCTGACAGGCTGCCCGGTCAATTCGGCCAGGCTTGTGAAGCGCCCGCCCGCCTGGGCCATGAATACGTCGATGGGCTGGCGGTAGGCCACGGCGTTCTGGACTTTTTGGATTTCCGGCTCGATATGACCGTTGGCTAGAATCAGGTCGTCCCGGCCATCCTGATCCAGGTCGGCAAACCGTGCGCCGAAGGTCAGGCGGGGCAGGGTCTGGGTGGCGAGTCCCCGTTTCTGGGCCGCGTCCACGAAGACTTCTCCCTTGTCCAGCCGTTCGTAGAGGGAGACGGACTCATTGCTGAAGTTGCCGACGGTGATCAGGGGCGCTCCATCTACGGACTCCCCTGCATCCACGCCCATGCCGGCCCGGGCTTGGCCCATTTCGTCGTAGCCCACACCGGCCTCCAAAGCCCTGTCGATAAAGCCGCCGCGGCCATCGTTGACGTAGAGCTTGTTGGCCACGGTGTCGTTGGAGACAAACAGATCCGTGAACCCGTCGTGGTTGACATCCAGCGCCACCACCCCCAGGGCCTTGTTCTCCCCAGATGCCAGTCCGGCCTTGGCGGTCACGTCGGCGAAGCGGCCGTCGCCCAGATTGCGAAACAGCCGGTTGTAAAGTCCCTCGTAGACCTGGGGCGTGGCGTAGGATTTGCTGCTGCCATCCAGGGTGGTGAAAATGTCCGTTCCCGGACTCCAGCGCACGTAGTTGGCCACGAACAAGTCCAGCCAGCCGTCCCGGTCCGCGTCCAGCCAGGCGGCGGAGGTGGCCCACTCGGGCGCGGCGATTTCCAGGCCCGCCGCCGCCGTTACCTCCACGTACTGACCGGCGTCGTTGCGCAGCAGGCGGGGACCAGTGACCGTGGTCAGGGCCAGGTCCGGGTCGCCGTCGCCGTCGTAGTCGGCCACGGCGACGCCCATACCGTAGCCAGCGACGGCATCCAGCCCCACTGCATCGGTGACCTCCCGAAACCGCTCACCTTGGTTGCGATACAGCCGGGCCAGGGGCCGTGGGCCAGCGTCCGTCCACGGCCGCCCGTCCACCAGCAGCACGTCCAAGCGCCCGTCGCCGTCCTGGTCAAACAGGGCGCAGCCCGGTCCCATGGTCTCGGGCATCAGCTTGTCGCCAGCCGCGCCGGTCTCGTGCAGAAAATCGATCCCCAGATCGGCTCCCTGTTCTACCCTGAGCAATGGCCGCTCCAGGTCCGGTGCTGGCTGCTGGGCTTCGGCATAGGTATAGGTGGGCGGCGGCGGGGGTTCCTTCTCCACCACCTGGGGTTCTTCCGAGCATCCCACCGTGATCAGCAGCAGCGCTCCAGACGCGCCTGTGAGCCTGAGTGTTTTCATTGTAATTCGAACACCTTGATGCGCTGGGATGCGAGTTGGGCGTCGCCCTGGGCCTGGCGGTAGGCGAGGGTGGTCTGCTGGGCCGTTTCGTCGGCCTTGTGATAGCGATAGGCCGCCTGGGCCTGGCTCTCCTGTGCCGTGTTGCCTATGGCCCGGTGGGCCAGCATGGCGTAGTAGTGGGCGGTGGCGTCCTCGGCGTCGATGGCCAGGGCCTTGGCCACGGCGGCCAGGGAATCCTGGAAACGCCCGTCCAGGTAGGCGATGCGGGCCTTGAGCTTGTGGGCCATGCGGTCGCCGGGGAAGGCGGCCAGGACCCGGTCCAGGGCGCTGTCTGCGGCCCGGTAGTTCCCCTCCTGAACCTGTAACTGCGCCCAGAACCAAGCTGTCTGGGGGTTCCCCGGCGCTTGTTTCTCCGCCTCGGTCAGGGTGCGCCGGGCCGCCGGAAACTGGCCTTCCTGAAGTTCGATGCGCGCCCGGGTGCGCAGGCAGTTGACGCAGTCTGGCTCCAGGGCCAGGAGTTCCTCCACCGCCTGCCGGGCCAGGCGCAAGTCCCCCTGGCGCAGAAAGCCGATGGCGTAGTCGTGCAGCAGGGCCGGGGAATCCACCCCCTGGGGTTGCTGAGCCTGGACCCGCAGCCGCCCGCCGTCCCGGCTCAGGGATACGGTGACGGCGGCGATTTCCGTGACCGGCAGATGGGGCACGGTGTCGAACCTGGCGAACCCTGGCCGGTTGGCCGACCAGGCGAACTCGGTATAGGGCCGGTTGAACTTGCGCCACAGCAGCCGCACCCGCACTGTAGCGCCTTGGGACAAGTCCCCCAGGGCGGCCAGGGGAATGGCATAGCGGGACAGGTCAGCGGTGCCTGGCGGAATCACCGCCACGTAGACAGGGGCGATCATCTCGTGGGCGTTGCGCTTGTCGATGCGCTGGCCGTCCCGGTCCACCGCCACCACGTTGTAGATGCGGGTGTTCTCCCCCACATGGCCGTTGGGGTCCAGAGCGCCGGCGGCCAGGCGGGCATCTGGGCCGGTGGCGGTGACTTCGATCCAGGCTTCGTTGGAATCGTTGGTGCCCCCGGGGAAGGTGTGTCCCACGCCCAGGTTGCGCACCACCACGTGCAGTTCCAGGGTCTCCCCCTCCGTGACCACGGGGTGGGCGGCCCCATCGGTCAGAGGCACGATCTGCTCCCCAAAGCCCCGGACCCCGGCCACGAACAGGCGCAGAGCCTTGTCCCGCAGCGCCGCCTCGGTGGCCTGCACCATGGCCTGATCGCCCCGCAGCCAGGGCAGGGCGGTGTTGGCCGCAGCGAAAGCGTGGGAGCGCACCTTGCCATCGGTGGCCGCCAGGTCACCCCGGGTCGCCTCCACCAGGGGCATGTGGCAGTCCTGGCACTGGCGCACCTTGGGAGGTAGATAAAACGTTCGGGCGGCGTTGTGGGCCACGCCGCTGTTGTGCCAGTTGTCGAACTCGTTTTGGCCCCGCAGCCAGCGGTAGTCGTTCACCGGGCGTTCCAGGCTGACCTTGTGACAGGTGGCGCAGAACGCCGAGCGTTGATAGAACGGCCGCAGCATATCGGCCATATGGCGTTCGGGATTGGCTTTCAGGTACAAATCGTGAAGCATCCTGGGCAGGCCGCTGGTGGAACGGGAGAAGATATAGCTGTCCTGAAAAAGATCGTTCCAGACGTAGTTGCCGTTGCCGGTATGGTTGGGAATATCGGTGATGGCGTGACAGCTCAGGCAGGTCAGCCCCGCCTGGGCCTCCACCGCCCCCTTGTCGATGTCGCCCAGCATCCGCCCGCTTAGCATCAACAGGGGGTCGTGGCAGCCGGCGCACCATTGCGATTTGATGCGCCCGGCAGCTTCATCCGCCAGGCCGTGGGCGGCCAGGTGGGATTGGATAAACGCGTTGGGCTGTACCGGCGTATCGCGCAGGTACTCGATGGTGGCCACGTAAAACGGATTGTTGAACGAGGAAAAGCGATGGGCCGAGGACGCCCATTGCTCCACCACATCGGCATGACAGCGGGCGCATTTTTCTGCGCCGATAGTCACCGTGGTGGCAAACCCTTGTTCGGCCACCTCCCGGCGGATGGTGTCGACGCTGACCTGGGACGGGTCGCTACCCAAGAGTTGCTGACTGTTGGTGGCCGCCGTCCCGCTGGCCAGAGACACTGGCGAAGGAAAAAAGGGCTTTTCCGGGGGGACTTCGGTGGGTGGCCGGTAGCCGTCGGTGGCAGCCTGTTTGGAGACCGGCGGGTCTGCCAGCAGCATCGATCGGGCCGCCGTGTCTGCTTGAGGCGCCACGCCGATTTCCACCGCCACCAGCACCAGGCTCAGGGCGAAGGCCGCCATCGCACCGCCGGCCATGACCGCTCGCCCCCGAGCTGGTTTAGCCAGGCCGCGATGACCGAAGTACAGCAACACGATCACGGCGGCCACCGCCATGTGGGTGTTGTAGAGCCAGTTCACCGCTCCGGTCTTGGCGTTGAACAGAAAATACAGGCCCGAACCCAGCAGCACCCCCAGGGTGAGGAGCATCGCCCCACCGGTGACGGGCAAGCGCGGCTTGCGCCGGGCGATGGAGAGATTGCCAGGCGCGTGCCGGGCCACGAACCCCAGGGCCGCCAGCACCAGCAGGATACCCAGCAGGCTGTGCAGCAGCACCGACGCCTGGTAGAAGGCGGACACGTCACAGGCGTCGTAGGCGTCCAGGGCGCAGCCGAAGCCGTAGCGGCGGATCAGCAGGAATAGGGTGTTGGCCAGCAGCAGCCACAGCAGGACGCTCACCGGCCAGTGCCATCTTCGCTGCCCGCCGGGCAGGCAGGCCCTAAAAAATAGCGCGAGATTGCGGTGCATGGACATGACTCTGCTCATGGGGTGGTGGTGGCGATGTCAAAGGCGGCCCGCAGGGATGGCAAGGCCGCCTCCAGACGGGCCAGGGCCTCTCCCACCTTCGCGGTGTAGCGGGGGCGCTGATCACTGAGCGCCTGGGCGGCGGCCAGGGCTTCGGCCACCGCCCCGGCCAGGGGCGTCTCCGGGGCGTCCACTCTGGCCAGGCGGGCGGCGGCCCGTTGCGCTCGTCCGGCGAACGCCTCGGCCCAGCGGGGCAGCATGCGGGTGTAGTAGGCATCCAGGGCCGATCCCGGCTCCGGGGCGCCTTGGGGCGGGTTCAGCAGCAGGGCCAGGTTGGCCACGCCAGCCAGTTCCAGCAGGCCGCTGACTCGGGGCGACAGGGGAATGTCGGAGACGATGGTGCGGCTCATCACCAGGGGAGCGCCAGGGACGAACAGAAAATCCAGGGGCACCCGCCCGGCCCCGACGATACGCCCGTCCAGAAAGCCGTCCTCGTCTTCGTCTCCCAGGCTGCCCGGCACCGGGGCGCCAGCGGGCAGGTCGCCGGCGCGATCCATGCCCCCCGCCACCCCGGCTTCGGTTTGCAAGGAGGGCGGCACCCAGAGTACGCCGGTGGTGATGTCGATGGCCCGGCTGATCACCAGCCCTTCGGGAAACCCCGGGTCCAGGGCCATGTCGGTGGTCAGCCGCCAGTTCAGGCGTTGGTCCAGCCGATAGGTCTCGCCGCCCCCGCTCGGGCCGTCGGCAGCCACCACCGCCAGCATCCGCATGGCTCCTTGGCCGATGGTCACCACGCCGCCGTGCAGGTGTTCGTTGAAGGGCGTGCCGTTGCTCAGCAGGCCGCCCCGGAACTCGCCAAAGATCTCCTGTTCGCCGGGGACATTGGGTTCGGCCACGCCGTTGTTGAAAAACGGCACCTCGCCAGCCAGCCCGGCGTCGATCCGCACATGGGTGAACACCCCGTCGGTGATAGGGGTGGCGGGCATCACCCCGGGGCCGTGGACCATGCCGTCCACGGTACGGATGACGTAACCGCCTTCCCCGGCCAGAGCCGGAGCCAGGGCCGCCAACAGGGCCATGAGCGGCAGGGGCTTCATGGCCGCCTCCGCTGTTCCAGCAGGGCCGCCAGAGTCCGGGCTTTGTCGAAGGCCCGGCCGGTGGCGTCCACCACGGAGGCCGGGGCGTTCCCGGTGGGGAACTCGTAGCTCACCAGGAAGGCCAGGGGGATGAAGAACAACTGGCGAATGGACTCCAAGCGCCAGCCGATCTCCCGCAGGTCGGCTCGGTCCTGGGGTTGGGAAGCGATAAAAGCGGCCTCGTAATTGGCCCGGGCCGCCAGCAGGCGGTCCTGGGCGTCGCGCAGCCGTTCCCTCAGCTCGTCCAGCCGCCCGCCGGTGAGGGTGTTCTCCACCAGGGGGCGCAGATTGGCCACGCCGTGGAGGGTGAGTTCCAGGGCGAACAGGGGCGTGACGGGAATATCAGTGCGGAAATGGCGCAGGTTGCCCACCGGCGCGCCGGGTAGTAGGTCGGCTTGCAGGGGCACATTGGCGGTGGCGACGATAATGCCATCCAGAAAGCCGTCGGCGTCGAAGTCCCCCACTCGGCCCCTCAGCATCTCGCCGCTGGCCAGGCTGCCGGCCTTGTCGTAACCGCCGGGCATGTCCCGGGCCGTTTGCAGGGACAGGGGCACCTGGCGAGTGCCGGTGGTCAGCTCGAAGTCGTCCACCCGCACGATACCCTCGGCAAAGCCCGGGTCCAGGGCCAAGTCCACGGTCCAGATCATGTTGTAGTCGGCGTCGAAGCGGTAGTACTCCCGGCCCTGGTTGGGTCCGCCGGCCACAGCGTGGAGCCAGAACGCCTTGCCTTCGCCTTGGCCGCCGATCTGCAGGGTGCCAGCGTCGATGTTGCCGTTGGTGGCCGTGCGCCCGTCGGACAGCATCTGCCCCCCTGGTGTGAAAGCGGCCACGCCTTCCAGCCGGTCGGGATCAAAGCTGACGCCCCGGATGTAACCCTCGGGCAGTGGCGTATCCGGCACGATAGGTCCGGGACCGTAGAAGTAGCCGTCGTGCAGGTGAAAGACATGGTCTTCGGCGGCCGCCGACGGCGTCCCGGGCAGCCAGGCCAGTAGGGCGAGACAACAGAGGCGGAGGGGTTTCATGGGGTGGTGTCCTCGCAAGTTTCCGTGACCGTCGCCGCCGCCGGGCCGTCGGCGAGTTGCTGGCGGATAGCGCCGCGCCAGTTGCGGTGCATCTCCTCGCCCACCTGCCGCACCTGGTCGAACCCGCCCAGGCCCGCCTGGAGCAGGGCCGGAGCCAGGCGGCGGATTGCCGGGGCGGCGCCGCTCTTGAAGGCATCCCGCACATAGCCGGGATCGGTCTGATAACGGATAGCCAGACCCATGGCCGCGCCGGTGAGGTAGTCCAGGCAGGCGGCGGCGGATCGGCGAAACGGTGTGATTTGGGCCAGCAGGGCGTCGATGCGGTGAATGCGGGTGAAGGCCACGCCCATGCCGAAGCCAGCCCGGACGTCGGCCTGAAACTGCTCCGGGAAGGCCATGATGGCCCGTTCTACCTCGTTGGCGTTGCCGCCGTGCTTGACCCACAGTGCCCGGCCTGCCCCGTGGGCGAAGGTGGAACCCAGGGCGAAGGGCAGACGCCGCACCAGGGCCGCCGCCCCGGCCTGCATCGAGTCCTTAAACAGAGCCACGGCGAAGCCCATGCCCTCGTAGGCGTAGAACTGGCCTCGCAGGTTCAGCTCGGCCAGCCGGTTGCGCACCCGCACCAGATTCACCGTGGGCGCTAGCCCGTACCACATGCCCAGGCCGGCGTAGTGCAGCCGATCGTAGCGGGGGTCGAAGGGGACCAGCCGCTGCGCGAAAGGCGTCAGGGAGCCGTCGGCGCTGGTGTCCAGGGCCGCCGCCAGACCCATCCCCACCCCCTCGTGAAAGAAGGGGCGGTCATAGTCCGGGGTCCGGGCCAGGGTCTGCGCCACGGTGGCGGCGGCGTCGCCCCTGAACTGGGTCATGAACCCTAGGATCATGTTGTGGGCGATGACCCCAGCCCCCTCCCCGGCGGTGGCGCCGATGCCCGACATGTCCACCCGGTGGGCGTTCTCGCGGTTCAGCAGCAGGGGCAAATTGTCCCGAAACCAGTTAAACAGCCGCCCCTCGGCGTAGTCGTCCCGCTGGGGCAGGGTCTGGCCCCCCACGCCGCCGATCACTACTGGATTGCCGGGATCGCCCAGGGAGAACACCCGCTCGGGGGTGACATCGGCCCACAGGATGGCGATGTCGGTGTCGATGGCGCCGATGGAGTTATTGGGGTTGTAGGCCGCCACTACCGCCGCTTTCAATTTGGCCGGTTCGATGGCCAGCCGCTCCTCCAGGTCGGCGTGGTCGCCCAGTCGGGCCTTGCCCCGCAGCCAGGCGTCCCGCGCCCCGGCGATGGCGTCAGCCTTGGCCAGGGCGTCGCCTAGGCGCACATAGGCCAGAATGTCCGAAGGCCGCAACGGCCGCTGCTCTTGGAGGGTAATGGCCCGCTCGAAATAGTCGATGGAGGTGTCGTTCTTCTCGAAGTATTCGGGCCAGTGGAGGTAGTTCATCCCCACCCCGTAGTTGGCGATCCAGTCGTCCGGGTCCTCTTCCAGGGCCGTGCGGAACTGTTCGATGGAGCGCTTGGATAGAAACCCGGCGCCCATGGGGCCTACCACGGGAATCTTGTCGATGTAAGCAAAGGCCAGGTTATAGCGCACCCCCGCCGCTGGACCTGGACCTGGGGCCGTGGGGGAGCAGCGCGGCGGGGCCTGGGGGTCGCAGCGGGGGTCGTCCCCAGGGCACTCCGGCGGCTCCGTGGGACAGGGGGTGGACTCACGCACCACGCCCACGAAAAAGCGGATGGGCCGGTCGTAGAGATTGGCTTGGGTGGCCAGCTTGCGATAGCGGTTGCCGGCGATGATGTCATCCGGGTGTTCCATCAGCCAGGTTTCCAGCACGTCCAGGGCGGCCCCACCCTGACCGGTTGCGGCCAGTTGGTCGGCCCGGTCCATCACTGGGGCGCGCTCGGCTTGCAGGGCGGTGGCCGTGGCCAGGGTCCGTTCCGACGCCGAGGCGTCGGCCAGGGCGGGCTGCGCGGCGACGATGACCAGGATGGCCAGCAGCATCGCCTTGGCAAGGGCGTTGTTCATGGGGCTGCCTCCGGTGGGTCGGAGCCGATAGCGGTCAGGGTGAAGTCCAGGGGCGCGCGGCTGCGGTGGGGGGAGTGGGTCTGCGCCCGGTCCAGCCGTTGGTCCCGGGGTGGGGGGTATTGATTCAGACCCAAGTAGGGCAGCGGCTCCACCCGTCGGGGGTGGGCGGTGTAGCGGTCCCCGTCCTTGACGTAACCCACCAGTTCCAGCAGATACGTGCGCTGGTGAGTGTCCGAGGGCGGCGGTGCGTCCACCTGAAAGGAGAAGGCGATCTCGTCGCCGGACCCGAACACCGCGTAGCGGCCATCAGCGGCGGCAAGCAGGGACTCCACCGGGCCGTAGGCGGTGTAGCGCCCGGCCATGGGACTCCACAGGGCCGAGTAGCCCACTGCGTGGTAGTCGAAACGCTCCGGGTCCCGGGCCACCAGCTCGGAAAAGCCCCGAAAGCGCAGGGTGGCTTCGGTCAAGGGGGCTTCGGTCCGCACCGACAGGGCGCTTTGCTCCAGGCTGAAGGCGATCCGGTCCCAGTACACGGCCACCCCGGAGCGGATGCGCAGGCGCCGGGAGCGCAGTTGGCCCTTCAGGGGCGCCACGGCGGTTTTGCCCTTGCCCGAGGGAATGCCCAAGGGAGCGACCTCCCGCCAGGCCCCGTCCACGTACTGGTCGATCCAGGGCCAGGGCAAATGGGGTCCGTGGCTCTGGGCCTGGGCGATCATGGAGGTGGACTCGAAATAGTAGAACCAGCCCGTGGCCAGCAGGGCGTCCACTGCGGCGGGGTCCACGCCGGGGGGTAGGGTCAGTTCGATCCAGTGGGGTTCGGCGAAGCCGACGTGGGGGGCGCGGGTGAGGAAGTCAGCGTGGATGCCATCCACCTCGGCCAGCGCGGCGGTCAACTCGCCGCCATGGGAGCCAGTAGCCCGAGCGGCGGCGATGGGTTGGCCACTGGCGTAAAAGGCCGTGGCGGGTGGCGGCGCCGGGACCAGCCGGGAATGGGGCAGCACCTCGCTGCCCTGGGGGTGGTCCACCACCCGCAGCCGCACCCGGTCCAAGAACACCGTTTCGTGGAGTTCCTCGGTAAAGCGGATGTCCAGACGCCCGTGGCGAAGCCGCGCCTGCTCCCCCGGAATGGCGATCAGTTCCCGGTCGTTGACCGGGAAGTACACGCCCCGGTCCAGGGGCACCCCCATGGGACCGCTGATAAAAGCGTCGGTGAAGTAGTCGAAGCGTTCTCCGTTCCAGACGAATAGGCTAGGGCAGGAGCCGGAGATGCGCTCCGATTCTGTAAAAGTATAAACCGTATCCGTGGCGTCGATCTTGAGCTTGTTCTCCACAAAACCGTTAGTCCATTCCAGGCGCAGAATTTCCACGTAATCGGCCGCGCCGATGCCCAAACGCCGCACCCCCCCCGCCGATTGAGCGTAGGCGTAGGCGCCGCCCCGGCGCACTTCGATTTGGGTCAGTAGGCCGCTGGGGGCGGCCCGGACCCCGTGGGCAAAGACTGCGATGGTGTTGCCAACGCCTTTGGTGGCGTTGCGGGCTAGGGCCAGACCACCGGCGGCGGTGACGTAGGCCAGGTCCTCCCGGCCGTCCTGGTCGAAGTCGCCAGAGATCAATCGTGCCCCGGCCGCTGGCGGGGGCCAATCCCCCAGCGCCTGCTCGGTGAAGCGGCGCCTGCCCTGGTTGCGCAGCAGCACCGCCTGGCCGTCGTCGGCCACCACCAGCAGGTCCAGCAGACCGTCGTTGTTGTAGTCCGTGGCGGTCATCCATCGGGGCGGGTCCAGGTCCAGGTCCAGGTCCAGGGGCGTGGGGGTAGCGGGATGACGCGGATCGAGGTTCCAAAGCCACCCCACGGAGCCGGGCCGCAGCAGGGCCACGTCCAGGCCGCCGTCGTTGCTGAAATCCCCCACCACCAAGCCGACGGCGCCTGCTCCGGTCGGTAGGGTCAGGGCTGCGGTGAAACCGGTAGGGGCGCCCTGGGCCACCGTCAGGCTATTGTCTTTCAGGATCAGCAGGTCGCTCAGGCCGTCCCGGTCCAGATCGGCCACGGCCGTCGCCGTGGCTCCGGCCAGGGCCTCGGTCAGGGGACCGTGGCGATGCACGTCCTCCTGTACGAACTCCGCCTGGCCGGTATTGGTCAAGGGCGCCTGCCCGCCCCCGGCGGCGATGTCCACGTCCCCGTCCGCCTCCAGATCCACCAGCACCAGGGGGGCGGCGGCAGCGGTCAGGACCTGGGCGTAGTCCCCGCCACCGCCTACCGGGGCGCTGGCCATGGACAGCCCCGTGTCGGTGAGGGCCAGCACTCGGGGACCGGCGTCGTCAAGCCATTCCAGCCGAATAAATTGGGTGTCCGTCGGCGCCTGCCCCAGGTCCACGAAGGAGGGTTGGGTCCCGTACGCCATCCCCCGCAGCCGTCCGTCATTGCAGGCCAGGGCCAGCCCCTCCTTAGGGGTGTCTCCGGCCAGGGTCACGTAGCCGTCGGCGGCCACCGCACGGCAGCCCGGATCGACCGTGGAGACGGTGAACCGGGGCGCAACAGTGATGACTTGGAACCCACGGGCGTCGGTCGTGGCCGCCAGCACCGGTCGGGCTAGCTTGCTGGGATCTTTGCTTTTTTCCCGCCGGGAAAATTTCTCCTGTTGCTTCAGGGTGTTGAACCGGGCCATGGTGTCCCTTGCCAGTTCCCGGTTGCCGCTGGTCTGGTAGTGCCGGTACATCTGGTACAGGGCCGCCGTGTTGTCGGGGTCCAGGGCCAGGGCATCCACTAGGTGCTGGAGAAAGCCGGACGCGTCGCGGTCGGATCGGGCCAGCAGCGCCAGTTGGTAATGCAGATGGCTGTCGCCGGGGGCGAGTTTCAAGGCCCGTTCCCAGCTTTGCCTGGCTGCCGGGAAGTCCCCGTCCGAACGGGCCAGCACCCCTAGCAGATAATGGGCGTTGGGAAAGTCCGAATCCTGGGCCAGCGCCCGCCGCAACCAGCGCCTGGCGGTCCGAGAATCGTTTTGCCGGAAGTGGACCAGGGCCACGTTGAAGGCGTCAGCCGCCTGTCCGCTCAGGGCGAAAGCCGCCTCGAAGGTCGCCAGGGCTTGGTCCAGGGCGATGCCGGACTCGTACAAGGCCACGCCTTCGTTTCGCAGCCGCTGCAACTCCAGGGCCGGATCGCTCTGGCGGGGGTTGTCCCGGAACACCGACGCCGCAGCTTTTTGGGCATTGCCCCCATCCCCCGCCCCCAGGGCCGGGGTTGCCCCGGCGACCAGACAAAGCATTGCGATGGGCGCTGGATGGCCGATGCCGCAGACGGTCATGGCGTCACCCCCTCGGCGTCGGTTCCGGCCCGCTCACGGGGGGGAGTCCAGGGGCGCAGGGGCTGGCCTTCCCGCAGAAAATAACGCCGGTTGGCGGCCACGTCCTGGAAGTACTGCCGCTCCCCCGACGGCCAGTCCACTTCCAGCTCCGCCACTGTGGTCAATGCCCCCAGGCCCATATGCACCAGGGGAGTACTCTGGGACTGAAAACCGTTGCCGGCGTTGGTCTCCCGGTAGAACAGCCCCTCCGGGGTGAAAGCCGTCACCCGGGCGCCGAAGCCGTTGCGGTTGCTCTGCACGCCCTCTAGCTCCAGGGTGATCCAGGCGCCGGGATGGGGATAGACGTTCTCGAACAACACCGCCGGCTGGTTGGCGTTGAGCACCACCATGTCTTGGTCGCCGTCGTTGTCCAGATCGGCCACCATCAGGCCCCGGCCGTCCATTTCGATGTCCACCCCGTTGGCGGCGGCCACATCCTCGAAGCTGAAGCCCCCCTCGTTGCGGAACAGCACATTGCGTTCGTAGCCGGAGAAGCTCATTTCCCCCAGGGGCGGCCAGTTCATGGTGTCCGATAGATTCACGTCGCTGTCCAGCATGATGGGCATCAGAATGTCGATGTAATCCTTGCTGCCCCCGGAGATAAAGCCGTTGAGGACGTAGAGGTCCTGATCGCCGTCGTTGTCGTAGTCGATGAACTTGGCTCCCCAGCCCCAGCGGGTGTCGCAGGTGCCCAGAGCCGTGGAAATGTCGGCGAAGCTGCCGTCGCCGTTGTTGCGCCAGAGCATGTTGCACTCATGAAGATAAGGCTCGGTGATATTGGTGACGAACACGTCCAGAAAACCGTCGTTGTCGAAATCGCCCAATTCGGCGTTCATGCCTTTTTTGGTGTCCACGCCGATGGCGGTGAGGGAAATATCGACGAAGCTGCCGTCGCCGTTGTTGCGATAGACCTTGTCGGTGCCAAAGTCGTTGGCCACGTAGAGGTCGGTCCAGCCGTCCTTGTCCAGGTCGCCGGTGCCGATGGCCAGGGTCCAGCCGGTTTCGGTGAGGCCGGCGGCGGCAGTGCGGTCCACGAAGTGGAAATCGCCGAGGTTCTCCAGCAGGATGTTGGTGCCGCCGTTGCGGGCCGCTTCCCAGCTCTCGTGGAGCAGGTTGGTCTCCCCGGCCACGTCGGTGAGGTCCACGTCGGGAAAATAGCAGCCCAGATAGAGGTCCAGGTCCCCGTCCCTGTCGTAGTCGAAGGCCACGGCGGCCACCGGATTGCGGGGGTAGGGAAGCCCCTCCAGGGCCGATGCCATCGGCTCAAAACCTTGACCCTGGCGATTGCGCAGGATCAGGCTGCGGCCGAAGCGCACCACCAGCAGGTCGTCCCAGCCGTCCTGGTCGAAGTCCGCGAACAGGCTCATCATGGAGAAATTGGGCGACTGGTTCAGGTCGGCTACCCCGTGGTCGGCCGCCGATTCCTGAAATTGCATATTCCCTTGGTTGATAAACAGGGCGTTGGGCACCCCTTGCAGGCTGTTGGTAAGGTAGAGATCCAGCAGGCCGTCGTTATTGACGTCCCCCACCGAGCCGCCGGCCCCCAGGGCGGTGAACCAGGGTCCCAGGTTGCGCAACCGCTCGTCCACCACCGGCCCGTAATGGCGGAATTGCAGCCCGGCCGCTTCGGTGATGTCCCGAAAAGCGGCGCCGTCCGGGGCCGCAGGTTTCCGGGGCGCCGGGGGCTGCTCCACCCGGACGATGCGGTTCAGTTGCGGCGACTTTAGCACCGTGGTCTCCCCATCCGGCCAGCGGATACTGACTTCATCCACGGCCTTCAGGTTGCCCAGGCCGAAGTGCAGCCGGGGGCTGGAGCCGCCTGCAAAGCCGTTGCCGATGTTCACCTCCCGCACCATCAGGCCCAGGGGCGTGGCCAGGGTGGCTCGGGCGCCCACCGCGTCGGTGTTGGGCGCCCGGCCCACCAGTTCCAGAGACAGCCAGGTTTTATCCCCGCCGCCACGGTTGTGGAACAGGCTGGGGGGGGCGTCGTTGTTGGTCACCAACAGGTCCACCCGGCCGTCGTTGTCGAAATCCCCGGTGAACACCCCCCGGGATTCCGAGGCGATGGCCAGGGGGCTGTCGTCGATGCGCCGGAAGCCAGTGCCGAAGTCGTTGACGAACAGCACGTTGCGCTCGCCCCCGGCGATGCCTCGGCCCATCAGAGGCGGCCACTTGGCGGCCTCGGAGGGGTCCTCGCCGGACTCCCACAGGGCGGGCAGCAGGATGTCCAGATAGTCGCCGGCTGCGCCCCGGAAAAAGCCGTTGGCCACGTACAGGTCCAGATCGCCGTCGTTGTCTAGGTCGAAGAACTTGGCTCCCCAGGCCCAGCCGCCGTCGCAAACGCCCATCTCCTGGCTGATGTCAATAAAGCGTCCACTGCCGTCGTTGCGCCACAGCATGTTGCATTCATGGAGGAAGTCCTCGGTGACGTTGGTGACGTAGATATCCAGATGGCCGTCCCCATCCACGTCACCGAATTCGGCGTTCATGCCCTTCTTGGTGTCGATGCCCAGGGCATCCCGGGTGAGGTCGGCGAAAGTGCCGTCGCCGTTGTTACGAAACAGACGGTCGCTGCCGAAGTCATTGGCCACGTAGACGTCCTGCCAGCCGTCACCGTCGATATCCCCGTGGCCCACCGCCATGGTCCAGCCGGTATCAGCCAGCCCCGCCGCTGCGGTGGCATCGCTGAAGGTGCCGTCGCCGTTGTTGCGTAGATAGACGTTGCCGCCGCCGTTGCGGGCCGTTTCCCAACTGTCATGCAGCACCCGGTCATCTCCAAGTTCGAACATATTCCGGTCGGGAAAGTAAGCGCCCAAGTACAGATCCACGTCCCCGTCCCGGTCGGCGTCGAAGGCGATGGCCGCCAGGGTGTTGCGATACAGGCCCTCTAGTCCGGCTTCGGCGGTGGCGTCTTCGAAGGCGCCGTCGCCCCGGTTGCGTAGCAGTCGGCTGACGCCCATGTGGAACACCAGCAGGTCCTTCCAGCCGTCGCCGTCATAGTCGAAGAAGATGCCCCCGGCGGAGGTGGAATCGGTCTTGTTCATGTCCGCGATTCCGGCGCTGGCGGCCACGTCGGTAAAGCGCATCCCGCCGTCGTTGCGCCACAGGTAGTTGGGTTCGCCGGCCCGGGCGTTGTTGACGAAGATGTCCAGGTCCCCATCCTGGTCGTAGTCTCCCACCGCAGCGCCGGCGGCGCCGGCGGCGAGCATGTCCATGATGTGGCCGAGCTTGGGATCGAAGCGCGCTGGGATATGGGGCATGGCAAGGCCCGCCGCCGCCGCGATGTCCACAAACCCCCGCTCGGCTGGCTGGGACGCCGCTTCGGGAGTCGGCGCGGCAACCGGGTTCAGGGGGCGTAACCCCTCGCCCCGCTCCAAGAGGTACCAGGCTCCCGGTGAGGGGGGGGCCAGGTCTTCCCGGCTGCCGTCCGGCCAGGTCACCGTCAAGCGAGTGATAGCGTCGGCCCGACCCAGACCGAAGTGGACGCCCAGCATGCTCTGGGAGTTGAAACCGTTGCCGATGGCCACCTCACGCAACTGCCGCTCGGCGCCGGACTCGACGCTGACCCGCGCTCCCACCCCATAGGGATTGGCCCCTGGCTGGCGCAGTATCAGGCCCACCCAGCGACCGACTTCTCCGGTAACGTTGCGGAATAGCTTCAGGGGTCCGTCCACGTTGGTCACCGCAAGGTCCACCCGACCGTCCAGATCGAAATCGGCAGTGGCCACGCCCCGGGCGTCGCCTTGGTCGTCTACGCCGGCCGCCGCCCCCGCCGAGCTAAAGATGCCGAAGCGCTGGTGCAGAAAGTAATTGCGCTCGTAACCGGCCATGGAATAGTCGGCCATGTCCGGCCATTGGGTGGCGTCCCGAAGGTCGATACCCTCCTCGAACACGAAGCCCAGCAGTTGGTGCATATAATCCTGCTCGCCAGCGGAGATAAAGCCGTTGGCCACGTATAAGTCCAGCAGACCGTCGTTATCGGCGTCGAAGAATTTGGCGCCCCAACCCCAGCCGGTGTCGCAGGCGCCGGTCTCTGTGGACACGTCGGAAAACCGCAAGTCCCCATGGTTCTCCCAGAGCATGTTGCACTCGTGGAGATAAGGCTCGGTCATATTGGTGACGTAGATATCCAGCAGGCCGTCGTTGTTGTAATCGGCGATCTCGGCGTTCATGCCTTTTTTGGTGTCCACGCCGATGGCCGGTCCGGTGACGTTGGCGAAAGTGCCGTCGCCCCGGTTGCGGAACACCGTGTCGCCGCCGAAGTCGTTGGCCAGATACAGGTCCTGCCAGCCGTCGTTGTCCAGGTCGCCGTGACCCACCGCCATGGTCCAGCCGGTGTCCTCCACCCCCGCAGCCGCCGTCACATCGGTGAACGTGCCGTCGCCATTGTTGCGGAACAGGTAATTGGGTCCGCCGTTGCGAGCCGTTTCCCAACTGTCGAACAGCACTTTGGTGTCCGGCAGCTTGTTGAAGTCCTTCTCTGGAAAATAGCCGCCGAGGTAGAGGTCCAGATCTCCGTCCCGATCGTAGTCGAAGGCCACCGCCGCCAGGGCGTTCAGCAGCCGCGCTAGCCCGGACTCCTGGGATTGGTCCTCGAAGGCGCGGCCCTCGATGTTGCGATACAGGCCCAGTTGGCCGAACCGCATCAGCAGCAGATCCAGCCAGCCGTCGCCGTCGTAATCAAACCAGATGGCATGGGCGGAGGTGCCGGTTTCGGCCCGATTGAGGTCAGCCAGACCCAGGGTCGGGGCCACATCCTCGAACTGGAAATCCCCCTGGTTGCGAAACAGGGCGTTGGCAGCGTCCTGTTGGCTGGTGACCACATAGATATCGTCCAGGCCGTCCCGGTCGAAGTCGCCGACCGCCACGCCGGCCCCCCCCGCAGTCAGCCAGGGCATGATGGGCTGGGCTTTGGGATCGAAGCGGGCGCGGGCATGGCTGAACACCGCCCCCGACTGTCCGGCCACCTCCTGGAAACGGGGTCCTGCGTCGGTGGCCATGGCGGTCGGGGCTATGACGCCCAGGATGCTGGCCAACAAGATGGGTGTCAGTTTCATAGTGTGCAGATCCGCTCAATGCCGCTGCCATCGAAGTCGCGCCCATACAGACCTTCAGTCGGCGCCGCCTGCTGCAACAGCGCCCACCCCTCGCAAAGGGCCGCCTCGTCGGCGTTGGTGTCCAGACGTTCGATAATCCGCCGGGTAGAGGCGGGCAGCCCGGCCCGTTGCCCGTGGCGGCGGGCGAGGGCGAGGCGCTCGTGGAAGGTCAGCCCCAGGGTCGCCGCCAGGTCGGGCTGTCCGGCGCGCAGATCCAGGGCCAGGCGCAGATGGGCCAGGGCGTTGGCCAGGGTCAGCAGGGCGGCCTGTCCGGGGCTAACCGGGATATCGGTGACGAAGTGGCGGGTCTGGGCGAAGGGGGCGCCGGGCAGGATCACCGAGTCGAAGGGGAAACGGCCGATGGCGTTGAAAGTACCGTCGAGCCGCCCGTCGAAGTCGGCGTCCCCCAGGGACCCCGGCGCCACGGCGCCGCTGGCCAGGCTACCGGCCCGGTCCACCCCGGCGGGAGCGCCGGATTCGGTCTGGCGGGAATAAGGTAGCTGGCGAGGGCTGGTGGAAAAGACGAAATCCCAGAACTTGACCACCCCCACCGGAAAGCCGGGGTCGATGCCGATGTCGTCGAAGATGACCCAGTGCCAGCCCCGGTCGAGAAAGAAGTTGACTCTGCCCTGTTGGGGTCCGTCCTGGACGGCGGCCAGAAACAGCTCGAATTTGCCGTTCATGAGCTGGACATAGCCCACATCCACGTACTCATTGGCCGGGGCGCCGTCGGATAGCAGGCCATCTACCACCTTGCCCTGGAGGATCTCGCCGGGCAGGTTTGGGGCCTCCGGCCCGTTGTTAAAGGCCGGGATAAAGCCGGTGAGGGCGCCGGCCAGCTCCAGGTGAGTCAGCCTACCCGGCCGCAGGGCCTGGTCGTCTAGGGGACCGGGTCCGAACAGAGCGCCACCGGTCAATACCAGCTCGAAGGGCGCCGATTGGCGGCCCCACAAAAAGGCCAGATCGGTGTCGATGGGCCGGTCCGCATCCCGCTGTCGGCGCACGGCCTCGTGAAGTTGGTCCTCGGGAAGCTCCAGACGCTCGACCAGTGCTGGGACATAGGGGTAATACCGTCGGCCCTCGCTCCAGACCCGGCGGGCCTCGGCGGGCTGGTTTAGCAGCGCATGGGCATCCCCCAGGGCCAGGTAGGCCAGGGCGTACTTGTCGTCGCCGCCCTGTTCGCTAGGGGAACGGCGTTGATGGATGGCCACGGCCTCACTCAGATACTCCCGGGCCAGGGGTGCTTTACGGAACCAGTCGGGCCAGTAAAGGTTGTTGAGACCCCGGATATACCAGGCCGCCCAATGCTCCGGGTCGGTGTCGATGATCCGCTCCACGGCATCCTGGGAGCGGCTGGACAGATAGCCCTGGCGCAGCAGGTTGTTGCCCATCAGTTGATCCACGTAGGCCAGGCTCAGGTTGAGCAGCACCGCCTCGCTGGGCTGGCGCTCGGCCAGGGCGGTGAACAGCGACTGGGCCAGGTCCGCCCGGCCCTCGGCTTTCAGGCGCAGCCGCAGCCCGTTGAGGGTCCGGGTGTCCTGTAACAGGGATTCGGGAAATGCCTGGGCGACGGCTGCGGGCGCTGCACCGTCGGCCAGCCGGTCGTGCCAGGACTCCAGGGTGTCGCCGCCAGCCCCTCCAGGTAGCGTGGCGAACAGCAGCGTCGCGAACATCAGCACCGGTCGGCGGTTCCGAACGATCCGTGGCGAGGGCTTCATTGGGCCTCCTCGGTGGAGGTGGGGACCAGCCAGCCGGGCAGGGGTAGCGGCTCCGGGGAGGTCGTCGTAAACAGGCTGTAGCGGGCGTTCCCCGAGGCGATCTTGAGTCCCCCTTGGCTCTGATTGAGCAGCGTCAGCTCGAAACGGCAGTCCCTGGCCCGGATTTTCGAGAGGTGGGCCTGGGCCTCCAAGATGTCGCCGGGCATTGCCTCGCCTAGGTGATCGAGCCGCAAGCCAGTGGCGAAGAAGCCCCCCGGGCAGTCCCCTTGGGCGCGCAACGCCTTCTGGCAGGTTCGTTCCAGCAGGGTCGCGGCATGGGAGAAGTAGATGTTGCCGACGAAATTCGAGTGGGTTTCGTCGGTTTCCAGAGTCAGGCGGGCGGCCACCCGTCCGGCGTTCGTCCCAGGGTCGGGATGCGGGATGATCGCCTCGTCAGGCCCGGACTCCGCCAGGGGGCCTAGGGGAGGGGTGTACGGGCCGACGCCGGACGGGGGCAGACGCGCGGCGATAAAGTCGGCGAAGAAGGTCGGAAACGGCTCCACCGTAACGTGACCGTCGGGGACCACAGCGACCCAGGTCAGACGCTGGACACCCTGAGCGACGATGCGCTGGGGTGTGCCGTCCGGGCCGGTCTCGGCCCACTGGAAGCCCAGTTCGAAGGTGGACGGCTGGCTGGTCAACACCCGTTCCAGCCAGACCCAGGCCCGCAGATTGGCGGAAAACGGCACCGGTCCCGGGACCCGTATCCGGGTGCCGTTGGTTACCATTCCCATGCCCCCCTCGCTGAAGGCCCGGACCAGCAGGGGACGGATAGGAGACATGGCCTCCTCCCGCAAGGCGCCCATCCAGGCGAAGAACACCGAAGCGGTGGGGCTTTTTAGGGGCGGCAGCGCCTCCTTGAAAGTCATCTCGATGGCACGGGAATAATGAGTGACGGGCTGGACTCCCGGCCCCGCGCCCGGCTGCGCCAGGGCAATCGCCGTGGGACCCGCCAGGAGCAGTTCGAGTACACCGGCGGCGATTGTCCCCCCGGCGTCGAGGCGGAATCGGGGCGCGGTATCCCGGATGCCGACAAACGTCACCCCGGCGTCGGCGGTCCCAGCCTTAATGAGCGCCTCGTGAATCGCCCAGACTAAAGCCCCCGCCCGATCTCGGTCGTTCAGGGCGGTGCTCAGCTCCTGCCACAGCGCGGTCCGGGAGGCCGGCAACAACTCGTTCCAGGGGCGGGAGGTTTGGCCGATTCGCTGCAGATCGCAGCCCACCCGCCCCGGTCCGCATAGGGTCAGCAGCCAGGCGGCGTCGTGGGCGATGGATACCCCCTGTTCCGGTCGGTCGGTTCGTCGGGGGGCGCCCTCGGCGCTCCAGTTCAGCACCGGGCCGGAAAGACCAAGCTGCCCGGCAATCTGGGCCGTTGCGGCGATCCGCCGGGTGGCTTGGTCGCTGTCTTCGAGGTGACCCAGGACCACGCTCAGATCCGCCAGTTCCGGCTGCCCAGCCACCCAATGGTCTAGGGCCGCCCGATCCGCAGCCAGAGGGGCGAGCAGGGCATGGGCGTCGGGCCGTCCGGCCAGATGTTCGACGATGCTTACCCGATAGCCCTCGTAGCGGGCCACCGGGGCGTCATCGGCGTCGTTCCAGGCCCGCACTCGGGCCACGTAGCCGGTGTCGGTGCGTTCGACGATCTCCGCCTCGACCCGAGTCGCCCCGGCTTCCCAAGCCGCTGGGTAGAACACCGTCTCGTCAATGCCCACTGGCAGGCATAGATCCCGGGGCACCAGCACCTGCACGGTTTGCAGCAGGGCGTCGAGGAAAAAGGCATCTGGCACCGGGGCGTGGGGTTTAGAACACGCCCGGCGCACTCTGAACCGGCCCCGGCGGTGTATAGCATCGTCGAGGTTCAGTGCCAGCAGGGCTTCGATGCGCTGGAAGCGGCGTCCCTGAAACAAGATGGCGTCGTAGAGCCGGGGGCCCACATGGGAGGGGACCTCGCGCCAGCCAGACTGGGGTCCACCGGCCGGGCTGGACTCCGGGGCGTCGGCCTGGGGTCCGCCGAGTTGGCAGCGGACGGCAAAAGCCGGGTTCGCCCAGGCGCTGCCCGGAGTGCCGACCCGCCCCGTCCAGTCCCGAGTCGGGCCGCGCCGGACGTCCACCTCAATGACGGTATCCTCTCGCCGGGTCGCGGCGATGGGACGGGTGATCTTCAGATCCAGGAATCGGGTGACGACGCCCGCTCCCGCCAGCAGCCGGGCGCCGGCGCCGATGGCGGTTAGGGCCTGAACGGTGGCGAACAGCGGTGTGCCCCGAAAAACGTGGTCGCCCAGCCAGTCGTCCCGCCGGGGATTCAGCGACGGCCGGGACACCAGGACCCGACCCGGTTCGTGGACCACCCGTGGGTCCATGTAAGGCAGGTCGGAAGGCTGATCGCTGCCCCGGGCCTGTCGCCAGGTGGCCAGACCCTGCATGGGTGCGGCGACCACCAGTGGCATCGGGACAGCTTCTTGCCCGCAGCACTCCAGAAACCAGCGGATGCCCTGGTCGAGGGGAATCGCCGCGATGTTGCGCTGCTCCAGGGTCTCCAGTACCCGGAGTCTGGCGCCCATGCCCACCTCGGCCCAGACGCTATAGGCGGGACAAGCGATGCGCATCCGGGGATGGGCCTGGCGGAGATCCCCTAAGGTCTGGGCCATGGCCTCGTTGGCCAAGGCATAGCCGCTATTGCCGCCCATGCCCAAAGCGCCGATGACGGAACCGAAGGCCACGCAGAGCTTCAGCTTCCCCGGCTCCACAGCCGCCAGTAGATGGTCCAGACCTCCCACTTTGACGGCATACTCCCGCTCCAGCACCGCCGCATCCAGTCGGGCCGCCAGGGCCGGATGGTTCACGCCGGCGCCGTGTACGAGACCGGCGATGTCATGGGTTCCCAGCCGGTCCTTGCCCCGTTCCAGCGTGGCCCGCACCGAATCCCGGTCGGTCACGTCGCATTGCAGGTAGACTGCCTCCAGTCCCTCGGCCGCAAACCGCTCCAGGGTGTGTTTCACGTCCGCGCCGGGAGCCTGTTCCGAGGAGGCGCCGAGCAGCAGGGCCCGTGCCCGGGTGGCGCGCAGCAAGGCAAGGGTACACTCGGCGGTGATGCCCTTGGCCCCGCCAGAGACGAGTACCACATCGCCGGGGACGAGGGGGATGGCGGAGGCTGCCGACGGCTCCCAGGGGTCCAGGGCCATGCCCCGGACACTACCGTCCGCCCTCAACCCCAGTAACCGCACCCCGGGATCGGTCGCCGCCAGGGCCGACGGGGTGAGGTCCGCATCGGCTTCGGCCTCCACCGCCAGGATCGGCAGCTCGGGCAGTTCCAGGGACAGACTCTGGGCAAAGCCGAATACCGGGGCCAGTCCGGGACGGGTGACCATAACCAGTGACCCGATACCGGCGCCGATCCAGGCTCCCAGTCGGGCGAACAGGGTACTCACCTGCTCGGGGTCGGCCCGGTCTCCAGGTAGCACGATCAGCCGCTCCGGCGGGTGGCCGGGGATCCGGCCATCCGGGGTCCGGCCATCCGGGGTCCGGCCATCCGGGGTCCGGCCATCCGGGATCCGGCCATCCGGGGTCCGGCCATCCGGGGTCCGAACCCCGGTGTCGAGCCGCACCCGCGCTCCCGCCTCTAGTAGCCGCCCGGCAAGGCGTCCGGCCTCCCCGCGCTGATCGGGCGCGTGCAGGATCACCATGGGTTCCAAGGGGGTCCGTGGCGACGCCAGCCTGGCCTCCCGCCAGCTACGCTGATAGCCGAGGACGGGCAGCTCCCCAGGCATCGGCCAGGTGACCGCTGGGGTTGGGACGCTGGTCTTATCTCGGGCCGGTCCCATGGTGGGCGGCTGCTCCCATATCGCAGCGGCGGCAATGTCGCGGATGGAGGTGTCGGCCAGGGCCAGATGGGTTGGCAATTGAATATTGCGGGTCCGAAGTTCGGCCTGGACTTCGGCAAGCTTGATGGAATCCAGGTTGAGATCTCGGCCCGGACGGGCGTTCGGAGCGATCATCTCCAGGCCGTAGCCGGTTTCCCGGGCCAGCAGTTCACGGATAATGGCTTCGACGCCCGCCGCGCCGGGAACATCGGGCAAGGGAGGCTCGGCGGCGGACGGGGTCGCCCCATCCGGCTTCTTGGGTTCGGAAGGCTCGAACCACGCCGGATTCGAGGTGTTCTCTCCCTGGGAACAGGGGTTTTCGATAAAGATTCGCTCCCTGGCCGGGACGAAGGGCCGCCAGTAACGATCCTGGTAGAAGGCGTTCCAATCGAGGGCGGCGCCGGCCACGAAGAGCTGGGCGATGGCCCCGCAGAACCGGACGTCGGCGCCGCCCGCCCCGGGTTCCAGGGCACAGATAGGCAACTCGCTGCCCAAGGAGCGTCGCGCCAATCCGCTCAGCACGGCGCCGGGGCCGACCTCCACCAGAATATCGCTGAAGGCCGCGAGGGCGCCGACCGCCTCACGAAACCGCACCGGCCCGGTGATTTGTTCGGCGAGATAGGCAAACGGGTCGAAGTCCTGGGGCGCGGGGCCGCCGTGGACGCCGGACACGAAGGGCAGGTCGGTGTGGCGCGATTCCCCCCGGATGGCGGCGACCCGCCCCAGGGCCTCGCCGGCGGCGGTCATGTGGCGGCTGTGGAAGGCGTTGGAAACGTTTAGGGCCAGCGTCTCCACCCCCTGGACCTGGGCTAGCCCGTCGATGGCGGCGAGCGCCTCGGGTTCGCCCGCCACCACCACCTGATCGGGGGCGTTGTCGTTGGCGACCACGGCGTAGCCGGTGGCCTTCGCCACTATCCCCTGGGCTGTCTCCAGGTCACATTGGAGCGCCAGCATACCTCCCAGACTGTCCCCGGCGGCGCAGGCCTCGGCGCGGATACGGACGATGTCCATGGCCTCGGCCTCCGACAGCAGATGGGCGGCTACCAGGGCGGTGATTTCCCCCAGGCTGTGGCCGGCCACCGCGTTCGGAGTGATGCCCACCTGGCGCAGCCACTGGAGCCACTGAAGGCTGGTCATGACGATGGCGGGCTGGGCGATCCGGGTGTGGCGCAGTTCGGCATCCCAGCGTGCCGTCACGGCGGGGGAATCCGCCCGCTCGATGGGCAGGTCCGTGTACCCGGACAGCCCCGCCGGGCCAAGCTCGGCAAACTGCCTGTCCCAGCGGGCTTTCCGGGTGGCGGCCCAGCCTGAACGCTGGGCCAGCCGCGACCCCATGCCGACGAATTGTGCGCCCTGTCCTGGGAACAACAGGCCGACCCGCAACTGGGGTCGCGCCCGGCCTAGCCAGGCGCCGGGCGGCGCGGCAGGGAGATCGTCCTCGGCGGTTTCCAAGACCTGGGCCAGGGCCGACAGCCGCCCCCGCAACTCGTCTACGCTCCCTGCCACCACGGCGGCCCGTAGCGGGCTGGCCTTGTCTTTTTGGGCGACGGCGACGGCCAGGTCCACCAGTTCCCCTTCGGCCATGCCGTCGGATAGCTCCAGCAGGGTCGCGACCTCGGTGCGCAAGGCGGGGAGGTCGGTGGCGCTGGCCACGAACAACTCGGCGTCCTGGGCCGAGGCCAGCAGGGTGGCGGCATCGCGGCTGGTCATGGGGCGTTTGGGGATACCCTCCCCAGTGACGGCGAGGTGGCAGTTGATGCCCCCGAAACCGGCCCCGGAAACCCCGGCCCGCAGGCCCGTGTCCGGGGGCAGGCAGCGGCCCTGGGACAGGGGATAGAGGTTTGCCCCTGGCGTGGCGAAGGCCGCAGCCGGTGCGTCGGGACCCGCCATGGGGGGCAATACCCGTTGGTTGACCCCCAGCACGGCTTTGATCAGCCCCGCCGCCCCGGCCGCCGCCTTGGTGTGGCCGATGAGGGTCTTGACCGAGGTGAGGCCGGTGCGTCGCAGATCCGACCGCCGACCGCCGCCCGTCACCTCCAGAAAGCCCAGCAGTTCCTCTCGATCCCCCACGGCGGTGCCCGTACCGTGGCCCTCAATGAAGTCGAGGGTGTCGGGGCCGAAGCCGCAGTGCTGGTAGCAACGGCGCATGGCCAGGGCCTGACCGCCTGCCTTGGGTGCGGTGATGCCACCGCGACCGTCCGAAGAGATACCCCAACCGGCGATCCGCGCCCAGGGCTTCAGGCCGTGCCGGGCGGCGTCAGGACCGCGCATAAGCACCAGCATGCCGCAGCCCTCGCCGGGGATAAAGCCCGTCGCCTTGCGGTCATAGACGCGCATGGGACCGGTGCTGAGCGCCCCGGTACGGGCAAAGCCGACCATTTCCAGGGGATCGAGGCTGATATCCACTCCCCCGGCCACCGCCATGTCGAGACGGCTGGTCTCCAGAGCCTCGCAGGCCGCGCTCACCGCCAGCAGTGATGAGGCGCAGGCCCCATCCACCACGTAGCCGCCGCCATTGAAATCGAGGACATTGCAGATCCTGCCCGCGATGACGTTGGACAACGCGCCCGCCAGGGTGTCCTCGTTGGGGGGCGGAAAAGCGCTCTTGAAACGCTGTTCGATTTCCTGGATCAGTGGGGCGAGTGCCGAACCCGACAGCCCCGCCTCCTTGGCTCCGTCCAAGATTGCCTGACGCACGAAGGGCCAGCGTAGGCGCAGGAGGTTGGCCCGGGATACTTCCCCGGTAAGGGAATTGCCCAGTATCACGCCGATGCGGTCGCGCCCGACGGCATCGAGATCCACCCCGGCATTTTTAATAGCCTGAAGGGCGGTGGTGAGCGCAAGCCAGTGGACTGGATCGGTGGCCTCGAAGGCCGCCTTGGGGACCCGGTGGGTCTTCCAATCGAACTTGAAGCCGTCGATAACGGCGGCCTGTTTGACGTAGGTACTGTCCCGATCTCGTGGGTTTTCGGAGCCGTATTCGTGCAACGGCAAGCGTTGCCGTGGAAACCGCCTGAAGCTGCGGCGAGATGTCAAAATGGCTTCCCAAAACTCCCTATGATCGCCGGCTCCCGGATAGACGGTGGCTACGCCGACGACGACTATCTCCGGGGGCATGGATGGTTTTCTAACGGTCTAGGGTATTGGGTCTGGATTGCGGATGCGCCACGGCAGTCCAGGGTCGATAGGAGTATGGCTAAATGTCCGGCATTCATTTTTAAAATACAAACAGTTATCTATAAACCATTCCATGGTGAACAAGGTCGACAGCGTCCCCGAAACGGTCCGGGGGAACCGTTTTCCGGGCGCACTCGACGAGGTGAGTTCGCAGCCAAGAGGACTGCGGGAGGCAGGCTCGGCTCGAGGCTTCGGCTTGGGATTACGTCACCCTAAGCCCCGGACCGGATCGGTCCGGGAGGGTACACCCAAATCAGAATGGACTCGAATCAGATAGCCTTCGCGGCGCGGCGGCGGCGCACGGCCAATCCGCCCAATAGACCGGCCAGGGTCAAGGTGAGGGTGGCTGGCTCGGGTACCCCCACCGTGGGGGGATTAGAGTTGAAGCCGATGGGTTGGTTTTCCGCCGTAAGATTCGGCGCATCGTTGAAGGTGCCGCCATTGACGTTGTACTGGCCCTGGACGATGAACGGGGTAGGCGTATCGAAGAAGAATCCACCGGCGGGGTTTTCGGTGATGCTGATCTGACCGGTCGATGTCGAAGTCGGGTCCAGGCGCACGGTCATGGCATCACCGGAACTGGTCGTGCCGTTGAACGTCGCCAGTTCCAGGATTGCATCGAAGGTTCCCAGTATCGGGTCGCCGGTGATGGCGTCGAAGTTGCCGGGTCGGCCTAGGATTCGGACTTGGAAGTCACCGGGCAAGTTGGCGCTGCCGGTCGGGTTGCCGCTCCCGTCCTCGAAGGAGACCACGAAATTCGCCGTCAGGGTCTCGACGCCGTCGGCGCCGTCGGCGACATAAGAAATGACGGTGAAGTCCTCGATGAAGAACGTGTCGACGAAACCGAAACCAGGGATCGCCGCAGGAGAAGGATCGGGTATCAGGGCGACGCCGCTGCCGGTCGGGTATGGGACGGGAGCGGGAGTCTCGATGGGAACCGCTAAGGCAGTGATGGATGAGGCCGCGAGTCCGATTGCGGCAACGGTGGTGCAAGCCAGCTTGGACAAAGAGTGTGACGTTTGCTGTGGCATCTGGAACATCTCCATGTGTGCATTTAAAAATGCATTATTTGTTATAAAGCCCTTGTGCAAATTATAAAAATGCCCCTATTTTTTGGGGTTGGCACAAGCTCTTCTGGCTGTAAGCCGGTTCATTTTAATAGTGGGACACGGGACGACTTGCAAGGCAGTCAATTGCTCTGAACAAGCAATATCGCCTGATGTTTTATATAGATTATTTTTTGAAAAATCAAGTCGAAAAAAGCGACGTTAATACAATTAAATACCCTAATAAAAAGCGAGAATATCGGTAACGTTCAGTCTATCTAAAAATTTGATTGATTTTGCATTAACATTTAGGGGTGCTGTCGAAAAACCTAATTTTTCCGCTCAAAGCCATACCTATAAAATCAATAAAAAATGTAGCAAATTCAAAATAATATATTTAAGATTCCGAATCATTTTGGAATATCGAATTTGGGTAGTCATGTAAATTGAGTGGTTCGGCTATACGGGATTGATTTTTCGAATCA
>CAZQXD010000044.1:0-34020 GCA_964597315.1 uncultured Candidatus Competibacteraceae bacterium
ATGTGGACCCCACGGGTCCACACGTCGAGTACTTTCGCCCACTGCCCGGCGGCGATCCATTGGGCGACCACGGCAGCGAGGGCGGCGTCGCTGTCGAACAGCGCCGAGAGATTTTCGTTGCCGTCAACCCGGCCGCTGCACGCTCCGCCGCTGATGGTCTCGCCGCCCGCGTAGGCGGCCAGTTGCTCCCGCAGCGCGGCCAGCGTCTCCACGATAAACCCCACCCGCCACTCCATGGCCTCGCGCCCGGTCTGAAGCGTATAGGCGATTGCCGACAGGGACGCATCGTCGTGGCGTTCGCTGTCCAGCGCCTCGCCTAGGGCGCGGGCGTACTCCCGCAGCCGTTCGTCGTTTTTTGCTGACAATACGATAAGGTATGGCCCGGTCGTCGACGCCGGGGGTTCAACCGTAGGGCACTCTTGAATGAGTACGTGGGCGTTTGCGCCGCCAGCGCCGAAGGAGGACAAACCGGCCAGGCGCGGCAGCTCTTGTTCGTCGCCGTCCACGCCGATGCGGGGCCGTCGCCATGGCGCCCGCTCCCGCTGTACCACGAAGGGGCTGTTCGCGAAATCAATGTGCGGGTTCAACGCCTCGGCGTGCAGGGACGGCGCCAGTTCGCCGTGACGTAGCTGCAACAGTACTTTGGTCAAACCGGCGATGCCGGCGGCGCTCTCACAATGCCCAATGTTCGATTTAGCCGACCCGATGGCGCAAAATTGTTTATCACTGGTGGTCGCACGAAACGCCCGAGTCAGCCCCGCGATCTCAATGGGGTCGCCCAGCGACGTGCCGGTCCCGTGGGCCTCTATATAACTCACCGCCCGCGCATCGATGCCCGCAGTCTCCAGCGCCTCTTTTACGAGCTGACTTTGGGCGAAGGCATTGGGAACCGAGTACCCCTTGGTCCGCCCCCCATGGTTGACCGCCGTGGCGCGAATGACGCCGTAGATGGGATCGCCCCCTTGCACCGCTTGGGCGAGGGGGCGCAGCAGCACCGCGCCGACCCCTTCCGCCGGCACGTAGCCCTCGCCGCCTTTGCCGAAGGCTTCGCACCGGCCGCGCGGCGACACAAAGCCGCGGTGCGCCAGCGCCAGATACTTTTGCGGGTGCAGCGATAGGTTGACGCCCCCAGCCACCGCCAGCTCACAGGCTCCCGAGTTCAGCGCCTGGCAGGCCAGGTGCAGCGCGGTCAGGGACGACGAGCACATGGTGTCGAGGGCGATGCTCGGCCCGCGCAGGTTGTAGAGCCACGAGATGCGGTTGGCGATGGAGGAGATCGTCGAGTTCAGCGGCACGGCGCCCTGACCGGACACCGCCTCCAGTCCGTAGTACTGATACTCCTGGTAGAGCACTCCGACGTAGACGCCCACCCGCCCGTTCGCCCCGGAGCGCGACTTGAGGCGTGACGGCGTCCAGCCCGCGTCCTCGAAGGCGTGGTGCGCGCATTGCAAAAAGAGCCGCTCCTGGGGGTCCAGCAGTTCCGCCTCGCGCGGCGAGATGCTGAAAAACAGTGGATCGAACTCGTCCACGCCGTCGATGAATCCGCCCCAGCGGCTGTAGGTCTTGCCGGGCAGGTTAGGCCGGGGGTCGAAAAACGCCTCGTGATCCCAGCGAGACGCCGGTACGCTGGTTACAGAGTCGACGCCGTTACGCAGATTGTCCCAGTACGCGCCCATGTCCCGGGCGCCGGGATAGCGTCCGGCAACGCCGATGACGGCGATGCCCTCAAGGTCGTCATCGGTAGCGGATGGTTTCGAACGGTCGCTCAACGTGAAGCCCCCAGCAACTGACTCTATGGAAAAGGGAACAGCAAGACGGGGCGATTCGGACCGACTATGCCGTCGCCTGCGCGCTCACGGCCGCAAGGGCGCGGTTTTCACTGCGAATTCGCACCAGCAGCAACCCGCCGATGACGAGCGCGAACAGCGCCGCGTACCACAGCAGCCCGAACGTTAACGGCAGAAAAATAATCTCCCCCATCAGAAACACGTAGTTCGGGTGCTTGATGTAGCGGTACATGCCCCTGGACACGAGCCGCTCGCCGGGCACGGCGACGATCCGCGCGGTCCAGCGTTGGCCAAGCGTCAGTATCACGCCCACCTTCAGCGCCATGCTCAGAAAAAAGGCCGTAGCCCACCATGGGTTCGGCGCCTGCCCCCAGGCCAGTATCCAGATTCCCAGCAACCAGAGTCCGAGCGCGCCCACCAGCCATGGGTAGTGGCCAGCGCCGGACTCAATCGCCCCGGCCTGCCGAAGACGCGCGAAGTTGCGCTCGGCAAGCCACTGCTCGCCAAACCGCTCGACCGACACAATGCCAAGAATCAGCAACGTCGCCATGGTGTGCGCATCAAGCGCAAAACCCCCTATCGTCACGGCTTACCCTCCTGTACGCGCCTTTGCGGCCAGCGCGGACTGACTCGTTAACGGCGCCCGGCGTGGGCGGACGGATACTAGATCGTGAACCCCGCCCCTCGCAGCGTGGCTGTGATGTCGCCGATCACTGCGGTGCGATGACCGGTCAAGAAAAAATGATCGCCAGGCAGCAGGCGCAACCGAAACGACGCCGTTGTCGCCTGCGCCCACGCCTGCAACCCCGACGCGCTCACGGTTGGATCGTCCTGGCCGCCGAACGCCACAATTGGCATTGGCAGGGCCGGTCCCGGCAGGTAGTCCCAGGTTTCCAGCACTTCCAGATCGGCCCGGATCAGCGGCAGTAGCAACGCCATCATCTGCGCGTTGTGTAAGATCTCCGGCTGCATGCCGCCCAGGCGCTCGACGTAGCGCAGCAGCTCGGCGTCGGGCAGCCGGTGCGCGGCGGTTGTCGACCGTAGGCCAGTCGGCGCGCCCACCGCCGATATGAACAGCGCCGCTGGCAGCGGCCCCCCATCGCGGCGTAACGCCCGGCACACTTCGAAGGCGACCAGCGCGCCCAGGCTGTGTCCGAACAACGCGAACGGCACATCGCCGTAGGCGCGGACCGCCCGCACGCTATCGGCGACCAGCGTCTCGACCCGTCGGCACAGCGGTTCGCGACTGCGCGCGCCGCGCCCTGGGTACTGAACGGCCACCAGTTCTACCGGCGCCGGCATCTCGTTATGCCAGCCGTGGTAGGCGACCGCGCCAGCGCCAGCGTGCGGAAACGCGAACAGCCGAACCGCCGGTGCGGTTTTTTTGTCGAACCGCAGCACCCGCGTATCCGCTTTCGGCCTGTCGTCGTAGGTTGATAAGCCCATCTGTCTCCCACCTCGGTCGCGGCATGTAGGCCGCTCCCGATAGCCAATCGCTGTTGTTTTCACCGTCACCCGCACCGTGCCCGCCGTCTCTGAAAGCTAGCGGCTAGCCGTCCTGATCGATGCGATACCGCCGTAGGCGCTCCTCCAACAGTTGCGCCGTACCTTGCATTAACCGTTCCGCGATGTCGGCGACCCGGCGCTCGCGCCAGGACGTCATCGGACCCTGTTCGACCCACTGGTTAAATGCCCCGAGCGCCGGCCCGCAGTGGATCTGGTAGTCGACGCTGTGGGCAGACTGCCCCTGTAACGCCAGTTCGTTGGTATGGTGGAAATACCATTTGAAAACGGCGGCCATTTTCTTTTTTGGGTGCTTCTCGATATGGTCGGCGTCCCGATGGCCACGCTGTGCGTAGTAGGCGCGGGTCTGCACCCAGACTTCATCCAAGGTCCGCTTGAAGTATTTCTGTTCGAGCTGCTGTCGCACCGACGGCGGCAGGGCGTCCAAACTGTCATAGTGTCTGTACAGCTCGTAAAGCCGGTTCGCCCGAACGTGAAAGAACAGCCCCTTGCGGGCAACCTGCACCCGAGCACCCATCTCGAACATATCGCCGGCGGGCGCGTAAGCGGTGTCCTGGGGTCCGATGGACTGCAACAGGTCTTTGACCGAATCGCTCGTGCCAGCCTCCACGGAACACTGATTCACCGAGCCGGTCATGACGAACTCGGCGCCCATCAAAAACGCCGCCGCCGCCGCGTGGGGTGTGCCGATCCCCCCGGCGGCGCCAACGCGGATTGATAGGGGTCGATGGGCGGCGGCCACGATACGGTCTCGCTGCAGCAGTATCGTCGGCAGCAGCGCGAACGCAACGCCGCCGTCGGAATGCCCCCCGGAGTCGGCTTCGACGCACACGTCGTCGGCGAGTGGCGTCACGCGGCCGAGCTGCGCCTGGGACGGCGAAATCGCCCCCTCTTCCAGTAATTTGGCGATCAGGGTGGCCGGCGGCGGCCGCATAAACGCCGAGGCCACCTCCGGGCGCGATACCTTTGCCAGCACCCGATGACGCGGCGCCTCGGGCGACTCGGGCGTCCCGCCAAGACCGGTGAGCCGATAGCGCACCAACGCGGGCGTCGGGCTGATGTAGGCGGCCGCTTCGACATTCCGCACGCCGTGGGAGATCAACAGATCGACCGTCGCCTCTTCCAGCTCGGGATCGTCCTGGTTCAGCAGATTGACGCCGAACGGCGCGTCTTCCGCCACCTGTTTTCGAATGGAGGTGAGCGCGGCGTCAATGGCGGCCCGGTCCAGCCCGCCCGCCCCGAAAAAACCCAGATGGCGACGCTGGGCGAGGGCGACCACCAGCGGTACCGAGGCGATGCCTTTGTACATGGACCCCGCAGCGTAGGCGTAGCGGGTGCCGTAGGTGGTCTTAAACGTCGCGCTGCCTAACACCGCAAGAATCCGCTGCGCCGCCGACGACAGCCCGTCAGTGGTCGCGCCCGCTGACGTCGGCTCACCCGGCCCAGCGTCGGCGGGCGGCGGGTGGACGCGCTGCGACGGCGCGACATGGGCGACCGGCGGGGATGCTGGGGTTGCCACATCGGCGTCCGGGCGACTGGCGCTTTTCAGATCGGTTGGAATCTGAGCAAGCATCCGCTGCAACGTCCGTCCCGGACCCAGTTCGATGAACTCCGTCACCCCCTGGCGCTTGAGATAGGCGATGCTCGGCGCCCAGTGGACTTGGGCGCTGAACTGCTTTACCAGATACTCGCGCACCACCGCGTCGGCCTGGGCGGGCTCCTGTGGATAGGGAAGTGCGGAGACGTTGGCGATCACGGGCCGCTGCGGAGCGCGGAACGTGAACTGGCGTGAAAAATCCTCGAATTGCTCCGCAGCGGGCCGCATATAGCGGGAATGGAAGGCTGCGCCCACGGGCAGAACGATCACCTGCGCGGCGCCGACGGCTTTGAGTACGGACTCCGCGCGCGCGATCTGATCGACCGGGCCGGACACCACGAGCTGTGATGGTGTATTGAAGTTTGCCAGGTCAAGGCCGTCAAGACCGGCATCGGCCAGCGCCGACACCACCCGCTCGGCGTCGCAGCCAAGCACCGCCGCCATACCCCCTTTCGGTGCGGCGGCCATCAAGCGCCCACGCTCGACGACCAACTTCAGGCCCGTCAAAAAATCGAAGACGCCAGCCGCGTACAGGGCGTCATACTCGCCGAGACTGTGCCCGGCGTAAAAATCAGCCACCCCGCCAGCATCCCGGAACCGCTCAAAGCTCAACGCGTTGACGGTATACAGACAAGGCTGCGTCACCTCGGTTCGCTTCAATCGATCAGCGGGGCCTTCCACACAGCAGGCCGCCAGCGGAAAGCCGACGATCTCATCCACGGCATCGGCCCGTTCGACCGGGTAGCACTGGGACGCGAAAAGCTCTCGCCCCATGCCCTGAAACTGCGCACCCTGGCCAGGAAACAATAACGCACGCATCGGCATTGCCTCACTGGCGATGAGGCGCGCGCCGACGGCGAGCACGGATCGAACAAAAGGGCTTTTCGCGCCGCCGCGCAGTCCCCATGGTAGCTTGGTCGCGGCTCACGACGCCCCTGTCGCCAACCTCGCACGCACCAACCGACGCCTGCGAACCCGACGGCTCACCCGCCACTATCGGCGACGAGTACTGGCAAGATCCGTAAACATGGGGGAGTATGACGGTATCGTCCAAAAGATTTGTCCCAAGGCCAATCAATTTGTCGTTTTTGTCTAGCGTTTTGCTTCTCTTGTGATACACAACTTAGGCGTACGCTCTTTTCGCAACGATAGCGGCAAGCAACGATGCTGTCTAGCGAAGTCGTGAAAACATCCTATATACGCCACTTTAGGACCGGCGCCCCCATACCCCGGAGCCGACAAGCGACGCCTACAGGCGCGGTTTCTCAAACAGTCCATCCCAGTGCGTCTGACCATCAAAAAAAATGTCTTTGCTGATAGACACCTGCTGGCGTCGGTTGCGGCGTTCCATTCTGGCTGGCGGGTCCGGTTTGCGCCCCGACCGGCTCACGGGACAGGTATTGAGGGAAGTTGCACGAGAGTCGTCAACAATCGACGCATTTTCGCCATTCTGGCACACTACGCGGGGTAGCTATTGGGGATCAAAATGCGGCGGATCGCAGGGGTGCTTACGTCGGCCCTTCTCCGTCGTGTCGCCATAGACCCGTAGCCCGTTTCGCACAACATCGGTTCGACGAGCGCCGCCCACTATGCCGACTCAGATTTGCCTTAAAGAACGTCCCGCCGGTCTTCCAAGCGAATCGACTTGGCTGATGACCCACGCTGAGCAACGCGCACCCAACGCTGGCGAAATTGCCGTCAACGTCGAATATATTTCCGTCGATCCGGCCATGCGCGGATGGATCAGTCCCGGTCACAATTATATGGACCCGGTCGCGGTCGGCGAGGTCATGGCCGCAGCGGGGGTCGGGCGCGTGCATGAAAGCGCCAGCGATGCCTTTGCGGTCGGGGATTACGTCACGGGCAATACCGGCGTGCAAACCCACTGTACCCGCTCGGCTGATGCGTTTCAGAAGATCACCCCCGGCGACTGGCCGCTAACAACCTTTGTCGGCGGCTTCGGCCTGGCCGGCATGGCGGCGTACTTCGGACTGCTGCGGGTCGCGGCCCTCGAATCCGGCGAGACTGTCGTTATCTCCGGCGCCGCTGGGGCCGTGGGTTCTATTGTCGGCCAGATCGCCAAGATCCGCGGCTGTCGGGTCATCGGAATCGCCGGTGGCGCGGCCAAATGCGATCTGCTCATCAACACCTTCGGTTTCGACGCTGCGATCGACTACCACAGCGTCTCGGTTCCCTACGCGCTGAAAACCCATTGCCCGGATGCAATCGATGTTTTTTTTGACAACGTGGGCGGCGAGACGCTGGAGGCGGCGCTGAACCAGTTGGCGTTCGGGGGGCGCGTTGTGCTGTGCGGTGCGATTAGCCAGTACAACAGCAGTTCCCACGGCGACGGTCCCCGCAATTACATGCAGTTGCTCATGCGCCGCGCCCGTATGGAAGGGTTTGTGGCAACGGATTACGCCGAGTCTTTTCCAGAGGCGGTGCTTGATCTCGCAGTATGGCATCGGGCCGGACGGCTGGTCTTCAAAGAACACATCGTCGAGGGCCTCGCCTCGTTCCCGAGCGCCCTGAACATGCTCTTTTCGGGTGAAAATCTTGGCAAACTCATCATCCGTGTCTAGGCGCTCGGCCCAGGAACCCAGCGCAGCACTCCCGCAAAACCAGCGGGACGCCGTAGGCATCTCCGGCATTTAGGCTGTGGCCTGACGCGCATTCTGATCAAGCTTTGTTCTTAGCGGCCAACGCGGCCTGGCGCATTTGGCTGAGCGTCTGGCGCGGGGTTATCGCTTCGGCGGAAATGTCGAGATCGAGCAGCGCCCCGGTTTTCGATGCGCAGGCGCGTTCGAAGGCGGCGGCGAAGGCTTCGGTCCGCTCAACCCGTTCGGCATGGAAACCATAGGCGCGAGCCAGGGCGATGAAGTCGGGGTTCTCCAGGGTGGTGCCCGAAACTCGCCCGGGATAGTTGCGCTCCTGATGGGCGCGGATCGTGCCGTAGAGGCCGTTGTTCAGCAGCAGAATGATCGGCTGCGCCCGCGCCTGCATCGCGGTGGCAAGTTCTTGACAGGTCATCTGGAAATCCCCATCGCCCGCGAAGCACACAACGGTGCGGTCCGGGTAGGCGAGCTTGGCGGCGATGGCCGCAGGCAGGCCGTAGCCCATCGCCCCCGATTGCGGCGCGAGCAGCCGCGCCTTGCGCCCGAATTTGAAGAACTTATTGGGCCAGACGGTGAAATTGCCCGCCCCATTGGTCAGCACCGCATCCTCTGGCAAGGTGTCGCGCAGCCAAGCGGTGACCTTGACCATATCCACCGGCGAGGGCTGCTCGGGCGCTTCGAAGCTCGCCTCATAGGCCGCCCGCCCTTCGGCCCGCCATGCGCCCCAGTCGCCCTCCACCGGGTCGAGCGCGGCGGCAAAGGCATTGGGACCGGCGTGAATGCCGAGCGTGGGCTGGTAGATCTTGCCAATCTCAAGGTCCGAACCATGCACATGGATGAGCGTCTGCCGGGGCAAGGGAACCGAAAGCAGAGTGTAGCCATCGGTCGTCATCTCCCCAAAGCGAACGTTGACCGCCAGGATCACATCCGCCTCAATGACAAGCCGACGCACATGAGCAGGCATCCCTACCCCTGCCTCGCCGCAGAAGACCGGCGAGAAATTGTCGAACTGGTCCTGGTAACGGAAGGCCGCAATGACAGGGATGTCGGCGGCTTCGGCAAAGGCGCGTAAGGCTTCCGCCCCGCTTTCCCGCCAATTGCAACCCCCCATCAGGATCAGCGGACGCCTCGCCGCCGAGAGCAGCGCCCGGGCTTTTTCCACCGCCGAGGCAGAGGGGGCAGGCTCGGCCATCTCCGCCGGGCCGGAAAGCGGGGCGGCGTCGGTCAGACTCGTGAGCATGTCCTCGGGCAGGGCGATGACCACGGGGCCGGGCCGACCGGTCGTGGCCAGTGTCCAAGCGCGGGCGAGGATTTCGGGGATGCGTGTGACAGCGTCGATCTCGACCGTCCATTTCGCGAGGGCGCCGAACAATGCTTTGTAGTCAACCTCCTGAAAAGCCTCGCGGCCTTTCATGGCGGTACCGACCTGTCCGACAAAGAGCAGCATCGGCGCGCTGTCCTGCATGGCCGTATGCACCCCGATCGCGGCATTGGTCGCCCCAGGACCGCGAGTGACGAAGCAGATCCCCGGTTGGCCCGTCAGCTTGCCATAGGCCGCCGCCATAAAGGCCGCGCCCCCTTCGTTGCGGCACAGCACATAATTCAGCCGACCGACCGTGTCGTGCAGCGCATCCAGCACCGCCAAATAGCTTTCCCCAGGAACGCCAAAGCTCTTGGTCGCCCCGAGGGCAAGCAGACTTTCGACCAGGAGCTGTCCTCCGTTGCGCATCATGCTTGAGTCTTTATGGCTGAGTGGGTGGCGCCGGAACAGGCCCCGGCGGTCGGTCCAAGTGAACACTTAAACTTTAGCGGCCCTAGAACAGCTCCGCAAAGGGGCTATCGTGCCGTGGGCTATCCCTCCCCGCCCTTAATGGCAGGGCTTGTCGCGCAACTGATCAAACCGCTTTTCATAGGTAGATCAGAGCCATCCGTTTGGCGCGAGTGATGCCTACGTAGACAAGCTGTCGCAGACGATCGTCCAACTGGCGATTAACCACAACGGCCACCGCGTCAAACTCCAGCCCCTTGGCGCGATGCAGGGTCATGGCGAATATTTGGGCATCCTTGCGGCTGAGCTTCTCACGATGATTGACGGTGGCGACCTTGTATCCCGCTTCGCGGATCTGTTTAGCCAACTGATCGCGCAACTTGACGGTGGTTGCCATCAGCCCGATCTTGATATCCCGGTTTTCATCCAGCGCCGTCCGAACAAACGTCCTGAGTCCATCGCGTATGGTTTCCATGGAAGCATCCTCAATGCACTCTGGCCTGGGACCGCGCAGTAGCGACTTGTAACGCACGATCTCATCGCTGCCACCATCTAGGTCGTCCACCTGGACGCCCTCAAGCAAAGCAACGGCTTGACGCCGAATCTCCTCGGTGGTGCGGTAGTTCAGATAGAGTTTTTTAGAACGGCCACGGATATCGATACCACAACTGCGCATACTGGCCTTGTTCTTGGCGTAGATGCGTTGATGGCCGTCACCGACGAGCATCAAATCGTTGGGTCCAGGGGGCGCCAAGGCGCGGATCAGCCGCAACGCCTGCGGGCCGAAGTCCTGGGTTTCGTCCACCACGGCGTGGGCATAGGGCGGGCTGCCCTCGCAAGCCAGAATGGCGCAGGCATCCCGATAGGCGTCATCGGGTTCCTTCAAACCCTTGGCGCTCAGTTGCAGCCGATACTCTTCGAATATCTCCCATAGGGCATCGCGCTTCTTGCGCGAGAGCATGACGCCCCGGCCCCGGCGTGGCGCCTCGCGATAGTCGTCTCGGGATGCTAGCCCCTGGGCCTGCACCACTTGCTCGAATTCCTCGCGAACAAACTCCCGGGACACGCCAAGCGAGGCATCGAAGTCAACCATTGCGGACTCCCAAACCGGCGCGCACTTGGTTTCATAGTCAAAGGCGATCTCATGCTCGTAACGCCGCGCCTTGAGAAAACGGAATACGAGGGCATCCAAGTTGATGATGTCTATGTGCTTCATCTGCTCTGGAGAGCAAATCGACTTCAGGCCATCTTCTATATCCAGGGCCAGATTTGTCGTGAAGGTCGTGAACAGGAGCTTTTTGTCCGTGTCCATGAGCGTGCGGGCCAAGTGCTTAGCCCGGTGCATGGCAAGCACTGTCTTGCCGGTACCCGCACCGCCGAGAATGCGACTCGGGCCGTTCAGGTTGCGGGTGGCCAGGCGTCTCTGGGTGGGATGCAGGAATACTCGCCACTGTTCCAGGGGAGCGGAGAGGATCTCCTGAAGGTCGTTTTCCCCTTCCACCACGTAAAAGCGGGACCGGCTCTCGTCGCGCTCCACGGCGCTGGCGAAATCTTGCGTGTCGATCTCCAGATCGACCCGGGTTTCGCGGGAGCCCAGAATGCTGGCGACCGTATCGCCCGCCAGCACCAGGAACAGTCCCTCGTAAGCCTCGACCGGCAATTCTTCGCCCATGGCATCCAGATCACCCTCTGAACGAATCGTCCGCACCGCCGGAACCATGTCCTCGGATACGCCAAGCGCCATCAGATCCCGATCCGAAAGCCCAGAGAAGACCGGCTCGGGCTGCGACGGCGCCGGCGCCGCCTTGCGCTGGACGGTTTCCTCGACGAAGTTGACATTGGTGAGGGTGAGCGCACCATTGACCGGATTGATGCTCATCTTCCTCTTGGTGGCCCAGGCATAGGCGTCATCGTGCTGGTCGATATGCAGCCACACGAAAACATTGTCCCGCGGCGCCCGGAAGACGATGCCGCGATAGCCTTGATCGATGCGCACCGAACGAAAGTTCTTGTCCTTGGCGCCCTGGATGGTCTCGTAATTGATGCCGGGGCTACGGGGGTCGGTCTGAAACTTGAGCATGAACTCCAGGCATTTGGTCTGCACCGCCGCCGGCAATGCCGTCATGCGTTTGATCACATCGTTGCTGACGATGATCTTGACATTTTCTATCATGGGGTCTGGCCTTTGAGGGCGGACTCGACCGCGAGCCACCAGTTTTCGGATTCCTCGACGACAGCGTACCCAGCGTGCGTCCAAGCCGCCGCGCACTCCATCTGTGCAGACGTCAGAAAGACAAGGCGGGCCTGCTCCCAGAGAGCCTCCGCCAAGCGATAGTCGTCGCCCTCCTCATGCTCGAAGCCCATGTCATCCGGTGGGGGCGCTGCGCCGTTGGCCAAATACACGAAGCCCCGCCTGAGGCGATCCAGGAATTCCCCATCGTCCAGTATCTGACTCCAACCGGCGCTGCCCACCGTTGGCAGGCCCGCCTGCGGTTGCGGCACGGCCAGGGTTTCGCCCCCGGCGAGCATGGATCGGGTCAGCAGCGCAACGCCCGGCATGGCTTGCAGGAGATTGGCCAGGCGCAACCATTGACGCCAGTGGCCGCGCCCCTGCTTCGGGTCGTGGGCAATCGCCAGGTCATCCACGATCAAAGCCCCCGCGACCGGATACTCGGAGGTGCTTTTCCCGGTCAGAAACTTCGCTTCGGCCTTGCCGACCCACTGCACGGCCTTTGTTTCGGGGCTGTGCAAGTGAACCCCATGGGTATCCAGCCTGAGCCATTCCGGCAGCGAGTGCTGGACTGCGGCACTTCTTGCCCTGTTCGCCTCCGTCACGTCGTCGGGCCGCAACACGCTGCGTATCAGCAGATGCTGGCCGGTTGGTTGCAGCCGATGCAGCGGGTCCTGATTGATGGCATCGGCCTGACCGAGCAAGCGCAGCAACAGGGCTATCCCGTTCGACGTCAGGTTGTTGGCTGAAATCGGCGGAAGGCGATCTGCGGGTATCTGCTGACCGGAACCGGTCTGGAACACGCTTAACGGACTCTCCAGGTCGGCGCCACCTTTGAGCTTGTGGGCCGCCTCGATATCCTCGAAGGTCAGCGACCACACCCGGTAGTCGCGGCGCAGCATCAGGGTGGCGCGCTTGCGGGCGTCGTCCGCCAGGGTCTTCTGGTGGTATTTCCAGCCGTCCACGAACACCGCAACCGGGCGCATGGGGCTGACGGACTTGGTGGCCGAGATTACGAAATCGGGCTGACACAGGATTTGCCCCGAGGCCGGGTCTTCGATGGGCACTTGCGTGTCCACCCAGTATTTGTTGGGGCCAATCGTGAGCAGATAAGCGGTCTTGCCCGCCTTGATGTCCTGGGTCACCTGCACAGGAGGAAACCTGGAATGGTCCGAATCCAGTTGTCCACCCAAGGCCTTTAGGGCCGGAAGAAAGCGCCGCTCCAGCTCGGAACCGAAGTCGGGATTGATGTAGATCTCCGACAGACATTTCACCGGCTTGCGCTGAAAGCTGCCCTCGACCAGGGCTTCGAGCAGTTCCAGAGCGGTGGCGCGGGAGATGTGTCGGCGGTTTCGTCCTTGGCGGTATTGAAAAACGCATTGATAGCAGCCGTCCAGATTGGGACTGTTCTGGCAACCGCAGTCCCGGATCACCCCATGGGCCGCAGCCAGGACCTCGGTCAGGGTATCCGCGTCTCCCGCCAGCAACTGCTGCAAGTAGCCGGTGCCGCCGGGCACCGAGTCGTAGATCAGGATATAGGTCTTGCCGGAGCCGTCCCCCGAGCCGGCCTCCGACATGGTCTCGAAGCGCAAGTGATCCACCTTGCCGCCAAAACGCTTGCGTAGACCCAGTTGCAGGGCCGACATGAAGGAATAAGTGGTGCGCTCACCGGAACCGAAGCCCTTGGGCACCATGATGCGCAGGCACTCGGACTCGAACCGGCGGTACAGGAACAGCCTGTCCAGCAGGTGTTCGCTTCCCGTGGAGTGGCGGTCCTGGCAGTCCGGGGTATGCTCCTGCTTGCGCGCGTCGTCGCGATTATTGCCGCCGCCAGACTGCACCATGCCGCAACTCTTGCACAGGGAGAACCCGGCCTTGGCGCTGTCGTCACCGGCGATCACCGTCCCCTGCTCCACGGCGCCGAGGGGTGCGGGCTGACCGAGATTGAGGTCGTGAAAGATCGCCTTGACGATAAACTCGAAACCATAGATGGCCTGGGCGGACTCCAGCGTCCAAGCGGTGCGCACGTCCTTAAAATCGAAGTTCATCAACAGTCGGCGGGCATAGAAGCGGGGGTTGCGAGCCTCGTCGGATTCGGTGATCCGCATCTTGTCCGCGCGCTTGATATTGGCGACGGCGCACTTGAGGCGCAGCACGGGCCGTACCTGGCTGCCGTCCGCCCAATGGCTGTCGCCGCAGCGAGGGCAGGTGTCCGACTTGGCTTCTGGCTCGGTGATCGGGGTCAGAAAATGGCAACTGGCGCAGAAGCGGTGTTCGACCGGGGCCTCCACGCTCATGTCGATCTGGTCGATCTGGACCTTGCTCTTGTGGGCGAAGAAGGTATTGCGTGGCGCAAACTCCGCGAGGGCCGCGTGGGCGGGCCGACTGTAGCGGTGTACCGGCGTCGAATAGTCCTCGCCGCTGGATTTGGCCCCATGGATGATGGTGGTCAGGGCCACCCCTTCCTCGGGGAAGGCATAGTTCGGCAGCAGACCGGCGTTGGTCATGGCCTCTAACAGGTACTCGTTGTTCAACTGCAAGATGCGCTGCCCCAGTCCGGCGCGCTCTTTTTCCAACAGCTCGATCTCGGCCAGGGTCTGCTCGTCCTCGGGCCGCTTCCTGAGCCGGGCGAGTTCCGCCTTGATGGCTTGGCGGCGTTTCTTCCAGGACTCGCGCTCCGCGTGGGTCTCCTCGAAAAAGGCCAGAAAGCGCGCGCGCAGGTTCTTCTGCTGTTCTGTCCCGGTGATGAACGCGTCGAGCTTCGCCCGGGTCTCGGGGCGCAGTTCATCGCCCAGCATCCGGCAAAAGGCATCGAACAGGACAGGCTCGTTACGGTTGACGAAATCCAGATAGTTGAACGGAAAGTGCGTGGTGTCGCCGTCCATCTTCGCGACCGGGTCGAGGGCCTCGCTCAGCTTGTCCGGCAAGGCCGGGTTTTCCTTGGCCATCCATCGATCAAAGAAGAAGGCGTAGATCTGGCGGCGCAGCACCTCTGCGGCGTTCAGATAGATGGCGGGCGCCTCCACATCGCCGTGCAGCATCTCCAGAGGGTTGGCGAAGTAGTATTGATCATGCCCGTCCAGGGAGGCATCGGCGATGGCGAACACCGCCGCGTTGCCGTCCCGGCGGCCAGCGCGACCGATGCGCTGGATGAAATTGGCCTGATTGGGGGGCACGCCTCCCAGCATGACGCTGGATAGGGAGCCGATGTTGATGCCCATCTCCAGGGTCGGCGTGGCCGAGAGCAGGTTCTCGTACCAGGGCTGCCAGGCGTCGTCGGGGGCCATAAAGCGGTCCTGTAGGGCGACCCGCTCGTCCCGCTCCAGCAACCCGGTGTGTTCGTGGGCGATGACCCGGGCCACATCGCCGCCAGCGAGTCGAGTATGCCACCCGTTGTCCCCGCCCGCTGGCTCCAGCCGGAAAGTCTCGCCGGGGCTGTTCCAGGCGGGCAGTCCGTGCAGGGCTTCGGCGGCCTCTTCTGGGACCCAGATGGCCTGGGAGCCAGATGGGGTGATCAGCCGACGCAGCCCCCGATACAGGTTCAGCCGGTTCGGGAGCAAGCCAAATACATGCGCCCGGTTTCCCCGGTCCTCAAGCAACACAAACCGCCCCAGGCCCGCCTGTTCCAGCCCCTTGAGCAGCGCCTCATAAGCCAGGGTGACGATGCCGGGGGAGTACAGTTCCAGGCCCAGGGCGAGTCGCGCCCAGCGCAACAGCGGATTGCCGTCGCGTTCCTCCAGGTGCAAAAAGCCGTGCCGACCGGCCTCCCGAGCAATAAAGCGCGGCGCGTCGAATCGGCCACGGTGCGGTATCCAGTGTTTGCGCTGGGGGGAGCACTCATAACCGGCAAAATTCCCGGTCTCCGCCAACTGCTCCAGACCCCTGTGAAAGATGGCCCCGGCGCGGATCAAGGCCAGCACCGTGCCCGTGGCCCAGTGCAGCACCGGTTCCTCGGTCAGCGTTTCCAGCCCGCCACCGGCCTCGCGCAGTTCTCGGGTCAGGGCCTCGGCGAGGGTACGGAGATCCGCCAGGTCCGGGAACAGCACCGCGATGCCGACCCTGCTCAGGGTGCGGCCCCGGTCCGAGCGGTGGGCCAGCTCCTCGATGGCCCGCCACTGCATGCGCTGGGCGAGCATGCGGGGCAGGTCCGAGCCTTCGGACAGGGCGCCGTTTTCCTTTAGGTTCCGCCATTCTTGCAGCCACTCCATGCTCGGCGGGATAAAGCGCGCGACAAAGTCCCGGGGGGATAGGGCCAAGGGGCTGGCCGGGTCCAGATAACGGCGGCCGAGGGCGTCCAGGGCCTGGTCCCACGGCAGGACCGGCGGCAGGGTCGCGATGGCCTTGGCCAGACCCGCCCGCATCAGGTAGCCCTCGGTCTTGGACTCGATGAACCCGGCGCGGTGGGCGGCGTCCTGCACGGAGTCGGAGAACAGGATCAGCTTCTTGTGATCGTTGAGGGGCGCGGACCACAGCCGCTCCACGGCGTGGGCCGCGATGCTGCTGGTCTGGGAACCGATGATAAGCTGCCCGCCCCGCTCCCCGCACACCGGGCAGCCATCATCATGAATGGTGACCTCCCTGCCCTCGCGACCGACCTGGCGATCCCCCCCCAGCCGCAGCGGGCGGGTTGCGCAGGCCAGATGCACCGGCAAAACGTCATCGCTCTGGCAATAGGGGCACTGCTGGAGTTGCCCATTGCCCAGGTGGCCGCATTGACCGCATAGGGTATGGCTGAGCAGGGGGACCATCGGCGGGTTTGCCCCTTCGGAATCGAGGCGGGGATAAATGCGGACGATGAAGGAATCTGGATAGCGGGCGAAGAAGCTCCCGTAGATGGTGTCCGGGCTGCTCACCACCCGGCTGTCCTGGGGCTGTTTCAGGGTCAGCCAGCCGGTGGTGTGGCAGTGGCGGCACTGGATCACCGGCAGGCGCAGCCGCTCGCGCTGGCTGAGTACGGCTGCTTCCGAGTGCAGCTCGATGTCGGCGGGGTCCCGGCTCACGGTGGCCAGAACCCGGCGTAGCTCCTGTATCCAAAGCTGAATGCGCAGGCTGACGAGGTGGCTCAGCGTCTCGACCGGCGTCTGTGCATTCACCCGTTGTCCGGCGTGGGGCGCCCGCGCCCAGGCCACCAGGGTCAGCAGCGCCCGGATCAGCCCCCTGGCCTCCGGCGCCAGGCGGATGCTCAGGGTGCGCCGAAGCTTGTCCGCGATCTCGTCCACGGTCACCGGGGCTTGGGTGGCCGTGCGCAGCAGGGACTGAAACAGCAGATGCTTTTTCAGTTCCTCCCCGAGCCGCACGCGCCCCAGGGGGGTGTCGATACCAGCCCGCAGCTCCGCCAGCACCTCCGGGTTGGTGAAGAAAGCCGGCAGCACCCGCGCCACCGCCTCCTGGGGCTGGTGGAAAGCCCTTGGGCGGATCGCCTCCAGCACCGTTTCATCGTCGGCGATCAGATGTTCCACCACCTCCTTGCCGATGAACGCGTCGAAGCCCTGGCGGCGCTCGGTAATCACCGAGTTTTCATCGAACTCCGCAGCGAGTACCTGGCTGGCATAGTCGCGCAGGGGTCGGGTGTCGCTGGCGTCGCCCAGGGTGGCCGAGGTGCCGATGCAGATCAGGCCCCGAGCATCGCAGCCCAGGCGATAGCGCAAGCGGCGGATCAGCATCGCCAGGTCCGTGCCCTGGGCGCCGTCGAAGGTGTGCAGCTCGTCCACCACCAGGTAACGCAGGGTGTCCGGCCCGTTGCGGCGCCATAGGGCCTGGTCCCGGGGCCGGATCAGCAGAAAATCCAGCATTTTGTAGTTGGTGAGCAGGATATCCGGCGGATTGTCCCGGAGTACGTCCTTGTCGGTGATGATGTGGTCGGGTCCCATGTCCACGGTGTCTTGCTCGGGGGCTTTGCCCGCCTTGCCGGGTGTGTACTTGGTCTTGCCAGAGCCTACGAACAGCCCGGCGCGGATGCCGGCGAAGGCGGGCGTTGAATGCACTAGCTCGGCGATGCGCTTGGCCTGGTCGTCCGCCAGGGCGTTCATGGGGTAGATGATGATCCCCTTGATGCCCTTCGCGCCCTTTTGCCTCTCCCGGGCCACATGTTCCAGGATCGGGTAGAGAAAGCATTCGGTCTTGCCCGAGCCGGTGCCGGTGGCCACCAGGGTGGACCGATGCTCGACGCCGCAGCGCCGCCAGGCTTGTTCCTGATGGAGAAAAGCGGGGTGTTCGGTCTCGAAGCCCGCGAAGAATCCCTTGCCCTTGGACCCCGACAAAAAAGGCATACCCAGATGCACATAGGGGCCCTTGATCCAGCTCGGGTCCTCGATCAGACGGCGCACCGCGTCCCGGAACAGCTCCGTGGAAGGCTCGAACTGGATGCGAAGCGTCTCGGCGACGCCGTGGCGGACTTCGTCGATGACCAGTGATGGCAGCATCTAGCCGATCCTCGCAAGACCCGCCGTGAGGATGGCGGTGGTCACCGTTTCCAAACCCTGTGCGGCAGCCCTATTACTCCCCTTTATATGCGCGACGCGCCAGCGGTCATCCGGCGACATACTGCACCTCGGCTGTCCGCGGAACTTCGTTCCGAAAAAAACGGCTCAGATCCTCGGGCGTGCGCACATCGACCTTTTTGCCGCCGAGCGCCCGCCCCAGGTCAATCTCGATCTGCGCCAGGTCCAGAAGGGTCGGATGGGCGTTGGGGTCGAATTCAACGAGCAGGTCGATATCGCTGTCCGGGCTGGCCGTACCCTTGAGCCGAGAGCCAAACAGCGACAGACGGCGAATCCGGTGCGCTTGGCAGACGCGGGCCAGGGTGGCTGGATCGATATTTAGGGATCGGTGCATCTTCGGTGTCCTCATTGGAAGAAGGCCCACGCCACCCGGTAATCGTCCTCCCGGTCGGGGCGAACGAAGGGGGCCTGGTACTCAATGGTCCGTTGCACCGGGCCGCCAGGCAAGGTGTCGTCGGGAAAGGTCTTGGTGACGGCGCAACCGGCGGGCAGGTGGCGCACCTCCTCCCAGCCCAGGGCGATGCCTTGCGCCTGGCGCTCGGGGGTATTAATGCCGTAGGAGATACCGGCCTTGAGATCCTTCTTCTGGGCCTTGCGGGGTAGGCCCACGCCCACCAGGCCCTTGCTGGGGGTGAAAACGATGCGCCCGGTCTGGTCGTACCAGGTGTCCGCCTCGTACTGACGCATCACCGGGAACTGAACCCGGTAGAGGGTCAGTAACTCGTCCAGGGTCAGGCCGAGAGCTTGGGCTACCAGCACGTCGATCTCCAGCAGGGCTTGGCGGCGGGCGTAGTCGGTGCGAAGGGCGCAGTGGCGTTGCCAGGTTGGGGTGAGCTTGGCGAAGAAATCGGGGTCGAGTAGAGGGGTGGTGGTGGACCACCGTTGTTGGCGGAATTCGGGTTGGTAGCAGGATTGCCAGAGTTCGGCGTAGTGAGTAGTCAGACTATTCAGCGACAATCCGCGTGAGACCAAACTTCCTGCTTGTTGATCTTTGAGCGTGGGCAATAGTCGAAGAATGGACTCGTATAAATCGCCTTTGCCAGTAGTTTTTATAAAAAAATCAAAAATTATCGAACTTACAAGAGTGCAAAAATTAAGTAGATTCCCTCGATCTTTGAACGTTGTCGAAATCACTGGATGTATGTGTGCAATCCCAGGGGGGGCAATGATACCAATAAGAGTTCTTTCCCCAGATTGACTTAGCTGCCGTCGGCAGTACAAACGATAGTACTCGGTTACCCACCTGGTTTCACTCTCCCCCGGCTCCACCCAAGGCACCCTAGGCGTCCGCTCCGCATATTCAGCCGGTGAACAGTCAGGCACATAGTTGCTGCGCGGCAGGTAGTCGTCCGGCAGGTTGGTGAGGTCGAGGCAGTCGTAGTGACTATTAGCGGTACAGACAGCTCTGGGCGTCTTGTTGAACGGATTGCCGACGAAAAAGTGGGGACCCGAGAGTACCCACTGGCTGGCATCTTCGGGGAAGCACGTCTCGCGACGGATGGTGCCGTCGCGCTGTGCGTAGGTCTCGTCGAACATCACCGTCGAATAATACTCGCCCTTGAGGTCACCGAGCCGGCGCGGCTGGGCGGCGAACTTCTCCAGTACGCCAATCAACTGCCGGGCATGCAGCGCCGGCAGGCGCGCTTGCAGGGGGGGCGTACCGGCTTCGTCATAGAGTTGGGCGAACAGGGCCAACTCGTGGGAGCCGACGGGTATCAGGCGGTCGCGGTGGCCCTTGGTGTTCCAGCTCGACCGCCCACCGTCGGCTTCTTCCTTGATGCCCGGAATAGGGCCGGAGCCATCATGCTCGAAGCAGGCGTCCACGGTCTGCGGGGTGAACAGATTGGCGAGATGGTTGAAACCGATTTCCAGGCCAGCCTGATAGATGTTGATGCTGAACTTTGTGACGTGATGCACATCAGCGAAAAGACTTAACTCATTATGAAACTGAAAATGCCCCCGCAACCGCGGATACACCGCCTCCCGAAATCCCCCACCCTTGGGATCATCATAAATACCCTCCGGGTGCAGGAAGCCTGATACCCCCTGCTCATTCCCCACCATCCAAGCCTGGGGCAGAAAACACTTATATAAATTCGTCTGCACACCCTTGAGCAGCGGATAGTTCTGAGTCCCATTCAAAAACGCCTGCATCCCCGCCTGCTCGCAGAACTCATCCAGCCAAGGCCCCCGCATCTCCGGCCGCTCCGCGAACAGCGCCGCCCGGCGCTTGGCCAGGTCCGAGGCGCTCATCTTGCGGATCGCGATCTTCGGGTCCGCCTCGCCCAGAATGCCCTTCTCCTCCCACTCCACCTTCAGCCAGGGCGGGTTCCCCAGGATCAGATCGAAGCCGCCGGACGCGCGAAAAATATCCGCGAAACTCAGTTCCCAATGAAAGAACCGATAACGGGCCGCCAGGGACTCCACCTGAGTGACGCGGGGAAAGTGCTCGCGCAGGCGCTTGATGCGCAGCTCCCCGTAGCGGTCGTGCAGGGTCTTCTCGGGGGTGGGCGCGGCCAGGGGCAGTTGGCCTGGGCGGTCGTCGAACAAGGCTGTCTGGAGTTCGGGAACCAGGAACTGCTGCTCCACTTTCACCGGCTCGGTCGAGAGGTCAAGCTCACGCTGCTCGTCGATGTCCATGACACTGCCCTCCAGGATAGCGCCCACCTCGGTAATCCACTGGGTACGGCTGGGCAGGGCCTGGGCCTGGTCCAGGGGCCAGAACCACAGGGCGCACCAGTAATCCATCACCAGCTTGAGGCGTCGGTAGGGGGTGGCCTTGTGGCCGTCCTCGCTGAGCATCCCGGCCTTGCGGGTGGCCTCCTTGCTGGCGCGGCTGGTGACGGCGCCCGCGCCGGTATCGGGCCAGACCGACAGGGGGTCTTCGGTGCGGGCGCGGTCCTGGGCGAGCTGCCGGGCATGTTCCCGCCAGAGGGCGTCGATCTTGCCGCTGAGCTGTTGCAGGCGACGGATCTCAATCTCCGAGAAGCGCTCCAGCAACGGCTTTTTCCAGGTCTTGACCCGCTCCAGCTCGATGCCGAAATAGTCCTTGACCGCCTTGTCGGCGTAGTCGCAAAAGCCCTCGTCCGGCAGCAGGAAATGATAGATCTCGTCGTCCCGGCGCGGCTCGCCCGGGGCCAGGCGGCGCGGGACGGCGTGGAGCCAGCACTGGGGGTTGGGGACGGACTTGCCTTCGGCGTTCTTGATCTTCTTCGGGGCGGTGAGCTGACTGGCCCGAAACACCTGGGGGCGAGCGCCCACCAGAGAGTTGCCGTTGAACAGTTGATAGCCGAACCACGGCACCCGGGCGGGCTTGGGGCGGCCGGTGTCGTCGGTCTCGCCATAAATGGCGTTGAGCCACAAGCTGACCTCGGCCAGCTCCGTGGCGATGGGGTTGAGGTCCACGCCGAAGACGTTGGCGTCGGCCAGGCGCATACGCACCTTTTGCAACTCCTGGGCGTACTGGTCATGGGGGATGCGGCGCTTGAGTTCCTGTTGCTTGCGCTCCAGGTAGGACTGGGCCAACTGGTTGACCGCCTCGTTGAGGAACGCGGCGCTGCCCATGGCCGGCTCCAAGACGCGCAGCGTCAGAATCTCGTCCGCCGTCTTGTCCGCCAGCAGTTCCTTCAGGGCGTATTTCACCAGGCACTGGGTCAGGGACTGGGGGGTGTAATAGCTGGCGCTCTTCTGCCGGTCGCGCCCGGCCAGCCGGTAGATGAAAGCGCCCTTGGGGTAGACCCGCAGCGCCTTGCGGCCCTCGGCGTTGATGAAGGTGACCTTCTCGCTGTTTTTGTAGTCGCCGATCTTGTCCTTGGTGACGAACCAGCCATTGTCGAGCAGATCCGTAGCGCCGCCATATTCGCCGCCGCCCTCCCCCGCGTCCTCGCTCTGCTCGTCGTCGTCCGTGGCGGTGGCCGGTTTCTTGGCCTCCGGCATCACCTCGTACAGGTCCTCGGTGGCGAAGAATCCCCGGTAGGACAGCAGGGCCTCGTAGACCGCGCCCAACTGATTGATGGACAGGGCCGGGTAGCTCACCCGGCGGGTGCGCTTGGTTTTGGGGTCCTTGGCGAAGGACAGGCCCCGCAACACCGTCTGCCAGATGTGGTTGGGAAAGCGCACCTTGTTGAGCAAGGGCGTACTCGCGGGTTCGAACAGGCGGCTGTCGAGGGGCGCCAGCTCAAAGGCGTTGACGGTGGCGGAGCCGGTCAGATCCGGCTGCCCGATAGTGGTTCCCTCGGCCACGAGGGTAAAGAGCTTCTTGAGGGTCTTATGGAAATAGCCGCCGTTCTGGGCCTCGGTGGTATGCAGATCGGTCAGGGTGAGGTCGCGCAGATGCTCCAGGCTGTAGCCACGGGTGTAGACATCGCTCTTGTTGATGGGCACGTAGCCCAGTTCGGGGCGGGCCTCGATATAGAACAAGAAAATCAGCCGATACACCAGCCGCACACACTCGGTGCTGAGCTGGCCGGCGTTCAGGGGCTTGACGGCGCCGGTGTAGCTGTAGCCGTGGGCCTGGATCAGTTGCCGCGCCGCCTCGTTGCCTAACAGTTCGATGGCGTCGCGCAGGGCGTATTTGAGATCTTCGCTAACCCCGGCGTCGTGCTTGTGTGACTCGGCATCCAGGGTATCGAGCAAGCCCTCGCCCGCCTCGGGGCAGAGGGCCTCGCGGTGCAGCAAACCGTAGCAGGCGTTGAGCGTGGGCGAGGGCTTTTTACCGAGAATCTCCGTCAGGTCAAAACGCAGGAAGCGGTTGGCGGGCCATTTGAAGCGGTCGATCAGTATCCACTCGACCTCTCCCACGACCAGTACGAAGCGCGGCGGGTGGTCGGCGGCGAACAGGGCGTCTTCGATGATCTCGGCCAGGGGGCGGACGCGGTTGTTGTTCTTATCCAGATAGGCCGCCGGGACCTCTTGGATGTGGAAGTGGCCCGGCGAGAACGTGGCGTCCAGGGGGTCGAAGGTCTGGTCGTCCTGACGGGGCCTTTGCTTGGGGTTGAAGGCGGGCAAGACGATCAGCTCGGGCAGATCGGCGGTCCTGCCGACCTGTGCCCAAATCGGCAGCGGCTGGCCACCCACCCATTCCTGTTCTTGGGGGCTGACCCCATAGCCTAGCTCCCCCAGCAAGCCCCGGTGCAGGTCCCGGTGCCATTGCAGTTGGGCGCTGAAGTTCTCGTCCGCCGGATAGCGGACATGGTGCTGAAAGAAGGGCGCCCCGAGACGCGCCAGGCGCTTGGCCGGAGGATCGTCTTGGGCCTCGCTGTCGGCGCGCTGTTGCAGCCAATCCTTGATCCGGGACTGAAAGACGTGGGCGAAGAAGTGGTGGCTGTAGAACTCGTTGTCGTTGACGATGCCTGGGAAGACATCGAATTTTTCCGTGGTGTCCATGGTTGATCCCTGGGCTAACGCTGAGCCGTGACGCCGACGAGTACCTGCACGAATGGCACGGGTTCCACTTCGAGGCTGTCCTTGACCCATTGGCCGTACTCGGTGAAAACGTCTTCGATGTCCTTCATGCGCCGCGCCCGGCGACCCGTTCTGACGCTGTCTAGCACCTTGGCCAGGCGCAGCTCCAGTTGCTGCTCCTGGGCGCCGCGCAACTCGTTCAGCTCCGCCAGCCTGCGTGCGACCTCCTCGGCGCGGGCGGCGCTGAAGCGCCTGACCTGATCCTCGACGAACAACTGCATGGTGGCGACGGCATCGCCCAGGGTGTGTTGCAGGGTCGCCAGTTCCAGGGGACGCTTGGCGTTGGGCAGCTTACGCTCGGCAATATGCGCCCGGGCGCAGAAGGCGTCGAAGTCTTCGAGCGCATAATCCGCCGAACCGCGACGGACCACCGCCTTCCATTCGGCGATCAGCGGCTGGCCCTTGCGGTTGGGGATGAGGCCCAGCATCAGAAAGGCGTTCTCGTCCGCCGCCAGGTGGGGACTGGTGATGACTGGGGCGTGTTGGCGGCCTACAGCGCCGATGACCCGGTCGATCAGCCACTGGCAGATGGGATGCTGGGGCCAGAGAAACTGGATGTCCGGCCAGGCGGCGCCCTGCCGGTCCTGCTCCCGGGCCTTTTGAATGGCTTCCTCCACCAGTCCGGGCTGCGCGGACAGCACATACTCGTCGGTCTCACGGAGTACCTCCGCAGGCAGTTGGCGCCGGAGGCGGCGGCGCAGATCCGCAGGCGGGGTGAGGCGCAGCAGGCGGGCCTGTTCGTCGATGTGGTAGCCCTCTGCCTCGGGAACCCGGCTGATAGCCTGCCTGGCGAAGGCGTAGGTGTCCGGGAAGAAGCGGTGAGGCTCTGGAGGAACAGGGGCTGGCGGCCGCGAAGGCGCCGTTCCGAACAGGGCCGCCTCCCAGTCGTCCTCGTCGTCCTGCTCGGCGGCCTGGTCGATGCACTCCCGCTCGAACTGCTCGGCGCTCATGCCGCTGGCCAGGGCATCGGCCACGACGCGTTCCTCGTCCTCGATGCTGTGCTTGCGCAGGATCGTGGCCGGATCGCCGATGTTGCGGCTGATCTGTTCGTCCTTGCGCACCAGAACCTCGATGACGCGCAGATCGCCCTTGACCGTTTCGATGTCCGATTCGGTGAGCAAGTAGTCGATACGCGGGGTGTGCTCCTGGCCGAAGCGGTCCACTCGACCGTTGCGCTGCTGGAACACCATGGGCGACCAGGGCAGGTCGAAATGCACCAGGCGGTGACAGAGATAGTGCAAGTTCAGCCCTTCCGAGGCCACATCGGAACACAGCAGCACCCGCAAGCTGTCATGCTCCTGGCCGAAACGCTCGACGATCTCCTGCTGCTCGATGTCCGAGAGGCCGCCCTCCAGGAGGGTGAAGGCGTCCTCCTTGAGGCAAAGATCACCAGGTAGCTTGGACATGAGCCACTTCAGGGTCTCGATGCGCTCGGAGAAGATGACCAAGCGATCTTTGCTGTCCTTGCCGGTCCACTGGGCTTCGGGATCGCGTAGCGCCGCCAGCAGCCGCTGGTACTTGCTGAAGTGTTCCGCAGTCACCCTGTCCAGGGTCTGTAAGAAGGTCTCGAAGGCGGCAATCTCCTCGTTCTCCGCCGCTGACGGGGCCGGACCGCGCAGTTTGTGGATGCGGTTGCGGGCGTAGCTACTGGCTGCGGCGGGGCTGGAGAATAGGGCCTTTTGCAGACCGACCCGCTGCAACTCCGCCTGCTTGCCCTGGGCGCGCTCGCCTTTCTGGGTGAAGGGGATCGCCAGTACCCATTGGAATGCCGCGTCTTCCGGCGGCGTGGCCCGGGCGGACAGGCGGCGGGTCACAGGCTCTGGAAACTGGCCCTCGGCCTGGCCTTTGATGTCCTTCTTGAAGCGGCGCACGAACAGATCCTTGCGGTCCAGGTCCGCGCGGGTGTAGTCGTCTGGATCGGAGATGGCGGTGGGGTCCAGCAGCCAGATCAGCGAGGCGAAACTGTTGGCCGAGCCGTCGTGGGGTGTGGCCGAGAGCAGGATCAGGGTGTCGGACTTGGTGGCGAGGTTCTTGGCCAGCCGCGCCCGCAGAGACGAGCTAGAGTCGCCCTTACGCACGGCGACGTTGTGGCACTCGTCGATGACGATGATGTCCCACCGGGACTTGTCCAGGTAGTTGCGGTATTCGTTGTTCCCCTTCAGGGTGTCCATGGAGATGATGGTCTTGTCGTAGTAATTGAAGGGGTTGTGCCCGGACGGGATGTTGTTGCGGATGCGCTGGATGCCCGCGGAGTCCAGCCGCACCAGCGGGAGGGTGAAGCGCGACCACCACTCCTTCTGGAACTGGGTCAGCATGCTCTTTTGGGTAACCACCAGGATACGGCGGCCCCGCCCCCGGATGTCCAACTCGGTGGCCAACATGGCCGCTTCCAGCGTCTTGCCCAGGCCGACGCCATCGGCGATCAGGATGCGGGTGCGCACCTGCTTGAGTCCTTTCTCCGCCGGTACCCGCTGGTAGTCGGCCGTCTGCATGACCGCCTGGTGGGCGCGGTGAATGTGGTGGTCGTTGGCGACGGTCCGCAGGCGCTGGCTTTCGAGATAAAGCAGGCTGTCGGTGAAATAGTCGCTGGTGTCCTGGAACAGTTGGGTTTGCGCCGGGTCGTGAACCTGGATGTCGTCTTCGAGCCGGTCAAGAAAAATGGCCGATGCGCCGCGCACAAGCTCGGACAAGCCATCGCAGGTCAAGGCATGGCCGCCGTCATCACTCAGATCAATGCGACGAACAACCCAGTCTTCGTCCCTGATGGTCACTCTAGCTCCGGGAGAGAGACCCCTGTGTAATCCCTGGGTATTAATTGGTTTTTCCTCCGATCACTGTTTTCGACTTGGTCTATTTTTCGTTGATGTCCATGGGAAGTTTAGCAAGGCGTTGCCCGACTATTGAAGATAGGCCCCACCGGAGCAGGATGCCGGGACCGGGGCTTGCGTTGTAAGCCGCGCCTATCCCTCCCCGCCCTGCAGGACGAGGTCTCTCGGCGCAAGAACTGATGAGGCTTAGGTGAACGCCGAAGTTGTGGAATATCCCCACTGGCAACAGCGCGGGTGATGAAGTAGCCTCAAGTGGAGAGTAGGACGAAGTGGCGGATTTCCATCTGGCCAGAGATACCTCCCGAAGTGCTGTCTGTGCAATCCCAGATGCCCCATGGGCAGCCTCGGCAACAGTGGTGTTTTCTGGAAGACCTATTTCGAAATCCCCCGGTTGCCGTCGAGCAGTTGCGTGCCTGGTGTTACCAGCCGCCGCCAGGGCGGCACGGGGCGCCAACTTTGAGCCGAGCGATCACGAAATCGAACTGGTCAATGCGGCGCTGTACCTGCGACGTCCCCTGTTGGTCACTGGCAAGCCGGGTGTCGGTAAAACATCGCTCACCTACGCCGTTGCCCACGAACTCAATCTGGGAAAGGTGCTGCGTTGGTCTATCACCACCCAGACCACCCTCAAGGAGGGGCTTTATCGCTACGATGCCATCGGTCGACTGCAAGAGACGTCGCTACAGGGAGAGGACGCCAAGACGCCGCCGCCCATCGGCAAGTACCTACGCCTCGGCCCTCTGGGCACGGCGTTTGCGGCCTCGGACAAGCCCCGCGTATTGCTGATCGATGAGATCGATAAGAGCGATATCGATCTTCCCAATAACCTGTTGCACATCTTCGAGGAAGGCGAGTTCGAGATCCCCGAACTGGCGCGGCTGCCAGAAGACCAGCAGGTCGTCACACTCCTGCCTCACGACGCCGAGACAGGAACCCCCGGAATCCCCATTGAACGTGGCCGGGTACACTGTACTCATTTTCCCTTGGTGGTCATGACCAGCAATGGGGAGCGGGAATTTCCGCCGGCCTTCCTGCGCCGTTGTCTGCAACTGGAAATGCGGTTGCCGGATAAGGAAAAGCTCAGCCGCATTGTAGCCGCGCACCTGAAAACGGAGCCGGCCCATCAAGATAAAATCAATACCCTGATCGACGATTTTCTTGCCCGACGGGATAAGCAAAAAGCCGAACTGGCCGCCGATCAATTGCTCAATGCGATTTTCCTGGCGCTGAAAGACATCCACCCAGAACACGGTTATCCAGACAAGGAGGCCCTGGTGGAAACCTTATGGCGATCTCTAACGCGTTGACCCCCACGGGCCACTTTAAACGGGCCATAGGGATGGTTTACTGGCAGGACATGCAGGTTTTAATGGGCAAGTTTCGCCCCGGCGTCTGATCATGCTCGAATGGCTGCGTCGTCTGTTGGGTCCGGGGTCGCATTCCTCCCTATCGGAACAGCGTCTTCAGGCAGTGCTTTCTGTTTTACAGCGAGCGGGCCTGGAACCCACAGCGACCGAGTTGGCCGACGCCCTCTGGTTGGCGGCGCATCTCACGGCAACCCCGACACCCGTGGAGCTATCGGCACAGCGGCGCGAAGACGCCAAACCCAGCGAGATCGCGAAATCCGCTCAACAGGGCGACCAGGATCGGTCGTTATCGCCGTCGTCCCAGCAGCGTTCTCACGTTCAACGCAAGGGAGGCGATGCGCCTCTTTATCCCGGCCGTGGTTTCGGTGGCAGGGTTGCCGCCAGACCTTTCCGAGCGCCCGCCGTACCGATGCTGCCCGCTGCCCTGGCCCTCAGCCGTTCCCTACGCCCCCTCCATAAGAAAATGCCTTCTCGAACCCGCCAGGTGCTGGATGCGGAGGCGACGGTCAATGGCATCGCTGAATACGGCATCGCCAAACTGCGGTTCTGGCAGCCGGTACTCACCCGCGCACCGGAACGCTGGTTCGAGTTGGCGCTGGTGATTGATCGAGGAGGATCGATGCGGGTTTGGGAGCCGCTGATCGCGGAGTTACGCAGGCTACTCACCTACAACGGTGCTTTTCGTGCCGTACGGGTCTGGTTTCTGGAGACCGACGCCGATACTGCCCGGTTGCGAGCGGGAACAAGTTCGCAGGATAGCCGAGTCTGCCTACCGGAAGAACTGTTGGCTCCAGACGGCAGGCGGCTAATTTTGGTGATCAGCGACTGTATCTCCCGTTCCTGGCATACCGGTTCAGTAACCGGGATGTTGAAACTCTGGGGCGACGTGTCGCCGTTGGCGGTGCTTAACATGTTACCCCAGCGGATGTGGCCTGGAACGGCTCTGGGGCGAGGGGTAATGACGCGTTACTCCGGTGCGGCGCCGGGATTGCCCAGTGCCCGTTTGCTGGCGGATTGCGCCGATTTCTATACGGTGGTCGACGATGAAGTAGAGGCAGCTAGGGATGGACGTGGGGTCTTGAAGCTTCCCGTCCTGACGCTGGAACCTGACGCAATGCTTGGCTGGGCTCACGTGCTGAATGGGAAAAGCCGTGCCTGGGTGGCGGGGGTGCGGTTCGACGAGGACGCCCGGTATGCCAGGGTGGGTTCCGTCGTTGCTCCGACATCTCTCGATCCAGAGGCAATCGATGGGCGCCTGCAAAGGTTTTATGCCCGGTCATCTCCCCTAGCGCGACGACTGGCTGGCTATCTGGCCGCAGCGCCCCTGACCCTGCCTGTCATGCGGCTGGTGCAGCAGGTCATGTTGCCCCGTTCGGGGCAGACTCAGTTGGCGGAAGTCTTTGTAAGCGGGCTGCTGAAAAAGCACTCATCGGATGACGCCGAAGGCGAGCTACGGTACTACGATTTTCACGATGGTGTCCGCGAACGCCTCCTCGACCTTATTGATGCCTCGGAGGCCGTTGATGTTCTGGTGCTGCAACAGGTCACTGAATTCGTGGCCCAGCACACGGGGGGAGCGCTAGATTTTCGCGCCCTGCTGGCCGACCCGGCGGCGATCGGCGATTTCTCTGTTGATGAAAACACCCGCTACTTCGCCACCATCGGAGCCAAGGTGTTGCGGCGTCTAGGCGGAGATTATTTGCGCTTGGCGGCTCGGCTGGAAGGGGAGCAGGTCGAAGATGTCCACCTATTGGAAGAGTCGCTGGAACCCAGCCAACCCACCCCTTTTCGCGATCCCCTCCCTAACGGCAAACAAGGCCCCGACATGGTCTGGCTGCCGGGGGGCGCCTTCACCATGGGCGATGACAAGAGCGGAGAAGATGACGAAAAACCGGCCCACCCGGTCAGCCTCGGCCACTTTTCAATAGGCCAGTATCCCGTCACCTTCGAGGACTACGACGCCTTCTGCGAGGCCACCGATCGGGAAAAACCCTCCGACGAGGGTTGGGGCCGGAACCGACGACCCGTCATCAACGTCACCTGGGACGATGCCCAGGACTACTGTCGGTGGTTGAGCCAACAAACCGGCCAGGACTACCGCCTGCTGACCGAAGCCCAGTGGGAATACGCCTGCCGCGCCGGCAGCGATGGGGCATACTGCTTCGGGGACGATGAAAAACGCCTGGGCGAGTATGCCTGGTATTGGGAAAACTCAAAGCAGCGATCTCATCCCGTGGGTGAGAAGACAGCCAATGCCTGGGGCCTATACGATCTCCATGGCAATGTCTTGGAATGGGTACAGGACTGGTATGGAGACTACTTGCAGGACCCTCGGAGCGATCCCAGTGGCCCCGAGTCGGGCTCCAGCCGGGTCATCCGCGGCGGTTGCTGGCTCGACGTCGCCGGCCTCTGCCGTTCGGCGTATCGCCTCAGGAACGATCCCGGCTTCCGCATCTACTACCTGGGCTTTCGCCTGGCGAGGCTTGGCCCTTTGTCCTCTTACCCTTTTACCCTTTCGCCTCTTCCCGGGCTGCGGGATCCGTTTAAAGACGACTCTCCGGGACCGGCCATGGTCTGGCTGCCGGGGGGCGCCTTTACCATGGGTGACGACAGCAGCGGTAGGAAAAACGAAAAACCGGCCCACCAGGTCACGGTCAGCGCCTTTTCCATCGGCCAGTCTCCGGTGACGTTCGAGGAATACGATCGGTTCTGCGAAGCCACTCGCAGAGAAAAACCGGCCGACCAGGGCTGGGGCAGAGCCACTCGGCCGGTCATCAACATATCCTGGAGTGACGCTGCGGCCTACTGCCAGTGGCTCTCCGAGCAGACTGGAGAGCGCTACAGGCTACTCACGGAAGCCGAGTGGGAGTACGCCTGCCGTACTGGCAGTGATACTCGCTATTGCTTCGGAGACGATGAGCAGCGACTCAGAGAGTATGCCTGGTACACACAGAACGCCAGAGGACAGACCCATCCAGTTGGACAGAAGCGGCCCAATGACTGGGACCTGTACGACATGCATGGCAATGTGTGGGAGTGGGTTCGGGACGGGTTCGGAAGGTACTCGAGTGACTCTCAGAGCGATCCCAGTGGCCCCGACTCGGGCTCCAACCGGGTCATCCGCGGCGGTAGCTGGTTCGACGGCGCCGTCAACTGCCGTTCGGCGTTTCGCAGCAGGATCGCTCCCGGCTACCGCTACGACTTCCTGGGCTTTCGCCTGGCGAGGGATGGCGCTTGGCCCGCTTACCCTTTTACCCTTGGGCCTGAAAAAGTAGCAAAGGCTGCCGGTAAGGGGGAAAAGTCCAGGGTCTACCAAGACTACGCGGTCTTCCAGGACGGGCCGGACGCCCCGGCAATGGTCTATCTGCCGGGGGGGACATTCAACATGGGCGATTTGTCAGGTAAAGGTCATGAAAACGAGAAGCCGGTACACGAAGTGACCCTGGATGCCTTCGCCATCGGGCAATATCCCGTGACGGTGGACGAATACCTGCGGTTTGTCGAAGCTACCCGGGAACACGACCCCGTGTGGCTGGAAAAGGGCAGCCCCTATCATATCGAGACTGGGGACGACGACTATTATCGTAAAGTAGGGATGAGTCTGGAGAACCGGCGGCATCCCATTGTGGGCATTTCCTGGGACGATGCCACAACCTACTGCCAGTGGCTCTCCGAACAAACGGGAGAGCAGTACGAACTGCTCTCCGAGGCCCAGTGGGAATATGCCTGCAGAGCGTCGAGCGTTACCGAATACGGCTTTGGAGACGGCAAGCAGCAACTCGGGGCGTATGCCTGGTACCGAGAGAACGCCGAAGGGCGGACCCATCCGGTTGGAGAGAAAAAGCCCAATGACTGGGGCTTGTACGACATGCATGGCAACGTTTGGGAGTGGGTTCAGGATGGGTATGGTGACTATCCGAGTGAGCCCCAGCACAACCCGAGGGGTCCCGAGTCGGGTTCCGTCCGGGTTTTTCGCGGCGGTTGCTGGAGCCATGGCGCCAGCCGTTGCCGTTCGGCGTCTCGCGGCAGCGGCGGCCCCGGCGACCGCTACGGCTTCCTGGGCTTTCGCCTGGCGAGGAAGGTATGACTTGGCCTTGATCGCCCGACGCATCGGCCATGCTTGGAAGGCTGCCGAACGGGACAATCCCTATACCGATTGGCTGCTGATCCGGGTGGCTGACGGATTACAAAGTCTCGAACGATGCGGTTCGTGCCTCACCGCATCCTACCGCTTCCCTGCCCTATGGGTTCAAGACACCGAAGGGCTGAGAAGTAGGATGTGGTGAGCGACGCGAACCGCATCATTGTTCGGGTTGACAGCCAAGACGGTATCTACAAATACCATCAGTTACGCACAAATCCCGTAGGACAGGTCAAGGGCAGGAACCCGCCTTCCGTTTTGCATCCGCTTGATGGCAGATTCAAGGGTACGGCCCCTCGCTTAGCAGCGTGCCCCTCGCTTATCGCCGCTGGATCGATTTCTGTTCGGCTTTGGGTCGCTGCTCCTCACCACTCGGCGGCGGAGCCGGGCACCTGTCGTTATGGATCAGTTTACCCGGCGGATTATCGGCTTCGCGGTCCAGGCCGACGATGTCGATGGCAGAGCGCTCTCGGTTGATCGGCACGATACGCCGCGAATTTCTGGATCACGTCTGGTCCTGGAACGCCACCGACTTGCAACGCAAACTGAGCTCCTTCCATGCGTATTACAATACCGAGCGTGTTCATACGTCACGCGATACTCAGCCGCCCGCAGCCTCGCCCGGCAATCCTATTTCATTGATCCATTTTTGCTGGCGGCGATGCTGTCATGGACTTTTTGAATTGCCGAGTGCAGCGTAAATAGGAATCCGCCACGGACAGGTCATTTTTAAACAGTTCCTAGCTGACACAGAAAACTTGTCATACTCAAGGTTCAATTTATGAAAGTCGTTCTTATCATTGCCGCTCTTTTGGTGGTAGTGGCTACCGCAATGCCCTTGATCCATCAAGATGACTGGTGGATCCGGGTCTTTGATTTTCCGCGGCTACAGATCGCGGTGATCGGTCTGCTGGTGCTGGTCGCTTGCCTCTTCTTCGCTTATCCGAAAAACGTCTTTGGGTGGACCGTCCTTGCTGCACTGGTATTGGCGCTGACCTTTCAGGGCTACAGGATCTTCTTCTATACCTCTCTGGCCCCGAAGCAGGTACAGAGTACCGACCGCGTCACGCCGGACACCAGCCTCTCGCTGATGGTGGCCAATGTGCTGATGAAAAACCGCGACAGTCAGCGCCTGCTGGCTATCGTGCGCGACGTTGACCCTGACCTCTTGTTGACCCTGGAGCCCGATGCTTGGTGGGAAGACCAGCTGCGAGTCCTGGAGGAGGATTATCCGTACACCGTCAAAGAGCCATTGGATAATCGCTACGGGATAATGTTGCACTCCAAGCTGGAACTGGTCGACCCGCAGATCAAGACCCTTGTCAAAGAGGGTATTCCCTCCATCCAAACCCAGGTGCGACTGGCCTCTGGAGATCTGATCCGTCTGCACTGCATCCATCCAGAGCCTCCGTCGCCCACCGAGGCCGATACTTCCACCAAGCGGGATGCAGAGTTACTGATCGTCGGTCAGGCAGTTAAGGATCTCGACCAACCGGTGATCGTCACCGGCGATCTCAACGACGTCGCCTGGTCCTACACGACCACACTTTTTCAGAAGACCAGTGGCTTGCTCGATCCGCGTATCGGCCGGGGCATGTTCAATTCCTACCATGCCCAGAAGCCTCTGATGCGCTGGCCGCTCGATCATGTATTCCATTCGGATGACTTCCTGCTGGTTGAGATGAGTCGCCTGCCTGATTTTGGCTCCGATCACTTCCCGATATTCGTCAAACTCAGCCTTGAGGCTCGTGCCGAGGTGGCACAGGAACAACCCGAGGCGCTGGATGCCGAGGAAAAGGAACAAGTGGAAGATAAAATCCACAAGGTCGATCAAAAAGACGCGCTTTAGCTGGCGTGCTGCGCAAAAGTATTATATCCCATTCAATTGCTGATGTTTTTTAGATTACAATCACGTGCTTTCGTCGACACTCGGACAGCCTTTTTCAATGAGCCGGGTGGGCAACTGTTGGGACAACACCGTGGCGGAGAGCTTCTTCGCCACCCTCAAGGTGGAACTGGTACAGGTCAGCCGCCACCCGAGCCCAGGCCCTCTTCGAGTACATTGAGGTCTTCTATAACCGCCAACGCAGCCATTCCAGCCTGGACTATTTCTGTCCCCTGGTCTATGAGAGGAGGTACTACCAGCATTGACATCCTCCCCGGCCTGAAGGCCGGAGATTCCTACGGCGTCCCGTTGGTT
>CAZQXD010000045.1:0-33800 GCA_964597315.1 uncultured Candidatus Competibacteraceae bacterium
AGAAAGCCCGGGTTGAGGACGCCTTGCACGCCACCCGCGCGGCGGTGGAGGAAGGCGTGGTGCCCGGCGGCGGCGTGGCCCTGGTGCGCGCCCTGCTCGCCCTTGACAATCTCAAGGGTGACAACCATGACCAGGATGTGGGCATCAGCATCGCCCGCCGCGCCATGGAAGAGCCCCTGCGCCAGATCGTCTCCAACTCCGGTGACGAGCCGTCCGTGGTGCTGAACCGAGTCAAGGAAGGGGAAGGCAACTTCGGTTACGACGCCGCCACCGGCCAGTTCGGGGATATGATCGAACAGGGTATCTTGGACCCCACCAAAGTGACCCGTTCGGCTCTCCAGAACGCCGCTTCCGTGGCTGCTCTGCTCATCACCACCGAGGCCATGGTGGCCGAGCTGCCCAAGAAGGATGAGCCGGCCATGCCCGACATGGGCGGCATGGGTGGCATGGGTGGCATGGGTGGCATGGGTGGCATGATGTAAGCTGGCTTCGCCCTATCCTCCAAAGCCCCGCTTCGGCGGGGCTTTTTTTATAGGGTTAGACGCTTGAACAATGACTCCGGCAGCAATCGGATCACCAACATGATCCAGCGCCAGAAACCCGGTAGATAAACCACCTCCGGTCCCCTCTCCAGGGCCTTATAAATCCCCCTGGCCACGGTCTGGGGGCTGGCCCACAGAGGGCCTTTGGGGAAATCAGCGGTCATGGGGGTGTCCACGAAGCCCGGCTTGATGGTCACCACCCGCACCCCAGCCGGGTGCAGGCGGTTACGCAAGCCCTGGAGAAACACACTCACGGCACTCTTGGCCGCGCCGTAGACATAGTTGCTCCGCCGACCTCGATCCCCGGCCACCGAAGCGATCACCGCCAGGGCGCCGTGGCCCTGGGTCTCGAAGCGGTTGGCCAGATGGGTGAGCAGGGATAGTACGCTCAGGGCATTCACCTCTAACTCCCGGCGGACTTGCGCGACATCCTCCTGACAGGCGTGCTGGTCGGGTAGACTGCCATGGGCAATCAGGGCCGCGTCCAAGCCGCCCAGTGTCGTCCAAACAGCGTCTATCAGCCCGGCATGGGCCTGCCAGTCGGTGGCCTCCAGCACCCGGCTTTCCACCCGGACCGCGCCCCGCGCTCTCAGGTCTTCGGCCACCGCCCGCAAGCGTTCGGCATTGCGAGCCACCAGGAACAACTGGTCCCCGTCCGCCGCCCAGAGCCGGGCTGTGGCCTGGGCCATGGCGGACGTGGCGCCCACGATCAGAAGTTTACGCATCTGTTTAGTCTCGGGTCACACGTTGCCAGAAACGAGACAGTAGCCGGGGGTCGCGAAACGCCTCCAGGCGCTGCCACTGGGGGTAAAATCGTCGGAAATAACGGCCTGATATACGGGCCTCCTTGGCGGGGTAGACGGCGCCCCCGGCTGCGGCCACCACCTCGTCGAGGCGCTCCAACAGGGCCAGGGTGGAGGCGCCGCGATTGGGAAAATCCAGGGCCAGGGTGACGCCGGGCCGCGGGAAAGACAGCCATCCCGGAGATGGCCGCGCCCCAAAAACCTTCAATACGCTGAGCGGTGAGCCGGCGTCGGCGGCAGCGATCCGCTCCAGCAACTCGGTGATGGACTCCTGGCCATGTTCCCGGGGCACCACGCATTGGTACTGGAAAAACCCCGCTGGCCCGTATAGCCGATTCCAGTGGCCGATGCCATCCAGGGGATAAAAAAAGGGCTGATAATGAACTGTGGTCCGGCTGCGATGGCGGTGCTGTTTATGGTAATAGGCGCTGTTGAAGCATCGGGACAAGGCGCCCCCCACAAGGGACAGGGGCGGGGTGAAGGGCGCCTTAAGTCCCCGTCCGGGGGCCTGAGGTCGCTGTGGGCAGAGGGCGGCGGCGTGATTGCCACGCATGAACAAACCCCGGCCTAGCTGCTTGCCCCGGGCCAGGCAGTCCACCCAGGCCACGGTGTATTCGTAGTCTCGGTCTGACTCGTCGGCCAGTTCGAAAAAACCGTCCAGGCTCCCAAAGCGCAGGGTTTCCATCTGGATGTAGGGATTAGCCAGGGGTCGTAGGGCCAGTTCCGCCCATAGGATCACCCCGGTCAGGCCCAGCCCTCCCACAGTGGCGGCGAACCAGTCGGGATTGTCGGTGGGGGAGCAGAGCCGCCGCCGACCGTCGCCGCGCAACAGTTCGAAACGCCGCAGATGACAGCCGAAGCTGCCGGCTCGATGGTGGTTTTTGCCGTGTACATCGTTGGCGATAGCCCCACCCACGGTGACGAAACGGGTGCCTGGGGTCACGGCCAGAAACCAGCCTCGGGGGACCACCAGTTCAAGGATTTCCCCCAGCAACACCCCAGCCTCGCAACGTAGAACGCCAGTCGCAGGGTCGAAGTCCATAAACCGATCCAGTCCCCGGGTATCCAGCAGAACCCCACCCTCGGTCAGGCAGGAGTCCCCATAGCTGCGGCCATTGCCGAAGGGTAGGCAGGGTAGGGTCGGGTCCGTCGGCAGGGGCAGGGGGGCATCCCGCCAGCACAGCCGCCGGGCCTGCTGGGGCAGGGAGGGCCAGCGACCCCAGGATTGATAGCGCCCCGCGTTCAAAGGGCGGCCACCACCACGGCAGCGCCCAGGGCGGCCACGATCAGGCTGGCACGATCCTCCAGGGCGAACACAATGGGATCGTCGTGCATATCGCCCCGATGGGCAATCAGCCACATCCGGCTGATCCAGTACAACAGCAAGGGGCAGAGCAGCCAGATCAGCCATGGGCGGGTATACAACGCCACGACGGTATCGCTGTTGATATACAGTGCGAGCACCAGCACCGCCAGATAGCCGGCCGCTCCCCCCAAGGCCGGTAGCAGTTGCAGATCGTCCACCCGGTAGCCTCGTCGCCTGGTCCGCCGCTCGCCGTCGCGGCGCAGGACCACCAATTCGGTATAGCGTTTGACCATTGCCAAGCTGAAGAACAAAAACAGGGAAAAGGCCAGCAGCCAGGATGAAGGCCAGATGCCAATGGCTGCCGCTCCGGCGATAATCCGCGCCGTGTATAGCCCGGCCAGCACCAGCACATCCAGCAGCACCACCCGCTTCAGGTACAGGGAGTAGGCCAGGGTGAGGGCGTAGTACACGGTCAGCACTCCCAGGAACGGGAGCGACGACAACAGTCCCAGACCTAGACCGGCCGCCAGCAGCAGGGGGGACAGCAGCAGACCGTGGCGCAGGGGTAGGTCACCGGCGGCGAAGGGCCGCCGCCGCTTGCGTGGGTGGCGGCGGTCGGCGGGCAGGTCCAACAGATCATTGAGCAGATAGGCGCTGGAGGCACACAACCCGAAAGCCAGAAAGGCGGTCAGGCTCGAAACCAGCAGCCCCTCGCGGTCCAGTTGATGGGCGGCCAGCAAGGGCACGAACACGAGTACGTTTTTCAGCCACTGGTGCGGGCGCAGGGCTTGGCGGTACAGGCTTGGCCTGGCAGGGCGGTCCTCGAAGACCCGCTCCACCTTAGCCAGACGGGCGGCGGCGGCGGCTATTCCCGGGTCCGGGTTGACCAGCACGGCCCGTCGGGCGTGGGGCCAGACGGCCAGATCCGGGCGGGCGTTGCCCGCGTAATCGAAGCCCCCGGGGCCAAACTCGGCCAGCAATCGGCGGCTTTTATGGGTCCCAGCCAGATTGTGTCCCGGGTCGCTGGCCAGCACTGTATCGAACAGACCTAAATGGGCCGCCACCGCCTCGGCGTAAGCCCGGGGCGCGGCGGTGGCCAACAGCAGTCGTCGGCCGCGGCCCTGTTCGCGGCGCAGCCAATCCAGAAAGTCAGTGGGGTAGGGGAGCAGGGCCGGGTCCAGGGCCACTCGCTCGGCTAACCGGCATTTGAGAAAGGCCCGGCCCCGCAGCAGCCACAGAGGCAGCAGCAGCCACTGCCAGGGATGGCGGCGCAGCAGTCCCAACAGCGCCTCGTAAAATAGGTCGGTCTTGGTGAGCGTGCCGTCCAGATCCACCACCAGCGGGCAATCCACAGCCTGGTCCGGGCGGGAGCTCATGAACGGTCTCCCGGAAGCCGATGACCGTGGGGCGCCGTCCCTGGCCATTCCAGACCGGCCATGGCCATCATCCCCAAGGCCACCGCGAACCAGAGGGTGGCCAGTCGGCAGATCAGGGTGGCGGCCACGGCCGTGGCGGGATCGGCGCCCGCCGCTATCAACAGCAGGCCCATGACCGCTTCGGTGCCGCCCAGACCGCCAGGAATAAAGGACAAGGCGCCCACCAGGACGCTGATGGCATAAATGCCGACGGCCAGTAGCGGCGCCACGGACAGTCCCAGGCCATCCAGAATCAGCCACAGCGCCAAACCCTCGGCCCCCCAGGCCAGCAGGCCCAGGGCCAGCCCGGTATAGCCGGGACGGGGTTCTAGCAAAACCCTAGAGGTCTCCAGTAGCCGGGCCAGATGCCGTATCGGGACAGCCAACCGACCGTTGCCCTCTCCCCATGCGTGCAGACCTCGCGCCAGGGCGCGGCTATGGAGCAGGGGCAGCATGCCCAACAGCAGGGCCGCCACCAGTCCCAGCAGCCAACCATGGCCTGGGAACTCTGCGGCGGCTAGCAGGGCCAGCAGTAACATGGCGCCCAGGTCCAGAAACCGCTCGGTGACAAAGGCTGCCAGACTGTGGCTGACGTCTACTCCTTGGGCTTTGAGGTACCAGGCCCGAATCAGCTCCCCGGCCTTGCCCGGAGTGGTCGTCAGGGCGAAACCGGCTAGATAACAGGCCAGGTGTCGACCCAGAGGCGGGGAGTGGCCGAGCAAGGCCAGATAGCCTTGCCAGCGATAAAAACGCAGCAGATAATTGACTAAAGACAAGCCCAGGATCAAGCCCCAGTCACTCCAGCCGAAACGCCCCAGACGCTCCAGGATAGCCTGGTAATCCCCCGCCAGGACCAGCAGGACGTACAAGACTGAAGCGCCCAGCAGGGACAGCAGCAGTGGTCGCCGGTAGCGGCCTGGGGTGGATAGCATCTGAGACCTTGGCAATGGCCGGTCGCCCATGGCGTCGATCAACGGCCGCCTTGGCCAGTCCCGGCAGGGGCGTTTGCCGGGAGCCGAGACGTCGGCGGGCCTCCCAGCATGTCCACCCCCGCTCCCAAGGGGCAGGCCCGAATGGCGGCCCCCAGGGTGGCGATGGCGTCGGATCTGGGGAAGCTCTTGCGCCAGGCCAGGGCCACCACCCGCTGGGGGGTCGGCTCGGCGAAGGGGCGGCTGCACAGCAGGTCCTCGGGATAGCTGTAGCCGTTGACAGAAGTTTGGGGTAGCACGGTGACGCCCATGCCGGTAGCCACCATGAGCCGAATGGTCTCCAGGGAACTGCCCTCCAGGGTTTTTTGCATATTGTCTGTGGCCACGCTGGCCCGGTTGCACTCCGGGCAGACCCGCAAGACCTGGTCCCGAAAGCAGTGGCCGGCCCCCAGCAATAAAAGATCCTCCTGGGCCAGTTGCTCGGAGCTGACGGTGGTCTCCCGCTCTAGGTGATGGCCCACTGGCATGACCACCACGAAGGGTTCCCGGTACACGGGTTCTGTGAGTACCCCGGCCTCGCCATAGGGCAGAGACAGAATTAGCACATCCAGCTCCCCCTGCTTGAGCCGTTCGCTCAGCACCGCTGTGTAGTTCTCCTGGATTTGCAAGGGCATTTTCGGCGCCCGGCGGCGCAACCGGGGAATCAGGTGGGGCAGCAGATAAGGGCCGATGGTATAGATCACCCCCAGGCGCAGCACCCCGGCCAGATTATCCTGGCCTTGGGCAGCGATCTGTTTGATGGCCGAGGCCTCTTCCAACACCCTTTGCGCCTGTTCCACTACCCGCCGACCCGTCGGGGTGACCAGCAATTCGGTGGGGCCGCGCTCGAACAGGTCCACTTCCAGCTCTTTTTCCAGTTTTCGCACCGCCACGCTGAGGGTGGGCTGGCTGACGAAACAGGCTTCGGCGGCACGGCCAAAGTGCCGTTCCTGGGCCACGGCGACGATGTAGCGCAGTTCGGTAAGGGTCATCAGGCGATGGTAGCAGGCCGCTTGCAGGGTGCAAGCCCGCTTTCATGCCAGGGCAGGGATGGGTAAACCCCATGCCCTGCGCGTGTCGCTGCTCATGGGCTAATCTCACCTTAAGGCCATTTCTTCCGGTAACGTCTATGAATCTTGATGCCTGGCTGGCCATCGCCGTGGTCGTATCCTGCGTAGTCATCCTGGCCCGGGGTAATATACCCCCGGAGCTGGTGTTGCTGGCGGGCATGATTGTCTTGTTCACCACCGGCGTACTCACGCCCGCCGAGGCTTTGGCCGGGTTCTCCAATGAGGGCCTGATCACCGTGGCCATGCTCTACGTGGTGGCGGCGGGCATTCAGGAGACCGGCGGCATGGACTTTCTGGTGCGCCATGTGCTGGGCAGGCCCAAGACCCTGGTCAAGGCTCAGGCCCGGCTGATGCTGCCCGCCGCCCTGATGAGCGCCTTTCTCAACAATACCCCGGTGGTGGCCACCTTCATGCCCGCTGCCCTGACCTGGGCCAAGCGCCGTCGGCTCTCCCCTTCCAAGCTGCTATTGCCCCTGAGCTATGCCGCCATTCTGGGAGGCACCTGCACCCTGATCGGCACCAGCACCAATCTGGTAGTCAACGGCCTGCTGATTGCCCGGGACGCGGACTACGGGCTGGCTTTGTTCGAGATTGCCTGGGTGGGGGTGCCAGTCACCGCCATCGGCCTGGGCTATGTGCTGCTGTTAGGGGACCGGCTGCTGCCGGAGCGGGTGCCGGCGGCGGCGGTATTCAACAATCCCCGGGAGTACACCGTGGAGATGCGGGTGGAGGACAAGGGGCCGCTGGTTGGCAAAACCGTCGAGGAGGCGGGCCTGCGCCATTTGCAAGGGCTGTATCTGGTGGAGATCGATCGGGACGGACGGATTATCACCGCCGTGGGCCACCATGAACGGCTGCGGGCCGATGACCGGCTGGTGTTCGCCGGGGTCACCGAGTCGGTGGTGGAGCTACAGAAGATCAACGGCCTGCGGCCTTCGGCGGAGCCGTCTTTCAGCCTGGAAGACGACGTTCCCGAACGCTGTCTTGTAGAAGTGGTGGTGTCTCCCCAGTGCGCGCTGCTGGGTTGGACCATCCAAGAGGGGCGATTCCGGTCTATCTACGGGGCTTCGGTGATCGCCGTGGCCCGCAACGGTCGGCGCATCCTCGGCAAGCTGGGCAAAATCCGTCTGCAACCCTCCGATACCCTGCTGCTGGCGGTTCGGCCATCGTTTCTGGAGCGCCATCGCAACTCCCGGGATTTTCTATTGGTGTCCTCCGTGGATGAGTACACGCCGCCGCGCCATGAGCGGGCCTGGCTGGCCTGGGGGATTTTGGGGCTGGTGGTGATGGTGGCCACCGTCGGCTGGATGAGCATGCTCAACGCCGCCCTGCTGGGGGCAGCGGCCATGTTGATCGGCGGCTGCTGCACCCTCGGCGGCGCCCGACGCAGCATCGACACTCAGGTACTGCTGGCCATCGCTGCGGCTTTCGCCCTGGGCAAGGCCCTGGATGTATCCGGGGCCGCCCGGCTGGTGGCCGAAGGGTTTCTGGGGCTGGCTGGCGATAATCCCTGGCTGGTGCTGGTCTGCGCCTACATCATGACCTCGTTGCTGACCGAATTGGTCACCAACAATGCCGTGGCGGTGCTGATGTTTCCTATCGTCATGGCCACCGCCGAAGCCCTAGGGGTCAGCCATCTGCCCTTTGTGATCGCGGTGATGATCGGCGCGTCGGCCAGCTTCGCCACCCCCATAGGCTATCAGACCAATCTCATGGTCTACGGTCCCGGCGGTTATCGGTTTTCCGACTATCTGCGCATAGGCATCCCTTTAAATATTCTGGTGGGGATCACTGCCTTGGCGGTAATCCCCCTGGCCTGGCCGTTTACGCCCTTATGAGGAACCTTACCCAGGTCGCGCCGCTCCCATGTCCATGGTCATTGATCCAGGAGTCTTCCCATGCACAGCCTTTTGCTGGTGGCCCACGGCAGCCGCCGGGCCGCGTCCAACGACGAAGTGCGGGTCCTGACCCAGGCCTTGTCCGCCCGGGCCGGGGGGCGCTTCGACACCGTGACCTGCGCCTTTTTGGAGTTGGCCGATCCGTCCATCCCCGAGGGCCTGGAAGCCTGTATCCGCCAGGGCGCCCAGCGGGTGGTGGTGCTGCCCTATTTTCTGGCCGCCGGCCGTCATGTGGTGGAGGACATCCCTGCCTTGGTGGAGCCGGTGCGCCAGCGTCATCCGGGAGTGGCGATCCAGATCGCCTCCCATCTGGGGGCCGCCGAGGGCCTGGCCGGGCTGCTGCTGTCTCTGGCGCCGGATTGAACCCCTGGCCGCGCCCGGCGCTGCTCCGATGCCGCCCAGGAACAATGGCCCTCCATACCCCAGACCCACCCTTGAACGCAGCGCCCCGGCAACAGTATGGCGCTCAACGACTCAGGAGAACCCATGGCCAAGCGCAAGCCCAAGCTGTCCCGCAACCGCAGCGAACTGGGTTGGACCCTGATCGCCGCCGCCGCCGCCGTGGTGGCCGGCCTGGCCGCTCGTAAGGCTTTGGATGCGGGTTGGCGGGCGAGCCGCAAAGCACCGCCCCCGGAGAATCCGGCCATGCCAGACACCACCTGGACCGAGGCCCTGGCCTGGACCGCCGCCACCAGTCTGGTGGTGGGTCTGGCCCGGCTGCTGGCCCAGCGCGGGGCCGCAGTCGGTTGGCGACGGGCCACCGGGCGGCTGCCGCCGAATGTCTGAACGGCGCCCATGGCCGCTCCTGGCGGGGGCGGCCACTCAGGGATCTAGTGTGGCCACCAGCTTATCCACCTTGGCCATATAGCCCTCTATATCGCATTTGCGCTTGAGCCCTCCCGCCGACATATAGCGCACCGTGCCGAACACCGCCCGCTCCCCCCAGGGCCGGTCGTGCATGCCGAACACCCAGGCCACCCCGGCGTAGGAATTGGCGTCCCGGCCGTCCAGAAAATAGCGGTTGTTCAGGTACAAGGCGGATTCGAAGGCGTATTGGGGCGTGTTGCACCATTCGAGGATTTTCTTGCCCCAGTACATACGCATGTAATTATGCATATAGCCGGTATGGCGCATCTCCTTCATGGCGGCGTTCCAGTACGGGTCGTGGGTTTCGGCGTCTTCCAGTTGCCCACGGGTGTAGCCCTGCTCCCGGGGGTCGTCCTTATGGGCTTCCAGGGTTTTTTTGGCCCAGTCCGGCAAGCAGCGGTAGTTATCGTAGTGTTCGTGGTATTCCACGAAGTTTATGGACAACTCCCGGCGCACGATCAGTTCCTCGATAAAGGCGTCCTTGTCCGTGTCCCGCTGGTCCGGGGAGTTGCGCATGGCCAGGGCTAGCCACAGGGGCGAAACCTGGCCGAAATGCAGGTATTTGCTCATATGGGACACGTCATCGGTCTGGGGCTGGTTACGGTGTTCGGTGTAGCGGTCCACGGTGGTCAGAAACCGGCTGAACAGGCGCTTGGCTTCCCGGGTCCCGCCCTTGAATAATCGCCCCACCGGCGGCACCGAACGATCCAGCTTGAGGCTGTCCACCAGGGCCTGGGGGTCGGACAGGTCCAGGCCGTCGGCGGGCAGGTTCAGGGAGTCCTTGTCCAGAGGCGTGGTGTTCAGGGCGATCAGGTAATCGTCCAGGTGACGGTGGAGCTTGGGGCGCAGGGTGCGGGCCGCATACTCGGCCTTGGGAGAGACCACCTCCACGGGCACCACTACATCGCTTTCCACCTGTATCACCGGGCAGTCCGCCGCAGCCGCCAGGCGCTGGCGCCAGTGTTTCTGGTGGCGCAGATAGCCCCGGTCGCAGACCGTCAGCGCCGCGTGGCGGGACGCCGCCAGGGCCACCTCGGCGGGATGGCCCCGGTGGACCGCGAAGCGGATGCCGCGCCGCTCCAGGCCCTGTTCCACATCCCGCAAGCCGTCCACCATAAAGGCATAATGCCGGAGATTGGCCTCTGGATAGTCATCCATCAGCCCGAACACCACGTAAAGCCGCAAGCCCAGCCTGTTGGCCTGTTGGATGGCGTATTCCAGGGCATGGTTGTCCTCGGCCCGCTGGGACTGCTGCATCCAGTACAGCACGTAATCGCCCTGGCGGGGGGAGCGGTCGTTGAGGGCAGTGACACGGGTCGGTTGGATATGACGGCTGGCCATGAACAGCAAGCTCCCGGTAGTGGGTGGTTCCAGGGCTTGGAAAGCCGGGACCGGGAAAAATTCAGGGCTTGAGAACTGTCTGGGGTCAGAAAAAGCCTCCGGGGAGAGCGCCCCGGAGGCGGAATGGGCGCGGGTTTTGGGCTAGCCCTGCTTGGCGCCGCTAGCCCGGGCGTTGAGGTAGGAGCGCTCGGAGATGTTATGCCAGGCAATGGCCTGGTCGCGGAATTTCTTGAAGGATTCGTAGACTTCCTTGGAGGCGGGGTCCTTGTCGGCCACCTCGGCCACCACCTGGTCCGAGAGTTCCTTGATCTTTCGCAACACCTCGGTCGGGAACTCCCGCAGTTCCACGTTGTGCTTCTCTATCAGGTCCTGGAGGGCCTGATTGTTCTTGGCGGTGAAGTCGGCCAGCATGTCCTGGTTGGCCACCCGGCAGGCGTTGCGGACGACGGATTGCAGGTCTGGGGGCAGGGCGTCGAAGGCTTTTTTGTTGGTGAAGCATTCCAGGGTGGTGCCTGGCTCGTGCCAGCCCGGGTAGTAGTAGTATTTAGCCACCTTGAACAGACCGAAGGCCAAGTCGTTGTAGGGACCGACCCACTCGGTGGCGTCGATGGCCCCCGATTGCAGGGACGTGAAGATCTCGCCGCCGGGCAGGCTCACCGGCGTACCCCCGGCCCGGGACAAAACCTCGCCCCCCAGCCCGGGAATCCGCATCTTCAGGCCCTTGAGGTCATCCACAGTATTGATTTCCTTGTTGAACCAGCCGCCCATCTGGACGCCGGTATTGCCGGCTGCGGCGGGCACTAGGCCGAATTCTCCGTAGATTTTCTCCCACAACTGCATGCCGCCGCCGTGGTAGAGCCAAGAATTCATTTCCTGGGCGGTGAGGCCGAAGGGCACGGCGGCGAAGAACTGGGCCGCCTCGGACTTGCCTTTCCAGTAATAGCTGGCCCCATGGCCCATTTCGGCGGTGCCCCGGGACACAGCGTCGAAGCACTCGAAAGGGGGGACCAACTCGCCGGCGCCGTAGACCTTGACCTGGATACGCCCGCCACTCATCTCCTTGAGCAGTTCCGCCAGATACTCGGCGCCGGTGCCCAAACCCGGGAAGTTCTTGGGCCAGGTGGTGACCATCTTCCACTTGATGGTCTCCTGGCCCAGGGCCGGGGTCACCGAAGCGGCGGTGGTCAGGGCGGCGCCGGCGCCGGCCGTTTTGATGAAATCGCGTCTTTTCATTGGATGTTATCTCTCCTTCATGAGGTGGCAGGATGCTACCGGATTGGGGCGGCAGCCTCCCGGATGATACTAGTGGAGTGGCGATGGCTAGGCAAATCGCTACAATGCCCGCCTGGCCTTCCACCCCCACCGGGAGTCGGTGACCATGAAATACAAAGATCTGCGCGATTTTATGACCAAGCTGGAAGATCGGGGGCTGTTGCGACGGGTGAGCGCGCCGGTGGACCCCCATCTGGAAATGACCGAGATTTGCGACCGGGTGCTGCGCGCCGGTGGGCCGGCCATTTTGTTCGAGAAACCCAAGGGCCACACGGTGCCGGTGCTGGCCAATCTGTTCGGCACCCCGGAGCGGGTGGCCCTAGGCATGGGCGAGGAGAGCGTGACGGCCCTGCGGGAGGTGGGACGGCTATTGGCCTTTCTCAAGGAGCCGGATCCCCCCAAGGGTCTAAAAGAAGCCTGGCAGTCCCTCCCCGTTTTCAAGAAAGTACTGGACATGGCGCCCAAGAAAATCTCCCGCCCCCCCTGTCAGGAGCGGGTATTGGAGGGGGAGGCCGTGGACCTGGCCCGGTTGCCGGTACAAACGTGCTGGCCCGAAGACGCCGGACCGTTGATCACCTGGGGCCTGGTAGTCACCAAAGGTCCCCACAAACCCCGCCAGAACCTGGGTATTTACCGCCAGCAGGTGATCGGCCGCAACCGGGTAATCATGCGCTGGCTGTCCCACCGGGGCGGCGCCCTGGATTTCCGGGAATGGCGCGAAGCCCATCCCGGACAGCCGTTTCCGGTGGCCGTGGCCTTGGGGGCGGACCCGGCCACCATCCTGGGGGCGGTCACCCCAGTGCCGGACACCCTGTCGGAGTATGCTTTCGCCGGGCTGTTGCGGGGCGCCCGCACCGAGTTGGCCCGCTGTCTAGGCTCGGACCTCCAGGTGCCGGCCAGCGCCGAGTTCGTGCTGGAGGGGGTCATCCACCCGGACGACACCGCCCCGGAAGGCCCGTTCGGGGACCACACCGGTTATTACAACGAAGTGGATACGTTTCCGGTGTTCACCGTGGAGCGCATCACCCACCGGTCCGACCCCATTTATCACAGCACCTATACAGGACGTCCCCCGGACGAACCGGCCATTCTGGGGGTGGCCCTGAACGAAGTGTTCGTGCCCATCTTGCAAAAGCAGTTTCCAGAGATCCGGGATTTCTATCTGCCCCCGGAGGGATGTTCCTACCGGTTGGCAGTGGTAAGCATGAAAAAACAATACCCCGGCCACGCCAAGCGGGTGATGCTGGGGGTGTGGTCGTTTCTGCGCCAGTTCATGTACACCAAATTCGTGATCGTGGTGGATGACGATGTGAACACCCGTTCCTGGGAGGACGTGATCTGGGCCATGACCACCCGCATGGACCCGGCCCGGGACACGGTGCTGATCGAAAACACCCCCATCGACTACCTGGACTTCGCCTCGCCGGTGTCGGGGCTAGGCTCCAAGATCGGTTTCGACGCCACCAACAAATGGCCCGGAGAGACCACCCGGGAGTGGGGTCGGCCAATCCGCATGAGCGAGGCGGTCAAGACGCGGGTAGATGGGATCTGGGAAGCCCTGGGCCTGGACTGACAGTCAGGCTGGAGCCGGGCGTGTATCATTTCGATTTTGGCGCTGTCGAATCGGGGAACAGGAGAGCTGACCCTGTTGCAGCCGTTTACCAACTCTGGAGGCGCGCTTTCCTCTCCGCCCTGAACGGCGGGATTTTTAGCGCGAATACTCGATGAACCGTCATGTCCTATAAGATTACCCTTCGACCCAGCGGTCACACGTTTTTCGCCGAGGCTGGGGAGAATATCCTCGAAGCCTCCCTGCGTGAGGTCAATATTGGCCTGCCTTATGGCTGTCGCAACGGCGCCTGTGGGGCCTGCCTGGGCAAGGTGGTGGAGGGTCGGGTGACCTATCCGGGGGCTGTCCCTCCAGGGGTTAGCGACAGGGAACGGGCAGAGGGCAAGGCGCTGCTCTGCCAAGCCCATCCCCTGTCCGACCTGGTGATCCAATCTCGGGAGGTGGGCGCCGCCCGGGATGTGGAGGTCAAGACCCTGCCCTGCCGAGTGGTGGGAATGCAGAAACTGGCCCCGGACGTGATGCGCCTGTACCTGAAACTCCCGGCCACCGAGCGCCTACAGTTTCTGGCCGGCCAGTATATCGATATCCTGCTCAAGGAAGGCCGACGCCGGGGATTTTCCCTGGCTAATGCTCCCCATGCCGATGAGTGTCTGGAATTGCACGTGCGCCACGTACCCGGTGGCAAGTTCACCACCCAGGTATTCGAGAGCCTCAAAGAGAAAGCTATCCTGCGGTTTCAGGGTCCATTGGGGTCGTTTTTTCTGCGGGAGGAGCTGGTGCGGCCGATCATTATGATGGGCGGAGGCACGGGTTTCGCGCCCCTTAAGAGTATGCTGGAACACGCATTTCATATCGACATCAAGCGACCGATTCACTTGTACTGGGGCGCCCGGACCCGGGAAGATCTGTATCTCCATGAACTGGTGGAAGGCTGGATGGACAAACACCCCGGCTTTCTCTATACGCCGGTACTCTCCGAGCCTAAGCCCGAGGACAAATGGCAAGAGCGCAGCGGCTGGGTCCACGAGGCGGTGCTGGCCGACTACCCGGATTTGAGCGGTCACGATGTCTATATGAGTGGCCCACCTCCCATGATCCGGGTCGCCCGGGCTGCTTTCGCGTCCCGGGGACTGCCAGATGAGCAGTTGTTTTTCGACTCCTTCGAGTTTTCCTCGGACAGCCGGGGGACCAGTGACCCCTAGGGGATCGGGAGGGGATGGCCCCCTCCCGCAGGTTTGGCTCAGGTGGTCGCCCGGCCCGGCTTCAGGTCGCCCTGGGCGCTGACTGGGGCCTTGGCATCCTCCTTGGTCACGATAGCCATCTTGTCGGTCGGTTTTGCCGCAGCCAGGGCCTTACCCTCGGCGGCCGGCAGCAGTTCCGTATCCCGGTCGTCCGGCGCCTGTCCGCTCACTAGCCGCAGACCCGTGCGGTAGCAGCGGCTAGCGCCTTCCTTGTCGTCCATCTGCTCCATCACCTCGCCCAGTTCATAGAAGGCGTCGGGGGTAGGCAGGGCGCGGATGCTGCGCTCCAGGTAGGACCGGCTCTTGTCCCACTGGCGGCTGCGCTTGGCCAGCCGACCCAAGGTCAGTAGCAGGTGGGGATTGGCGTCGTGGGCCTTGAGCCAGTTCTCGGCTACCGCCAATTGGGTGGAGGCATTGCCTCGGGTAATCTGCCCGTAGCCCACCACCAGTTTGTCGCTCCATTGGCGGCTGAGGGCATCCCGAAACAAGGACTCGGCTTCCTTGGCGGCGTCGTGATCCTGAAGGTGGCCGCCGTAGACGATGACCAGTTCTTCCTCCAGGCGCAGGGCCTTGGGCGTCCGCTTCCAGGCAGCGCGCAGTTTGGGCAGGTCCCCGCCGCGCCCGGCTTCATCCAGCAGTTCCCGGTACGTCTGGAGCTGGACTTTGGCGAGCTGGGCCTCATCCAGGACCTTGCGACGGCGCAGTTCCGGTAGCAGCTCCCGCAGGGATTCCCATTCTCCCAGGGTCTGATGGGTTTCCATCAAGACTTTTAGCACTTCGGTGTTCTTGGGAAAGCGGCTGCGCAGTTCCACCAGCAGAGGCTTGGCGTCGGCGGGCTGGCCATCTTCCAGGTACAGCTTGGCTTTGGTCAGTTTCACCGCCAGGACATTGCCCCGGGGTTGCTGCTCGGCCTCCTTGAGGTAGCGGTTGCGTCGCCAGTCGGCTTTCAGGCGTTGGGCGGCGTTGGCGGCGTTCAGATAATGAATCGTGGGATTCTCACTGTTGGGCGCACTCTTGATCAGATGGCCTTCGGCGGCCTCCCAGCGGCCCTCGGCCAATTCCTGCATGCCCCGGGACAGCAGCCGCAGGGAACGGCGTTGGCGGCGGCGCTGGGTGGCTTCCCGGGCGTAGCGGGGGGCTCGCCAGAGCTTGAGCAGAAAGCGGACCAACACGTACAACAGGATGAAGATGATGGTCAGAAAAATCACCAGGAAGGCGAGGCTGGTTTCGATAGTCAGTTCGCCGATGGTGAGTAAAGCGTAGCCTGGGTCGTCGTTGAGGATCAGAGACAGCCCCACGGCGCCGAACAGGACCAGGATGATACCGATCAACAATTTCATTGCTGCGCCTCCTCGGCGGGAGCCTCGTCAGCGGCAGGCGTCTCGGCGGCGGGAGCCTGGTCAGCAGGAGCCTGGTCAGCGGGAGCCTGGTCAGCGGGAGCCTCGTCAGCGGGAGCCTCGTCAGCGGCGGGCGTCTCGGCGGCGGGAGCCTGGTCAGCAGGCGTTTCGGCGGTGGTAGCGGCCTGGGCGGAAGGCAACACCGAGCGTACTGGCTGGCGGGCTTCCATGACGTCACGGAACGCGTTTAGGGTACCGGTGATGTCCGGGACATAGGGGTTCATCTGCACGGTCTGCAAGTCCTGGAGTTCGCTCAGCAAAGTCTGCACCTTTTCGTTGCTGTCGTCGAAGTAGGTGCGCAGCCAGTCCCGGGCGGTCTCGTTGCTCGCCTGATAGCCGGTGGCGTCGCCCCGCAACAGGGCCAGGCGCATGGCCTCCAGTTCCAGCCGCAAGTTCTGGCGCAAGAAATATTCCTCCTCAACGGCGATCAACGGCGGCCCCCCCGTACGCTCGTAGCGGATGGTGACGATGTCCTTGAACTGCCGCCAGACGGTGTCGCCCACTTGTTCCCACCAGGGGGTTTCACCCTCCAGGCTGATCACGCCTTCCTCCTGGATCTTGGGCCGGACCTGTTCTTTGAGATTGGTGACCTTGACATCAATACGCAGGGCGAGTTCGTCCACCCGCTGTTCCATCTCGAAGATCTTATGGGCCAGGGCCGAGATGTCCGGCAAGCTCACGCCCCGTAGGGTAGCGATATTCTCCTTGATCATCCGCTGCGCCCGGTTGAATTCCGGCTCGGCCACCCTCTCCAGGCGGCGGTCGGCGATGCGCAGGGCATCTAGGGCGGCAGCCACGTCTTTTTGTAGTTTCAGCTTGTGATCGGCCACCCGCAGCAGGTACTCCACCTCGGACAGGGGCAGAGCGTTCACGTCGCCACCTTGGGCGGCGACGTCCTTGACCGCCTCTAGACTGTTAAGCAGCCCGCGCTGGCCCAGTTGCAAGTTTTCCAGACGGTTGCCCAGTTGGCTGAACCGCTCCATATGCTGTTCGTCCAGATCTTTGATCTGACTTTCCAGGTTGCCCATCTCCTGGTTGAGCTTGGCCAGTTCGTCTCCCAGGCTCTGGACGCGGCTGCGCACGGTGTCGGCGTCGCCCTTGAGGGTTTCGGATTGGCTTCTGGCGGTTTGCAATTCCCCCTGGAGGGTTTCGGCGCGGCTCTGAATATCGGCCTTGACGGATTCGAGTTCACTGCCCAGTTCCTGCAAGCGGGCGCGGATGGTCTGGGTATCGCCCCGCAGGGCTTCGGAAGCGTCCTTGATGCCTTGCAGCTCGCCGCCCAGATTCTGGGCCGCGCCCTGGACGGTCTCGGCTTGAGCCAAGGCGGACTGGAGCTGGTCCTTGAGCGCCTGCAAGGCGGTCTCCCGCTCCTGGGCGGCTGAGTCCAAAGCCTGCTGGACACGCTGATCGACTTGGGCTAGTTGGGTCTCGGGGTCGGGGCTTTGGGTGCGGTTCTGCTCCCAGATCCACCAGAGATAGCCGCTAGCGCCTGCGGCGGCGATGGCTAACAGCAGGGCCAGACTGGCCAGTCCCTTGCCGCCACCGCCCGAGGGTGGAGCGGGGGTAGGGTCGGGAGAGCGGGGCGTGCCACCGGCGCCGCCCGTGGATTTTGGGGCGTTGGGATCGGGCTTGGGATTCGCTCCGGTCGCGGCGCTGGCCGCCACCGGGGCGGCAGTTTTGGTGGCATCGGAATGAGCTTGCGGTCCAGGCTTGACCGGGGAGGTGTTCGGTGTGCCGTTGTTGTCGCGTTTCTTGTCCGTCATCAGGGGGTCCCCAAAGGTGATTCGAATCGGGCTTGTCGCCATCGCAGCAGTGCTTGGACGATGGCCTCGTCACTGGCCTTCCTGGCCATTATAGGGCGTTGGAAGCCGAGTTCCCGGGCAAGGTCCCGGGTACGCCCGCTGATTACGACCAGGGGCGTATGGGGCAACCATTGTTGCCCAGGTTCGCCAAGTATTTCAAAGAGATTTCGCAAAGTCTCGTTGCTGGTGACGATTACTGCGTGGATTTCGCCTCGGGCGCCGCGTTCCCGCAACTCGCCGGGGTTCGTATCGGGGCGGCCACGCCGATAGACTTCAGCGAAATCGACCCGGGCGCCGCGCGCCTTAAGCATATCACCCAACAGCGGTCGACCGCCCTCGCCCCGCACGATCAAGGCGCGCCGTTCGGCCACCTGTCGCAGTGCCGGCAGTTCCAAAAGGGCTTCGCTGTTGAACACCGTAGGCACCAACTCCGCCGGCCAGCCCCGTCGGGCCAGGGCATCGGCCGTGGCCTTGCCCACCGCCGCCCGAAGCGGACCCGAGGGCAGACCGGCGGGCAGCAAGGCCAGGGCCTGGTCAACGGCATTGGCGCTGGTGAAGATCGCCAGATCGTAGTCCGCAAGCCGCGCCAGCCGGGCAGCGGCCGCCGCCGGATCGGTCGGTGGCCGGATTGCCAGAGTGGGAAAACGCAGGGCTGTCCCGCCTTCGGTCTCGATCAGGGCGCACAGCCGATCCGCCTGATGGACGGGCCGGGTGACCAGCACCGTCAGCCCCGTCAATCTCTCCTGGGCTATGGCCATGATTAGGGACCGTGAGCGTAAACGCGGTCCAGAATGTCGCCGGCGCCTTGGCGCAGCAAGTCCTCCCCCAGTTCCCGTCCCAGCCGTTCGGCGTCCTGGGCCGGGCCGCGGATCTCCCCGGTGAGCAGTCGGCCGCCCTCGGGTTCACCCACCAGGGCGCGCAGCCAGATGTCGTCTCCCTCCAACAAGGCGTACCCGGCGATGGGCACCTGGCAGCCCCCATGCAGCCGGGCGTTCAAGGCCCGTTCGGCGCACAGCCGGGTTCGGGTCGCGGCGTGATCCAGCACTCGGATCAACTCCAGCACCCGCCGGTCGGCGACCCGGCATTCGATGCCGATAGCCCCCTGGCCGATGGCCGGCAGACTGAACTCCGGCTCCAGCAGGCAGCGAATGCGGGAGGCCATGCCCAGACGCTTAAGCCCCGCCGCCGCCAGGATAATGGCGTCAAACCCGCCGGCATCCAACTTGGCCAGTCGGGAGTTGACATTGCCCCGCAGGGTGAGGATGTCCAGGCCCGGATAACGGGCGGCCAACTGGCACTGGCGGCGCAGGCTGGCGGTGCCTACCCGAGCCTGGGGCGGCAACTGGTCCGGGTGATCGTAGTGGTTGGAGACGAAGGCGTCCCGGGGGTCTTCCCGTTCCAGGATAACCGCTAGTTCCAGCCCCGCCGGGAACTCATCCACCGGCACGTCTTTCATGGAGTGTACGGCGATGTCGGCCTCCCCATTCAGCAATCCCCATTCCAATTCCTTTATGAACAGGCCCTTGCCGCCGATCTTGGCTAGGGGCGTGTCCAGCAGTTTGTCGCCCTTGGTGGTCATGGTCACCAGTTCCACGGCCAGGCCGGGATGGGCGGCGCGCAGCCGGGCGGCCACATGTTCGGCCTGCCACAGAGCGAGGGGGCTTTTGCGGGTGGCGATGCGCAGGGTTTCGATCATGGGCATTCCGATCCGGCAAAGACTCATAGTCTAATGTAGCGGTGGTCCGGCTGTCATCGACGCCTTATACTGCCGCGCCAGTTCAGCCACGCCGGGAGAGACAGTCATGAGTGACGCGGAGCAAACCAACCTGACCTGGGGCGGGCGCTTCACCGAGGGCACCGACGCTTTTGTGCAGACCTTCACCGCTTCGGTGGACTTCGACCGGCGTCTGTATCGGGAGGACATTGCCGGTTCCATCGCCCATGCCACCATGCTGGCCGAAGTGGGGGTGCTGAGCGCGGCGGATCGGAACGCCATCATCCAGGGCCTGAAGACCATTCGCGGCGAGATCGAGCGGGGTGAGTTCTCCTGGTCGGTGGCCCGGGAAGACGTGCATATGAACATCGAGGCCCGACTGGTGGAACTGATCGGCGACGCCGGCAAGCGGTTGCACACTGGCCGCTCCCGCAACGACCAAGTGGCCACGGATATCCGCCTGTACCTGCGGGGGGCCATCGACGCCGTGGGCGCCGAACTGGGACGCCTGCAAACCGGGCTAGCGGACCTGGCCGAGCAGGAGGCGGATACGGTCATGCCGGGCTTCACTCATTTGCAGGTGGCCCAGCCGGTGACCTTCGGTCATCATCTGCTGGCTTGGTTTGAGATGCTGGAGCGGGATCGTCGGCGCTTCGCCGATTGTCGCCGACGGGTGAATATTCTGCCCTTGGGGGCGGCGGCCCTGGCCGGTACTACTTTTCCCATCGACCGTCGGCGCAGCGCCGAGTTGCTGGACTTCGAGGCCCCGGCGGAAAACTCTCTGGACGCGGTGTCGGACCGGGACTTTGCCGTCGAGTTCGTGGCCGCCGCAGCCCTGACCCTCACCCATTTGTCTCGGTTCTCCGAGGAACTGGTGATCTGGTCCTCGGCACAATTTGATTTTGTGGACCTGCCGGATCGCTTCTGTACCGGCTCTAGCATCATGCCCCAGAAGAAAAACCCCGACGTGCCGGAACTGGTGCGGGGCAAGGTGGGCCGGGTCCAGGGTCATCTGGTGGCCCTGCTGACCCTGATGAAGGGCCAGCCCCTGGCCTACAACAAGGATAACCAGGAGGACAAGGAACCCCTGTTCGATACCGTGGACACCCTGCTGGGCTGTCTGCGGGCCTTCGCTGACATGGTCCCGGCTATCCGTCCCAAACGGGACAACATGCGGGCTTCGGCGGCCAAGGGCTTCGCTACCGCCACCGATTTGGCCGATTATCTGGTGCGCAAGGGGGTGGCGTTTCGGGATGCCCACGAGGTGGTGGGCAAGGCCGTGCGCCTGGGGGTGGAGAGCGGGCGGGATCTGTCCCAGATGAAATTGGCTGAACTGCAAGCCTTCTCCCCGGTCATCGAAGCCGACGTGTTCCAGGTGCTGAGCCTGGAAGGCTCGGTGGCGGCCCGTGACCATCTGGGAGGCACCGCCCCGGCTCAGGTGCGGGCGGCGGCACGGCGGGCCCGGCAGCGCCTGCACGAGGCCGGTTGAGACCCGCCTGTCCTGCCTGGTTCGGGTAGCTACCGTCTTGGTTGTCAACCCGGACAATGATGGGGGTCGCGTCGCTCACTGCATCCTACAATTCAACCTATTGTAGCGGTTCTGTAGGATGCGCTGAGGTGCGCACCGCATCATTTAAAACTTCAAACACTATCAACAATTTGCATGTCCCGTAGGGTGGGCGCCGCCCACCATGACCCATGCCCCCCCCGGCGGTGCCGCCCCCTATTCGGCTGCGTCCGCCCCCAATACCCGCCCCAGCCAGGCCCGAATCTGCTGAATCTCCTCTAGGGAGACTTCGTGGGCCATGGGGTATTCATGCCACTCCACCGTATAGCCGAGAGTCTCCAGAAGATCCCGGCTGGCGGCGGCATGGCGCGGAGGGATCACCTGATCGAAGCGGCCATGGGTCATCAGGATGGGGATATCGACATTGACGGCCTGGCGCTCGTCGGCCAGGGTATCGGCCAGGGGCAGATAGCAGGACAGGGCCAGGATGCCGGCCAGCCGCTCCGGGTAGCGTAGTCCGGTGTACAGGGCCATGGCTCCGCCCTGGGAAAACCCAGCCAGAACGATGCGTTCGGCCGGCACGCCCCGGTCGATTTCCCGCTGGATCAGAGCTTGGATCGCTACCGCCGAGGCCCGTACCCCGGCGGCATCCTGGCGGGCCGGGATGTCGATGCCGAGGATGTCGTACCAGGCCCGCATCCGCATCCCGCCATTGACCGTGACCGGCTGCGTCGGGGCATTGGGGAACACAAAACGCAATCCCGGATTGCCGGGTAGGCGCAGATGGGGAACCAGGGGTTCGAAGTCATGGGCGTCGGCCCCCAGGCCATGCATCCAGATGATGGCGGCGCTGACCGGGGTGGCGGTTTCGATGTCCAGGGTATCGAGGGCGGGTGACATGGGATCTCCAGGGTGAGGTGGATGGATTAGGCGGTGGTTATGTGGTGGTCAATCATCATCTGGGGGTCGGGCAAGGGGTTGTCTGGCTTTCGGTTCTGCAATGTACACTTTTCAAATGCCGTCGAATATGGACCCCTAGCGGTCCGGCAAGGCCAACGAGAACGGCGTTGCCCCGTTGGCGCATGGTTTCTGTTCAAGCGCCATGGAGATGCGGGCGGTAGCGGTAGCCCATGTCCCAAACAAGGCGGCGGACGTGCATCTCCGGGTGGTTGTCCTTGCCGCGAATATAGCTCATCCGCTCGCTTTTGGCGGAGGGTGTCAGGGTATCCGTCTCAGGCATCGCAGCCGCTATCGACCACCTGTACTTCGCGCCGGGCGCGGTACAGGCCGTCGTCGGTTCGCACCAGGGCGATCACCCCGGAGGACTGGCGCAGTTTCAGGCGGGTGGCCAGATAGGGCAGGGCGCCCTCCGGCAGTTCCCAATGGGCGGCCAGGGGGAAGGGATTGCCCTCCACGATCAGGCTGATGGATCGCACCCCCGGCAGACGGGCCTCCACGGTCAGGGGCACCTGGCCGCTGTTCTCGGGGATAGTCGGCACGGTGAGCGCCACCGCCGCGCTGTCCACGGCCTCCGAGGCATCCAGGGCGGCAAGGGTGTCGGCCAGGCGGGTGGCGGCGAAGGCGTCTGCGGGCCGGTCGGCCAGGGCGCCACGCCAGATCAGGGTGGCGGCGGCGGCCAGCAGGACCCGGAGCAGGGTTCGGCGATGGGGATTCATGTCTGGAGTGTCTCCCAGGTAGATGGCCCTAGGTCATAGGTTAACCCAGCTTGGCGCTATATACTGCCCCTCTTGTGTCACGCGAGGACCCGTCCATGCATCGTATCCCCCACCGGCTAGGCGCCCTGTTGATCCCGGCTCTGTCGTTGGCAGCCTTGGTTGGCTGCGGCCAGACCGGCCCTTTGTACCTGCCCGAGGAACAGCCGGTCCCGCCACCCCCCACCCAGCCCCTGGAGCCGGAACCCATTAACGACGGGTTGAGTACTCCGGTCCCGGCGCCCTTGGGGGTGATCCCCCTGGAGTCGGTTCCCGAATCCGCCGAGGAACTCCCGGCGGAGCAGACACCGGAGTAGCCGCGCCATGGATCATTTCAATTACCGCGACGGCCAGCTATACGCCGAGGACGTGCCGGTGGAGACTATCGCTGCGGCCCACGGCACCCCCTGTTATGTGTATTCCCGGGCGACCCTGGAGCGCCACTGGCGGGCCTTCGACAGCGCCTTTGGAGACCATCCCCACCGGGTCTGCTACGCGGTCAAGGCCAATGGCAACCTGGCGGTGCTTGACGTGCTGGCCCGGTTAGGCTCCGGTTTCGATATCGTCTCGGTGGGAGAGCTGGAACGGGTGCTGGCCGCCGGTGGTCGGCCGGATCATGTGGTGTTCTCTGGGGTGGCCAAGCGAGAGGACGAAATGACCAAGGCGCTGGAATGGGGCATCCACTGCTTCAACGTGGAGTCCGAGACCGAACTGGAGCGCCTGGACCGGGTGGCCGGAGGGCTGGGTCGGCGGGCGCCGGTGTCCCTGCGGGTCAACCCGGACGTGGACCCGGGCACCCACCCCTATATCGCCACTGGCCTTAAGGAGAGCAAATTCGGCATCGATATCCGCGATGCCCCCCGGGTTTACGCCCGGGCTGCGGCCCTGCCGAATCTGGAAGTGGTGGGGGTGGACTGCCATATCGGCTCCCAGCTCACCCGTATCGCCCCTTTTGTGGACGCCCTGGAGCGGGTGCTGGCGCTGGTCCGGGAACTGGAGGCCCAAGGCATTCCCGTCCGCCATCTGGACCTAGGGGGCGGGCTGGGCATCCGCTATCACGACGAGACCCCCCCAGAGCCACACGAACACGCCCGGGCGGTGCGGGACGCCTTGCGGGGTCTGCCTTATGAAATCCTCATCGAGCCGGGCCGGGCCATCGTCGGCAACGCCGGTATCCTGTTGACCCGGGTGGAACTGCTCAAGCCCGGCCCCCACAAGAACTTCGCGGTGGTGGACGCGGCCATGAACGACCTGCTGCGTCCGGCCCTGTATGGCGCCTGGCAGGCCATCGTCCCGGCCCGGCCCCGCCAAGAGGGTGGGCCGCTTCGTTATGACGTGGTTGGTCCCATCTGCGAGACCGGGGATTTTCTGGGCAAGGATCGAGAACTGAACCTGGAGTCGGGGGATTTGCTGGCGGTGCGCTCCGCCGGGGCCTATGGTTTCTCCATGAGCTCCAACTACAACGCCCGGCCCCGGGCCGCCGAGGTGATGGTGGACGGCGACCGCTGGCATCTGGTCAGGCGCCGGGAAACCGTGGCCGAGTTGTTGGCCAGCGAATCGACTCTGCCCGTCCCTGGAGACGCCCCATGAGCCAAGACTTCCAGAACCCTTCACCGGAGGCGATCCGGGAACTGCTGGGCCGGATCAAGACCATTGCCGTAGTGGGTCTGTCCGACTCTCCGGCCCGGCCCAGCCACGGGGTGGCCAGGGCCTTGCAGGGCTTCGGCTACCGGATTCTGCCGGTTAATCCCAATCTGGATCGGGTATTGGGAGAGTCGGCCTATCCCGACCTGTACGCCCTGCCTGGTCCGGTGGACTTGGTGGACGTATTCCGGGCGCCCCAGCATGTGGTCGGCATCGTGGACGCCTGCATGGATCTCAAACTGCCCGCCCTGTGGTTGCAGGACGGGGTGGTGGATCAAGCCGCCGCCACCCGGGCCAGGGCCGCTGGCTTGACGGTGGTAATGGACCGCTGCATTTACCGGGACTATACCCAGCTTCGGTGACTGCTTTCCCCCAGGGCCATGACTGGTTACACTCCGGGCCATGACATTTCATTTCACCAAGATGCAGGGTCTGGGCAACGACTTCGTGGTGTTGGATGGCGTCCGCCAATCCTTGAGCCCCACCCCGGAGCAACTACGCCGACTTGGGGACCGCCATTTCGGAGTGGGCTGCGACCAGATTCTCCTGGTGGAGCGGCCCCGCAAGCCCGGCACCGACTTTCGCTACCGAATTTTCAACGCCGACGGCGCCGAGGTGGAGCAGTGTGGCAACGGCGCCCGCTGCTTCGCTCGCTTCGTACGGGATCGGGGGCTGATCGACGAAGACGAAATCGTGGTGGAGACCCAAGGCGGAGTGATCAGCCTGCTCATTGAGGCTGACGGCCAAGTGACCGTGAACATGGGCCGACCGCAATTGGAGCCAGCGGGCATTCCCTTCGAGGCGCCCCAGCGGGCGGTGAGCTACCCTATTGTGGTGGACGATCTGGAACTGTCCATCGGCGCCGTGTCCATGGGCAACCCCCATGCGGTGCTGGAGGTGGGCGACGTGGCCGAGGCCCCGGTGCGGCGGCTAGGGCCGCTGCTGGAGAGCCACGCTCGGTTTCCCAAGCGGGCCAACGTGGGATTCATGGAAATCGTCGCCCGTGACCATATTCGCCTGCGGGTGTTCGAGCGGGGAGTCGGCGAGACCTTGGCCTGTGGCAGCGGCGCCTGTGCCGCTGTGGTGGTGGGCCGGGTGCGGGGCGACCTGGACGGAACCGTGCGGGTAGACCTGCCAGGGGGGAGTCTGACTATCCACTGGCGACAGGGGGAGCCGGTGTTCATGACCGGACCCGCCGTCCGGGTTTTCGAGGGGGAGATCGAGTTGTGAGCAATGCTAAAGGGGCTGGTCCCCTAGAGGAAGCCGATACCGAGCGGCGGGTGGTGGAGTATCTAAACAAACATCCAGATTTCTTCGCCCGACACCTGAACCTGCTGGAGCACCTGTGCATACCCCATCCCTGCGCCCCCGCCGTCTCCCTGATCGAGCGCCAGTTATCCCTGCTGCGGGATCAGAACACCCGGCTGCGGCGGCGGCTGCTGGACCTGATCGAGGTCGCCCGGCGTAACGACCATATCGCCGAACGCATGCAGCGTTTGGCCCTGGAGTTGATCGAAACCACCACGCTGGATGACTTGCTGGGTACTATCAAGAGTCTGATGCGCGACGAGTTTGGCGCCGATTTCACCGCCCTGCGCTTGGTAGCGCGACCCCTGGACGAGCGGCAGGCAGCCCTGGAGGAATTCGCCGATGCGGCGCAATTGGCCTCATTCGCCGCCGTGCTGCGCGGCGACCGACCTCGTTGTGGCGGGCTGTCCGCCAATCAGTCCCAGGCCCTGTTCGATGCCGCCGCCCCTCAGGTCGCTTCGGCGGCCCTGGTGCCCTTGCGTGGCTCCGGCTGGAGCGGCCTGCTAGCGGTGGGTAGCCACGACGAGAAACGCTTTCATCGGGGCATGGGCACCTTATTTCTCAGCCGCATGGGCGCCATGATCAGTCAGGCGCTGCAACCCCATCTCCTGGACCCGGTGAGTGGCCCGATCAATGGTTGAAGCCTTTTCCATCCAGGCTTATCTCAAGCACCTGGCCCAGGAGCGGCGTCTATCCCCCCGCACCGTGGATGCATACCGACGCGATCTGACGGCTTGGGCGGCGTTTTGCGCCGACCGGAGGCCGGGTGGCGAGGTGGGGGAGGCAGCCTTAATCCGCGCCTTCGTGGCCGAGGGGCATCGGCGGGGGCTGTCCGGGCGCAGTCTGCGGCGCCGACTTGCCGCCCTGCGGGGGTATTTCCGGTACCGGATACGGGAGAATACCTTGGATCATAACCCTGCCCAGGCGGTGCGCGCGCCCAAGGGGCCGCGCCGTCTGCCCCGGGCGCCGGATGTGGACCAGACCGCCCGGTTGCTGACGCCGACCCCAGAGGACGACCTGGAACTGCGGGATCTGGCCATCCTGGAGCTGTTCTATTCCTCGGGGCTGCGGCTGGCCGAGTTGGTGGGCCTGCGCCTCGCTGATCTGGACCTGGCCGACGCCAGTGTCCGGGTGCTGGGCAAAGGCGCCAAAACTCGGGTGGTGCCCGTTGGCGCCCAGGCCCGGGCTGTCCTGGAACGTTGGCTGAGGGTCCGGCCCCGGTTGGCGGGCGATACCCAAGCCCTGTTCGTGGGCCGGGGAGGACGGTCTCTGTCTCATCGAGCGGTGCAACAGCGCCTGGCTCGCTGGGCGCGCAAGCATGGCGCCGAAGGCCGTTTGCACCCCCATGCCCTACGCCACGCCTTCGCTAGCCACCTGCTGGAATCCAGCGGCGACCTGCGGGCTGTTCAGGAACTACTAGGCCACGCCGACATCGGCACCACCCAGGTCTATACTCATTTGGACTTTCAGCATCTGGCCCGGATCTACGACGCGGCTCATCCGCGGGCGCGCAAGAACCGCTGATGCTAAGGTGTAGGGGGTGAAAACCCCAGCCAATCGTCCAGGTGGGCATGGACCGGGTCCAGATAGTCGCCGCTGGTGTCCACGGCCGAGAACAGCAGCGCCTGGGTATGGGGATAATCCCGTTCCAAGGTTCGGCTGACCCTTAACAGGGTGGCCTTGGCGGGACCACGCTTGAGTTTGTCGGTTTTGGTGAGCAACGCCAAGCAGGGCAGGCGCCGGTGCAGGCTCCAATCCAGCATTTGCCGGTCCAGGTCTGTGAGGGGATGGCGAATGTCCATGAGCAAAATCAATCCACTCAAGGACTGACGTCGGTCAAAATAGGCCGCCAGTGTCCGTCGCCAGTGCTGACGCAGGGTTTCCGGCACCTTGGCGTAGCCGTAGCCGGGCAGGTCAACCAGGTAGCGGCCTGGTTCCACCTGGAACAGATTGATTAGTTGGGTGCGGCCTGGAGTTTTGCTGATCCGGGCCAGGGATTTCTGACCGGTCAGGGCGTTCAAGGCGCTGGATTTTCCGGCGTTGGAGCGCCCAGCGAAGGCCACCTCCCGGCCCTCGTCTGGAGGGAGTTGGTCGAGACTGTGGGCGCTGCTCAGAAAATGGGTGGCACGATAACGAGGAGTCATGGATGGTCGAACTCATGGCGACGGGAAGTCGTGGAATATTCCAGTATATTGTTCTGGTTTTATTGAATGGCTGGGTTGAAGCTGGTATATACGCTGGCTGTTTTGCCTCTCGCAAGCATTGGGGATGGTCTTCGACTTTACGGACCCAGCCGTGTCAGGTGTAAATAAAAACAAGGCTCTAGCCTCGGTGCCAGGGTCGCTTGTAACCGCTTTCGGAATGGTACAGGAGTCCTCTGCAAATGAAAAAATTGTTTCTGATCGCCGCGACGTGCGTCGTTTTCGGTTCCACGCTGACCGCCCAGGCGGCTGGCGACCCGGCCGCCGGCCAGCAGAAGTCCGCCACCTGCGCCGCTTGTCATGGTAATGACGGCAACAGCGCCAATGCCGAATGGCCCAAGTTGGCCGGTCAGAGTGAAAAATATCTGACCAAGCAATTGATGGAATTCAAAAGCGGCGACCGGGTCAATGCCACCATGAACGGCATGGTCGCCGGACTGAGTGACCAGGATATGGAAGATCTGGCCGCCTATTACAGCAAGCAGACCGTCACCCTAGGCGAGGCTGCCCCCGAACTGGTGGAACAAGGCCAGCAGCTCTATCGGGGCGGCAATATGGTCACCGGCGTGGCCGCTTGTTCGGCCTGCCATGGACCCACCGGCGCCGGCAACCCCGAGGCTCGGTTTCCGCTCCTGTCCGGGCAACATGCCCTGTATCTGGAGAATCAGCTCAAGGCTTTCCGGGCTGGGCAGCGGGCCAACGACGCCGGCCAGATGATGCGTAATATCGCCGCCAAGATGACCGACGCCGAGATCCAGGCGGTGGCCTCCTACGTCCAGGGCCTGCGACCCTGACGAGATATGGCGCGGGGGCGGGGGGTGGTCGCGACCGTCCCCTATCCGTTGCAACCTCGCCGACGGGAGAGGGTCTAATGCCTTCCGCTATACGCTTGTCTGGATAGTCCTCGTCTGGAGAGGCCAGGCCGCCTGACGCCGACGGCTTTCTTCCAGGCTACGGCCATGAATTCGTAGTTACTTTCCTGCAAACTCCGAAACTAGGGAATTCGTCATGACCCAATCCCCGAACAAACTCCTGACCTTATTATCCGCCCTGCTCCTGGCCGTGGGCGCGTTATTGGCCCCAGCCCTGCCCGCCGCCGAGGCGTTTACCGAAGGCGTGGATTTCCGGCGGCTATCCACCCCGGTGAGCGCCATCTCCGGCAGTTCCGAAAAAGTGGAAGTGGTGGAACTGTTTTGGTATGGCTGCCCCCACTGCAACCGTCTGGAGCCAGCCGTGGAAGAATGGGTGGAGCATAAGCCTGACAATGTGGAATTCGTGCGGCTGCCGGCGGTACTCAACCGCAGTTGGGAGCTGGGCGCCCGGGCGTTCTATATCGCCGAATCCTTGGGCATTCTCGATGAAATCCACAAGCCCCTGTTCGATGCCATTCATGTGCAGAAGCGGCCCATGCGCGGTCCCGACGATTTGGCGGCTTTTTTCGCCGACCATGGGGTAGATCGAGCGACCTTCGACAAGACCTACAATTCCTTTGACGTGGACACTAAGCTGCGGCGCGGCAATAAAAAAGTCCAGGGCTATGGGGTACACGGCGTACCGGCCATCATCGTCAACGGCAAGTATGAAACCTCCGTGTCCATGGCCGGTTCCCATGAGCGGCTGTTCGAAGTGGTGGACTATTTGGTCGAAAAGGAAGCCGAGGGCTAGCAAGGCCGAGCGTTTTCCAGGCACATTGGATACGTAGGTATGGAACTGGAAAAGCGGCGACTGCGCCTGCTCAGCTATAATATCGCCGCCGGGTTATCCACCAGAAAATACCATCACTACCTAACCCATAGCTGGAAGCAGGTGCTGCCGGTGCCCCAGAGGATGGTCAATCTGGATGGCATCTCCCGGTTGATCTCCGACTACGATGTGGTGGGACTCCAAGAGGTGGACACCGGCAGCCTGCGCAGCGGTTTTCTGGATCAGGTCAAATACCTGACCGAGCGCGCCGCCTTCCAGTACGCCTTCGATCAGTCCAACCGTCGCATCGGATTGATCTCCCAGCATAGCAACGCGGTGTTGAGCCGCTATCGCCCCACTCTAGTGGAGGATCATCGGCTGCCTGGGGTGATCCCCGGGCGGGGTCTGCTGCTGGCCCGGTTTGGGGACGGGGAGGACGCCTTGCATGTGTTTATCATGCATATGGCTTTGGGCAAGCGGGGGCGGATGCGGCAGATTGGGTTTCTGGCGGACCTGATCGGCGACCATCGCCATGTGATCGTCATGGGGGATCTCAACTGCCGTTCGGACAGCCTGGAGATGGCCGAGCTGCTGCGTCGCACCGGGCTGTGCGAACCGGCCTCTGGGTTGTACACTTTTCCGAGCTGGCGGCCCGACCGCCAATTGGACCATATTCTGGTATCCCCCTCCATTCAGGTGGAAAAAGTCTCGGTGCTGCGCTTTGTTTATTCAGATCATCTACCACTCGCCATGCATGTACTCATGCCCATCCCGGTGAAGATGTCGGCTTGAAGGCGGCCACAAGCCTATGACGAACCGTCGCCACCACCCACAAGCCCTTCGCCGCCCGGCGGACTCAACTTTTTCAACTGTTCGGCGGGGGCTACTGCGCCCGGTTCGAACAACGGGTGGGCGCGCTTTTAGCTCGGCTGAGGCGGACCACCGTATCCACACTCATGACGTAGGAACATCCACCCCATGTCTCAAGAAAATCAGCCGGTCGTCATCGACGAAACCCAGCCGGCCACTCCAGACGAAGTCTCGCCAGCCACTCCGACGCCCCACCCCCGGGAACGGGCCAGGGCGCTGCTGGAGCGTTTGAGCGAAACATTTCCAGATGCCTTCAGGCCCCCCGGCGACCGCTCCCTCAAGCCCCTGAAGCTGCATATCCATAAGGATTTACTGCCGGCTATCAAGGACTGGGGTTTCGATGCGGTGGCCATGAAGTACGCTTTGGGCATGTACACCCGACAACTGCGCTACCAGATCGCTCTGCTAGGCAATGCCCAACGCATTGACTTGCAGGGCCAGCCGGCCGGAGAGGTTTCCGAAGCCCACCGTGAGAAGGCTCGGGAGCAGGTGGAACTGATCCGGGAAAAGCGCAAGAAAAGCCAGGAAGCCCGTGGGGAGACCTCCAGCAAACCTCGGCCCAAGCCCCGTTCTAAACCCCGGCCTCAGGCGCCACCCAAAGCCGGGCCTCGGAAAGCCCCGCCTGCGGTCCCGGAAGCCAGCCCCGAACCCAGTTCGACTCGGGGCGTGACCGAGGAAGCCATTGCCAGATTACAGGATAAGCTAGGGGGCAAGCACCGACGCTGAGGCTGTGCATGGCTTAGCCTTTGAAGGCGCCCTTGCCACCTAGATACTCCAGTTCCTGGGGGGTGCTATCCCGGGCCAGTATGGCGTTGCGGTGGGGGAAGCGGCCAAAGCGCCGGACGATAGTTCGATGATGCTCGGCCCACTTCAGGCTGTTGTCCAGTCCGGCGCTCTGGAACAACGCCACAGAGCGGTCCTGATCAGCCAGGTGCTCGCTGTGCATGAACGGAGTGTACAAGAATCCTTTTTGCTCATCATTCATCCGGGTGTCGTCGCCCCGCTCAATGGCGGCGGCGGCCACCTCCCGAGACCGGGCTTCAGTGGCGAAGCCCTCGGGCTGGCCCCGGAACATATTCAGGGGAAACTGATCCAGCAAAATCACCAAGGCCAGGGCGCCCTCTGGGGTCCGCTCCCAGTCCGCCAGTTGGCCTTCGGCGGCGGCCTGGTAGGTATCCATGAAGGTGTCACGAATCTCCTGATCGAAGGCCGGGTTACTGTTAAACCAAAGGGGGCGGACCCGCTCGGAGAACCAGAAATTCAGAACGGTTTCGGGGGTTTTGACGGTCATTGGCGGCGACTTCCTGATGGCTATAAACCTTGGACATGATAGCTAGCAGCCAGGCCAGTCAGCCAGTTTTATTCCGAAATGGGTGTCTTTTTCGCGTTCAAATGTTTTGTGGCAAAGCAGTGGCCGGGGAGCAAAGCCAATGGCTCGGCGCGGGGGGCGAAGCACGACGGGTTTATATGGGCGGAGTAGAGAAGGCGTAGCGATGGAATGTAGTGGCGCACATGCCGGGATTTTGTTCGAACCAGATTTTTTGCGTTTTGGCCGACTGGTGCGTAATTCTAAGGAACCTTCCCCCTGAAAATTGATAAGGGTTGCTCCTGCAACCCTGCCTCGTGGCGAACAGGGGGTGTGCAAGCGAAAAGGAAAATCTGCGGCGGGCGCAGGTGCTCTTCGCACCGAGCTTCGGGAACCGCTGATTGTCCTTGCAGCGCGCTGAGGGCACAGCCCTAAGCTTTGAATTTACGCCGAGCGGGAAAATTCTGAAAGGCGATAGTTGCAGGAGTCCATAGATCAAGGTTTTTTTCTGTAGCACGCGGAACTTTTTTTAAAGGCTCGGAAGGTAGGCATGTCCTGCGATATCTCACGCCTAGCTTCGCCCGAAGCTTTTGAGCCATTCTAAAGTCTTTATCACGGGAGCGTCGGATTGGTCTGCGGGAATGAACGGCAGCTCGTCCAAATCTAGTACGGAGGCAGTCATATCGTTGGGCTCGATTTGCCAAGCATCCTTTACCACGAGGTTGTGCTTGCCAATAGGAAGATCAAGCATAGGCTCAGGAGCGCCCAATTTGTTCGGCAGATGCGCAGGAATTAAAAGATACCTACTGTTGCGGTAATAGTCTTCTAAAAATAGATCGAGGTTTTGCGTTGTTGATGGGTACATCCGATTAATTCGCGATACGAACCCAACGACATTACTGTCCGTCGCAGGAATATTCGCGGGGTTTTGGCTCACCATCACTGCATACGCGGCAGGGTTATCCCTTGAGATTCCGCGCTCCATAGTAACCAGAAGATCGTCCTTAGTATCATCATCGCCATAACGCTTGCGCCACGAAGAGAAGATGTCGCGCGCGGCTGAAGCATTTTCGAACGCAAGTCCGAGAACAGGTGGGGGCGCATCTTGCTCCTCGGGAGACCACATAAAAAGCGTTGCATTCCATTTTGCCTTGTCCCATTTTTGCGTGTCAATCGGCGACAACCACCGCATAGTGGAGTGCTTTGCTTTAGCTGAGTCTCGCATCTCCTTAGGAGCCAACCCCACTCCTTTTGGGACATCTGCAAATGACTTAGGGGGGTTTAACTCTATATTCGGGGATGGCCACGGCACTGTGCGCTTGACCTCATACAGGCGGTCCGCGCTGTCTATCCAATCTGATAGCGCAAGCTGAGTAAGGTGGTCCAATGGTCTTGACCGTACCCCTGTAAGTGAGCCACCTTTGATGTGGGAGTCTGAGCATATCAGGCCACTCCCTGAGCGAACACGGCGGGCGGTTTCTTGCCCAGTGAACGGTGTGGCCTGACGTAGTTGTAATGGTCTCGCCAGGTATCGATGGTTTCGCGTGCATCCTCCAAGCTGGCGAACCCGTTTAGATCCAAACAGTAGTCTCGAAATTTGCCGTTGAAGCTCTCGACGAATGCGTTCTGCGTCGGCTTGCCGGGTTGAATGAAATGCAGCTTCACCTTGGTGCGTTTCGCCCAAAAGCATATTGCCTTCGACGTGAACTCTGGGCCATTGTCGACGACGATGGTTTTCGGTAACGGCCTGTTCAGCTGATCAAGAGCGCGAGCAACCCGTTGGCCGGAGATCGATGTGTCGACGATCTGCAGCACACACTCCCGAGAATAATCGTCGACGACGTTGAGGACGCGGAAGCGTCGTCCATTGGCCAACTGATCCGAGACGAAATCCATCGACCAGCGCTGATTGACCTTATCGGGCAGTCGCATCGGCACGCGCGGCCGCGTTAGTTTTTTACGGCGCTTGGTACGTACCTGCAGCCCTTCCTCGCGGTAGATTCGGTAGGTGCGTTTGTGGTTTATCACGTGACCCGAAGCTCGCAGCATGTCATGCAGTGTCGGATAGCCATAGCGTGGGTAGTGCTCGGCGAGCACCTTGAGCCGCTCACGCAGGCCCGCATCATCGCGGCCTTTCAGTGGAGACCAGAGGGCAGAACGGCTGAAGCCTACGACACGGCAAGCACGTCGCTCACTGAAACGGCGATCCTTGAGGTGTTTTACGGCCCGTCGCCGCTGCGCGGCCGTCACCACTTTCCCTCGACCAACTCCTTGAGCGCGGCCTTGTCGAGCTCGGCCTCAGCCAGCAGGCGCTTGAGCCGGGAATTCTCCTGCTCGAGATCCCGTAGCCGTTTGGCTTCTGA
>CAZQXD010000046.1:0-33621 GCA_964597315.1 uncultured Candidatus Competibacteraceae bacterium
TCTCAAAATGCCTTTATTAATTATAGTTAATACTTAGTTGATCGCGAATTGGTATAAGACATGAGATGGCAAACCAGACAGCAACACCAAGCATATCCGCGCTTGACCGGCTTCCTGCAGGATCTACCACTGTATCTGTTCTCGGAGATCCGTGTGCTCAATGCCTTTAAGCGCTTCAGCGGTTTTAACGACAGCACGGCGCGATCTGTAACCACGCTTGGTGTTCGACCGCTCTTTCAAGTGTCTCCAATTTTCATTGACGGCCGACGAGTTCCCGCAAATGGGTCGCACTCTCGTGGTTTAATCACAATAGACCTGGACATTGCTGTCGAGATCGAAGGTCAGCAATCCCTACCAGAAGGGGCCGCGCGCGTGTTACTTTACGCCACCGCGCTCCATGAACTTGTTCACTATGGCCGGTGGCATAACGGGCTTGGACAGACCGTCCGCGGCAATGAGGCCGGGAAAATGTTCGAGTGTACCGCTTACCAGGGAGATATTAATTGGGACCGTCAATCTTCCCGCCTCAGTCAAAGCCGATCTGGACGATATGCAACGGTTTCCTGGGCATGCCCTTTGTCTACGTTGCAGTCGGGTACAGTACGCCTCTCCTGGTTACCGCCTCCCTGACGGCATTGGCCCGCTCAGGCGGAAGCCCTTAGGATGCGGTGAGGAACGAACCGCATCAATCGTGAACCACCCAACGCCACCAACGGAAACAATCCATGGCTACCTACCGGCGAGCAAGAATAGAGGGCGGCATCTACTTTATTAACGGTCAACTGTGCCGCAGGCCACAGCAATCTATTGCTGTCCAGCCAAGTAAATTTCTTGTGGCAAGTCATTCGATTTATTTACGGCAGACCCCCTTTGTGAATGATGCGGTTCGTACCTCACCGCATCCTACGGGCTACTACGGGCTACGGGCTACGGGCTAGGAGCATTAAGTGAAATTTGTTTATTCTTTTTTATTAACATTTACAGCGCTGGCCACAAACACAGCGAGCGCTGAATTCTATATATCGAAGGATTGGCACTGGAGCAATAATCAAGAAGAGTTCTATTATGCAGCCACTATGAATTCATCAAACCACCTACTAGGTCAATATTGCTTTTTTGATTCAGAAAATTGTATATATCTGATAGGCATTGAAGTCAACTGCGAAATTGGCCATGAGTATCCTGCGCTAATAAATTCAAACACTGGTTCCAGTCACATAAAATTAACATGCTCCCATAAGTATGAAGATCAGCATTTTTTCATAATTTCCCCCTTTGATGACATTGACAATATAGTACGACAAGCGAGTAAAGTTGGCATTGTTGTTCCAATGGAAGGGGATTCCTTCAAAGTTTCACGATTTAGCTTGGCCGGATCAGCATATGCCATTGATTTGATGAGGAAATCAGTTGAATCCAACATTTCAAAAAACAAAAAACCAGATGCAAGACCTGACGAAGAGTTTTTATAGAACCTGTAGGATGCGGTGAGGTACGAACCGCATCAATCGTGAACCCCACCCCACCAACAAAACCAACCCATGACCATCTACCGGCGAGCGAAAATAGAAGGAGGCACCTACTTTTTCACGGTCAATTGCGCCGAACGCCACAACAACCAGATACTGACCAATCACATCCATCTCTTGCGGCAAGTCATCCGTTCCGTCAAAGACAGGCGTCCTTTCGTCATAGAAGCAATGGTCGTCCTTCCCGAACACCTGCATTGTATCTGGACTCTGCCGCCGGGGGATGCCGATTATCAAACCCGTTGGAGCCTGATCAAGGCCGGTTTTTCAAGATCCATCCCCGAGGGCGAAAGACGCTCCGCCAGCCGCTTGAAAAGAGGCGAACGTGGCCTCTGGCAACGGCGCTATTGGGAACACCTGATCCGCGATGATCGGGACTTCGAGCGGCATGTGGACTATATCCACTGGAATCCGGTAAAACATGGCCTAGTGCGGCGGGTCACGGATTGGCCGTGGTCGAGTTTTCATGCCTTTGTGCGACGGGGGGTGTATCCCGATGATTGGGCTTGCGCCGTCGAACCGGCGATACAAGGCGGGGAGTGATGCGAGTGATGCGGTTCGTGCCTCGGCGCATCCTATAAGTTTATTTGCAGGAGATGACAATGTCGCTCAGTTGCATTGTGATGAAACCGGGGGCCTTGGATTTAGCTAGACATGCCCACAAACAGGGCTGCTTGGCTTTGAATCTCGGGAAGGGAACCTATCAATGGGCTGTTAAGCAAGGCTGGCCAACCCCGGATACACATGATGGATTTATCAAATTCTTTCTCTGGTTAATCTCTGGAAAAGATTGGACCAAGGAATTCAAAAAGAAAGCCATCGAGAACGAAGAAAACCTTAGATTGGCGATCTATGAGAGTGGCGCTGATCTCATGGTTCCCAACGAGATTTTCATGATTGAAAATGGTCGTTATGTTATCAAGCCCGTGGCCCATGGGATGCGCTGAGGCACGAACCCCATCACTGGTAAATCACTCAGCAACCCATCAGGCCATGCCCATTGACTTGAAATGCGCCCTTAGAGGTCGAAATTAGTGGGCAGAATGACCACGTCGCGAATGGTCATGCCCCGTGGCCGCGTCAGCATGAACATCACCACATTGGCCACTTCGCTTGCCTCGATCAGGCTGCCTGATGCCTTTGCCTCCTCCAGCTTCTCCTCCGGCCAGTCGGCGAGAAGCGCGCTGATGACGGGACCGGGCGAGATCGAGCCGACACGGATGCCGTGCTTGAAGACCTGGCGGCGCACAGTCTGGACAAAGCAGTTGATAGCCCACTTGGACGACGCATAGACCGGCTCCCAAGGGGTGGGGAAATGGGCCGCTAACGAACTCGTCACCACAATATCCCCCGTGCCACGCTCGATCATATGGGGCAGGACATCGTGGACATTTTTCATCACGACGTTGATGTTCAGGTTCAGCATCCTATCCATCGCGTCCGTGTCGGCATCGATCAGGTCTCCGCCAATATAGACACCGGCGTTGGCGTGAAAGATATCGAGCTGGCCGGCCGTCTCCAGAATCCGGGGTAGTAGCGTCGCGCAGCTTTTCGGGTCGAGCAGATCAATGACCAGGGGGATTATCGCGTCGCCGTGCTTTTCGCCGAGGGCCGTTAGCGCCGCTTCGTCACGGTCCACCAGCACCACCCGTGCGCCAGCCGCGAGCATCGCCTCGGCACTGGCCAGCCCAATGCCCGACGCCCCCCCAGTGACAGCGGCGACCTTACCTTCTAATTCGCTTGCCATCTTCGCGCTCCTCTTTCACATTGCGCCCCGCGATTCGAGGTGCTGATTAGGTTTCATAGCGCCCCCGCTACCGGTGTGGCGCCACCGTAAACGCACATGAGTCAGGGTAGGCCGATGCGCCCTATTCCGGGCAGCTTCAGGGCCACGGGCCACACATCCACCCCGACGCTCAGCCCCAGTAGATTCACTTCCACGCCTTCCTCCAACCCCACTAGTACTCCAGCTACGCCATACAGAGACAATTGCACGCCGGTGCCACTGGGACTGACGGCCATAAATCCGCCCCCGGGCAAGTAGTCCTTGCCGATGGCCGTGGGCGGCAGGTCCAGACGCAGTTGCGGCACACGACGGCCCAGATACGCCACGAAGGTGTTGCTGTTGGGACCGGGCCATAGCCGGTAGCGGTGCCGGTAGGGATACTGCTCCGCTGCCTCGAAAATAGCCTCAATGATCTCGTCCACACCCTCCCCTCGCAGGTCAACCAACCGGGTGGGACGGCTTCCAAACCAGAGGGCATCCGCCGAGCCATGCCGCTTGCGTAGCGCATCGCGCCCCCTGTCAACCCCCCAACCCATAACCTCCAGTCGGGTATAGCCCGATGCATTGGCTGGCTTGACCGCCACCCAGGTATGCACGCCAAGCACACCACGCCATCCGAAAGCCCGAGCCGCATAGACCTGGACCACAGCCTCGGGGGTGGTGGCCGGGTCTGGCGCTTGCCCGGTGCCGTGGGTGTCCGCCTGCCACCAATGAGCCACCCGACGTTCCAGCAGGTGATCCGCCACGGATACCCCCAGGGGTAGCAAAAACAGCACGCCGAAGAGCATCATGAAACGACGGCCATAACGCCGCTGGCTCCCCGTGTTCATTCCCTTTTGCCGCTCAAGCACTGGTCTGTCGCCCCATGGTTCACCGTAAGGTCGTTTTAACATGATTTCACTCTACAGACCGGAAACAACAGCCTCGTGTTCCAAGGGTGTTCACGTTTAGTCCCGCTCTGTCCGCCGACCCCCTGACGGCGTGCCGGGAAGGCATTGCGACAGCATTTAGCGCGGCGCAGCAAAATAGCCTATATTGCACTGCGGCATGATGGTGGTTTAGCTTTAAATCCTGCTTTGGCGATTGTTCGCCGAGGCCTTCTCCTCAGCTATTGTTGCAAGCGTCGTCCCTCAGCTTTCCTATCACGCACCAGCATCCCGGGCTTTCGTCTTTCGGTACTCGGCCATAGAGACGACATCGGCATTGGCTCGGGCAAGCGGGTAGCTACCTGATGCTTCGTCAAGACTGTCATATTCGCTTAACAGCAGTCGCAATCGGTCGAGGGAATTATGCATCATCGCTGAAATTCGGATGCAACTGGCCATGGGGTTGGAACAGCGGCGCCTTTCCATGTCGATGCGAAATTGCAAGCCCCGGAGACGGGATCGGCATTTTTCCGGCGCTTCGTTGATGAAAGCGTCGCAAACCTCGGCGCGTAACCGTTCAAATTGATCGGGATGGGTTCTGGCCAGTTCGGCCAGTTCATCGAATGAGGGCAGTGCGCGAATCATGGTTGGTGCTCCGGTTGACGTGACGTGACGGGCCGCATTGATTTTGGATGTAAATATTTCGACAGCCTTGCTTCACCCACGCATAATTCGGGCCAAACTGATTATTTATCAATTTTTACAGTTGGTTAAGGTTATTAATCTCACTCTGACAGCAATAATTCGGGTGGTAAAGTGGGCCATTATCACGGATGATGTAACAAATAATTTACAGTCCTCAATTTCTTCGCCAACTCCCGTCTGTGGACTGGTCCACCAACCAGGTTCCTCCAGCCAGAAACCCCAAACCCAGGAGGTAGTCAGCAGCGTAAATCCCCGTGAGCGCCACAAGAGGCGATCCGAACAAGAACAACACGGCGCTCAGCAACAGACAGATCATCCCCAGCGAAAATTTAAGTGTGTCTTTAATTTCAAGCATATATAACCATCGTTGTGGTATTGTGAGAGGCAAACGGGCCACTGGATTGAGGCACCCGCCCGGTCAATCTAGAGAGAGGTCACAGTATCGAAAACCGGCGCGGGTTGCATATCCTTATTGTGTAAGGCAGTACCCACGACGGTAGGTTTCCGAAGCCAAAAAATTTGCGCCTTAACCGGGCAGGGGTTATTGAACAAAAAAATTGATAGATACAAACTTACTGTTCTTTCTGCTGTACACCAGTCCTGGAGTCCCCCATTGCCAATAGGCTGTCCAGATCCTTACCGTACAGATAGTTACGAACTCAGGCAAGGATTCACCACGGATGGAAACAGCCTGCTCTTTAATCGTCAGTTTTTTTTACAAGTGTCAAAGACCCGTCTCGACTTTGTCGGGCGATACCGGCGGCGGCGCGATCAAGGCCACAATTAATCCTTTTAAAACAGTGCATTGAGCAGCCTGATGTCACGACTTTGGCAAATGGCTTGGTTTTTGCCTTATTTGATAACTGCTTGGGGCAAACTGGGTTGCCACTGCGTGTCTGCGCGCGGGTTCCCAGTAAAACCCATGGATGGTCATCTAGGACGGAATCCTGTTTTCTTTACCTAGAGCTCGACTCATTATGAAATGCTATAATTGTAAGCGTCACCTACAGGTTTCAGAAGCCTACACGCGGCATATCGTGTGTCAGAGATGCGGCGCCAGGCTAAGGGTCGTTAACACCAATTGGCTGATTTTCATCAATATAATCATGCTTATTGGGGTTCCGGTTCTAGGCTATCACATCGACAATATCTATCTGTTCGGATTCACCATGGCGCTCATGGCGGGATTGCTGTATTTGTTCTGTGATCAATGGCTGCTGCGAACGGAACCCCGTGTGGATCACATCGACATTACCGCCCAGTGAGCCGTTCACGGGCAACGTCCAAGTTTTGGCATAAACGGTCGGCGCCGTCCAGCACCCGGGGGCTATGGCGCTGCAACAGATCGGGTGGAATGGAGAAGAGCGTGTCATGGGATACTGCGGTCAGGGATGGCCAGCGCCGCCACTCATCCAGCCATATTGGCCGCTCCCCCTGTGCGCCACTGGCCACAATGGCCTGAGGATTGACCGCCAGCACGGCCTCCACGCTCACTTGCGGAGCTAAGCCCTCCAATGTGGCAAACACATTCACGCCACCACATAAGTCCAGAATCTGATTGACCAGATGCTCCCCATTGAGGGTCAACAGAGGGCGGTTCCAGACCTGATAAAACACGCTTATTGGTGACTTCCCGGCATACCGGCCCCGTAATTCATCCAGCCGTTTCCAAAACGCCGCCGCCGCTTGCCTGGCGGTTTTCTCCATGCCCGTCAGCACCCCCAAGCGATGCAAAGTGCGTGGTATATCCTCCAGTTGACGTGGTTCGCTGATAAACAAGGTCAATCCCAGCGCCCGCAGGGCTTTTAATTGTTCCCGGGCGTTGCCACTGCCCCAGGCGACGACGAGATCCGGGCGTAAGGCGACGATGGTCTCCATATCCATGCCACCGAATCCGCCGATCCGGGGCAAGGACTGGGCTTCGGGAGGCCAATCACTGTATTCACTGACGCCGACCAGCCGCCCACCGGCGCCGACGGCGAACAGCAGCTCGGTCAGATGGGGGGCGAGGCTGACCACGCGCCTGGCCGGTTCCGCTAGGGCCACCCGCCGCCCCTCGTCGTCCTCCACGACGGGTTCGGCCCTGCCCAGAATGGCCACCATGGCCAACAGCAGCGCCCCCACCCACCGTCCAGGTATGCCCTCAGCCAAACAGCGCCCCTCCTATCGTTAGCGGCGCCAACCATAGGATTTGCGTGGCTGACAACAGGCGCTGGGTTCGGCGAATATCCACCGTGGCTGGCAATAAGCCTTCGCCCAAAGGGGGGCGGATGATCACGTTGTCGAAATAGCGTACCGGCCCCCCCAGTTGTAGCCCCAAGGCTCCGGCTCCGGCGGCGATCACAGGCCCATCATTCCTATCCCTCCAGAGCCGCCCCTGGCGACGCCAACAACGCCAGGCGGTTTCCCTATCCCCAAGTACGCTATACCCCAAGGCGGTGAGCCGGGCCGGAATCCAGAGCAATAACGCCTCTAGACAGGCCGCGCCGCGCCCGAAATCCCCGTAGCGGGGGGTGGGATGTCCCCAGACGCCCGCCAAATAACGGGCCGCGCAATACACCGCCAACGCCCCGCCGCCACCGATCAAAAACCAGAACAAAGCGCCGACCCAATCCGTGCAGCCGCGACGTAGCAAGGTTTCCACAGTGGAGGCGCTGACAGCGCTTGCATCCATGGACTGGGTGTCGTGGTCCACTAACGCCCTCACCTGTTGACGCGCCAAGGCCAGATCCCCTTGGGCCAACGCTCGGGCGACCCGTGAGGCTCGTCGCACCTGTCCACTGGCGCCCAACGATAGATAGAGCAGCTCAAGGTCAATTAGCCGCCCGAAATAGGGCTGACTCGACAACCACCAGGCCAGTATCCCCAAGGGTAAAATCAGCAGCACCAAGGCCAACCCGCCCAAACCACGCCGGGCGCGGCGCCCTAGGTCTGGAGGCCCGTACAACAGGGCTTCCAGTCTGCCCGCCAACCAACCGAAACCCGCCAGCGTCCGACGGCGGGGAGCATCCCCCAACAGTCGGTCCAGCAAAACGGCAATCAGACAGGTCAGGGCCAGCTTCATCCACGGCGCTCCGTCGGTGCGGGTAGTGGCAGTGTAGCGGAAACGCGCCAGGCCAGGGCAAGGGTAGGGGCTTCAAAACCTATGGGCGCCCCTTGATGGGCGCCGCAGGGATAGCAAACCGGTTGCGACCGATGGGTAAGGCTCAGCCACGCTCCAGCCGAGCGACCAGGCTGTCGGGCGCGGGGCTGAAGGACTTGATGTCCTCGTAGACCCTGAACACCTTGTCCGCATACCGGGATTTTGGATTGCCCAAGCTCCCGTTATATCGAAGCAACGCCTGTCGGAGGTCGCCCTTGCTCAAGTCTAGATACTGTTCGAGAATCCAGACTCCTACAAATATATTCAACTTGGGATCAAAGAGACGGTTCGCGCCACCGATCTTTTTGACTTTTTGGGGGTGGTATCGGGGCATGACTTGCATCAAACCACGGGCGCCCATATGGCTGACCACCTCCTCCCTGAAGGTGGACTCCACGGCGATAACCGCAAGGATCACCTCCGGCTGCACACCCTTGTCGAGACCGTTCTCGATGGCGGCCTTCACGATCAGCTCGGCCTTGCTGTCAGGAATTTGAAATTTTTCCTGTAAATAGCCGATAAGCTTGTTGATCCGACTGGCCTGGAGTTGCTCCACAAAATCATTGGGCGCCTGCATCCAGCTTTCCAGTTGGGTCGTTCCAGGCAAGACGTAGGCCGAGACGGTCGCCAACGGCGCAAACCAGCAGGCGGCTAGCAACACGATGGGAAGCTTCAGCCGGGGGGCGCCCCTCCCTCGTTTCAGAATGGAATAATGCGTCACATGCACCTCCTCGAACAAGCGTCGGAAGACTGGCATGAAGGCCGTCATCCAGACATTGTCGCGATCAAACAACAAGTTAAGAAAATGATGCGGTGCATCATATAAAATTACTGTTGCTGTCGCAATTTTTTTTTGTAATTTTCATACATAACACATCAAAACACAGGCCGATTCTTGCGGGTTCGGTAACCAGCTCGGCGAGCGCAACGGCGGCGAACCAGCGGATAGCTGCCCACCCCATGATCGCCCCCCCTGGGGACAATCACCCCAAGGAGCCTGCGTGGAACAGCAGTTGTGGAGAAGCGACGCTGGGGTTGCTGTGAAAACGCACCCGGCTCAGAGAAGCATAGGGTACGCTCAACCGCCACAACCGACTAAGGGACATATCCAGCACATGACGCAGAATCACCCGGATAATGCCTCCGTGGCAGACCGTCAGCACATGCCGCCCGCGATGCCGTTGCAACAGGGATTCCCAGGCCGCGACAACCCGGGCGTCGAACGACTCCAGTAGTTCCCCTTGCGGTGGAGGGTTATTCAGGGGGTCTTGCCAGAAACGGCTCAATGCCTCGGCTTCGGTGGACTCGATGGCGGCCACCTCGCGGCCGTCCCAAGCCCCGAAACTGAGTTCCCGGAACCGATCTTCCATCTCCAGGGGAATATCATGGCGGCGGGACAATTCACTGGCGAAATCGGCGCAGCGGGCCAATGGGGAACTCAGCATCACATCCCAGGGATGGTGGTCACCTACGGCGGAGCGCATCTGCTGCCAGCCCCGTTCGCTGAGGGGATCGTCCACGGAGCCTCGGAACTTGCGCCCGCCTACGGGCTGGCCGTGGCGTAACAGGTCGATCATGGTGACGATATCGCTCATGACATCTCTTCCTATCGACACAACATATCCAGCACCCGGGCATGGAGTTGGGGGTTACTGGCCAGCACGCTAGTGGTCTCCAAATCCAAAGACCGTCCTTTTAGATCTGTGACCCGCCCGCCAGCTTCCTGAACAATGACGCTAAGGGCGGCCACGTCCAGAATATTGATATCCGACTCCAACACCACATCCAATTTACCGGCGGCCAGCAGATGATAATGGCAGAAGTCGCCGTAACCCCGTCCCCGATTGACCTGTCCGATCAGGTCGGCCAAGGCCCGCCAACCTTGAGGATCGGCGGCCAGGGTCTTGATATTGCCGGTGGACAGGGTGGCCTCGGCCAGATCGTCCAGCGCGCTGACCCGGATCGGCCGATCATTGAGAAACGCCCCGCCGCCAGCCTCGGCGTAAGCCAGTTCTCCAAACAGGGGGGCATTGGACACGCCCAGGACCAATTCACCCTTGCGCAGCAGGGCAATCTGGGTGGAGAAAAACGGCGTCTCGCGAATGAAGCTTTTGGTGCCGTCGATGGGGTCCACCAGCCATAGGCAATCCGAGTCCCCGGTCTCCCGCCCGGTCTCCTCCCCATAGAAGCCATGCTCAGGAAAGGCCCTTTTGAGCACCGCTTTAATAGCCTCCTCGGTCTCCACGTCGGCCTGGGTGACCGGGGACTTATCGGCCTTGAGGCTGATGCCGAGGTTGCCGTGAAAATAGCGCCTGATGACCTCCTCGCCCGCCTTGGCAGCATCAATGGCGGCGCGAAGCAAGGGACTATGGAACATGCCGGTTTCCTTATGATGTAAAGACAGGTTAGTGTAACCGGCCAGAAGATGCTGAGAAAAACCACGTGGCTTGGTCAGGAGACCGCTTAGGAGTGGCCCGGCGGCAAGTCGATGGCCAAACGAGCCTTCAGCATCTCGTCGCCACGTACCGAACCTACCTTGTCCATCGCCACCACCACCACCCGGCCCAGATCGTAGGCGTGCCCGGCCGAGGGGGGGGTTGCGGGCCAGTCAAGCGGCCAGGGCCACCAGACCCAGGGCGGAGTCGGTGGCCATTTGATGGTGATGGAAGTGGTCGTGCATGGCTACCCTGAGTCCAGCTTCAGCCAGGGCGCCTGCAAAACCTACCCACGTCTCAGCAGCAGCCCCCGGTCTTGGGGGTACAACAGGCTGCGGCCGACGGCGCGGGGGCGACGCATGGGCCCGGCGCCGCCGAGTGGAAATCGCTACCGTAGACCGGCGATTCACCCAGACTCTGGAAGGTCTCCCAGGCCAGGCCCTGGGGGTCCTGAATCCAGGCTTTCTCGGAACGGGCGTAGCAGCAGACCGTTTCCCCCTCCTCCAGCACCGGTCGGTCGGCGCTTTGCAGGCGGGCGTAGATTTCCTTCAATTCGGCTTCGTCCTCGGCCTGGATGCCCAAATGGTCCAGACCTGGGGTCTGGCCCCGGGCGCTGATGGCGAAATTCACCCTAGGGTCTTCCAGTTGCCACTTGGCGTAGTCCTCTTTGAGAAGGCTGGGCCGGGCATCGAACAGGATCGAGTAGAAACGAACCGATTCGTCCAAATCCCGTACCGCGATATGTAAATGCATGCGTTTCATGGTCAATACTCCTTAGTTGGGGGTGGACACCGGCGACGGCGCCCGTGAAAACCAGTCGCGACTACCGTTGACGACTTTCACCAATAACAACATTACCGGCACTTCCACCAGCACCCCCACCACCGTGGCCAGGGCCGCACCGGAGTGCAGGCCGAACAGGCTGATGGCCACCGCCACCGCCAGTTCGAAGAAATTGGAGGTGCCGATCAGGGCCGCCGGGGCGGCGATGGCCACCGGCACCCGCCAGGCTCGCCCCCACCACCAGGCCAGGGCGAAAATGCCGATGCTCTGGAGGACCAGAGGCACGGCGATCAGCAGAATGATGAGGGGCTGGGCCAGCAACACCCCGCCCTGAAAACCGAACAGCAATACCACCGTGGCCAGCAGACCGATGACGGTCCAGGGTTTGACTCGCCGGTTGAAGGCGTCCAGCCGCTCCTGCCCGCCCCGGCGCAGCAAGTGTTTGCGGGTCAGCCAACCGGCCGCCAGGGGAATGATGACATACAGGACCACCGCCAACAGCAGGGTCTGCCAGGGTACGCTGACCTCGGCCACCCCCAACAGCAAGGCCACGATGGGGGCGAAGGCGAACACCATGATCAGATCGTTGAGGGCCACCTGCACCAGGGTATGGTTGGGATCGCCCTTGGTGAGCTGGCTCCAGACGAACACCATGGCGGTGCAAGGGGCGGCTCCCAGCAGAATCATCCCGGCGATGTATTCCTTGGCGTCCACAGGGTCAATCAGATCCCGGAACACGACCTCGAAAAACAGCACCGCCAGTCCGGCCATGGTGAAGGGCTTGATCAGCCAGTTCACCACCAGGGTGATGACGATGCCCTTGGGCCGCTCCCCCACATGGCGCAGGGCGGCGAAATCCACATTGACCATCATCGGAAAGATCATCACCCAAATCAGCACCGCCACCACCAGGTTGACGCTGGCCACCTCCAGGCCGCTCAACAAGGCGAACGGCCCGGGCAACAGCCTGCCCAGGGCTACCCCGGCGATGATGCACAGGGCCACCCACAGGGTCAGATAGCGCTCGAAAACGCCCATGGGGCTGGCGGCGGCGCGACACGGGATCGTTTCACATTGGACACTCATGGTCTGGTCCCCGCCTATTCCCGGCCGATGGCGTCCAAGTGGTCCTTGAGCCGGATTCGGTCCAGGGCCTCCGGGCGGAGACTGGCGAAACTGCCGATGCGCCGCTCCAGTACCCGGAAGACATCTTGAAACGCCTGCATTTTTTCCACCTCGCTGCCCTCCACCCCAGCCGGATCGGGCAGCCCCCAGTGGGCGGTCATGGGCTGTCCGAGCCAGACCGGGCAGACCTCCCCCGCAGCGTTGTCACACACCGTGAACACGAAATCCAGCCGGGGCGCATCGAGGACGGCAAACTCATCCCAGCTCTTGCTGCGCAGTCCAGCGGTGTCCAGGCCCAGATATTCCAGTAGTTTCAAGGCCAGGGGATTGACCCGGCCGGTGGGATGGCTGCCGGCGCTATAGGCCCGAAACCGGCCTTTACCCTGATGATTGAGAATGGCCTCGGCCAGGATGCTGCGGGCCGAATTGCCGGTACACAAAAACAACACGTTATAGGCCGGTTCAGGCATGGTCGGATTTCCGTGGGATGGATCGGTGGGTTCGACACAATCCGGCGCGGGGCAAAGACCGGTCTGGCCCGCGCAGCAGTTTTCGGTCAGGTAAGCCAGCAAGCCGTTCATGGCGCCATAGTCGGCGGAATAGATCAGCGACCGCCCCTGCCGACGGCAACACAGCAAGCCCCCCTGTTTGAGGGTGTTCAGATGAAAGGACAGGGTAGCGGCGGGCAGCCGGAGATGCTCGGCGAGCTGTCCGGCAGGCAGACCAGGGGCGCCGACCTGAACCAGGTGGCGGAAAATATCCAGGCGGGTTTCCTGGGCCAGGGCCGTCAAGGCAGCCAGTGCGTCTGTCTTTTTCATATTTCCAGTATTATCGAAATATAAACTTTATGCAAGCCCCGTCGGCGCCTCCTGTTGCCGATGTGGCGTCATCGGGGCAGGGTCAGCAACGCCTCCAGTCCGCCTTCCGGGCGGTTGCGTAGCACCAGTTCGCCACCGTGGGCCCGGGCGATATTTCGGGCGATGCCCAAGCCCAGACCGGTGCCGCCGGTATGCCGACCCCGAGAGCCTTCCAGACGATAAAAAGGCTCGAAAACCCGCTCCAATTCCGCTTCGGGGATACCCGGCCCCTCATCCACGATGGTCACTGTCAATTGCTCCGGAGCATCGGCTAGCCGCACTCGGGCCTGGCGACCGTAGTGCAAGGCGTTGTCCAGGAGGTTGGTGAGACAACGCTTCAGGGCCAGGGGGCGGCCAGGATAGGGCTGGTGGATCGTTCCTTCCAGCTCCACCCGGCCACCGCTCTCGGCATAGTCCTCCTGGAGGCTTTCCAGCAACGCCTCCAAGTCCATGGGCGCCACTGGCTCGGCATGCTCGGTGCCGCGCATAAAGTCCAAGGTGGCCTGGACCATGGTTTCCATATCGTCCAGGTCGGCCTGGAACTTGGCCCTCAGGGTCTCGTCTTCCAGCAGTTCGCCCCGCAGCCGCAGCCGGGTGATGGGGGTCTTGAGGTCATGGGAAATGGCCGCCAGTACCCGACCCCGGTCCTGGACATAGCGGCGCAACCGGGTTTGCATGAGATTGAAGGCCCGGGCCGCCCGGCGCGCTTCCAATGGTCCCCGGGTCTCGTCCAAGGGTGGACGGTTGATATCCCGGCCCAGTTCAGCAGCGGCGGCGGCCAGCCGGTCCAGGGGCCGGGTCAGATAGCGGGCGGCCAGGGCCGAGACCGCCACCACCGAGGCCAGCAGCACCCCCAGCACCGCCAGCAGCCGATAGGGCCGCTCAAAGACCTCCTCCGGCAGCCGGTGGCGGAACGTCACCAGACCGTCCCCGGCCAGTCCCACTTGGACCACGAAGGCCCGCACCGCCATGTGGCGGCGATGCCTGGCGGCATGCTCCGGGGTCAGCCGGGCCAAGCGCCGCTCGGCCCGTGGCCCCAGTTCCCGAACCCGGACCTCCACGCCCAAGGGCCGGTCGGGCAGATACTCCCGAAGCAGCGCCGCGAACGCCGCCCCTTCCGGGGTGCCCCCATCTCCCAAGTCCCGCCAGGGTTCGTCCAGGCTAAGCTGGGTGGGAGGCAGGTCCACGGCCGCCGCCACCCGCTGGCGCTCGCTTTCCGGCAGCTCATCCAGCAGTTCCACCAGGGCGGCGATGCGCTGGACGACGTTCACATTCACCGCCCGGCGCAGCATCTGACCCCGATCCTGAAGCAGGATCAGGGCGCTCAGCAACTGCCCCACCACCATCCCGGCCAGCAGCAGCAGCAACAGCCGTCCGAACAGGGAGCGGGGCAGCCAGGCCATCAGGACTCCCGGCTCACCGGTGCCGCCAGCACATAACCCTCGTTACGCACGGTCTTGAGGATAGCGGCGTCCCGGGGGTCATCGTTCAGGCGTCGACGCAGCCGACTGACCCGCACGTCGATGCTGCGGTCGAAGGGACCGGCCTCCCGACCCTGGGTCAGGTCCAGAAGCTGGTCCCGATTGAGTACCCGGTTGGGGCGGTCCAGAAATATCTTGAGTAACTGGAACTCGCTGCTCCCCAGGGGCACTACCACCCCCTGGGGCGACACCAAGTGGCGGGCGGCCACGTCCAGGGTCCAGCCGCCAAAGCGGTAGCGCTGGATGTCCTCGGCTTCGGTGGGCAGGGCCTGGGTACGGCGCAACACGGTGCGGATTCGGGCCAGCAGTTCCCGGGGGTTGAAGGGCTTGGCTAGATAATCGTCGGCGCCCATTTCCAGGCCGATGATGCGGTCCATGTCATCGCCTTTGGCGGTGAGCATGATCACCGGCAGATTAGAATGGGCGCGCAACTTGCGGCACAGCACCAGGCCGTCCTCCCCGGGCAGCATCAGATCCAGGATAATCAGTTCCACCCGGGTGTCGTCCAAGGCCCGCTCCATGCCCCGGCCATCGGCCACGGCGCTAACCCGGTAACCGTTCCGGCCCAGATAGTCGCTCAGCAGTTGTCGCAATTCGGGGTCGTCGTCCACGACCAGGATATGTTCGTTCATGATGTCGTTATACGGTGTTTCTGAATCTTGCGCGGGACCGAAGTGTAACCCCGTGTTGCCGCCCCCGGGGATGATACATGCGGTTACAAATTCGCCCTTGTTCGCAAAGTCCGGGTTACATTGAGATGGTTTCATAGTCCCCGTCGAAACCTAACAATGCAACCGAGGAGCAATCCCATGAACGTTACCAAGAAAACCACCCTGGCCATCGCCACCGTCCTTACCCTGGGCCTGGCCTCGGCGGCTGCCCTGTCCCACGGCGGCGGCGACGGTCGGATGATGGACCCCCAGCGCATGGAGCAACGCATGGAGCGGATGCAGGAGCGCATGGACCGGCATCTGGAGGAAATGCAAGCCGTACTCAAGCTCACCCCCGAGCAAGAGCCCGCCTGGGAGACCTTCACCCAGGCCATGAAAGAGCGCATGGAGCAGCGCATGGAGCGGCGGGCTGACAAACAGACCGCCAAGCAGACAGTCGCGCCAGCGGGCTTTCTAGGCCATCTGGACAACCGCGTCCAGTCCATGGAGCAGCGTCTGGAAGACATGAAGGCCATGCGCCAGGCCGCTGGCGCTTTGTATGACAGCCTGTCGGCTGAGCAGCAGGCGGCCCTGGATGGATATAGCGCCGGTCATCATGGCCGGATGATGGGACGCCATGGTGGGGGCAAGGGTCACCACTAAACCCAACTTGGCCACCCCCACAAGCGGGCTAGTATCCGCTTGTGGGGGTAATGCCGGTTCGTGCTATAAACTCATTCTATGCCCCATGACCCGGAGCCGTGGTGACCACCGAAAGCCGTCAATGGACCCCGCCGTCAGACGCCCCTTTGCGGGAGGCGGAGCATCTGTGCTTGGAACGGGGCACCCGGCTGACCCCACTGCGCCGACGGGTGCTGGAAATCATCTGGGCCGGCGGCGCCCCCATGGGAGCCTACGACATACTCGACGTGCTGCGCCAGGATGGCCGCCGGGGCGCTCCGCCCACGGTGTACCGGGCGCTGGATTTTCTGCTGGAACAGGGACTGATCCATCGGCTGGCCACCCTCAACGCCTTCATCGGCTGCCGCCACCCCAGTGACCGCCACGGCGGCCAGTTTCTCATCTGCCGACACTGTGGCCAGGTCAGCGAACTGGTCAGCCCAGCCGTGGAACAGGCCATTCGCCAGGAGGCCGCGAGCTGTGCTTTTGAAGTCAGCTCCCAGATGGTGGAGGTGCTGGGGCGCTGCGCCCACTGCCGCTAGAGTTCGCCCACTCATCGCAACCACTGCCCAATCCGCCCCTGGAAGGGCGCTGTTCCACTGGGGGTAACCGCCTTCTCCTTACTGGGACTGCCGATGGATCAGCCGGTGGATAAAGTCGGCGCCGGACCGCAACTGCTCCAGGGATAAAAACTCGTCTGGCTGGTGGGCCTGGTCGATAGAACCGGGACCGCAGATCACTGTGGCGAAACCCGCTTCCTGAAACTGACCGGCCTCGGCGGCATAGGGCACTTTATGGGTCTCGGCCTGCCCCGTCAGCTCCAGGGCCAGGCGCGTCGCTGGACTATCCGGGCGATGCTCCAGGGCCGGTGCGTGGGCGATGATGCGGTTGTCGATACCGACGCCCGAGGCCACTGCTCGCATAGCCGGCTCCACCTCGTCGCGGCAATAGGCTTCGAAACGGGCCAGGATCTCCCGGGGGTCGTCGTCGGGCACGTTGCGCACATCCCACATAAAGCCGCAGTGGCGGGAGATGATGTTCACGGCCGTGCCCCCGCGCACCGTGCCTACGTGGATGGTGGTATAGCCAGGCTCGAAGCCCTCCCGGGGCGGCTCGGCCTGTCTGGCCTGGGCCAGGTCGTCCAGGAAGGTGATCAGCCGGGCGGCGGTCATCACCGCGCTCACGCCCCGGTGGGTCTGGCTGGAATGGGCCTCCCGACCGGTGACCGTGGTGTTCAGGGCCATAATGCCCTTATGGGCGGTGACCACGTCCATCATGGTAGGCTCGCCGACGATCACCGCTTCACAGTGGGGCAGGTGTTGGGCCATCTGGGCGATCATGGCCGGGGCGCCCTGGCAGCCCACTTCCTCGTCATAGGACAGAGCCAGGTGGATGGGTCTTTTGAGGGTCGTCATGTCCGGCACCAAGGCCAGGGCGATGGCTAGAAAGCCCTTCATGTCGCAAGCGCCGCGGCCATACAACCGGCCATCGCGCTCGCTCAGTCGAAACGGGTTGCTGTGCCAGTCCTGACCGTCCACGGGCACCACGTCCGTATGGCCGGACAGCACCACCCCGCCTTCCACGGGGGGGCCAATGGTGGCGTAGAGATTGGCCTTGGTGTCGTCGTCATTGTAGAGCGCCTGGGAGCGCACGCCGTAGCCGTCCAGATAATCCTGAACGAAGTCGATCAGGTCCAGGTTAGAGTCCCGGGACACGGTGGGAAAGGCAATCAGGCGTTCGAGCATCTCGCGAGGGGTCATGGGGTTCTCCGGGGTTCGACGGGCGGCGGTGGGCGGCCTCGCACCCATTCTAACAGTTGCCGGGAGCGGGCCACTCTCCTCCCCTTGGAGGGACAAGCCGCCGCCGCGTTCCCCACCAAGCCCTAGGGGGTCGGCATCGGTCCCACCAGCAACTGGGGGTCCAGGCGCTCTTGGAACAGGTTCATGCGCCAGTCCAGATGCGGCCCGGTGGCCCGACCGCTGGCCCCAGCCCGGGCGATGGGCTGGCCCTGGGCGACCCGCTGGCCGTGGGTGACCAGGATGCTGTCCAGATGGATGAAGGTGGACGACAGACCGTGGCCATGGTCCAGGATCAGGGTACCCCCGGAATAGAACATATCTGGATGGGTCAGGGTCACCACACCTGGCGCCGGGGCCAGCACCGGGGCGCCCACCGGGGCGGCGATATCCACGCCGTAGTGGGGGGTGCGGGGCTGGCCGTTGAGAATCCGCTGGCTACCGTAGACGCCGCTGATACGCCCGGTCAGGGGCCATTGGAAGCCGTCCAGGAAATCGGTGCGGGCAGCGTCCAGGGAGCGAGCCTGTCGCACCAGTTTCGCTTCCCGGGCGATGCGGGCCTGATGCTCTGGATTCGGAGATACGGTGCGCGGGGGCAGGCCGTCAATGCGTTGGATGGTGTACTCCCGAGGCCGCACGTAGATCAGCCGGGTCTGGCGGTCACCGTCCGGGAACTCCACCTCTAGACGAGTCCGGGTCGGCGCGTCGCGGCCAAAACCCATTAGGAATACCCCTTCGGGAGAGATCCGCAACCGCCGCCCATCCACAACGATACGGGCGCCAGGATCGGCGCGCCCCACCAACAGACCGCCCTGGGTGGCGGTTCCTTCCAGTTCCAGCCGGGCGGCCAGGGCTGGGGCGCCCGGCAACAGGCTTAGCAACAGGCTCAGCAGGAGACAACGTGGCAACATGGACATCCTCGGTTCAGGGGTGATTGCCCCGGACATGGCCATCAGGCTTGCCAGGCACCGGGTCATAGCCCCCAGCATGGAAAGTATGACAGCGCAGAATCCGCCGCAGGGCCAGCCAGGACCCGCGCAGCGCCCCGAAGCGGTCGATGGCCTCCAGGGCGTAGGCCGAGCAACTGGGGGTAAACCGGCAGCTTTGGCCCAGTAGGGGGCTGATGGTGTAGCGGTAACCGCGGATCAGCAGCAGCAGCAGCCGTTTCATGGCTTCAGCCCGTACAGCTCGGCGGGGTCGATCAGGGGGTCGGTCGCCACCTCCACCCGCTCTCCCCGCACGGCATTGTAGAAACAACTGCGCCGACCGGTGTGGCAGGCAGGGCCAGCCTGGTCCACTTTCAGCAGCAGGGTGTCGCCGTCGCAGTCCAGCAACAGTTCCTTGAGCAACTGCACCTGTCCCGAGCTTTCCCCCTTGCGCCACAACCGTCCCCGGGAGCGCGACCAATAGCAGACCCGTCCGGTGGCCAGGGTCTCTTGCAAAGCCTCGCGGTTCATCCAGGCCAACATCAGCACTTCGCCGCTATCGTGTTGCTGGGCGATGGCCGGCAGCAGGCCGTTGGCGTTAAAGGGTAGGCTGTCCAGAACCTTAGTCCAGGACAGGGCGGCGCCCATGGGCAGCTTGGCGGTTTGTTCGATCATGGCGATTGGCGTGACGTGGACGGTACACGGCATTGTAAGGCATGTATCGACAAAACTTTACTCCGGCGCCGTATCCTCCCGCCGCGCCAGCCATTCTTCCAACTCCCCGACGGTCAGTGGTGGGCACAAATGATCCCCCTGCACTTCGTCGCAGCCGCCAGCCCGCAAAAACCCCAGTTGCTCCTCAGTGCCCACCCCCTCGGCAACCACCCGCAGCTTGAGGCTGTGGGCCAGGGCGATCAGCGCCCGGATCACGGTCGCATCATCCAGATCGGTGGTAATGTCCCAAACCAGTGAACGGTCGATCTTCAGGCGGTCCACGGGCAGACGCTTGAGCTGCCCCAGGGAGGTGAAACCGGAGCCGAAGTTATCCAGGCACAGCCCCAGTCCTAGGGCCTTGAGGTGGCGCAAGGTCCGCACCGCTGCGTCCAGGTCCTTGATCAACACGGCTTCGGTGATCTCCAGTTCCAGATGCCGGGCGTCCAGACCGCTTTCATTCAGAATGCGCCGCACTCGCTCCACCAGGCCGGCCTGGATGAACTGACGGGTAGACAGGTTCACTGCCACCGGCGGCACCGGCAGACCCCGCGTCCGCCAATCCACGGCTTGTTCGCAGGCGCTACGCAGCACCCATTCACCAATGGACACAATCAGCCCCGACTCCTCGGCCATGGGCAGAAACTCCCCAGGCAGCAGCAGCCCCAGCCGGGGATGCCGCCAGCGCGGCAGGGCATCCACCCCCACCAAGCGCCCGTCGCCCAGAACCAGCCTAGGCTGGTAGTACAGGCTCAACTGAGCGTCCAAAAGGGCGCCGCGCAGATCAGTTTCCAGGTCTATCCGCTGCACGGCCCTGGCGTGCATCTCGGCGGTATAAAACTGAAAGCCGTTGCGGGTGCTTTCCTTGACCCGGCGCAGGGCGGCGTCGGCGTTGCGCAGCAGAACCTGTACCTCATGGCCGTCCTTGGGAAACACGCTGATGCCGATGCTGACGGTCACGGTAAACGCTTGCCCCTCGATTTGAATGGGCTGTCCCAGGACATCCAGCACCTTGCGGGCCACGGTGACGGCCAGATCGCCTCTGGCCATGTTTTCCAGCACCAGCACGAATTCGTCCCCCCCCAGCCGGGCCACGGTGTCCCCCTCCCGCACCACTCCACTCAAGCGTTTCGCGACCACCTGCAACAGTTGGTCCCCGGCGCCGTGGCCGAAGCTATCATTGACCAGCTTGAACCGATCCAGGTCTAAAAACAGCACCGCCACCTGGCTGCCCTCCCGCTGAGCGTGGATCAGCGCCTGGCGCAGCCGGTCATTGAGCAACGCCCGATTGGCCAGATGGGTGAGATTGTCGTAATTGGCCTGGTGTCGCAATTGAGCTTCGTAGGACTTGTACTGGGTAATGTCGCTGATAATGCCCACATAGTGGGTGACACGGCCATTGGCGTCCCGTAACGGGGCCACGGATAACTCGTTCCAAAACAGGCCGTGGTCCTTACGATAATTGCGTAACAGCACCTGACATTCCAATTCCTGGGCTATGGCTTTACGCAGTTCTTCCAGGGCCGGCTGATCCCGATCATCCCCTTGCAGGAACCGGCAGTTGCGGCCCAACACTTCACCCCGGGAGTAGCCGGTGATCCACTCGAAAGCCGGGTTGACCGCCACGATAAGATGGTCTGGGTGGGCAAAATCGGTGACCACGATACCATTGCTCGCCGCCGCCGCCGCCTGCTCCCAGAGCCGCAATTGCTCGGCGGTCTGGCGATGCTCCTGGACCTCGGCGCGCAGGGATTGATTGGCGGCCTCCAGCTCAATGGTGCGGCTGCGCACCTGGCCTTCCAGGGACTGTTCCGCCCGCAGACGCTCGCCTATCTCCTGCTCCAAACGCTCATTCTGTCGCTGAAAGCGCCAGCGCAGCCGCTCCAGCCGACGCAGGCTACGCAGGTGGACCACATGAATCAGCAGGGCGCCGATCGCCGTGATCAACATCAAAAACCCATAGTGCAGCCAAGCCGGGTTCGGACCCAATAACCAAACCATGCCGCCCCAACCGGCCAGGGTGATAGTCAGCACCACCAGCAGCCAGCCGTGGGATAAAAAGAAAAACCCAGCGCCCACCAAAGGCAGGATCAGATTGGTGGTCTGTCGTGGCTCGGCGGACAGATAGATGTGCAGAAAACTGTTGGCCAGCATCAGGCCGACCATCCCCAGGGCCAGGGGATAGATCCAGGGTCGGGGCACGGCGTGGCGCGCCAGAATCGCCCTGAACGCCACCAGCAATAGGGCCGTGCCGCCCGCCACCGTGGCCATGATGTCGGCCATGGGCGATGGCAGCACCCGCCAATGACTGATGGCTAAAATGCCGTACAACAGCGCCAATCCGGTAGCCACCGGAGCCATGCTGCCCCGCACGGTATCGTTAAGAGCGTTGTCTATCTGCTGCTCCGCCTCGTCCCCGAGCGGAACATTGAGGTGGCCGGGCATCGGCTGTTTTGTTATCTGGCCCATGTTGGCTACTCGCACAGGGCTATCGGTTTAGCATGTCCGGTCTTTGGTCCCCGCCCCCTGGACGCGGCCCAGTGCTTCCAGCACTACTCAATAGAATGGCAAATCCTGGCATGGATTTCATGGTTTCATGGCGTCTTGATCCCGCCTCGGCTGTTTTCGGGCCGCAGCGCCCACACAGGACTCAAGCTCGTCGTTGGCCTGGCGCAGAGGCTGGATGGCCAGCTTGATGCGTAAGGAATGTTGCAGCCCCCCCAGCAGGACCAAGGCGATGGCGATGGCAAACAGGGTCATGGCGGACAGGGTTGAGGCCAGCAGGGACACCAGCAGCGCCGTCGCCAGCGCACCAGCGGCCATCAGAAAATAAATCTTCTCCCGGGCGGACAAAGCACCCTTGGCTTTGAGAGCCTGGAGCCGTTCCCTGACCTGGCTGAGCGGCTCGGCGCAATGTTCGCACGGTTCAGCGGCGTCCAGCAGGCGGTGGGAACGGCTGACCTCTTTTTCAATAAGACTCATGTTGTGGTTTTCTCACGGACCGTGGCCTGGCTCCCAGCATACCCTCTGCGGGCGCGATCAGGGTATCCGTGGGCTACACTGGGGTTGGACGTTAGCGAGGCTCATGGAACCACGCAGACGGCCGATAGAGGATAATTAAACCACTACCGGGTCCGCTTCACACCCGCGCCATGCCTAAAAAGGGAGGCAATGCCCGTGTCTGCACCACAACGCTACCGCCTGGTTACCCGCAGCGATTTCGACGGCTTGGTCTGCGCCGTTTTGCTTCGGGAGTTGGATTCCATCGGCGATATTCTGTTCGTCCACCCCAAGGATATGCAGGATGGCAAGATTGCCATCACCGACAACGACATCACCACCAATCTGCCTTATGTGCCCGGTTGCCACCTGGCCTTCGACCATCATCTCAGCGAAACCCTGCGCCGGGGCGAGCAACGCCCTGGAAACCACATCATCGACCCCGACGCTCCCTCGGCCGCCCGGGTGGTGTATGACTATTACGGCGGCAAAGCCACGTTTCCTCGGGTCTCCGAGGAGATGATGACGGCGGTAGATAAGAGCGACTCGGCCCAGTTCAGTCGCGAGGAAATCCTCGACCCACGGGGTTGGGTACTGCTCAATTACATCATGGACGCCCGCACCGGCCTGGGCCGATTCCGGGACTTCCGGGTGTCCAATTACCAGTTGATGATGCACCTGATCGAGTACTGCCGGGACCACAGCATCGAACAGATCCTGGAGCTACCGGACGTCAAAGAACGGGTGGGGCTATACATGGAGCACGAGGAACTGGCGGAGAAGCAGTTGCGACGCTGCTCCACGGTACATGGCAATCTGGTGGTGTTGGACCTGCGCGATGAGGAGGTCATTTACGCCACCAACCGCTTTACCATCTACGCCCTGTATCCAGACTGTAATATTTCCATCCATGTGCTGTGGGGACTGAAAAAACAAAACACTGTATTCGCCATTGGTAAGTCCATCCTCAACCGCAGCTCCAATACCAATATCGGCGAACTGTGTCTGGCCTACGGCGGCGGCGGCCACGCCAACGCCGGCACCTGCCAGGTGAGCAACGACAAGGTCGACCAGGTGCTGGCGGAGCTAATCGAGCGGATCACCGCCGACGGATAAACGCCCTATCCGGTTGGCGTCCGCTGTTGTCGATTTTTTTTACAAAATGTCGGCCGCGCCCTCGGTACAGTCCGTCTCGGGGGCGCGGCGAAATCAACAACAATTTGTTTTTTATATAGCGATACGGATGCTTCCGGCGAGTGGGCCGAAACTTGCTTGGTTGTTTAGCGCAGCCGGTGAGGAGTGTGTGGCCACGAATCATGGACTTGCGCAGGAGGCGCGCATTGCCATAAGCCAGCGAAGGCAGTAGTGGATTTTCCCCTCGAAACCCCTTCCTGATCCGCTGCGGCGCATGGGCGCTGCACTCGGCGTCACTGCGTCCAGAGCCTCGTTTTTGAAACGATAACCGTCGGCTTATCCCCGGAGTATCCCGGAAGCGGGTGCTTACGCCTATAAGCTTGACGCCAACTCACGGAGCGTAGCGATGCCTACAACAATTAACAGAGCGCACCGAACCCTGACCATCACCTTCGTCACCCTGGGCCTACTTCTGTATCAGGCATTCACACCCACGGCGGCTTTTCTGCTCTTCGAAGGCGCGCCGACCTGGGGCAATCCCACCCCAGGAACCAGCGTCACCGTCACCTGGAGTTTAATGCCCGATGGTACCGATGTGCTGCGCCGACCACCGGTATTTCCACCCGATGAACCGTTTCTGTTCCATGACTTCTGGCAGGGCACCAGCAACCTGGCCAGCATTTACGCCCAACTCAACATCGATCCGGCGGTGGGGGAAACCTTGTTTCTGGCCGCCGTCAACAACGCCTTTGCGACCTGGGAGGCGGTCGCCAATATCAACTTTGTGCAAGTCCCGGATGCGGGCCTGCCCCTGGGCTTTCCCGAGGGCGTTCCTGCGGACTTCCCGACACCGCCGGGGGTGGGTGATATCCGTATCGGCGCCTTCAGCCTATTGCCACCCTTCGATGCCTTCGCCGCTCATGCCTTCGAGCCGCCGGGCAATGTCTCCTCGGCGGGTCAATTTCTGACCCAACACTCACCATCCACGTTTGGGGATATCACCCTCAACACTAACGCCCTGTTCGGCGTCGCCCCAGGGGCCGAGGGGGACCCCTTCGATTTTTCCACGGGCTTTTTCAATGACATCGAAGGTCTGCTGCTCCATGAGATCGGCCACGCTCTGGGTCTAACCCACCCGGAGGAGGACGGCCTGGACCCCGATGAGGCCCAGGCGGTGATGTTCGTGGGGGCGGGCTGCTGCGACGCCATCCAACGACAATTGGGCGTTGATGATATTGCCGGTATCCAGGCCCTATACAACCCCACGGCGGTGCCTGAACCCCCCATGCTGCTGCTCTGGGGGGCGGGACTGGCCTTCGTGGTCGGCTGGCGACGCCGACGCGTCTGATCCCCTCAGGCGGCGATTCCGCTATGGCGCAGTAACGGCTCGATGCTCGGCTCCCGGCCCCGAAACGCCTTGAAGTTGGTCATGGCGTCCCGGGAGCCGCCCATCTCCAGGATGCTCTTCAGGAACCGCTCCCCGGTGGCCCCGTCGAATACCCCCTGCTCCTCGAAAGCGGCGAAGGCGTCCGCCGATAGCACCTCGGCCCATTTATAGCTGTAATAACCCGCCGCGTAGCCCCCCGCGAAGATATGGGAGAACCCGTTGGGGAAGCGGTTCCAGGTGGGCGGGATCAGCACCGCCACCTCTCGGCGCACGGACTCCAACACCTCCAGCACCCGACCGCCCTGGGCCGGGTCGTAGTCCCGATGCAGGCGGAAATCGAACAGGGCGAACTCCAACTGCCGGACCATTGTGATCCCGGACTGGAAGTTTCGGGCGGCGATCATGCGTTGGTAGAGATCCTCGGGCAGGGGCGCGCCGGTCTGGTAATGGCCGGCCAGCAGGTCCAGAGCCTCCCGCTCCCAGCACCAGTTCTCCATGAACTGTGAGGGCAGTTCCACAGCGTCCCATTCCACCCCGTGGATGCCGGCCACCGGAGCATAGTCCACTTGGGTCAGCAGATGGTGCAGCCCATGGCCGAACTCGTGGAACAGAGTAGTGACCTCCTGATGGGTGAACAGGGCCGGGTCGCCGTCCACCGGCGGGGTGAAATTGCATACCAGATAGGCAGCCGGCAGTTGCAGACCGGACTCGGTGCGCCGCCGGGTCACCGCCCCGTCCATCCAGGCCCCGCCCCGCTTGTGGGGACGGGCGTATAGATCCAGAAAAAACCGCCCTCGGGGGGCGCCGTCCCGGTCCACGATCCCATAAGCCCGCACCGAGGGGTGCCAGACCTCCACGTCGTCCAGGGCTTCGATGCGCACTCCGTACAGGCGCTCCGCCACGGCGAACAACCCCGGCACCACCTTGGTATCTGGAAAATACGGCCGTGGCTCCTCCTGGGAAATCTGATAACGGTGCTGGCGGAGTTTTTCAGCGTAATAGCCCACGTCCCAGGCTTGCAGCTCCGTCGGCCCGCCAATCTCTTGGGCGAAGGCCCGCAGCTCGTCCAGTTCCCGTTGGGCCTGGGGCCGGGAGCGGCGGGCTAAGTCGGTCAAGAAGTCCAGCACCTGGTCCGGTGACCCGGCCATTTTGGTGGCCAGGGAGTACTCGGCATAGTCCCCAAACCCCAGCAAGCGGGCGGCCTCGTGGCGCAGGGCCAGGATCTCTTCCATGATCGGGGTGTTATCGTGGCGGCCGGCCTGGGGTCCCTGATCGGAGGCCCGGGTGGCGTAGGCGGTGTACAGCTCCTGGCGCAGTTCCCGGTTGTCGGCGTAGTTCAGCACCGGCAGATAGGACGGAAACTCCAGGGTCAGCAGCCAACCGTCCCGCCCCTCGGCCTTGGCGCTTTGGCGGGCCAGTTGCTTGGCCGAGGGCGGCAGCCCGGCCAGCAGAGACTCGTCGGTGATGGATTTTTTCCAGCCCTGGGTAGCATCCAGCACATTTTCGCTGAACTTGGCCGACAGCCGGGATAGGGACTGCATGATCTCCTTATAGCGGGCTTTTTGATCGAGGGGCAGGTCCACCCCGGACAAATGAAAATCCCGCAGGGCATCGTCGATGACCTTGCGCTGGGGGGCGTCTAGACGAGCATAGCCGTCGCCGTCGCGGATGGAGCGATAGGCCCGGTACAGCCCCTCGTTGTGGCCAATCTCGGTGGCGTACTCGCTGAGCTTGGGCAGGCAGGCATTATAGGCGCCGCGCAGGGCTTCGGAGTTCATCACCCCGTTTAAATGGCTCACCGGCGACCAGGCCCGGTTGAGGGCGTCGTCCATGGCCTCCAGAGGCCGAATCAGATTATCCCAGGTGTAGTGATCGGTGGCGTCCAGCAGCGCTTGCAGGCGCTCGCGGTTGCGGGCCAGCAGGGTGTCCACGGCCGACTCCACATGCTCGGGACGAATGGCGTGAAACGGTGGTAAATCGAAGTCTTGGAGTAAGGGATTGCTCATGGGTGTTCCGTGGCGTGAGAATGGCCAACAATCTGGCACAAGTGATGGGCGCCGGACAAGCTTTCGAAGTTAGCCGAACGCCCATCCCAGCCATCCCGCCGCCCCCAGGGCCGCCAGCAGCCAGCCAGCCACCCGCAGCCGCAGACCCCGCAGCAGGCGCTGTTCGGACACGGTGGAGATCAGATAAGGCCGACCATCACTGGGCGCGGCCAGGGTATGCACCTCCGGGGCGGCGGCCTGTTCCAGGTGTTCCCGCTCCACTTGGCGGCGGGCGGCGAGCCGGACGGCCTCCCATTCGGCCAGGTCGATGCGCCCGTCGCCGTCGCGGTCGAACAGGGCCATGCGCCGGGTATTGCGCTTCCAGTCCTCCAGCAGCCGGGCGGTCTCCCGCCGGTAATCGGGAGGTTCCGTGGCGCCCCCCACGGTGCGAAACCGCCCCAGCACATGCAGTTCTTCACCGGCGGCGATGCGCTGCTCTGTATAGCGGTACTGGGCCTGAAAACCGCGCAGGGCGCCTTTCAGCCACCACTCCAGTCCCTCGCCCTGGCGCGGGCCTTGTTCGTACCAGACATCCTTGCGGGTCTTGATCACCTCGGCCCCCTCCGGGTCCACCGCGCAGCGTCCGGCGCCGTCCTCCAGCCAAAACAACGCATCGCTCAGGCCCCGGTCCACCACTCGCCAGCGGTGGCGGTCGTCTTTTTCCTCTACCCGATAGCGGTACCAGGCGCAGGGCAGGCCGCTCAGGGGGGCCAACACCGGCTCTCCGGCCATCAGGGCGGCCCGGCCGGCCAGCTCCACATAGCCCTGGGGGGCGGAGCGGATGCGAGCCGTGGGAGTGTCGGCCAGAACTCGCAGCCGACGGAAGTCCCGCCAGGCGGCGTACAGGCCCCAGCCCAGCACAGCCAGGGCCAGCAGGGCCGCAAACTCCCGTTCCGCCAAGGTCATCAGCCGAACAGGCGTTTGAGGTCCGGGTCCCGGATGTCTTCTTCCCGAAACTTGAGCAACCGCCGAGGCCGGAAACCGAACCAGCGGCCGATCAGCAGTTCCGGGAACTGCTCCAGGCGCACATTGTTGAGGTTGACCGTTTCGTTATAAAACTCTCGGCGATCGGCAATGGCGTTTTCCAGGCCGGTGATCCGGGTTTGCAGATGCTGGAACGTCTGATCGGCCCGCAGTTCGGGATAGTCCTCGGCCACTGCGAACAACCGCCCCAGGCCCAGGCGCAGTTCCCCCTCGGCCTTGCCCAGAGCCTCCACATCGCCCCGCTCCCGGGCGCCGGCCACCCGACCCCGCGCCAGCATGACTTTTTCTAGGGTGCCCTGTTCGTGGGCCATATATTGGCGGCAGGTCTCCACCAGCTTGGGCAGCTCATCGTGGCGCTGCTTGAGCAGAACCTCAATATTGGACCAGGCTTTGGCCACGCCGTGCTTGAGTTCCACCAGCCGGTTATAGGCCAGCGCCCCGTACACCAACAGCAGCGCCGCCGCGCCCAACACCAACCATAGGGTCATATTCATTATCAATTCTCCCACGCCGCTCCGTCGCCGTACCGAGTTTCCAGTATCCTATGCTCGAATTCAAACATCGGCGGGAGGCTCCCATGACTGAACACTATGATCTCATCGCCATCGGCGCCGGCAGCGGCGGCCTATCGGTGACCGAGCGGGCGGCCCGCTATGGTCAACGCTGCGCCGTGGTGGAATCCCACAAGCTAGGGGGCACTTGCGTCAATGTGGGCTGTGTGCCCAAGAAGATCATGTGGCACGCCGCCAGCCTGGCCCACGCTCTGGACGACGCCCGGGGCTACGGCTTCGCCCTGAACCGGGAGGGCCACGACTGGGCGGCCCTGAAGGCGGCCCGAGACGCCCACGTGGGCAAGATCAACGACTGGTACGTGACCTATCTCCAGGACTCGGAAGTGGACCTGATCCGGGGCCAGGCCCGGTTCGTGGACAGCCACACCCTGGAAGTGGGGGGCGGCCATTACAGCGCCGATCATATTGTGGTCGCCACCGGCGGCAGGCCCGTGGTCCCGGACCTGCCGGGGGCGGAACTGGGCATCACCTCGGATGGGTTTTTCGAACTGGAACACTGCCCCCGCCGGGTAGTGGTGGTGGGCAGCGGCTATATCGCCGTGGAACTGGCCGGCATGCTCAAGGCCCTGGGCGCCCAGGTCACGCTGCTATTGCGGGGCGAGCATCTGTTGCGGCCCTTCGACGCCATGCTCCGGGAGGCGCTGATGGAGCAGATGATGGGCGACGGAGTAGAGATTCTGGCCAACACCCGGATGCAGGGCCTGGAGCGGCGCGAGGACAGCGCCATCCAGGTGAACTGCGTGGGCTGCGGCGAGACCCTGGTGGCTGATACGGTGTTGTGGGCCATTGGCCGGGAACCCATGACCCGCGACCTGAACCTGGACGCCGCAGGGGTGACCCTGAACGACGATGGCGCCATTCCCACCGATGACTTCCAGAACACCTCGGTGGATGGCGTTTACGCCATCGGCGACATTACCGGCCGCGCCCCCCTGACCCCGGTGGCCATCGCCGCTGGCCGCCGCCTGGCTGACCGGCTGTTCGGGGGCCAGCCGGAACGGCGTCTGGACTATCAGTGCATCCCCACGGTGGTATTCAGCCACCCACCCATCGGCACTGTGGGACTCACCGAAGCCCAGGCCCGGGCCAGCCACGGAGAAGCGGTGAAGGTCTATCAAACCCGCTTCACCGCCCTGTATCACGCCTTCACACCCTATACGGTCCGTACCGCCATGAAGCTGGTCTGCGTAGGCGCTCAAGAGAAAATCGTCGGCGCCCATGTCATCGGTCCCGGCGCCGACGAAATGCTTCAGGGCTTCGCGGTGGCCATCCGCATGGGGGCGCGCAAGCGCGACTTCGACAATACTGTGGCTATCCATCCCACCAGCGCCGAGGAACTGCTGACCCTGCGCTGAGCAACTCACCGTAAGCCCTTGAGATTTACAGGCATGGATGCTTATATAGCGACAGGGGCCGGGACCATGGCGATCATCCACCCGGCCCGAAAACAGTCATCTACTTCCGGTGGGTTCTGTCAATACCACCAATGCGGCACAATTGATTTACCCCTGATGTCCCCAGATCAAGGGGACAATTCACAGGCAGTCACGCTTGGACATCAAAGGATCGAGGGACAGCGATTCAATGCACGACCAGCTATCCTCCGGCGCCTCACGTCTGCCGGACCCTCCCCGCTATCCCTCCTGGTTGCAGATTTTGTCCTTATTGCTGGTGTTGCTGACCATCAGCGCCGCCGACTACGCGTATTTCCAGTATGAGCAGCGGTCGGCCTTGCGCCACACCCAGGAACGGTTGAACCTGCTCGGTAATCTGAAGGCCCGGACCCTGGCCGCCTGGCTACAGGAACGCCACGGCAACGCCGCCACCCTCCGCGCCAGCAGGATCGGAACCGTCCTCCGGGCCTTGATGGAAACCCCTATCCCGGCGGATGTTCAGGAGGATGTCCAGCATTGGCTGAACGCCCTAGCCCGCCACTACGGCTACCGGCAGGTGCAACTCTTGAATACCGCTGGCGAGACGGTGCTGGGAACAGCATCCGATCCGCCGGTCCTGTCGGCGCCAACCCAATCCTTCGTTCAGCAGGCGCTGTTTACGGGGCAGGTGATCTTCACAGACATTTATGGGACGCCCCCCCATCTGGATTTCGTGACGCCGATTTTCGCCGAACCCCCTCGAAAAGCCCCACCAACAGGCGTTTTGTTGTTATGCATTGATCCCCGAACCTTGTTGTTTCCCATGTTGAGCAATCAGTCCGAACCGGGCTTTCCGATACGCACGCTGCTAGCCCGCCAAGGCGAGACCGGATTCGAACTCATCGCCCCGTCACTCCAGCTCACTGGCGACGCGGACGCCACGGACGTCAAGGCTATACTCGCAGACCTAGGACAGACCCAGGCGCTTGCCCATTCTCCCTGGCTGACCGTCTCCCAGGCTGTCACCGGCACGCCCTGGACTGTCGTGGTCAGCATCAATCGAGAGGATTTTAAAACCCCGTCCCGCCGGGATACCTTGCGCCTGCTGGGGGTGATTTTGTTGCTGATGCTGGTGGCTAGTCTGCTGGCCTGGTTCTTGTGGCGACGCCAGACCGAGTTGTTGCTGCGCCACAACCGGGATTACCTGGAGGCCCAGGTCCGGGAGCGCACCGCCGAATTGGAGGCCAGCAATGCCTCCCTACGTGGTGAGGTCTTGGAGCGGCGGCGAGTAGAGCGGGAACGGGACAGCATTTTTACCTTGGCGCCTGACCTGATGAGCGTTATCGGTCCCGACGGCTATCTGCAACGCTTCAACCCAGCCTGGGAGCGCAGCCTCGGTTACGGCGCCGAGGACCTGGCGGTACGCGCCCTGATCCAGTTGATCCATCCCGACGACCGGGACAAAACCCAGCGCGCCCTGAACACCGTTCGTCACGGCGCCCATATCACCGGCCTGGAAAACCGGGTCCGCCGCGCCGACGGCGACTACCTGTGGCTGGAATGGAGCGGCGTCGCCGCCCTGGATCGGGACGTTTGCTATTGCACGGCCCGGGACATCAGCGAGCGCAAAGCCTATGAAGTGCAGTTGCGCTACCAGGCCAACCACGATGGCCTCACCGGCCTGCCCAACCGTAATCTGCTCCAGGAGCGACTCGGACACGCCCTCGACCATGCCACCCGGGCCGGGCGGCTGGTGGCGGTGCTGTTTCTGGATCTAGACCGTTTCAAGACCGTCAACGACACCTTGGGCTATGGTGCGGGTGACTGCCTGCTGAAACTGGTGGCCGCCCGGCTCCAGAGCTGTGTCCGCCAGGAAGACACCGTGGCTCGGCTGGGCAACGACGAGTTCGTCATTGTCCTGGAAAATCTCACCCACTCCGATCTGGCCATGAAAGTCGCCCATAAAGCCCGGGATGCCCTCACCCCACCCTTCTCCCTGAACGACCAGGAGTTGCATCTCACCACCAGTATCGGCATCAGCCTGTTCCCCCGAGATGGCCGCGAGCACGGCGAACTGCTCAAAAACGCTGTCATCGCCGTGCATCGAACCAAGGAAATGGGGCGAGGCGAAATCTGTTTTTATTCCGCCGAAATGAACGCTCGTTTTCTGGAGCGCTTGACTCTAGAAAACAAGCTGCGCCACGCCTTGGATCAGGGCGAGATACTGCTCTATTACCAGCCCCAGGTCAGTCTGAGCAGCGGCCGTGTGGTAGGGGTCGAAGCCCTGCTGCGCTGGCGCCATCCCCAACAGGGCATGATGCCCCAGGACGAGTTCATCCCCCTGGCCGAAGAGACCGGCCTGATCATTCCCTTGGGAGAGTGGGCCTTGAAAACCGCCTGCGCCCAGGCCCGAACTTGGCTGGACCAGGGCGTGCCGACGCCACGCATGGCGGTCAATCTCTCCGCCCTGCAATTTATCCAGGGCGATCTTCCCTCCCTGGTGGGACGAGTGCTGGCAGAAACCGGCCTGCCTCCCGGTTACCTGGAGCTGGAGCTCACCGAATCCCTGCTTATGAAAGACATGGATGGCGCCGTGGCAACCTTGCAGGCGCTCAAATCCATGGGGGTTAGCCTGGCCATCGACGACTTCGGCACTGGCTACTCTTCCCTGAACTACCTCAAGCGCCTGCCCATCGACCGGCTGAAAATCGACAAATCCTTTGTTCGGGACATCACCAACGACCCTAACGACGCCGCTATCGCCCAGGCCGTGGTGGCCATGGCCAATAGCCTGCGGCTCGGCGTCGTCGCCGAGGGGGTGGAAACAAAAGGACAACTGGCATTTTTGCGGGCCAAGGGTTGTGAGGAATTGCAAGGCTTTTACTTCAGCCCTCCCCTGCCCCCGGCTCAGCTTGAAGCCTATTTACGGGGGCAACCCTTCGGGGATCTACGGCCCGAGCCTGAGGATCAACAGCGTCCCACCCTCTTGCTGGTGGACGATGAAGAGTTTTTCATCAGAGGCATAAAGCATGCCTTAAGCCACGAAGACTACCGCATCCTTGCCGCCGCCGACGCGGCCAGCGGGTTTGAGACGCTGGCCCGGCACAAAGTGGATGTGATTTTATCGGATCACGCCATGCCAGGCATGGACGGGGTACGCTTCCTAAAGCGGGCCAGGGAACTATACCCAAACACCCTGCGGATTATCCTGAGCGGCCATAGCGACTCCCGGCTGGTGTTGGATGCTATCAACGAGGGTTCTATCTACAAATACTTATGCAAACCGGTGGATGCCGACCTGTTGCGGGCCGTTCTACATGACGCTTTCCAGGTCACCAACGCTAGCCGACGGATTAGGTCGACCGAGCGCCTTCAAGGCCACAGATCCGAAAGCTGACTTTTGATTGAAACGGCCCGTCGCCTGGGAACAGGCCGTACTCAATACGCCTTCTGTCGGGCTAGGCTGACGGGGTTCTCCGCCCCCGGATCAGCGACACCACGAACAGAATCAAAAAGACTACGAACAGTACCTGCGCAATCCAGGCCGCCGTTCCGGCCACCCCGGAAAAGCCCAATACGCCCGCGATCAGCGCCACAATCATTCATGCCGCGCGTGACTTTAAGACCTTCTTGGGGTGCTCGATCAGGGACAT
>CAZQXD010000047.1:0-1240 GCA_964597315.1 uncultured Candidatus Competibacteraceae bacterium
GGGTGAGCGAAATCGTGTCCACCTGGCCAAAGTCTTGAAGCAGGGGGGCAACCTGATCCTCCTGGACGAGCCCACGAACGATCTGGACGTCGATACCCTGCGCGCCCTCGAGGAGGCCCTCCTGGACTTTGCCGGCTGCGCGGTCGTGATCTCCCATGACCGCTGGTTCCTGGACCGGATCGCCACCCACATCCTGGCCTTCGAGGGGGATTCCCAGGTGGTCTGGTTCGAGGGCAATTACGCCGACTACGAAGCCGACCGCAAGCGCCGACTGGGAGTGGAGGCGGACCAGCCCCACCGGATCAAGTACCGACGGCTGGCCTGAACAGTACGTCAAGGGACAAGACGGGGCCGGACCACCACCGGCCCCAAAAGGACAGCGGATGACCGATCACGATCACAGCTATAAATTATTATTCTCTCACCCCCAACTGGTGGAGGATCTGATCCGGGGTTTCGTTCGGGAGGACTGGGTCGAACAACTGGATTTCGCCTCCCTGGAAAAAGCCAGCGGCAGCTTCGTGGCCGATGATCTCCGGGAACGGGAGGATGACCTGATCTGGCGGGTACGCTGGGGCCGGAATTGGCTGTATATCTACCTGCTCCTGGAGTTTCAGTCCTCCGTGGACCGCTATATGGCAGTGCGCATTCTGGTCTACGTGGGGCTGCTCTATCAGGATCTCATCAAAACCCAACGCCTGGACGCCACGGGCGAGCTTCCGCCAGTGCTGCCACTGGTGCTTTACAACGGCGCACCCCGTTGGAACGCGGCCCTGGATGTGGCGGAGCTGATTCAGGCCGTTCCTGGCGGACTGGACCGGTACCGACCCCGGTTACGTTATCTGGTGCTGGACGAGGGTCGGCTTCAAGACGAAGACCTAGCCACCCCCCGCAATCTGGCGGCGGCGGTGTTTCGTCTGGAAAACAGTCGCGGCCCGGATGATATAGTAGATGTGGTGACGGCGCTGCTCGACTGGCTCAAGTCGCCCGAACAGGCGTCACTGCGCCGTGCCTTCACGGTCTGGTTGCACCGAGTGTTGCTGCCCAGGCGCCTGCCAGGCCAGCGGCTGCCTGAAGTTGCCGATTTAAATGAGGTGAAAGCCATGCTCTCCGAACGTGTAGAAGAGTGGACCAAAAACTGGCGTGAACAGGGTATCGAAGCCGGTCGTCAGGAGGGCCTGCAACAGGGCCTGCAACAGGGCCTGCAACAGGGCCTGCAACAGGGCCTGCAACAGGGCCT
>CAZQXD010000047.1:1340-32900 GCA_964597315.1 uncultured Candidatus Competibacteraceae bacterium
GCAACAGGGTGAAGCATCGGTCCTGCTGCGGCAGTTGGATCGCAAATTCGGACCGCTATCCGAACCCCAACGCCGACGGATCGAACAGGCCGACGCCGATACCCTCCTGGAATGGAGCGACCGGGTACTTACGGCGCGGCGTATTGACGAGGTTTTCGGCGACTAAACCACCTCTCCTCCGGCGGCATCTTGATCCCATGTACCGCCGGAGGTTCTCGGGTATCCGCTCGGACTGGCGCGGCGCTCGCTGTCAATGATGACGGGCCGGACCTCCCTGAGCGATAAGGCTTCTTTGGCTATTCAACGCCTCAGTCGGGTTCGTACTCCTTGAGCATCCGCTCGGTGCGGGCCTCGCTGATCTTATTGAGCAACTTCTTGCCCTCGAACTCATCCCGTACGGTCTTGGACAGGGTCAGGGTGGAACCCACCACGAACAGCAGCCCCATGCCCAGATAACCCTTGATCCAGAAGTCCACGGGGATATAGACGATGCCCAGGGCCATGGCCGCCACGGAAATGACAAAGGACGCCCTGACAAAAAACAGCCAGGAAGGGGAGTTCAATTGGGTCACGCGAATATCATCCATCGGTAGTTACCTTGAGCTTGGTAGTAAACGAAATCAGTCCCGGACGGTGCGTCGGGCTTTGAGAGCGGCCAGTTCCTGGTCCACCTGAACAGTCGTCTCCAGGTCCCGGAAGCTCTGCTCCCGGGCGCCGGGCTGAGCCATCAGTTCGGCCTCGGCCTCGGCCCGGGCCTGGGCATCGGCGACCCGCTCTTCCAGGTCGGCGAAGCGTTCCGATAAATCCAGCCCGGCCCGGCACCGGGCCAGGCCACGGTTGAGGCTGCGCTGGGCCTGGGCGGTACGCTGCCGACTCAGCAGCGCCTCCCGGCGGCGCTGGGCCTCGGTGCGCCGGGCTTCCAGAGCCTGAAGCTGGTCGCGCAGCCGGGCCACGGTCCGGGCCGCCTGGTCTCGGGCGGTTTCCAGTTCGGTCACGATCCGCTGTTCGTCCAGCTTGCGGGTCAGGGCCTCCCGGGCCAGTTCCTCCCGGTCCCCATCTAGGGCTGTCTCGGCCCGGGCAGCCCAAGCGTCGCGGCGGGCCTGATGCTCCCGCAGCCGGGCGACGAGGCGCTTGTCGGCGGCCATGGCTCCGGCCACCTGGGTTCTGGCTTCGCATAGCCCGACGTCTAGGTCGCGGATCAGTTGGGCGAGCATGCGCTCCGGGTCTTCCATTTGGTCCAGGGCGTGATTGAGGTTGGCCTTCAGCAGGCGATCGATACGGGTCAGCAGGGTGAGCATGGCGGCTCCTTTTTAAACGTTGTTCAATTGTATTTTTAGCAAAAAATTAAACATCGTTCAATAGGGCGGCTAAAAAAATTCGTGAGCAATAGTCTCGTGCCGTCGGCCTGCCCGCCGACGGCGCTGGAGGGTTATCAGGCGGGGATAAAGGTCAGGGCCACGCCGTTATTGCACCAACGCTCCCCGGTGGGGGGTGGGCCGTCCTTGAATACATGGCCTTGGTGGCCGCCACAGCGAATGCAATGATACTCGGTGCGGGGCAGGATCAGCTTGAAATCCCGCCTGGTGCCCACCGCGCCCTCAATATGGGTGAAAAAGCTGGGCCAGCCGGTGCCGCTGTCGAATTTCATTTCCGAGGTGAACAGCACCAGCCCGCATCCGGCGCAGGCGTACTCGCCCTGGCGCTTCTCGTCGTTGAGGGGGCTGGTAAAGGGCGGCTCGGTGCCCTCCTCCCGCAGCACATTGTACTGATCGGCGGTAAGCAGCTCGCGCCACTGGGCATCAGTTTTGTCGATGAACTCGATTTTGCCGCTCCTGTCGCTCATGGCTTTTGGGATCAATAGATATGGAACAATGGCTAAACCCAAGGCTCCCGTCAACAGATGTCGTCTTTTCATGAGAATACCTGCGAGGCTTGTTGCGAAAAGTAGCCTACTGGTATACGCAACAGCCCTGGTTTTGGATGAAACCCGGCCCCCGAAGTTTCCGTCTCAGGGTGGCTTGTCCCGCACCGCCAGGGTGATCCGGGATACGCAGACCAGCCGGTGGCCGTCATCTTCGATGTGGATATCCCAAACCTGAGTGGTGCGGCCTTGGTGAACGGGCCGGGCGATGCCAGTCACCTGGCCCTGGGTCACCGGGCGCAGATGGTTGGCGTTGATCTCCAGGCCCACGCAGTACTGGCGCTCGGTGTCAAGGCACAACAGAGCGCCCATGCTGCCCAGGGTTTCGGCCAGGGTCACCGATGCCCCGCCGTGGAGCAGGCCCATGAGTTGGTGAGTGCGCTGGTCCACGGGCATGGCGGCGGACAGATAATCCTCGCCGAAATCCACGAAGCAAATGCCCAGATGCCGCACCATGGAATGTTCGGCCATTTCGTTGATGGCCACCAGGTCCGGCTGGGTGGTCCAGATGCTCATGGGCATGTCCTATGGTTGGGTCCTGAATGCAAGCCTAGGGGGCGGCCCGGGCAAGGGCAAGCTCCAAGGTTGCTAAGCGCCTAGCTCAATTGACGCTGATCCGCAAAGCCGCCGCTGCGGCGAACGGGGCCAGGGTCAAGGCCATGGCCAGCATCGCCCCTAGCAGGGCCAGTTGTCCGCTATAGCCCAACCCGGTGGCGGCGGCCTCCAGGGCCGAGGTGCCGAAAATCAGCGCCGGGATATACAAGGGCAGCACTAACAAGGTGAGCAGCACGCCGCCCCGGCGCAGGCCCACGGTCAGGCCCACGCCGATGGAGCCCACCAGGCTGAGGATCGGGGTGCCCAGGAGCAGGGTCAGGGGCAGGGCGGCGATGGCCTCTCCGGGCAGGTAAAGAATCACCCCCAACAGCGGCGAGACCAACAGCAGGGGCAGCCCGGTGAGCAGCCAATGGGCCAGCACCTTGGCCAACACCAGCCAGGGCAGGTAATGGGGACTGAGCAGCAGTTGCTCCAGAGAACCATCGTCGAAATCCCCCCGAAACAGCCGTTCCGTGGACAACAGGGTAGCCAGCAGGGCCGCCACCCAGATCACCCCCGGAGCGATGGCGCCCAGGGTCTGCGGCCCTGGCCCTACCCCCAGAGGGAAGAGGCTGACCACTAGGATGAAAAATAGCAGGGGATTGAGCAGTTCCCCAGGCCGGGCCACCCCCAGATGCAGGTCTCGGCGCAGCACCCCGGCGAAAGCGCTCCAGGCGCTATTGCTCATGCCAGTTCCAGATGGCGCACCACCCGACCATCCAAATGCACGGGCTGGTGGCTGGTGAGCAGGATCGAGCCGCCACCGTCGGCGTGGGCCGTCAGCCGGGCCTCCAGATTGCGGATGCCCTTGGCGTCCAGGGCCGTAAAGGGTTCATCCAGGACCCATAGGGGCGCCGGACTGAGCCATAGCCGGGCTAGGGCGGCGCGGCGGCGCTGACCGGCGGACAGGGTGCGCACCGCCACCTCCTCGAAACCGTACAGGCCCATCGCATCCAGGGCCTGTTCCAGTTCCGTCGGACTGCCGACATGATCCCCCAAGGCCCGATAAAATGTCAGATTTTCCAGGGGGCTGAGTTCCTCCTTGAGGGCCGGGGCGTGGCCGATGTACAAGAGCGCCCCGTGGTAGTCCAAGCGGCAGCGGCGGATGTCCTGGCCACGCCAGAACACCGTGCCCTCCTGGGGTTGGGTCAGGCCGCAGAGGATGCGTAGTAGGCTAGTCTTGCCGGCGCCGTTGTCACCCCGCACCTGGACCACCTCGCCGGGGGCCACGGCCAGGGACAGTCGCCGGAACAAGGCCCGGCCATCGCGGATGCAGCTCAGTCCCTCGGCGCTCAGGCCGCCGTCCATGGGCGCTTAGTCCATGACCTGGTCGATCACCAGGGCCACGTCCCGAGGGCCGCTTTTGAGTTCGATGACGGCGGTCTGGCCCCGCAGATCCCCGGCCTGATCGGCCACCGCCCCGGACTCGGAGATTCGCGCCCCCACCACCACTTGCTCGACGCTGGACAGGGTCATGGAAGGCAGCATCGCGGTGCTGTCGTCTAGCACCACTGTGGCCGGGAAGCCCCCGGCCGGACGGCGCACCGCCGCCAAGGGCATAGGCGGGCCAGCGGCGGCCTTAGCGAACACGAACAGAGTGGCGCCAGCCTTGACCCGCTCCTTGAGAGCTGGGGCCACGTCCACGGTGACAGTGAGCTGCGGTCCGGCCGTCGGATCGGTCCCGCCCGCCTGCTGGTGGGCCAGTTGCTGGCGGGCTTGGTCGATGCTGTTACGCAATAGCCGGGCGTTGTCGCTGCCCGGGTCGCGCAGGGCCAGCAGCGCCTCCCAGGACTCCACGGCTTGCTGGTAGTCGCCGACGTTGTAGGACCCGAAGCCATACAGCAACAACGCCCCCTGGTGATCGGGCCGAGCCTTGAGCACCAGCCGCAGCAGGCGGGCGGCGGGATCGTTCAGTTTGCCGTCGTTGGCCAGGATCAGGGCCTGGGCGTAACCGTAGGCCACGTCCGGGGCGCCGGGGCGTAGGGACCAGGACCGGCCGAAGGCTTCCAGGGCCGGCTGGGGCAGACGCAGTTGCAGATAACCCAGGCCCAGCAAGTGCAGACCATCGGCATCCTTCAGGCCGTCGGCCAGCAGCCGGACTTGCAGCACCCGCACGAAGTTGGGCAGATCCTCCATGGCCGCCTCGGGGAACGCTTCGGTCCTGCCCAGGGCCTGCTCCACCAGCGGTCCCATGCGCGCCTGTACAGCCAGCCAATCCCGGACCAGCGTCCGCTGGGGTTGCTCGCCGGTGTGCAAAGGCGCCCACCAATAATAGCCCAGGGCCGCCAGGGGGATCAGCACCGCCAAGATGGTGCCCGCCAGTCGCGAGCCTTGGCCGACGCTGCCAGCATGGGTGGCGTCGGGCACGTCGTCCAGCAAGGTCAGTTCCAGCTCGGCGCGCAACTGACGATACCGCTCCTGATCCAGATTGCCCCTGTGGCGCTCGGCCTCCAGTTCCGCCAGCCGCTCCCGGAAGATGGCCACATTGACCGCCTCCCGGGACACATCGGCGCCAAGTTGGCTCCGCCACAAAGGCCATAGCATCAAGGCGGCGGCGGCGGCCACCATGGCGGTGGCGATCAGCCAGAATAGGGTCATGGAGCGTCTTCCCCATGGCGCTTGAGCAGTGCCTCCACCCGCCGCCGATCCGGTTCATCCAAGGCCGGGGCGGGGCGGCGGCGGCGCACCCACAGACCGATGCCCAGGGCCGCCAGCGCTACCCCCAAGCCAGGCCCGAACCACAAGAGCCAGGTGATGGGCCGCAAGGGCGGGCGGTAGGTGATGAAGTCCCCGTAACGCTCGGTCATAAAAGCCATGATCTCCTGATCGGCGCGCCCGGCCTGGATCATTTCGTAGGTCCGGTCCCGTAGATCCTTGGCCAGGGGCGCATTGGAATCGGCGATGTTCTGGTTCTGGCACTTGGGGCAACGCAGTTCCTGGACCAGGGTCCGAAACCGCTGTTCGTTGACCGGGTCCTGGAACTGATAGGCGTCGATGGCGGCTCTGGCCGGGGAGGACAGGAGCAGTAGCATGGCCAGGCCGCTCCACCCGGGATGGAAAAATCCACTCATCACCCCTGCCCCTCCAGTTGCTGAATCCGGGGCAGAAATTCATCCGCCCAGATGGCTTCGGTAAGCGCCCCTACGTGCCGATAGCGGATCACCCCCCGCTGATCCAGCAAATAGGTTTCCGGTGCGCCATACACCCCCAAATCCAGTCCCAGGCTACCCCTGGGGTCATAAAGGTTGATCCGGTAGGGGTCGCCATGGCGAGACAGCCAGCGCAGGGCGGTGTCCCGGTCGTCTTTATAATTGACCCCATAAATTACTACCCCTCGATCCCGCAAGGCGTTGAGTACGGCGTGTTCGGCGGCGCAGGTGGGGCACCAGGTAGCCCAGACGTTGAGCAGGGCGATGCCGCCCTTGAGGTCGTCGGCGCCGAGCCGACTGTCCGGCGCTTCCAGGGTGCCCACGGCGAAGCTGGGCAAGGGCTTGTCGATCAGCGCCGAGGGCAACAGCCGAGGGTCGTTGCCCAGCCCCCCCAACAGCACCAGCAGCAAGGCCACAAAAACCGCCAGAGGCAGGGCTAGAATCAGGGTCAGCTTACGCCCGCGCGACATGGGCATCCTCCGAGGCCGAAGTCTGACGCCGCGTTAGGGCCAGTCGGTAGCGGCGGTCGCTGATGGCCATGAACCCCCCCAGGGCCATGAACACCGCCCCCAACCAGAGCCAGCGCACGAACGGCTTGTAGTAGATACGCACCGCCCAGGCGTCCTCGCCCACCGGCTCCCCCAGGGCCACGTACAGATCCCGGGTCAGTCCTGGGTCCAGGGCCACCTCGGACATGGGCATCTGCTGGACGGTGTAGATTCGCTTCTGGGGGTGCATCACGGTGAGCAAGCCGTCGTTGGCGTCGGTGACTCGGATCGTAGCGCCGGTGGCCGTATAGTTGGGACCGGTGACGTCTTTCAGGGCCTCCAGGGTAAAGTGGTACGGACCTACCGTGGCGGTCTCCCCCACCGCCATGCGCAAATCCCGCTCGATGCTGTAGGCGCTGGTCACCGCCACCCCGGTGACGCAGACCACTACCCCCAGATGAGCCAGGTGCATGCCCAGAAACCCCCGGGGCAAGCTAGTCAGGGCCGCCCAGGGCCGGGGTTTATGACGGACCCGGCCAGCCAGATCGGCCACCACGCCGGCCACTACCCATAACACCAGGGCCAGGGACAGCCCCACCATAAAGCGATACTCAGCGGCCAGCAGCGGCAGGGCGAAGCCGACCACAGCGCATCCCACCGACACCGGCGCCAAGCGGCGCATATGGCGCTCGGCCCCGTCGGCCTTCCAACGCAGTAGCGGCCCGACCCCCAACAACAGCAACAGGGCCAGGGTCAGGGGCACGAACAAGGTATTGAAATAGGGCGGTCCCACGGAGATCTTGCCCATCCCCAGCACGTCCACCAGCAGCGGGAACAGGGTGCCCGTGAACACCACCGCGCAGGCCCCCACCAGCAGCAGGTTGTTGCCCAGGATGGCGGTCTCCCGGGACACCGGCTCGAAGCGGCCTTCGCTCTTGATGGCGTGGGCGCGGATCACCAGCAGGGTCAGCGCCCCACCGGTGATAAGGGCCAGCAGGACCAGCACGAATAGGCCCCGGTCGGGATCGGTGGCGAAGGCATGAACCGAGGTAAGCACCCCGGAGCGCACCAGAAACGTGCCCAGCACGCTGAGGGAAAAGGCGGCGATGGCCAGCAGCACGGTCCAGGCCCGGAACACCCCCCGTTTTTCGGTGGCGGCCAGGGCGTGGATCAGGGCCGTGCCCGCCAGCCAGGGCATGAAAGAGGCGTTCTCCACCGGGTCCCAAAACCACCAGCCGCCCCAGCCCAGTTCGTAATAGGCCCACCAGCTCCCCAGGGCGATGCCCAGGGTCAGGAAACCCCAGGCCACCGTGGTCCAGGGCCGGGACCAGCGCGCCCAGGCGCTGTCCAACCGCCCTCCCAGCAGGGCCGCCACCACGAAGGCGAAGGCCACGGCGAAGCCCACATAACCCATATACAGCATGGGCGGATGGATGATCAGGCCGATGTCCTGGAGCAAGGGGTTGAGGTCCCGACCGTCCAGGGGAAAGAACGGCAGCAGCCGCTCGAAGGGGTTGGAGGTAATCTGGGTGAACAGAATAAAGCCGATGCTGATCAGCCCCAGCACCCCCAGCACCCGGGCCAGCAGTTCCCGGGGTAGCTTGGCGGAGAACACCGCTACCGCCGCGCTCCACCCGGACAGCATCAGCACCCACAGCAGCAGGGAACCCTCGTGGCCACCCCAGACCGCCGAAATGCGATAGCCCAAGGGCAGTTGGCTGTTGGAGTTTTGAGCCACATAGGCCACGGAAAAATCATTACCCACGAAGGCCAGGACCAGGCACAGAAAACTGATCAGCAGAAATGTGAACTGACCCAGGGCGGCGGGCCGGGCGGCGGCCATCAGCCGGATATCCCCCCGGGCGGCGCCCACCAAGGGTAGCGCGGCCTGGAGAATCGCCAGGCTCAGGGCCAGCACCAGGGCCAGATGGCCGATTTCGGGAAGCATGGCGGTCTCCTAGGGCTTGGGCTTATCGTCGGCATGTTGCCACAGGCCAGCCTGCTTGAGGCTGTCGGCCACTTCCGGGGGCATGTAGTTCTCGTCGTGCTTGGCCAGCACTTCTTCGGCCCGCACGCTGCCGTCGGGCTGCAACACCCCTCGGGCCACGATGCCCTGCCCTTCTCGGAACAGATCCGGGAGGATGCCCTCGTAGCTCACGTCGATATTGGCGGCGGTGTCGGTGAGCTGGAAGCTGACCCTGAGACTGTCGGTGGCCCGTTTGACGCTGCCGTCCACCACCAGCCCGCCGATGCGGATGCTGCGCCCCACCGGGGCCTCGCCGTTGGCGATCTGGGCCGGAGCGTAAAACAGGTTGATGTTCTGCTGTAGGGCGTAAAGGGTCAGGGCCACGGCGGCGCCCATGCCGGCCAGCAAAATCAGAATCAGGGTCAGGCGTCTGCGTCGGGTGGGGGTCATGGGTTCAGGTCCTGTCGTTGCCGGAGGCGCTCCCGGCGCGCCAGCTCCCGCTTTAGGCGCCGGTGGCGGAACAGGGGGGCGAGCAGCGCGACGGCCAGCACCAAAAGCGCTAGGGCATAGGAAGCCCAAACATAGAGGGCATAGCCGCCCATCTCGAAAAACTCGCTCCAATTGGAAAACTGCATGTCGTCGTGAAGCCTGGGGTAGGTGGTTGGAAATTAAACCATGAAACCGGGCGCCAGCGTATTGACCAAAGTCATGGACCGGCAAGGTCCCGCCCGGTTCCCTGGCAAAAGGCTTATTCTAACCCAAACCGACCCGGCGGCATCGGTTCAGACTCCGCTCAGCTTGCGCGCCAGGATGGCGTTACGGGTGCCCATGATGGCGGCGGTGATAAACACCAGCCCGAAGGCCGCCAGCATAATCAGCAGGGGCCAGAGCATCTCCGGGGCTATGGCCGGTTTGTCCAGCTTAAAGAGGGTGGCCCCCTGATGAAGGGTGTGCCACCATTCCACCGAGTAGTGGATGATGGGGATGTTCACCACGCCCACGATGGCCAGCACCGCCGCCGCTCGGGAAGCCTGGTCCGGGTCATCGATGGCCTCTTGCAGGCCCATATAGCCCAGATACAGAAACAACAGGATCAGCTCCGAGGTGAGCCGGGCGTCCCATACCCACCAGGCGCCCCACATGGGCTTGCCCCACAGGGCGCCGGTGGCCAGGGCCAGAAAAGTGTAACCCGCGCCGATGGGGGCGCAGCTCCCCGAGAACAGGGCCATGAGTTTGATCCGCCAGATCAGGCCGATGGCCCCGCTCACCGCCATGGCCATATAGACCCCCATGGACAGGGCCGCTGCGGGCACATGCACGTAGATGATGCGGAAACTGTCTCCCTGCTGGTAATCCGGGGGGGCATAAGCCAACCCCCAGACCAGCCCCCAGACCAGCAGTAGCACACTGGCGCCACCCAGCCAGGGTAGGGTCCGGCCGGTGAGGTCGTAGAAATAACCTGGGGAGGTCAGCCGATAGTACAAACTGGGTTTGGGGATGACGCGGCTCACGGGTGGGGCACCTGGGTTATCGATCCTAGGCGCCAACCTTACCCCATCCCGTGAACCCGGTCAGCCCTGCCTGGCTCCGGCAGCGGCCCCACGAAATAATAAATGGCCAGCAGCAGAGTAATCACCAACACCCCGGTGAACACTGTCAGGCTGGGCAGATGCTCCGCTTTGACCGTCTCGAAGTGCTGGATGAAGGGAACGAGCAGGACCAGATCATAGGCGGCGAAACCCACCAACTGGCCACCCACGTTGCCTCGCGCCGGATAAATGAAACCGTGCAACATATACACCGCCGCTCCTAGGAACACCCAGCCGATTAACACCGAAGTCTCAGGCTTGAGGGGCCAGGGGAACACCAGGGGCGCGCACAGCAGCAGGGCCGTTCCCACCCCGATCAGCACCAAGCCCAGCACCAGGAACATTCCCCGCACCAGCCCCGGCGCCGGCCGGTTGTCCCGAAACGGCAGCCGCCGCACCATCAGCCAGATGCTCAGATTGGCTACCAGAGACAGCCAGGCTCCCACGATCCAGGGCGTCAGGCCCTCGGCCTCGTGAAACCAGGTCAGGAACACGGCGATGCCGGCAAAGCTTAGGGCAAAATCCAAAGCCCCGGCCCTCATGGCCGCCAACTCCCCCCGCAGCCCGATCCATAGAATCGGCAGGGCCACGGCGGCTAGGATGGAACCCACCCATAGATAGGACAGTCGACCATCGGGCCAGGGCCACAGCCCTATCGCCCAGGGGGTCTGGAAGGCAAAACCCGCCGCCAGCGCCAGCAGCGCCAGGCTCCAAAGGATTAACAGGCCACGAATACTTTGCTGCATGAAGGTTCTCCTGTTAGGTCCGGGTCACTATAAAGCCGGGTTGGACACCGACTCAGTGATGCAAGTTACAGGGTCAAGGTATCCATTGGATTGCGCGCCAACACCGAATTGTTTCAATTATTTCGAACCATCGGGAGCGTCTCAAAACCGCTCCCAAATCCCCGGAGGCTCTAGGTCAAAGGCCGGATCGTAGCGCACGGTGGTCAGATACAGCCCCTGGGCCGGGGCCGTCACCCCTCCCAGGGTCCGGTCCCGATAGGCCAGCACCTGATCCACCCAATCCACCGGTCGCTCGCCGCCGCCGATGGTCATTAGCACCCCGGCGATATTGCGCACCATGTGGTGTAGAAACGCATTGGCCTCCACCTCCAGAATGACCTGCTCTCCGAGCCGTCGCACCGTCAGCTCGTGGATGCGGCGCACCGGGCTTTTGGCCTGGCACTCCACGGCCCGGAACGAGGAAAAATCATGCTCTCCCACCAGGCTCAGCCCGGCGGCCTGCATGGTATCGGCATCCAGGGGCCGGTGGCACCACACCGCCCGCCGCCGCTCCAAGGCCGAGCGGAACGGGCGGTTGAGGATCACATAACGGTAGCGCCGGGCCAGCGCCGAAAAGCGGGCGTGGAAAGTATCGGGCGCCTCCCGTACCCAGGTGAGGTTGATATCCTCAGGTAGATTGGAGTTGACCCCCAGCAGCCAGTTGCGACGCCGACGGCGGGCCGGGGTATCGAAATGGACCACCTGCCCGGTGGCATGAACCCCGGCGTCGGTGCGCCCAGCGCAGACCACCCTCACGGCGTGATTGGCCACCCTAGCGATGGCCCGCTCCAGGCAATCCTGCACGGTGCGCGTCCCCGCTTGCTGACTCTGCCAGCCCCGAAAACCGCTGCCGTCGTACTCAATACCCATTGCCATCCGCATAGGCCATCTCCTGCTCTTGATCCACCCCGGATCGGCAAGATACCGCCGCCGACCCGCCACGCAAAGGGCCATGGCCAGGCTTGCATCGAGCCGGTTCAAGGGGTAGTGTTACTTTACGTAACCAAGAAAGACCCGCGCCCCCACCCTCATGCGCCATCCCATCGACAGCAGCCGGCGGCGGGACGTCACTATCGTCATATCGCTGCTGGCCGTGTTTCTGTTGGCTTCGCCGTTTTTCTTTTGGTGGGCCACGCCTAGTCGAACCTGGTGGCTGCTCTACGGGGTGTGGGCAGGGGTGATTCTGCTCACCTGGGTGGCCCAGCGCCTGCGCGGCCATGAACTTTGAGCTGGGCTATTTGTTTTTGGTGGCGCTGGTTTATCTGTCGCTGCTGTTCTTTATCGCCTATGCCACCGACCGGGGCTGGATACCCGAGGCGCTAGCCCGTCACCCCATCACCTACGCCCTATCACTGGGGGTGTATACCACCACCTGGAGCTATTACGGCAGCGTGGGCTTCGCCGAGCAAAACGGATTTTTGTTCCTGTCTATCTATATCGGCCCTACCCTGGCTTTTATCCTTACCCCGGTACTGCTGGCCCCGCTGCTGCGGCTGGTGCGGGACTACCAGCTCACTTCCCTAGCTGATTTGTTCGCCTTTCGCTACCACAGCCAGTTAGCGGGGATTCTTGTAACGTTGTTCATGCTGCTGGGCAGCCTGCCCTATATCGCTTTGCAGATTCAGGCGGTGACCGAGTCCACCCGCATCTTGATCGACGCCCAGACCCCGGTGGAACTGGGGCTGATTTTCTGCGCCACCCTCACCGGCTTCGCCATCCTGTTCGGCGCCCGTCATGTCTCGCCCCGGGAAAAACACAATGGCTTGGTGGTGGCTATCGCTTTCGAATCCCTGGTCAAACTGGCCGCTATCCTGGCGGTGGCCCTGTTCGGGGTGTTCGGGGTGTTTGGGGGCGTGGACGGCATGCACCGCTGGCTGGCGGCCAACCCCCAGTCTCTAGAGACCCTGTACGCCCCGTTGCGGGATGGTCCCTGGTATACCCTGGTATTTCTGTCTTTCGCGGCGGCCTTTTTGCTGCCCCGACAATTCCATATGGGTTTTGTGGAAAACCTGGACAGCCGCTCCCTGGGCGTGGCGAGTTGGGCTTTCCCGCTGTTTCTGCTGTTGTTCAATCTGGCCATCCCCCCCATCCTCTGGGCTGGCCAGGCCCTGGGCGCGGACAGCCATCCCGACTATTACCCCTTGAGCATCACCCTGGCCGGGGAGACGGCGCTGCTGCCCACCATCGCCTTCGTGGGCGGTATCTCTGCGGCCAGCGCCATGGCTATCGTCGCCACCCTGGCCCTGTCTTCCATGGCTCTCAACCATCTGCTGCTGCCGGCCAGCTATCCAGACCCGGCGGTGGACCTGTACCGCTGGCTGCTGTGGGGGCGGCGGGTCATCATCGGCCTGATCATCCTCACCAGCTACGGGCTATACGTGGTGCTGGAACACAGCCAGGGGCTGGTGCAGTTGGGTTTGATCTCCTTCGTGGCGGTGGCCCAGTTTCTACCGGGGCTGATGGGGGTGCTGTTCTGGCGGCGGGCCACCCGGGCCGGGTTTCTGTGGGGACTGGGGGCCGGGATTGTTGTGTGGTTCACCAGCCTCATGACCCCACTACTAGAACAAGCCCGGATCATTACCGGGCATTTCAACCTGATGGAAACCCTGGGGGTGGTCGATGCCTCCCCCTGGCCATCCGTGACTTTCTGGTCTTTGTCCCTGAATACCCTGCTGTTCGTGGCCGTGTCCCTGCTCACCCGCCAGAATGCCGGAGAAAAGCGGGCCATCGCCGTCTGCTTCCGGGAAAGCGGCTACGTTCCCAGCAACCGACTGCTCAGCGTCGCCTCGACCGGTGAATTTGTCCAGCGCCTGACCCGGGTCATCGGCGAACAGGCCGCCAGTCGGGAAGTGCAAAAAGCTCTGACCGATCTGGCCATGGATCCTGGGGAGACCCGCCCCCAGCACTTGCAGCGGCTACGCATCCGCATCGAGCGCAACCTGTCGGGAATGCTGGGACCGATGATGGCGCGGATGATCGTGGACTCCCGCTTGCAGGCGGACGAAAGCACCCGGTTGATGCTCACCGACCAGATGCGCTTTATCGAAGAGCAACTGGAACACTCCCGAACCCGTCTTCGGGGCCTGGCCCGGGACCTGGATGCCTTGCAACTCTACCATCGGCAGATTCTCCAGGACCTGCCCCTGGGGGCCTGCGCCCTGTCCAGCGAACAGGAGATTCTCAACTGGAACCAGGCCATGGAGCGACTCACCGGCATTGACCGGCAAACCGTCATGGGCAGCCGGGTGGCCGATCTGAATGCGCCCTGGGCGGGATTGTTAGGCGCTTTTCTGGACCATGACGGCCAGCACGTCCACAAAACCCGGGCGCTGGTCCAAGGCCGACCACGTTGGTTCAACCTCCATAAAGCGGCCATCGGCGTGTCCCTGCCGCCCAGGGACGACGACAGCCACCGTCCCTGGAGCGGCATGGTGATCCTGGTGGAGGATCTGACCGAGGTGCAGACCCTGGAGGCGGAACTGATCCATAGCGCCCGGCTAGCCTCCATCGGCCAACTGGCCGCCGGAGTGGCCCACGAGATCGGCAACCCAGTCACCGGCATCGCCTGCCTGACCCAGAACCTGCGCGAGGAACACGACCCCGAACTGCTGCGAGAAAGCCTGGACGAGATTCTGGAACAGACTGCCCGGATCACCGCCATCGTCCAGACCCTGCTCAGCTACAGCCACGGTGGCCGTCCCCAGGAACGGCGCCATACCCGGTTCAGCCTGCGCCAGTGCGTGGCCGACGCCCAGCGGCTGGTACAGCTTAGCCGGGGCGGCAAGCAACTGGTCTACGCCAATGACTGCCCGGAGAGCCTGACCCTGGAAGCCGACCGGCAGCGGCTGTTGCAGGTCTTTGTCAACCTGCTCAGTAATGCCGCCGATGCCTCCGAGCCTGGAGACCGGGTGTGGGTTTCGGCCACAGTGGAAGATTCGGTGGTGGTTATCCGAGTGGACGATCAGGGGACGGGCATCCCCGAGGAATTACGGGAACGGATCTTCGAGCCATTCTTTACCACCAAGGAACCGGGCCAGGGCACCGGATTGGGCCTGCCCCTGGTCTACAACATCATCCGCGACCACGGCGGCGCGGTGTCCATCGACGCCAACCCCGGGGGCGGCGCCCGGTTCACCGTGCGCCTGCCCGCGTCCCCCCCTATCCCTCCAGCGGAGGCTGCGTTGAACAATGCACAGCATATTGATCATTGAGGACGAGAAAGTCATCCGCGTCGCCCTGCGCCGACTACTGGAGCGCAACGACTACGAGGTGGCCGAGGCGGGCAGCGTTCCCGAAGCCGAGGAGCGATACGATCTGAACGACTTTGACTTGATCATCAGCGACCTGCGCCTGCCCGGCCCCCCGGGAACCGCGATCATCGAGCGGGCTAGCGAGGTGCCGGTACTGATCATGACCAGCTACGCCAGCGTCAAGTCGGCGGTGGACGCCATGCACCAGGGCGCCGCCGATTACATCGCCAAGCCCTTCAATCACGATGAAATGCTCCATGCGGTGCGCCGCATTCTGGACAGCACCCGCCTTAAACGTCAGAACGAGGCCCTGAAATCGGACCTACAGCGGGAATACCCGGTGGCCGGTATCGTCGGCCGCTGCAAGGCCATGGAACAGGTCTTCGAGCATATCCGCAAAGTGGCCCCCACGGATTCCACGGTGCTGGTTCTGGGAGAATCGGGCACCGGCAAGGAACTGGTGGCCCGCGCCCTTCATGAGCAAAGCCGACGCCGAGACGCGCCGCTGATCACCGTCAACTGCGCGGCCATCCCCGAGGCTCTGATCGAATCCGAGCTGTTCGGCCACGAGAAGGGCGCTTTCACCGGGGCCATGGGCGCCCGGGAGGGGTTGGTGGAGGCCGCCAACGGCGGCACTCTGTTCCTGGACGAAATCGGCGAACTGCCCACCGCCGCCCAAGCCCGCCTGCTGCGGGTCTTGCAGGAGGGAGAAATCCGCCGGGTAGGTTCCTCTCGCACCGTTAAGGTGGATGTGCGGCTGATCGCCGCCACCCACCGGAACCTAGAAGCTATGGTGACCGACGGCGACTTCCGGGGCGACCTATATTACCGGCTGCGGGTCATGGAGATTCCGCTACCGCCGTTGCGGGAGCGGGGCGAGGACCTGATCACCCTGGCCCGCCACATGCTGGACAAAATCTGCAAGCGCCTGAGTCGACCGCCCATGGAGTTCACCCCCGACGCCCTACAGGCGGTGCGCGAATACCCCTGGCCAGGCAATGTCCGGGAACTGGAAAACGCCGTGGAACGGGCGGTGATTCTGAGCGAGGGCAATCTGCTCGGTGCGCAACTGCTGACCCTGGGCGGCAGCCGGTCGGTACCGCCGCCGACCACCGAACCCGCCAACGCCAACCCGGCGGACCTGTCCCTGGACGACTATTTTCGGCATTTTGTACAGGCCAATCAGGATCGGATGACCGAGACTGAGCTGGCCAAACGCCTAGGCATCAGCCGCAAGTCCTTATGGGAGCGCCGCCAGCGCCTGGGCGTACCACGCCCGGAAAAACGCCGCTGAGGTGATGTAGGCACCCTGTAGCCAGGACTTATTAATCATTATACTTTGGGCGGCGGTGTTACCGTTTCACCCGCAAACCTGCTACCTAAGGTAGCAGGCCACACTCCATAACCTGTCGGAAATAAAATTTTTTTATAAAATTCAACATTTTAAAAAAACAAGTCCACTGGCATGGTTCTCGCAATGGGAGGGATCGACCGTCATCAACGGCGACCCGGCGAGAAAAAATCTCCGGGGCAACTATTATATCCATGTTCTCGGTACGGATAACCGGCGGAAACCTTGCCGGGCCATCCTCGGCGGGAAACGCCTCGTAGGCGGACCTCCGCCCTAGCACGGCGCCTTAACCCCCGGGAGAACTCCATGCGAGCGAACTTACACAACCCATCACACGAAGGGAGGTTCCAATGAGCCTTAGCACTTCCGGTCAAGCGTACTGGAAAGCAAATCTCAATGTACTCGGCACCATTTTGGTGGTCTGGTTCATCGTCTCTTACGGGTTCGGCATTCTGCTGGTGGATGTGCTGAACACGATTCCCCTAGGCGGCTTTCAACTGGGCTTCTGGTTCGCCCAACAAGGCTCCATCTACTGCTTCTTATTGCTGATCCTGTACTACGTGATCCGCATGAACAAGATCGACCGCGACTTCGACGTACACGAAGAATAAAGGGGACCCTCAATGGATCAATATTGGCTTAATATCATCGTCGTCGGCCTGAGTTTCGCCGTCTACTTCGGCATCGCCATCTGGGCTAGAGCCGGGTCCACGGGCGAATTCTACGTGGCTGGCGGCGGCGTCCACCCGGTACTGAACGGCATGGCCACCGGCGCCGATTGGATGTCCGCAGCGTCCTTCATCTCCATGGCTGGGCTGATCGCCTTTCTGGGTTACGGTGGCTCCGTGTATCTGATGGGTTGGACCGGCGGCTATGTGCTGCTGGCCTGTCTGCTCGCTCCCTATCTGCGCAAATTCGGCAAATTCACGGTGCCGGAGTTCATCGGCGACCGCTACTACTCCAAGCTGGCCCGCTTCGTGGCGGTGATCTGCCTCATCTTCATTTCTTTCACCTATGTGGCCGGCCAGATGCGCGGTGTGGGCATCGTGTTCTCCCGCTACCTGGAAGTGTCCATTGAACTGGGCCTGATGATCGGCGTGGGCATTGTGTTCTTCTACGCGGTGCTAGGGGGCATGAAGGGCGTCACCTATACCCAGGTGGCCCAGTATGTGGTGCTGATCTTCGCCTACACCATTCCGGCGGTGTTTATCGCCTTCCAGCTCACCGGCAACCCCCTGCCTCAGTTGGCCTTCGGCAGCACCGTCACCGACGGCTCCAATATGTACATGCTCGACCGGCTCAACCAGGTGGTCACCGACCTGGGCTTCGCGGAATATACGGCGGGCAACAAGAGCATGATTGACATGTTCTTTATCACTGTCGCCCTGATGGTGGGCACCGCCGGCCTGCCCCACGTTATCGTGCGCTTCTTCACCGTTCCCCGGGTCCGTGACGCCCGTTCCTCCGCCGGTTGGGCGCTGGTGTTCATCGCCCTGCTGTATACGGTGGCCCCGGCCGTGGGCGCCATGTCTCGCCTGAACCTGACCACCACCATTCAGCCCGAGCTGATCCACGATGCTTCCGGCAACCTCACCTGCGGCCAGCCCCTGGCCTTCGAGGACCGGCCCGAGTGGTTCAAGACCTGGGAGAGCACCGGCCTGCTCAAGTTTGAGGACAAGAACGGCGACGGCCGCATCCAGTACTACAACGATGGCAACCCGGCCCTGGCCCAACAGGTCCAGGACCAGTGTGGCTGGACCGGCAGCGAGTTGGACGTGAACCGGGACATCATGGTGCTGGCCAACCCCGAAATCGCCGAACTGCCCGGTCTAGTCATCGCCCTGATGGCCGCCGGCGCCGTGGCCGCCGCCCTGTCCACCGCTGCGGGCCTGCTGCTGGTCATCTCCTCGGCTGTGTCCCATGACCTGATGAAGGGCATGTTCACGCCGAATATCACCGAGAAGACCGAGCTGTTGGCCGGTCGTGTCGCCATCACCGTGGCCATCCTGATCGCCTGGTATCTGGGGGCCAACCCGCCCGGCTTCGTAGCCCAGGTGGTGGCCTTCGCCTTCGGCCTGGCGGCCTCCTCCTTGTTCCCGGCCATTCTGATGGGTATCTTCAGCAAGACCGTCAACCGGGAAGGCGCCATCGCCGGCATGCTTACGGGTCTGGTGTTCACCATGGGCTACATCATCTACTTCAAGGGTGTGTTCATCGAGCCTATCGGCATCAACAGCCCCGAGCACTGGCTGCTCGGTGTCTCCCCCGAGGGCATCGGCGGCATCGGCATGTTGCTGAACTTCATCGTGGCCTTTGCGGTGTCCAAGGTCACCGCCGCGCCGCCTGCGCATGTGCAGCATCTGGTGGAAGACATCCGCACCCCCCGGGGCGCTGGCGCCGCCACCGGCCACTAAGCCTTAATCCAAGGCTGCCTTTGAGACCCCGCCCCGTGCGGGGTCTCTTGTTTTTAGCTATCCTTTCGAATAACCGGACTGGGACTACGGACAAGTCCGACACCCCATCCGCTCCCCAACGCTGCTTGTGAACAAGGCCCATGGACAACGAACTACTGGCCGTGCGTGATTTTCTGATCGCCCATCGTCCCTTCGACCAACTCCCGGAAGAGGTCCTCGCGGCCTTGCCGGGACAGTTACAAACCCGCCACTTGGCCGAGGGGGATTTCGCCCTGCGCCACGACACCCCCAACACCCATCTATTCATCATCCGCAGCGGCGCTGTGGAGGTGCTGGAGCCGGACGGCAGCCTAATCGCCCGGCTGGGGGAAGGGGATATTTTCGGTCAACGCTCATTGATCGGAGACGGCCTTACGGATTTCGACGTGCGCGCCGTCCAGGCTACAGCCTTGTATCTACTGCCGGCGGAACGCTTCCACGCCCTGCGTCAGGAGGTCCCTCAGTTCCGGTTTTTCTTCAGCCCCACCGGCCGCTTGCGGGGCGCCCTGCAACACCGCGATCAAGAAGGTGCGGTCAATCTGATGACCACCCCAATCGCCGAGCTGATCGGCCGACCGCCCATCACCCTGAACCCCGAAGCCAGTATCCGCGAGGCCGCCGAACTCATGGCCCGGGAGAAAATCTCCTCGCTGATGATCGCCCGGGATGGCAAGCTGGCGGGGATCGTCACCGACCGGGATTTACGCCAACGGGTGGTGGCCACGGGCCTGGACGGTAGCCGCTCCCTGACCGAGATCATGACCTCCGACCCGGCCACGGTGGATGCCCGCAGCTATGCCTACGAGGCCCTGCTAGCCATGGCCCAAAGCGGTTTTCATCACCTACCGGTGCTCCGGGACGGTCAGGTGGCCGGTATGATTACCTCCACCGACCTGGTGCAGCGCCGCTCCAATTCCCCCTTGTACTTGATCAGCGATATTTATCGCTGCGATAGCTCCGAGTCCCTGGCTCAGGTCAGTCGGCGCCTGGGCAGCTTGCTGGTGACCCTGGTGGGGGGCAATGCCTCGGCCCACTCCATCGGCCATGTCATCTCTGCGGTCGGAGAGGCCATCAACCGTCGGCTCCTGGCCCTGGCCGAACAGCGCCTGGGTCCGCCGCCGGTGGCCTACGCCTGGCTCTCCGGCGGCTCCCTGGGCCGCCAGGAACAGACCGCCCACTCTGACCAGGACAACTGCCTGCTGCTGTCCGACGACTACGACTCGGCCCGGCACGGGGCGTATTTCGAGGCGCTCAGCGACTGGGTATGCGATGCCCTAGATGCCTGTGGCTATGTCTACTGCCCCGGGGAGATCATGGCCAAGACCCCGCAGTGGCGTCAGCCCCTGGGGGTCTGGAAAGGCTATGTCGATCAATGGGTTGATCAGCCCCAGCCTAAGGCGCTGATGCATGCCAGTATTTTCTTCGATCTACGCTGTCTGTACGGAGACCAAAGCCTGTTTCAAACGCTACAGAACCATATTCTGGACAAGGCCCAACGCAACCGTATCTTCCTCGCCTATATGGCCTCCAACGCCCTCACCCACCAACCGCCCCTGGGGTTTTTCCGCAGCTTTGTCCTGGTCAAGGACGGCAAGCACAACCACACCCTGGACCTCAAGCACAGCGGCGTGGTGCCCATCACCGATCTGGCCCGGGTATTCGCCCTGGCGTCCGGGGCGGCGCCGGTCAACACCCGCGACCGCCTGGCAGCCGCCCAGTCCAAGGGTGCGGTGAGCGGCGAGGGGTCGGCGGATCTGATCGACGCCCTGGAGTTCATCGCCATGGTGCGGCTACGCCATCAAGCCCGCCAGATCCAGGATGGCAAGGCGCCCGACAACTACATGCCCCCCAAACACTTGTCCCACTTCGAACGTAACCATCTCAAGGACGCCTTCAGCGTGGTGGCCACTATGCAGTCCGCCCTGAGCCAACGTTATCAACTGGGGCGTTTTTGAGCCGGGGAAACGACCATGCAACGATCTATCGCCCTTGGTCTGATCGGCCTTGTGGCCCTGGCCCTGGCCCTGCTGGTGGGTGGGGTCCTGACAGCCCTCCATTACGCCGGTCCCGCCGACGCCCAGCTTCGCGCCCCGGTGATGCTCTATGCCCTGGGCGCCAGCCTGGTGTTGGTGCTGGCCGCCCTAGTGTTCTGGCGCTTCACCCGGCAACGGCTGCTTACCCCCCTGGGTTCCCTGGCCCGGGACGTGCGCGCCCTGCTTCAGGTCAAGCAACTGGACCGCTCCCTGAGAGTCCCCGACGGTCATGGACTGGGAGACCTGCCCGAGTCCATCGCCAAACTGGTGGACGAACTGCGCGGCGCCCGCCGGGAGGCGGTGCGGGCCATGGCCACCGCCACCGCCCGGATGGAGCAGGAAAAAAGCTGGCTGGAGGTGATCCTGCTGGAACTGGTGCGGGAAGGGGTAGTGGTGTGCAACCAGGCCCACCGCATCCTGCTCTACAATCAGCCCGCGGCCCGGCTGTTTAGCTATAGCCATGCCCTGGGCCTGAGCCGGTCATTTTTCGACCTGGTGGCGAGCGAACCCGTCAAGCACGCCCTGGAGCGTCTGGAATTCCGCCTCCAGAACGGCTCCCGAGATCTGAGCGTCTCCTTTGTCTGCGCCACCCCCGACGCCCGCTCCATGCTCAAGGGCCGGATGGCCCTGATCCTGGACCAGGACCGCAAATCTAACGGCTACGTGGTCACCCTGGAGGACATCAGCGCCGAACTGGCGGACCTGCAACGCCATGAATCGGTGCGGCGGATGGTCACCCGGGGGCTGCGCGGTCCACTGGCCAGCCTGCGGGCGGCGGCCGAGAATCTAATTACGTTTCCAGATATGGACCCGGCTCACCGCCAGGCGTTTGAGCGGGCCATCCTCGACGACAGCACCCAACTCAGTCAGCACTTGGAATCCCTGGCTGCCGAGTATCGGGGCCGAGCCGTAGGTCACTGGCCCATGACCGAGATCCACTCCCCGGACCTGCTCGGCTGCGTAGCCCGCCACATCAAAGAACATTACGCCATCCGAATAGACCTCGCCGGGCAGCCCCAATGGCTCAAGGGAGACAGCCACTCCCTAATGCAGGCGCTGATCTTCCTGATCGAACGGCTGGTGGAACACGAGCATCTGGATGAGATCACAATGGCCGCCGATATGAGCCAGACCCGGGTCTATGTGGAACTACGCTGGCGTGGCTCGGCAATTTCCAACACCCATCTGAACCAGTGGCTGACCATTCCCCTGCCGTCCCTGTCGGGGATCACCGTAGCCGACGCGTTGGAGCGCCACGGCTGCGAGCCTTGGAGCCATACCCGTAAAGATGGGCTGGCGGCCTTGCGTATCCCCCTGCAACCCTCCACCCAGACCCAGGCCCAAGCCGACGAACAGGCCCTGCCGCCACGCCCTGAGTTCTACGACTTCGACCTGATGAACGCCCACAGCTTCACCGGCGAGATGGGCAAGCGCCGACTCAAGGACCTGAGCTATGTGGTGTTCGATACCGAGACCACAGGTCTTAGGCCCAACGCCGGGGACGAGATCATCTCCGTCGCTGCCGTGCGGGTGACCAAGGGGCGGGTGCTGAACGGCGAAACCTTCTCCAGCCTGATCCATCCGGGGCGCGGCATTCCCAAGGACTCCATCCGCTTCCACGGCATCACCGACGAGATGGTCAAAGACCAGCCCAAGATCAAAGAGGTGCTGCCCCGCTTCCACACTTTTGTGGGAGACGCGGTGCTGGTAGCCCACAATGCCGCTTTCGATATGAAATTTCTCAAGCTCAAGGAAACCCAGTGCGGAATCAGTTTCAGAAACCCGGTCATTGATACCCTATTGCTGTCCCTGCTTATAGAAGGAGACAACGAGGATCACAGCCTGGACGGTATCTGCGAACGCTTGAATCTGGTGATCGAGAAGCGCCACACTGCCCTTGGGGACGCCGTGGCCACGGCCCAAGTGTTAGTGCATTTTCTGGACCGCCTGGAAGCCCAGGGCTTTCACACTTTCGGCCAGGTGATGAAAGCCTCTAATATGGAAGCGGCCATTCACTTCCGGGCGGCCCAGTTCTGATACCCCGGCTATGCTTTTAGCCATCAGCCCGCCACCCGCAGCGCCCCCCTTGAGTCATGCAAAAACCTACAATCAAACTAAACCAATGATATAACACCCCTCCTGGCATACCTGTTGCCGTCGTTTTCCGAACCTAGTGACTGCATAGCACGCGGTTGCGACGCCTATACCCATACAAAAGCATACCGCCTGGCTCCCTGTCCTGACCGAACAGTGGACTGTTCGGCCTACCCTCCATCTGGATCAGGCAACTGCTATTCTGGGGACTTGGCGTGTTGTTGATGTGGTGTCTTGTGAAACTGAAACTGTTTATCGTACCGGCCTGGGAGGTTGAGATCATTGATGATGGTCTGCCCGCCTGCACCGTGCCGGGCTTGCGTTAACCGCCATGACCATGGCCCAGTTCTATCCCCTGGCCTCCGTTCTGGTGCTGGCGGCGCTACTGCTGTGGCCGGTCAGTCAACTGATCTGGGCGCTGAGCGTCAACCGCCTGCAACGGCGCCTGAACCGTCCCCTCGGGGAGTCGGAGTCCCGGCGCCAATTACGCCGCGCCTGGCTGCTGGGCTTGCTGCTGACCGTACCCTTCTCCTATTTATTTCATCGCGCGGTGCTGGGGATACACTGATGGCCGACCGACTGCTGCTGCACGGCGCCGTGCTGCTGGCCCTGGGTTGGGTGGGCTGGAGTGTTTATGACGGTTTTTTTGCCCACCGAGCGCCGGGAGACTCCGCTTATCTGGCTGGCGGCAACGCTTTCGCCGACGGCCACTATCCGGCGGCCCTGGCTGCCTATAACGAAGCCCTGGCCGCCAACCCTGGCCACCTCGCCGCCCAACGGGGCCGCGCCGAGACCCTGATCGTGATGGGTCGGGAGCGGGAGGCCCTCGCCCTATACGACCGGCTAATCGCCGCCCAGCCCCACATGGCGGTCCATTACGCTAACCGAGGCATCGCCCACGACCGCCTGGGACGGCACGAGCAGGCCCTGGCCAACTATCACCACGCCTTGAGATTAGACCCCGATATGGGTAAAGGGCCGGGTTGGCTGACTCGGTTTTTACGCAACCAGCCCGCCCCCCCCCCCGGCATCGCCGACCGCGCCGCCTACCTGCGGGCACAACTGGCGCTGCCGCCGGATCAGCGGCTGCTGACGGTGCCGGAACGAGACGCCCAGCAGCGTCCCTATCCGTTCTGAATCCCTCCCTACCCGATTCCCGACCGATCCTCGTGGCTGTCCCACGGGTATGGGCAACTGGCGACTTCGGAACCCTTGTATAGCTCAACCCAGCTTGCGCAGCAGTTCATCCGCCCGCTGTTTCTGATGGCGGCTGCCCTCCTGGGCCACTTCTTCCAATAGGCTACGCGCCCCCACCGGGTCTTCCATATCCAGATACGCTTGAGCCAGGTCCAGCTTGGTCTCCACATAGTCCTCGGCGACCGGCGGAGTCTCCGAAACCTCCGAGGTCTCCGGGGTCTCCGGGGTCATCCCATCAGCCGGGGCCGCAGTGTTCGAGGAGGCATCCGGTTCATTGGGGTCCGCCAGCTCGAAGTCCAGGGCAAACGTCTCTATCTCATCCTTCTGGGGCGAGTCCGGTTGGGCATCGGACAGGGGCGCGGTCTCCTGCTGGGGGGTAGAATTCCAATCCAGCTCGGCCAGGGCATCGGAAAAGAAATCCTCTTCCTCGGCGGCCTTGGGAGGCCCCTCCGCCGCGCTCTCCGGTTGCTGGGATTCCCTGGAGCGGCGAAATTCCTGAAAATCAGCCACATCCCAGGGTAAAGTGGCGTCCGCCGCCTTCCGCTCCGCCGCCGAGGGCGTGGGAGCGTCGGTCTTGCTCTCCGTCGGTTCCAGATCTGTCCAGTCCAGGTCCAGTCCCAGATCGTCCATACTCTCCATGGGAGCGTCCGCTGCCGGTTTCGGCGGCGCGGCGTCCGCTGTCGGTTTCGGTGGCGCGGCGTCCGGTGGCGCCTCGCGCCTACCCCCAAAGAGGGGATGTTCCGGGACCAACTCCACGCCCAACTCCTGGGCATGGCTCCATAGGGGGTCGTCGTCGTCTACCCGGCGGCGCAAATCCTCCGCCACCTCGATAAACGCTTGGGATTCACCAGCCGCGAAATGGACGTCCAGCAACTTGGCGGCCAAGGCCGTGTCGCCTGGGTTCTCGGTCAGAGCCACCCGCAAGATATGCTCGGCTTCGGCGGTATTGCCCACGGCGATCAGCAGGTCCGCCCGCTCCAGGGGACTGTCCATGGCTGGGGGGGGCGGCCGAACAGCCGGGGACTCCGCCATCGCCGGAGCCGCGACTGGAGTAGGCTCGGCATCGACCGTCACCGGCGTAAACTGTACCGGCTCTGTTGCCTTCCTGCGGCGGCGGCGGCGGCGTGACAGTATCAGCAGCAACAACAGCAACAGCAACGCCAGACCGGCCATTGCCAGCGTCAGGGGTTTTCCCAACATCTCGAATAGCTCGTCCACAAACCCGGTCTGGGGCGGGGGCGGGACGGAGACGGTTCGGACGGGAGGGGCCACCGGAGTAGTGGAGGCGGCCTCGGGCGGCCCTGCGGCAGGCGCTGGGGCCTGAGGCTGGCTTGGGGCCGACGCTGGCGTTGGCGTCGAGGTCGGCGCCTCCGGGCTAAGGGATTCGGAGTTGCTGCCTTCCAGCTCGGCGATACGTCGGCGCAGGTCTTCCATGCCGGTGAGCTTCAAGCCCACCAAACCCTGATCCCGCACGGCGATCAGATAGGCGCTGTTGATGGCCGACACGACCGCGCCCGCCACCTGGGCCTGTCCAATCGTGGCGGCTGGTTCCTGCTCCTGTTCGCTTCCCGTGGCCGGGTCAGGGTCGACGCCCGCCGCGTCTCCCGTCCCCCCCTCCAGGGCGCTGTCGCCACCCTCGGGTGATAGCAAGCGCACCTGACCGGCGAGGCCGGTATCGACCGGCGCCGATGTCGCCTCGTCCGAGTCAAGCCGGGGGGGCTGGGTTGCGGCGACTTGGGGCGCGTTCGCGGCGACCGGCGCCGCCCCCCCATCCAGGGCGGCAATCTCCTGGGGATTGGGTACCCGCAGGGTGACTCCCGCCATTAAGTTATCGGGATTGGACCTTGCAAAGGCTTGAGGGTTGGCCCTGAACAGGGCATTGATCATCCGCTGGAGGCCGACCCCGGGTGGTCGTAACCGTTCGGCGATCCGCCACAGGGTCTCACCAGAGGCCACCGGCCCATAACTCGGACCTGGCCCCAGGTTCACATCGGGACGGGGTTCACGCCGGGTAGGTGGCGGTGGCTGGACAGGCGGACGGGTTGGGGCGGCGGGGGTGGCGGCTTGGGTCACCGGCAGGGATATGCCCGGCTTCCGAAACCCTGGCGGGTCCAGAAACACGGCGAATTCCCGTACCAACCGGGAACGGTTGCCATCCAGCGCCACCAGAAAATTGAGAATGGGTTCCCGGATCGGCTGCTGGGAGCTGACCCTGATCAGCGCTGAACCGTTCTGACGTTCAATTAGTTCGAACTGAAGGTTGGTCAGCACCGACGGCCGGTCGATTCCCGCTTTCTGGAAGGTATCCCGGGAGGCCAGCCCCACGGTGAGTTCCTCCAGTTCTCCCTCCTGGGCGGAGAAAACAGGAATCTCAGCGCTCAGGGGTTCGTTTAGAGCGGAGCGTACCTGAATGGGGCCTAGGCCCAGAGCCATGACGCCCAAGGGGGCGTACAGGGCGGCGGCAATACAAATCCGTAGAGGTTTCCTTGTCATTTTGGACCGCTTCTCAGGTCATCCATCTGGCGGATGCCATTGCTGACGGCCGCCGACCCGTTGGTCCGGCGGTTCCTTTGGCTGCCGACTCCCGGCCGGCCTGTTGAACGCCCTTAGAATAGCTCAAAGCCGCTCCTTAATCAGGATTTCAGCGATCTGGAGGCAGTTCAGGGCAGCATTCCGGGGGTTATCGGCCACCACCCAGAGGTCTAACCCCAGGGGGTGGGCAAGACTCTCCCTGATCCGCCCTACCTGTACGCTATCCTGGCCACTGGCCTCCTCCGGAGTCGGATAGCCCCCGGGGCGGTGTTCATCCAGCACCGTCAGCCCCGGCGAACCGGCCAGTAGATCCCGGGCCGCTACCTCGGTGAGCTTGTCTCGGGTTTGCAGATGCAGGACCGCGCAGTGGCCGTGGAATACCGGCGCCCACACCGCCGTGGGGTTCACTTGCAGGCGCTCGTCTCCCAAGAGGCGGCCCAGGTCTCTGACGATCTGCATTTCTCCCCGGGTATAGCCGTTACCCTGAAAAACGTCGATCTGGGGCAACAGATTGAAGGCGATCCGTCGGGGGAAAACCTGGCAGTCGATGGGCTGGCCGTTGAGCAGCCTGGCGCTCTGACCCGCCAGTTCCTCCACCCCGCCGCGACCGCCGCCCGACACCGCCATCAAGGCCGTCACATCCACCCGTTCCAAACCCACGGCATCGAGGATGGGCTTGAGGACCAGGGCCAGTTGGATGGTCATGGCGTCGGGGCTGGCGACGATACCGGAGCGGGCATGACCGGCCAGGGCGGCAGGATTAACGTGGGCGACCACGAGGGGAATGGCGTCGTCATGACGGAACCGGGCGCTGGCGTCGATGACCAAACAACCGGCCTCCATCGCCTTGGGGGCGTAGCGTTCGGCCGCGTCGGCGGTCGCCGCGAACAGGGCCAGCCGCACTTGTTGAAAATCGAAGCTTTCCAGTTCCCGCACCGGCAGTTGCCGGTTATCGAACCTCACCCGTTGACCGACGGAGCGGTCGCCAGCCAGGGCATGGACCTTGCCCACTGGAAAGGTTTGCCTGGCCAGCATATCCAGCATGCTTTCGCCGACGGCGCCAGTGGCGCCGACAACGGCCACATCATAAGTCTTGCTCATTGCCTTGTACCCTCTCGTTCGAAAAAATCGTAGCCCCGGCGGATTTCTTTAGGCTGAACACCTAAAAATTCCACCGGGTCGAAAACGAGGGGAGACCGGGCTTAGCGCTCCAGCAGGATGCGCAGCATCCGCCGCAGGGGCTCGGCCGCCCCCCACAGCAACTGATCGCCGCAAGTGAACGCACCCAGATAGGTCGGTCCCATGTTCAGCTTGCGCAGTCGGCCCACGGGCACGGATAGGGTGCCGGTGACGGCGGCCGGGGTCAGTTCCCTCATGGACCGCTCCCGCTCGTTGGGAATGACCTTTACCCAGTCATTATGACCAGCCAGCCGGTCATGGATTTCATCCAGGGGCAGATCCCGGGTCAGCTTAAGGGTGAACGCTTGGCTGTGGCAGCGCATGGCCCCCACCCGCACGCAAATACCGTCGATGGGGATAGGGTTATCCCCGCGACCCAGAATTTTGTTGGTTTCGGCCTGGCCTTTCCATTCCTCCCGGCTCTGGCCGTTGTCCAGTGGCGTGTCGATCCAGGGAATCAGACTGCCGGCCAGGGGCACGCCGAACTGCTGGGTGGGGTAGTCGCTGGAGCGGATGGTGTCGGCGACGATACGGTCGATCTCCAGAATGGCCGAGGCGGGGTCGGCCAGCTTATCGGCCACGGCCCCGTGGATTACGCCCATGCCGGCGATCAACTCGCGCATGTGCTGGGCGCCGCCTCCAGAGGCAGCCTGGTAGGTCATGGCGCTCATCCATTCCACCAAGCCGGCCTGGAACAGCCCTCCCAGGCCCATGAGCATCAGGCTGACCGTGCAATTGCCGCCGATGTAGTCCTTTACGCCCCGGGCCAGGGCCTGGTCGATCACCTGCCGGTTCACCGGGTCGAGGATGATCACGGCGGCGTCCTCCATGCGCAGGGCGGAGGCGGCGTCGATCCAGTAGCCCTGCCAACCGGCGGCCCGCAGTTGGGGGTAGATCGCTTTGGTGTAGTCACCCCCCTGGCAGGTGACGATCACCTCCATGGCCTTGAGTTCGTGAATGGCGTTGGCGTCCTTGAGGGGCGGTATGTCCTGGCCCACGTCGGGACCCCGCCCGCCCACGTTGGAGGTGGTGAAGAACACCGGCTCGATGGCGTCGAAATCCCCCTCCGCCCGCATCCGCTCCATGAGCACCGAACCCACCATCCCCCGCCAGCCTACAAACCCTATACGCTTCATGATCAGTACCTCGAAAGTCAATGGATAAAACCCGCTGCCTCAGTCGGCCAGGGCCGCTACCACGGCGTCGCCCATGGCCCGGGTGCCCACCGTGGCCTGGCCGGGAATGGCGATGTCGGCGGTGCGCAGGCCCTGGTCCAGCACCCGGTCCACGGCCCGCTCCACCCGGTCGGCCAGTTCTCCCCGGCCCAAGGTGTAGCGCAGCAACATGGCCACAGACAGAATCGTGGCCAGGGGATTGGCTACGCCCTGTCCGGCAATGTCCGGGGCCGAACCGTGAATCGGCTCGTACAGGCCCTTGCCCTGCTCGTCCAGGGAGGCCGAGGGCAGCATGCCGATGGAGCCGGTGAGCATGCTGGCCTCGTCGGAGAGGATATCCCCGAAGATATTGCCGGTGACCATCACGTCGAACTGCTTGGGGTTGCGCACCAATTGCATGGCGGCGTTATCCACCAGCATATGGGACAGCTCCACGTCCGGGTAATCCCGGGCCATCTCCACCATCACATCCCGCCAAAGCTGGGTGGTTTCCAGGACGTTCATCTTGTCCACCGAACACAACCGCCGGTTTCGCTTGCGGGCCGCCTCGAAGGCCACCACGGCGATGCGGCGGATTTCGGACTCCGAGTAGATCATGGTGTTGAAGCCCACCCGCTCGTTGCCCCGCACCTCGATGCCCCGAGGCTCGCCGAAATAGATATCCCCGGTCAGCTCCCGCACGATCAGGATATCTAACCCGGCCACCACCTCGGGTTTCAGGGTGGAGGCCCCGGCCAGTTGCGGAAAAACCACCGCCGGGCGCAGATTGGCGAACAGATTCAAGTCCTTGCGGATGGCCAGCAGGCCCCGCTCCGGGCGCTGGGGGCGGGGCAGGCTATCGTATTTCGGCCCGCCCACCGCACCCAGCAACAGGGCGTCGGCCTCCCGGGCCAGGCGGCGGGTAGCCTCCGGGTAAGGCTCGCCGGTAGCGTCCACAGCGCAGCCCCCCAGTAGGCCCTGCTCCAGTTCCAGGTCCAGGCCGTAGTCCCTCAGGGCCGTCAGCACGTTCACCGCCTCGGCGACGATCTCGGGACCGATGCCGTCGCCGGGGAGTATCAGTAGTTTGTGGGTCATGAACAGTCTCGCGGTGTTGATCGTTTGGATGAACGCCAGTGGATCGTCCGGCTCCTCCCTGCCCATGGGCTTGCCCTATCCCTGCGCCGCCCCCCCGAACAGCCACGGCGCATCTCGGCGGCGGCGTTCCTCATAGGCGCGGATATCATCGGCGTGTTGCAGGGTCAGGCCGATGTCGTCCAGGCCGTTGAGCAGGCAATGCTTGCGGAACTCGTCGATCTCGAAAGCGAACACTTCCCCGTCATGGGTGGTGACGGTCTGGGCCGGCAGGTCGATGGTCAACCGACAGCCCGGGTCCTGGTCCACCTCCTGGAACAGCTTATCCACCGCTTCTTCGCCCAAGACAATGGGCAACACCCCGTTTTTGAAGCAGTTATTGAAGAAGATATCCGCGAAGCTGGGGGCGATGACAGCCCGCAGGCCGAAGTCCTCCAAGGCCCATACCGCGTGTTCCCGGGACGAACCACAACCGAAGTTGCGCCGGGCCAGCAGGATACTGGCCCCTTGGTAGCGATTCTGATTGAGCACGAAGTCCGGGTTGGGCTGCCGGGAGGTCGGGTCTATGCCCGGCTCGCCGTGGTCCAGATAGCGCCACTCATCGAAGAGATTGGGACCGAAGCCGCTGCGCTTGACGGACTTCAGAAATTGCTTGGGAATGATAGCGTCGGTGTCCACGTTGGCCCGGTCCAGGGGGGCCACGATGCCCGTATGCTCCACAAAAGGCTGCATGGTTTCAGTTCTCCCGGAAGTTGCGCACGTCCACGAAATGGCCGGCGATGGCTGCCGCCGCCGCCATGGCCGGGCTGACCAGATGGGTGCGCCCCCCTTGACCCTGGCGGCCCTCGAAATTGCGGTTGGAGGTGGAGGCGCAATGCTCCCCCGAACCCAGCCGGTCGGCGTTCATGGCCAGGCACATGGAACAGCCCGGCTCCCGCCACTCGAAACCGGCCGCCAAAAACACCTGGTCCAAACCCTCGGCCTCGGCCTGCTGCTTGACCAGCCCGGAGCCGGGCACCACCAGGGCCTGTTTCAGGGAGTCCGCCACTTTCCGGCCCTTGACCACTTCGGCGGCGGCCCGCAGGTCCTCGATGCGGGCATTGGTGCAGGAGCCGATGAACACCCGGTCCAGGTGGATGTCGGTGATGGGCATATTGGGCGCCAGCCCCATGTAGTGGAGCGCCCGCCGCCAACCCTCCCGGCGCACCGGATCGGCTTCCTGGTCCGGGTCGGGCACCCGGCCATCCACCGGGCCGACCATTTCCGGGGAGGTGCCCCAACTCACCTGGGGCTTGATCTCGGCGGCGTCCATCTCCACCACTTTGTGGAACACGGCGTCAGGATCGCTGTGCAACTCCCGCCAGGCGGCCACGGCCTTCTCCCAGTGTTCGCCCTGGGGGGCATAAGGGCGGCCCCGGAGATAATCCAGGGTGGTATCGTCCACCGCCACCATGCCGGAGCGGGCGCCGGCCTCAATGGCCATATTACAGACCGTCATCCGGCCTTCCATGGACAGGGCCTGGATGGCCTCCCCGGCAAACTCGATGGCATGGCCGGTGCCACCGGCGGTGCCGATGCGACCAATGATGGCCAGCACGATGTCCTTGGCGGTGATTCCCGGCCCCACCCGGCCATTGACCTTGACCTGCATTGCCTTGGATTTTTTCATGATCAGGCACTGGGTCGCCTTCACATGCTCCACCTCGGAGGTGCCGATGCCAATGGCCATCGCC
>CAZQXD010000048.1:0-32800 GCA_964597315.1 uncultured Candidatus Competibacteraceae bacterium
AGGGGGTTACGCAGCAGTACCTGCATGAGCGCCCCCGCCAGGGCCAGCATACCACCGGTGGCAAAGGCTGCCAGGGCTCGGGGTAAGCGCAGTTCCAGCACCACTCGGGCGGCCAGGCCGTCTTCTCCTAGGGCGCTCCAGAACTGGGCCGGGGTGATGCTCACGCTACCCTGGAACAGGGCAAAAACCACACTGGCCGCCGCCAGCAGCGCCAGCAGGGCCAGGATCAGGGCGGCGCGGGCCACCGAGTCAGTCGCGTAGGCTGATGACGGGCCAGCCCTGTTCTCGGGCATGGCGCTCCAGAATCGGGTCCGGGTCCACGGCCACCGGGTAGGTCACCCGGCTCAGCAACGGCAGGTCGTTCTGGGAGTCGCTGTAGAAACAGCTTTCTTCGAGGCTATGGCCGGTCTCGGCCAGCCAGGCGTTCAGGCGCTGGACCTTGCCTTCCTGAAAACAGGGAACGCCCGTGGGACGGCCGGTGTAACGCCCTTCCAGGCATTCCGGTTCAGTAGCCAGCAGGTGGGGTACGCCCAGGGCGGCGGCGATGGGTTCGGTGACGAAACGGTTGGTGGCGGTGATGATTAACAGGGTATCGCCAGCGTTTCGATGGCGGCGGAGTAAATCCAGAGCCTTGGGCAGCAGGATCGGGCGAATTTTTTCCTCCATGAACCGCGCCCGCCAGGCTTGCAGATCGTTGGGGTCATTGTTGGCCAGGGGCTGGAGGGCAAAGGTTAGGAATTCCTGGATATCCAGTACGCCAGCCTTATAAGCGTTGTAAAAACGCTGGTTTTCCCGTTCGTAGACATCTTCGTCCACAATGCCGTTGGTCACCAGAAACCGGCCCCAAAGGTAGTCGCTATCGCCTCCCAACAAGGTGTTATCCAAATCGAAAATAGCCAGGCTCACGGGCGCCTCCACGGTAGGTATTCAGAATCAGGGCCGAGCGGGTGACGGTCGGCAAGCAAGGTTAATGGCTTTATACAAACTTGCAAGCCCGGTTCGGGAAGTGGCGAAAGTTCTTATAGTGTGAAAAAATAGCCAAGAATAGCCATTATCATAAAATTGGTTTTCAAGTGATTGATTCGGAGGGTTATAGGGCTAATGTCGGCATCATCCTGAGCAATGACGCGAGGCGTCTGTTCTGGGCGAAGCGCATCGGTCAGCGATCGTGGCAGTTTCCCCAGGGGGGTATCCGCTTAGACGAATCGCCGAAAGAAGCCATGTTCCGGGAACTGACCGAAGAGACCGGTCTGCGTTCCTGTCATGTGGAAATTATCGGCTGCACCAGGGGCTGGCTGCGCTACCGATTGCCTAAACGACTGATTCGGCAGCACAGTCGCCCTTTGTGCATCGGCCAGAAGCAAATCTGGTTTTTGTTGCGTATGGTAGGCGCCGAGAGCGATGTGCGTCTGGATGTGTCCCACCGACCCGAATTCGATCACTGGCGCTGGGTTGATTACTGGTACCCACTCAAGGCGGTGGTGCCATTTAAACGTCAGGTGTATTTGAGGGCGCTGCGGGAACTGGCGCCGTTGCTGTTTCCAAATCGTGATGCCCATAACGGCCGATTCCGCCCGTCACGGGGCGGTAACGGCCGGGACGGTTCAGAGCCGATGTTCACGGCCACTGATTCCACCAAAAACGAAGACTCCGGAAGCAGCAGCCTGGTCAATACCTGCTCCGGCCTGAATGCGCCCCTGCCGACTCGCAAACGCTAGTCCAGGGAGCCACAACCACTGTTGCAGTTGCTGGAGGAGAGTGCGATCCATGCTGGACGCCCTGCGGCGTATCGTCCAGGAAGTCAGCGCTGCCCCTGACCTGGGCCAGGCACTGGGCCTGATCGTGGCCCGGGTCAAGGAGGCCATGCACGCCGATGTCTGTTCCGTGTATCTGGTCGATCATCAACGCCGCGAGTATGTGCTGATGGCCACCGAGGGGCTGCGCCCCGATGCGGTGGGTCAGTTGCGGCTGCCCTTTGGTCAGGGGCTGACAGGGCTGGCCGCCGCCCGCGCGGAGCCGGTCAACGTGGACAATGCGCCCGACCATCCCAACTTCCGTTACGTGGCCGCCGTGGGCGAAACGCCGTTTCATGGCTATCTGGGCGTTCCCATGGTGCGTCGCCGCGAAGTGATGGGAGTGCTGGTGGTCCAACAGTTGGCCCGGCGCAAGTATAACGAAGATGAAGAGTCTTTTCTGGTGACCCTGGCCACCCAGTTGGCCGCCTCCGTCAGCCAGGCTGAGATCCGCCAAGGGCTGGATCGGCTGGATACCACCGGTCTGGGCGGCACCTTGTTTCTGGATGGCGTGGCCAGCGCCCGCGGCCTGGGATTGGGAATCGCCGTGGTGGCCTACCCCGCGACCCAACTGGAAGGGGTGCCGGACAAAGCCGTTGAATACATCGCGGCGGAGGTGGCGCGCCTGCGCCAGGCGGTGGAGGCCGAACAGGCGGAGATCAAGCGCCTCAGTAAGCGCATGGAAGGAGTGCTGAGCGCCGGGGACCGGGCCTTATTCGATGCCTACGCCCTGTTGCTGGGTAGCGATAATCTGGTGAATGGCACCCTGGATCGGATTCGTCAGGGTAACTGGGCGCCTGGGGCGCTGCGGGATACGGTGGCCGAATACGCCAACGCCTTCGAGGAGATGGACGATCCCTATCTGGCCGGACGAGCCGCCGATATCCGCGATCTGGGCCAACGGCTGCTGATGCGGCTGCTCCAGGAGCAACCGCAGGATCGTCAATACCCGGAGCGCACCATTTTGGTGGGTGAAGAGATTGGCGTGACCCAACTCTTCGAGGTGCCCCAGGATCGGCTCGCCGGGCTGGTGTCGGTGCGCGGCACCGGCGCTTCCCACGTGGCCTTGCTGGCCCGGGGGCTGGGGATTCCAGCGGTGTTCGGGGTCAACAACGCTCCCCTGAGCCGCTTGGATGGCCGAGAGGTGGTGGTGGACGGCTATTCGGCCCGGATCTGCATCCAGCCCGGCCCGGTATTGCGGGACCAGTACCAGAAACTGGCCCAGGAGGAAGCGGAACTGTCCCGAGGGCTGCTGGAACTCAAGGACCTGCCCGCCGAGACCCCCGACGGCCAGCGAGTCGGCATGCTCGCCAATTCCGCGCTGTTCGCCGACATCAACGCCGCCCGGGACAGTGGCGCCGAGGGAGTGGGCTTATACCGCTCGGAAATGCATTTTTTCTTGCGTGATCGTTTCCCCGGGGAGGAAGAACAGACCAAGGTCTATACACGGGTGCTGAAGCTCATGGCTCCCCGCCCGGTGTGCCTGCGCACTCTGGATGTGGGCGGCGACAAGCCTCTGCCCTATTTTCCCATCCAGGAGGAAAACCCTTTTCTGGGCTGGCGGGGTATCCGCATCAGCCTAGATCAACCGGATATCTTCAAGACCCAACTCCGGGCCATGCTGCGAGCCGGGGCCGCCTATCCAGAACTGGCCATTCTGTTTCCCATGATTACCTCGGTGACAGAGCTGTCCGAGTGTCTGGAACAGTTGCGATCCGCCTATGCCGAGTTGCTGGAGGACGGCCTGCCGGTGGCTTTTCCCCGGGTGGGCGTCATGATCGAAGTGCCGGCGGCGGTCTATCAAATCGACGTCTTGGCGCGGATGGTGGATTTTGTGTCCATCGGCAGCAACGATTTAACGCAGTATCTGCTGGCGGTGGACCGCAACAACGACCGGGTGGCCAAGCTCTACGATAGCCTGCACCCGGCGGTCTTGATGGTGATTCAGCAGGTGGTGGAGCGGGTGCATCTGGCGGAAAAACAGGTCAGCGTCTGTGGCGAGATGGCCGGCGACCCGGCTGGCGCCCTACTGTTGCTGGGCATGGGCGTGGACAGCCTGAGCATGAGCCTGGGCAACCTACTGAAAATCAAATGGGTGATTCGCAGTTTTACCTTCTCCGAGGCCCGGACCCTGCTACACGAGTCCCTAGCCATGACCAGCGTCGCCGCCATCCGGAAACGGCTCAATGGGGCGTTGGAGGAACGGGGACTGGGCGGGCTGGTGCGGGCCGGTAAGTGAGCCGACCCTGGGTAATGCTTATTGATTTTGCGAATCGCTTGGCCGCTTTGTAGGTTCACCCTCTCCCTTGCGCAGCCGCTTCAGAAACACGCCCATTTCCCGGGCCGCCTGTTTGTCCCCTTTGGCCTCGGCCACCCGGATACCCTGTTGGTAGGCATCCATGGCCCGACCCCGCTCCCCGGCCAGGGCCAGGGCCTGGCCTAGAAGCTTCCAAGCCGCCGAGTAGCCCGGATCTTGCTCCAGGGCATGTTCCAGATGGGCAGCCGCCTTGGCCGGAGCGTTGGCCTTCAGATACAGGCTACCTAGGGAAAAACGCAGCAGGGGATTGTCCTGGCCGCGGGCCAGCAGGGCTTCCAGAGTGTCCAAGGAGGCCATCTCAGGGTTTCTTCCGGGCCACCAGCAGGGCTTCGTTACGAAACCCCTGGTGGGTGTCTCCGAGCAGCCCTTCTTCCCTGTAGACCCGCGGAGCGAGGGCGGCGAACAGCTTGAGCAGTTCACCCTCCTCCAAGAGAAAATCTGGATTTCCGGGGCCGCCCTCGCCGACTTTTTCCTTGGTGAAGGTTTGGTAGAACAGCAAGCCACCTGGGTGCAGGGCCTCCACCAGTTTGGGGACCAGTTCCCGGTCTAGGAAACGGCTGACCACAATGACATGGAAGCTGTCGGCCTCGGGGGGAGCCATGGTCACGTCCCTGACCACGGCTTCCAAATCCAGATTGGCTTCCCAGGACTGGTCTTCCAGGCGGCGGATGGCCACTGGGGAAATGTCCCAGGCCCAGGTCTTCAGTCCCCGTTCGGCCAGCAGCAAGGCATTGGCCCCCAGCCCACAGGCCAGATCCAGGGCTTTGCCCTCGGCGGGCAGCAGATGCAAGTTTTCGGTGAGTACCCTGGCGGGGTCCTGGCGCAGATCGGTGTCCCGGTAGCATTCGTCCCAGTGTTCCCGGGGGTCCCAGGTGTTGTTGCTCATGATTATTTCCGCCAAAAGTCAGGGGTTAATAGTAACAGCACGGTGAAGCTCTCCGGTCATCCATTCAGCGGCGCCAGAATGTCGGGGTGACCAGCACCAGCAGGGTGAAGATCTCCAGCCGCCCCAGCAGCATGGCCACGCACAGCACCCACTTGGAAGGGGCGTTGACCTGGGCGAAGTTGATGGCCACCTCGCCCAAGCCCGGGCCTAGGTTGTTGATGCAGGCGGCCACCGCCGAGAAAGCCGTCACCTGATCCAGGCCGGTGGCCATCAGAATCAGCATCATCACTGTGAACGTGGCCACATACAGGGCGAAAAACCCCCATACCGCGTTGATCACCCGTTCTGGCAGAGGCTTGCCGCCTACCTTGACCAGTAACTGGGCGTTGGGATGGATCAGCCGGGTGATCTCCCGCTTGCCCTGCTTGTAGAGCAGCAGGAACCGGATCACTTTCATGCCCCCGCCGGTGGAGTTGGCGCAGGCCCCCACGAAGCTGGTGAATAGTAGCAGCACCGGCAGAAAGCCTGGCCAGGCGAAGTATTCGGCGGTGGTGAAACCGGTGGTGGTGGCGATGGAGACCACTTGAAAAATCCCGTGCAACAGGGCGTCCTGGGCTTCCAGAGTATGGGTGAAGTGCAGATAAGCGACGGTGATCAAAGCCACTCCGCCTAGTAGCGCCAGATAGGCCCGGAACTCCGAGTCGGCCCAGTAGATCAGGGGGTTGAGTTTGCGCAGGGCGACGAAATGCAGGGCAAAATTGACCCCCGAGATGACCATGAATACGATAGCGATGACAATCACCAGGGGATTATCGAAATAGCCCATGCTGGCGTCATGGGTGGAGAAGCCGCCGATGGCTACGGTGGAGAAACTATGGCCCACGGCGTCGAACAGGTTCATGCCGGCGGCCCAGTAGCTGACGGCGCAGGCTGCGGTCAGCCCCAGATAGATATACCACAGGGCCTTGGCGGTCTCGGTGATCCTAGGGGTGAGCTTGTTATCCTTGACGGGACCCGGGGTTTCGGCCCGATAAAGCTGCATGCCGCCGATGCCCAGCATGGGCAGGATGGCCACCGCCAGCACGATGATCCCCATGCCGCCCAGCCATTGCAGTTGCTGACGGTAATACAGGATGGCGTGGGGCAAGGTGTCCAGGTGGGTAATCACCGTGGCTCCGGTGGTGGTCAGCCCCGACATGGACTCGAACACCGCGTCGGTGATGCTCATAAAGGGCGCGTCCGAGAGCATGAAGGGCAGGGCGCCGAACAGCCCCAGCACCGACCAAAACAAGGCCACCACCACGAAACCGTCCCGCAGTCTCAAGTCCTGGCGCAGGCGACGCACCGGCAGCCAGCAGATCACACCGATCAATAGGGTCACGGCGAAACTGACGGCGAAGGGCAGCACGGCGCCGTCTTGATACCACAAGCCCACTAGCAGGGGTGGCAGCAGGGTTAGGCTGAACACCGTCAGCAGGATGCCGAGGACGCGCTGGACAACGAGGGGATTCATGGGTGGCGTGGCTCAGATAAAGGTGACGCCCACCTGGAACAGACGCTCCACCTCGGTGATGCGTTTTTTGTCCACTAAAAACAGAATCACATGATCCTCCGCCTCGATTACCGTGTCGTGGTGGCAGATCACCACCTCGTCGCCCCGCACCAAAGCGCCGATGGTGGCGCCCTGGGGCAGGTTGATTTCATCGATGCGCCGACCCACCACCTTGGAGTTGCTGGGGTCGCCGTGGGCAATGGCCTCGATGGCCTCGGCGGCGCCCCGGCGCAGGGAGTGGACTTTGGCCACGTCGCCCCGGCGCACATGGGTGAGCAGACTGCCGATGGTGGCCTGCTGGGGGGAGATGGCCACATCGATGGTGCCGGAGGCTTCTACCAGGTCCACATAGGACGGGCGGTTGATCAAGGACATGACCTTGCGGGCGCCCAGCCGCTTGGCCAGCATGGCCGACAGGATATTGGCCTCGTCATCGTTGGTCACCGCGCAGAACACATCGGTATGCTCAATGTTCTCCTCTAGCAGCAGTTCCTCGTCGGCGGCGTCCCCGGCCAGCACGATGGTGCGGTCCAGGGCCGCAGCTAGGTGCCGGGCGTTGGCGGAATTGCGCTCGATGACCTTGACCTGAAAGCGGTGTTCCAGGACCTTAGCCAAGCGTCGGCCGATATTGCCGCCCCCGGCCAGGATGATGCGCTTGGTCGCCTTGTCCGCCTTGCGTAATTCTCCCATGACCGCCCGAATGGCTTTGCGCCCGGCCACGAAAAATACCTCATCGTCGGCCTCGATAATGGTATCCCCCCCGGGGAGAATGGCGTTGCCCCGACGGAAGATGGCCGCCACCCGGGTATGGATGCCGGGCATATGGGTGGGCAGCGTATGCAGGGCCTGGCCCACCAGGGTGCCGCCGTAGCGGGCCTTGAGGCCCACCAGACGAATCTTGCCGTCGGCGAAATCCAGCACCTGCAAGGCCCCCGGATGCTCGATGATCCGCTGAATATACTCGGTGACCAATTGCTCGGGACTGATTTGCACGTCCACCGGCAGGCAGTCGTTATTGAACAATTGGGGGTAGTTCAGATACTCCACGGCCCGGACTCGGGCGATCTTGGTGGGGGTGTGAAACAGGGTGTAGGCGATCTGGCAGGCGATCATATTCACCTCATCGCTGTTGGTCAGGGCGATGATCAGGTCGGCGTCCTCCGCTCCAGCCTGGGTCAGCACCTCGGGATGGGAGGCGTTGCCCTGCACCGTGCGAATGTCCAGGCGGTCTTGGAGTTCCTGGAGGAGGTCGCTGTTGGTGTCGACCACGGTAATGTCATTGGCCTCCGAGGCCAGGTTATGGGCCACGGAGGCGCCCACCTGGCCGGCGCCTAGAATGAGGATCTTCATTAATCGTCCTCAATGGCCTTCTTGGGATCAATGCCCAACGCCCGCAGTTTGCGGTATAGATTGGTGCGCTCCATGCCCACCCGATCCGCCAGGCGCGCCACATTGCCCTCGCAATCTTTGAATTGCTGCAACAGATAGGCCCGTTCGAACTGCTCACGGGCTTCCCGCAGAGGTAAATCCAAGGGAATGTTGCCCACTTCCCGGGGTTTGGTGGGTGGGGCGCTGCTCATGGCCGACTCGGCCTCCTCCAAGGGGATTTCCTCTTCTGAACCCAGGATTAGCAGCCGCTGCACCAGGTTTTTGAGTTCGCGGATGTTGCCAGGCCAGGGGTAGTTGCGTAGCCGGTTCTGGGCGGCGGTGGTGAAGCGCCGGTACAACAGCCCCTCCTGGTCCACGAAGTAATTCACGTAGAAATTGAGCAGCTCCGGCACGTCCTCGCAGTGATCGCGCAGGGGCGGCAGTTTGATGGGCACCACATTGAGATGATAGTAGAGGTCTTCCCGAAATCGCCCCTCCGTTACCTCCCGCTCCAGATCCCGATGGGTGGCGGCCACCACCCGGACATTGAGCTGCACCGGCTCCTTGCCGCCAATGCGCAGAAACGAGCCGTTTTCCAGGGCGCCGGCCAGCTTGGCCTGGGTCTCCAGGTCCATGTCGGCCAGTTCGTCCAAAAACAGGGTGCCGCCGGAGGCTTGTTCCAAACGGCCGTAATGGACTTTATCGCCGTTCTCGGAGCCGAATAGCTCCAGGGCCGAGTTTTCCCGGGCGATGGAGCCGACCCCCACGTCCACGAAAGGGCCGTCGCGCCGGGGGCTGTTGGCGTGAAGAAATCGGGCGTAAATCTCCTTGCCGGTGCCCGGCTCCCCGGAGATCAACACCGGGGTGTCGTGCTGGGCGATTTTCAGAGCCTGGTTGCGTAGATGCTGGGCGATTTCACTTTTGCCCACCGGCTCGGTGACCGGGCGCACCTGGCGCTTGAGTCCCAGGTTTTCCCGGGTCAGTTGGTCGGCCTCGATGGCCCGCTCCACGGTGAGCAGCAACTTGGCCATGGACAGGGGTTTTTCGAGGAAATCGTAGGCCCCTAGGCGGGTGGCCTCCACGGCCGTCTCTACGGTGCCATGGCCGGACATCATCACCACCGGACAGGCCAGGGGTTCGCCTTCGGTCCACTCCTTGAGCAGACTGATGCCATCCATGTCCGGCATCCAGATATCCAGCAAAATCAGGTCGGGCCGCCGCGCCCGGCGAGCCTCCCGGGCTGCGGCGGCATTCTCCGCAGTGCTGACTTCGTAGCCCTCGTCTTCGAGAATCTCTTTGACCAGATCGCGGATATCCGGTTCGTCATCGACGACCAGGATATGGGGTGAACTCATCCTAATTCCTCGGTTTTGGACTGTAGGCTGGAGACGGCGGACGCGGCTTGAGCGTTCTCGGCGTCGGTACTCAGGGGCAGTCGCACCACGACACGGGCGCCGCCCTCGGGTGGGGATTCCATGGAAACCAGACCGCCGTGTTCCTCCACGATCTTTTTGACGATGGCCAATCCTAGTCCGGTTCCCTTGGGTTTGGTAGTCACATAAGGCTCGAAAATATCGCCGATGCCTCCCTCCGGGAAACCTGGGCCATCATCTTGACAGATCAGTTCCACGTAATCGGCATGGGCATCGAAGCCGCATTGGGTGCGTACGCTCAGGGCCGAACCGCCCCCTTCCTTGATGGCCTCGATGCCATTTTTGACCACATTATGGAGCAACTGCCGCAATCGACCTGGGTCGGCCGCTACCATCGGGGAGCGGGGGTCCAGGTCCAGAAGGATATCCACTTCCGCCGGATGGTCCCGGTACAGGTACAGTACCTCGGTGATGAAGTCGTTGAGATTGATCCGGGTGAGGCGCAACTGGGGGGGGCGGGCATATTCATTGAAGGCGTCCACCATGTCCTTCATGGCCGCTACTTGCTGGATAATGGTGTGGGTGCTGCGATCCAGTATCCGGCCCTCTTCTGCGGTGTTCATGGTTTTTAGGTATTTATGGCGGATTCGCTCGGTAGCCAATTGAATGGGGGTCAGGGGGTTTTTGATCTCGTGGGCCAGGCGCCGGGCTACCTCCGCCCAGGCGGCGTCCCGTTCCGCCTGGACCAGGGTGGTGATGTCGTCAAACACGATCATCTGGCCACCCCTCAGGCCAGCGGCATCGGGCAGAAAACTACCCCGGCACATTAGTACCTGTCGACCGCTGGACCCGAATAGGGTGACTTCCTGGCGCCAGTCGCTGATTGGGTCGGTGTCGTCGCACAGATGCGGGGCGATGGCGTCGAAGAAATGGGCTAGATGAGCGTGTTCGGTAATGAGCCGGTCCAATTCCAGGCCGATGTAATCGCTCAGGTCCACCCGAAGCAACTGCCCGGCGGCGGCGTTACAGGTGCGCAGGCAGCGGTCGTGGTCCAAGGTCAGTACTCCCGATGACAACCGGGACAGCACCGCTTCCAGATAAGCGCGCTGCTGCTCCACTAGTTGCTGACTGCGCAGGGCGGTGTCCCGAGCCTGGGCCAGGTTGCGGGTCATCTGATTGAAGGATTGCACCAGAAACCCCAGCTCGTCGCTGCTGGACAGGGGCAGTTGCTTGTCGTAGCGCCCGGCGGCCACCGCCCGGGTGCCCTCCACTAGGTCGCTGATAGGCTCCACCAGCCGCCGGGACGAAAAAAACGCCGCCCAGAAGGCCGCCAGAATACCCAGCAGCAGCACCAGGGATAGGGTGAGAATAAAGCTGATCTTCAGGGGAGTGCGCAGAAACACCAGTTCTTTATAAGTATCGAAGGCGGACTGTACTGAATCGGCCAGCAGGCTGACCCGATCAGTGACCGGGAACAGCGACTGGAGCAGTCGGCCTTCCTGGCGCGAATCCCGGGCCGGTATAAAGACCACGGCGCGCATGTGAAAGCCGGTGTCGCCGATGGGGTCGAGGCTCACATAGTCATGGCCCTGGCGGACTTGAAGCAACACCACCTCCGGGGGCCGGTTGGGAACGATTACCGAGGGGTCGATGCCGGCGGTGGCGATGATCCGGCCGTTCTGGCTGAACAGAGTGAGTTCGCTGGCGTTGGCCTCGGTGCGCAGTTCATCCAGGCTCAGGGCCACCATGACATCATCTACCTCCCGCAGATCCTCGGCTATCCGCACGGTCTGGCGCAGCACCTGACGCATCCGCAGATCCAGGGAGTTGCGGGATAACTCCAGGGCGTCCTCCAGGGCCTGCTCCACCCGTACGTCGAACCAACTGTCGATGCCCCGTTGCAGAAACTGCACGGAGAAGTAATACACCACCCCCACTGGGGTAGCGGCGATCACCGCGAATAAGATCATCAGCCGCAGGGTCAGCCGGGCGCCGGGCGCCCGGGTCCGGTACTGGGTGATCAGCCGGTAAAGGTTATAGCCGATCATCACCGCCAGCAGCATCAGGCCCAGGGTGGCGCACAGCAGCAACCAGGAATACTGTTCGCTGAAACGGGCGGAGTTCTCGGTGGCATCGCTCATCAGCAACAACACCGTGAGCAACAGCCCGAACAGCCCCAGGATGGGCAATAAGCCGCGCCAGCGGCGCAGTTCGCTCTCTACAGCGGCCATGTGCGCCACTCGGAGGTCAGCCGCCAGTCCCCGGACAGATACGCCACCGGCCGCAATGGCGCTGGCAGGGACTCAATGTCCAGGCTGGCCCGCAGCCGGGCGTAATAGCTGCCCTTCGGGGTCAGCAGACTGCGATCCAATAGCGGAAAGCCGTCAATGACACCCATATACAAGGTAGCGGCGGTGAGGGTGGGAAAACTGTTAAATTCACCGCTATTAAGATTGGTGACCAGATATTGTCGGGCCAAGGCGTGATAATCCAGGCGAAAGCGTTGGGCCAGGGCGGCCACTGACTCATCCCAGACCCAGTTACGGTGTCGGCGCACCTCCATTTCCAGTTCGATGGTTAAGGGTACGCCATTGGCCAGGGCCTCAAGAGCCGCCTGGCTGAAGTCATAGTCCAGTCGGGCATCCAGCCGGTATACCCCCTCCACCAGCCGAGTGTTGGCGCTGAGTACTCGAAACCCCGCCCCCCAAGCATCCATTGCCAGCAACAGCCCTAGCAGTAGCAGCGCCCAGCGCAGGCGGGGTATGGGGGCGGGGGTGGGACCGAAAACAGGGGACACGGTTCAGGGTTCGCTGTGTTTGGCCAGGCAGGCATAGTAGAAACCGTCCATGGTGTGTTCGCCAGGCAGCACCTGCCGCCCGTGGCTCACTGCCCGACCCCAGGTCGCGGCAATGGGTTGCTCCTGGGCGTCTGGATGGCGATTCAGAAACGCGCCAACCACCGCCTCGTTTTCCGCGCGCAGCACCGAACAGGTGGCGTAGACTAGCCGCCCACTGGGCGCTAGCAACGGCCATAGGGCCTCCAGCAGGGACTGCTGACGGGCGGCCAAGGTTGGAATATCGGTCGCGGCGCGCAGCACTTTGATATCCGGGTGGCGGCGGATCACCCCGGTAGCAGAGCAAGGGGCATCCAGCAGGATACGGTCGAAGGGGCGACCGTCCCACCAACGGGCCGGTTCCAGGCCGTCGCCAGCGCACAGTTCGGCCCCAAGTCCCAGCCGCCGCAGGTTATCTCCCACCCGGGCCAACCGGTTGGCGTCCACATCCAAGGCCAGCACCCGGGCCAGTTTCGGCTGCCGCTCCAGGATATGGCCGGTTTTACCCCCGGGGGCGGCGCAAGCATCCAGCACCGCTAACCCAGGGCGTGGGTCCAGCAACTCGGCGGCCAGTTGGGCGCCGGCGTCTTGCACCGACACCAGACCCTCGGCGAAACCCGGTAGCCGCTCCACCTCCAAGGGCTGTTCCAGAACTACCGCCGCCGGGGCGTGGGGTACAGGGGCGGCGACCAGGCCGACGGCGGCCAGTCGGGCCAGATAGTCCGCCCGGTCCAGCCGGGTCAGATTAACTCGTAGGGTGAGGGGGGGGTGGTGGTTGGCGGCCGCAGCGATGGCCTCCCAGTCCTGGGGCCAGTCCTGTTGCAACTGCTCCAACAGCCAGGCTGGATGGGCGTGATGGGCCGCCAGATCCTCGGCCAGGTTGGCCAGCAGCGCCTCCCGGCGACGCAGAAAACCCCTCAGCACGGCGTTGGCCAACCCTGCAGCCCAGGGCTTGCCTAGGGAACGGGCCGCCGCCACGGTTTGGGACACTACGGCGTAGTCCGGGGCGCGGAGATGGAGAATTTGATACAAAGCCGACAACAGCAGCGCCCGTACCTGGTGTTCCCGGGTTTTCAGAGGGCGCTCCAGCAGCCGGTTCAGCAGAGCATCAAGATGGGGCTGCCAGCGCAAGGTGCCGTAGCAAAGCGCCTGCACCAGGCTCCGGTCCCGATCCGCCGTCCGCGCCAGGGAGGGGGGGAGGGCAGTGGCCAGGGAACGGCCTTCTCCCAACACCTGGGCTAGCACCCGAACCGCTGTCAGGCGCGGATTGTCGAAGCGGGTCGTCGCGGGTTTCATGGCTGTCCCAGGACCTGGCCCAGCAGGCTGTGGGCGTTGAGATAATCCGCTGCCGTCATGGGGCGCTTGCCGGGGGCTTGGATTTCGGTAAGGCGTAGTATCCCCTGGCCCGTGGCCACTCGGATGCCGGTTCGATCTTCCGCCAGCACCCGACCCGGCTCGCCGCTCCCCGCCTCGGCCAGAGCGCGCCAGATGCGTAGGGGCTGGCCGCCCACCCGGGTCTGGGCCACCGGCCAGGGGTTGAAGGCGCGCACCCGCCGCTCCAACTCCGGGGCTGGGTGGGACCAGTCCAGTTCCGCCTCGGCCTTATCCAGTTTATCGGCGTAGCAGGCCAGGGCCGGGTCCTGGGGTTCGGCCCGGACCCGGTCGGCGAACAGATCGGGCAACAGTCGGGCTAGGGTAAGGGCGCCCAACTGGGCTAGCCGATCATGCAACTCGCCGGCGGTCATACCGGGGCTGATGGGGCATTCGGCCCGGGCCAAAACCGGCCCGGTGTCAAGTCCGGCATCCATCCGCATCAGACTGACGCCGGACACCCGGTCGCCGGCCAGCACGGCCCGTTGGATGGGAGCCGCGCCCCGCCAACGGGGCAGCAGGGAGGCATGGACATTGATACAACCTAGGGCGGGGGTGGCCAGCACCGCTCGGGGCAAGATTAGACCATAGGCCACGACCACCATCAGATCCGGTTGTAGGGCCGCCAGCTCCGCCCGAGCCTCGGCGTCGCGCAGGCTACGGGGCTGATAGACTGGCAGACCGGCCTCCAAGGCCTGGAGCTTGACCGGGCTGGCCCGGGGTTGCCGACCCCGCCCAGCGGGACGATCTGGCTGGGTGTGGACGGCCACCAGGGTGCAATGACTCCCCAGCAGCGCCTCCAGGGTAGGAACGGCAAACTCGGGTGTTCCGGCAAAGACGACCCTCGGTGGCTGGTCATGGGCGCGCATAGGGAATTCCTGCTCTCAAGAGGCCGCCACCCGGGGCGCGGTGGGGCCTGGAGTGGCGGCGGCTGCCGGGGTTAGCGGGCACGGGCCTCTTGACGGGCTTGTTTTTCCAGCTTTTTGCGAATTCGATCTCGCTTCAAGGGGGAGAGGTAATCCACGAACAGCTTGCCGTCCAGATGGTCGATCTCATGTTGGATGCACACCGCCAGCAGCCCATCGGCAGACAATTCGAAGGGTTGTCCCTGGCGGTCCAGGGCCTTGACCCGGATGCTGTCCGCCCGACGCACGGTCTCGTAATAGCCGGGCACCGACAGACAGCCTTCTTCCATTTCCTCCTCGCCGCTTTGTTCGAGCAGCGTGGGGTTGATCAGCACCAGAGGCTGATCTTTGTCTTCGGAGATGTCGATGACGATCACCCGCTGCTGGACGTTGACCTGGGTAGCGGCCAGGCCAATGCCTGGGGCCGTGTACATGGTCTCGAACATGTCGTCCACCAGCCGACGGATATCGTCATCCACCGCCCCCACCGGCACGGCGTGCTTACGTAGCCGTGGATCGGGGAAATGCAGAACGTCTAGGATGGCCATGGCAGTCTCGTAATGTGTCGCGCTTGTTTGTTTCAAAAATGCCGCGCAAGTATCCTAAATGATACCGGAAATCCTGGGCTAACCGCTATACTTCGGGCGTAATACCCTGGCGCTCAAGGGACGGGTCGCGGCGGCCGACTATCCTTATGACCGATTTTCGGCCTTCGCGTTTAACCTAGCGAGGTTTCGGCAGGACCATGGACATTAACCACATGACGTGCTTGTTGCGGACGCTGTCCGCTTCTTTTTCGGCGCTATTACTGTTATCCGCCTGCGCCGGACTGCCGGAGAAACCGCTCTCCGCCCCTCCCATGGTCGGCAGCGCGGGGTCGGCGCCCCCTTCGGCGCTACCTCCGGCGCCGCTGCTGCGCCCGGACCACCCCAGCGCCTATACCGTGGTTCTTGGAGACACCCTCTGGGATATTGCTGACCGATTTCTGGAAGCGCCCTGGCGCTGGCCGGATATCTGGCGGCTCAATCCGGCCATCCGTAATCCCCACTTGATCTACCCTGGGGATGTACTCGAAGTTTTCTACGAGGACGGACAGCCTCGGCTGTGGGTGGCCGCCAGTGATGTTCCAGCGCCAACGGCTCGCACCTCCGACGGACGGCCACTGATCAAGCTCAGCCCCCAGGTAAGGATAGAAGCCCTCAATCAGCCCATTCCCACGGTTCCCCTGGAGGCCATTCAACCCTTTATCGACGGCTCACGCATCGTCGATCCGGCCGACTGGCAGGCGGCCCCCTACATACTCGGCGCCGACGGCGAACGGGTCACCTATGCGGCTCAGGACCGGCTCTATGCACAGGGACTGGACCCGGATCAGCCGCGCTGGCGAGTGTTCCACGCCGGGGCCGAGTTCACGGACCCGGAGACTGGCGAATTCCTGGGCTTTCAGGCGATACATGTGGGGGACGCGGTGTTGGAGCGGGAAGGCGATCCGGCCACGCTGCGAGTGGTGCGCAGTTTGCGGGAGATCGTCCCAGGCGACCGGCTGATGCCTGCGACCGATCTGGAAACCGTTTACCGCTTTATCCCCCACCCCCCACCCCCGGACACCCAGGGGCGGATTTTATCGGTGCCGGATGGAGTCTCCCTGATTGGCCGTTACCGCACCGTAGTGCTTAACCTAGGCGAGTCCGATGGCCTGGAAGCAGGGCATGTACTCGCTATCCTCAATGAGGGTGGCGTGGTCACCGACCCGGTGGTCGGCGGCACGGTGCGGTTGCCTGATCAGCGGGCTGGACTATTGTTGGTCTACCGGGTGTTCGATCGGGCCAGTTTCGCCCTGGTTACCGAGGCGATGCGCACCATTCGGGTCGCGGATCGGGTATCCGGCCCGGAGCCGCCCTTCTGAGCCTGGAGCCTGACGAGTCGGCCTGGTGGCTGGCCCTATGGCGGGCGCCGGGGATCGGCCCGGTGCGCTATGCTCGGTTGCTGGAGCGCTACGGCGCGCCACAACCAGTATTCCAGGCGCCGCGCCGGGAGTTGTCCGAGTTGGGGCTTGCGGACCCGACCCTGGACTATCTGGCGGCCCCCGACTGGTCGGCCGTGGAGCGGGATCTGGCCTGGCTCGCGGACCCGGACAATCATTTGTTGCGCCTGACCGATCCAGGCTACCCGAGCCTGCTCAGGGAAATCCATGATCCGCCGCCGGTACTGTTCGTGCGCGGTGATCCCGGCCATCTGACCCTGCCCCAATTGGCCGTGGTGGGCACCCGTAACCCCACCCCAGGGGGACGGGAGACGAGCCGGGAGTTCGCCGCCCATCTGGCCGCCGCCGGCTTGACCATTACCAGCGGCCTGGCCCTGGGGGTGGACGGCGCCGCCCACCAGGGCGCCCTGGACGCGGGCGGGGTCAGTATCGCCGTGCTGGGCACCGGACCGGATCGAGTGTATCCCGCCAAACATCGGGAACTGGCCCACGCCATCGCCGCCCAAGGCGCCCTGGTCTCGGAGTTTTGTCCTGGCACCGTAGTCCAGGCCGAACACTTTCCCCGCCGCAATCGCATCATCAGCGGCCTGAGCCTGGGGGTGTTGGTGGTAGAGGCGGCGGTGCGAAGCGGTTCCTTGATCACCGCCCGCCAAGCCCTGGAACAGGGCCGGGAGGTGTTCGCCATACCGGGCTCCATTCATAACCCGGTGGCCCGGGGTTGCCACGCCCTGATTCGTCAGGGCGCCAAGCTGGTGGAGACCGCCGCCGATATTCTTGAGGAACTGGGCGCCCTGGCCGCGTTGGCGGCGCCAGAGCGTCCTTCGGCGCCGCCAACGGCGGCGGTGGCGGAGCTAGACCAAGACTACCGCCGGTTGCTGGACAACCTAGGCCACGAGCCGGTGTCCGTGGACCTGTTGGTGGAACGCTGCGGATTGACGGCGGAAGCCGTTTCCTCCATGCTGCTAATACTCGAATTGCAAGGCTACGTGAGCGCCGCGCCCGGCGGTTTGTACTCCCGGCTGATTACCAAGGGGTCGTAATGAAAGAAAACGTACTGGACGTATTGATGTATTTGTTCCAGAACTACATCACCGATATTGAGGAAGCGGAGCCACAACCAGACCGGGAATCCCTGCATACCGAACTGCTAGAGGCGGGCTTTCCCGCCCATGAAGTGCAACAAGCCTTTGAATGGCTGGACGGGCTGGCCGCTCGTCGCGAAGCGCCGGTGCTGACCTGCAACGAGGGCCGGTCCTATCGCATCTACACCGATCAGGAGATTGCCCGGCTAGACTTGGAATCCCGGGGTTTTCTGCTGTTTCTGGAACAGACCGGAGTGCTGACCCCCGAGACTCGGGAACTGGTCATCGATCGGGTGATGGCGTTGCAGACCGATGAAATGGACCTCACCCAGCTTAAATGGGTCATCCTGATGGTGCTGTTCAATCAGCCGGGCCACGAAGAAGCCTACGCCTGGATGGAAGACTTACTGTTTGACGACATGACGGGTTATCTGCACTAAACTTCGTCGCTCATACCCACAACCGGCATCACCGACGGCGGTCTGCGGACTTTCCGCCCACCGTCACGGACCCCCACTGCCCTGCCTGCATCGACGCCATGAGCAAGAATCTGGTCATCGTGGAGTCTCCGGCGAAGGCCAAGACCCTAAAAAAATACCTCGGCCAGGACTTCGAAGTCCTGGCTTCCTACGGCCATGTGCGCGATCTGGTGCCCAAGGAGGGCGCGGTGGACCCGGACCACGGTTTCGCCATGAAATACCAGGTGGTGGACAAGAACGGCAAGCATGTGGAGAGTATCGCCAAGGCCATCCACAAGGCCGATGCTTTGTTCCTGGCCACTGACCCGGATCGGGAAGGGGAGGCCATCTCCTGGCATCTCTATGAGTTGTTAAGGGATCGGGACCTGCTAGACAGCAAGCCGGTCAAGCGGGTGGTGTTCCACGAGATTACCCAGCGGGCCATTAACGAGGCCATCAGCCACCCCCGGAATCTATCCATGGATCTGGTGAACGCCCAGCAAGCTCGCCGGGCTCTGGACTATCTAGTGGGGTTCAACCTCTCGCCCTTGCTTTGGAAAAAAATCTGCCGTGGCCTGTCCGCTGGTCGGGTCCAGTCTCCGGCTCTGCGCATGATCGTGGAGCGCGAGGAGGAAATCGAGGGTTTCGAAGCCCGGGAGTACTGGAGCATCGAAGCCGACGCCGCCAAGCAGGGCCAGCCCCTCGTGGCCCGGCTGGTGGAATACGCAGGCGACAAGCTCACCCAGTTCAGCGTCGATAACGGCGACCAGGCCCATGCCATGGAAGCGGCCTTGTATAAAGCCGCCGACGGTCGGCTCAAGGTCCTCAAAGTGGACAAAAAGCAACGTCGGCGCAACCCGGCGGCGCCTTTCACCACCTCTACGCTGCAACAGGAAGCCGCCCGCAAGCTGGGGTTCACCACCCAGCGCACCATGCGCATCGCCCAGCAGCTCTACGAAGGCATCGACGTTGGCTCCGGCGCCGTGGGCCTGATCACCTATATGCGCACCGATTCGGTGAATCTGGCCGCAGAGGCCATTGCCGAACTGCGAGAGCTGATCGCCAGCCGCTACGGTAAGCACAATCTGCCTGATTCGCCCCGGCTCTATAAAACCAAGGCCAAGAACGCCCAAGAGGCCCATGAGGCTATCCGCCCCACAGCGCCCAAAGTGGAGCCGGACAGCATCCGGGATAAGCTGACTCCAGAGCAGCAAAAACTCTATGAGTTGATCTGGAAACGCACCATGGCCTGTCAGATGCTCCACGCCACCCTGGATACCGTGGCCGTGGACCCGGGCGCCGGGCCGGGCAATGTGTTTCGGGCCACCGGCTCCAACATAGCCGATCCGGGCTTTATAACCGTCTATCAGGAAGGCGTCGATGACGCCCAGAAAGAGGACGATGAACGGATGCTGCCTTCCCTGGCCGAGGGGGAGGTGCTGGAGCTGCGCGCCATCCGCCCCGAGCAGCATTTCACCGAGCCGCCACCTCGCTTTACCGAGGCCAGTCTGGTCAAGACCCTGGAGGAATACGGCATCGGTCGGCCGTCCACCTACGCCACCATTATCTCCACCCTGCTGGCCCGTGAGTATGCGGTGCTGGACGGACGACGCTTCCTGCCCACCGACGTGGGGCGGATCGTCAATCGGTTCCTGACCCAGCACTTTACCCGCTACGTGGATTACGACTTCACCGCCAACCTGGAAGACGAATTGGATGAAGTGTCCCGAGGCGAGAAGGACTGGGTGCCGCTCATGCAGGCGTTTTGGGAGCCGTTCCGGGACTTGGTGGACGAGAAAACCGAAAGCGTGTCCAGGGAGGAGGCGGTGCAGGCCAAGGAACTGGGGACCGACCCCAAGTCCGGCCGACCTGTATCGGTGCGCATGGGCCGCTACGGACCCTTTGTACAGATTGGCACCAAGGATGACGAAGATAAGCCCAAATTCGCCGGTCTGCGGTCTGATCAGCGTATGGACGCCATCACTTTGGAAGAGGCGCTGGAGCTGTTCAAGCTGCCTCGGGATCTGGGCAAAACCCCCGAGGGCGATCCCATCCAGGCGAACATCGGCCGCTTTGGTCCTTATGTGCGCTACGGCAAGAAATACGTCTCCCTCAAGGCCGACGATGATCCCTATTCCATCGACCGGACCCGCGCCCTGGAACTGATCGCCGAAAAACAGCGGGCCGACGCCGAGAAGATTATTTTATCCTTCGACCAGGGGGTGCAGGTGCTCAGGGGACGTTACGGACCCTATATCACCAATGGCAAAAAGAACGCCAAAGTGCCCAAGGACCGGGAGCCAGACTCCCTGACGCTGGCGGAGTGCCAGAAGCTACTGGAAGAAGCCCCGGAAAAGAAATCCCGACGTCGGGCTGTGGCGGGTAAAGCCGCGCCTACTCGAAGCCGGGCCTCCGGGCGTGGTAAGTCCTGACCTTGCCCTCATGGCGGTCCTCCCGCCTCCGGGCCTGCTCCAGGCGGTCAGGCGGCTTCATGAAGGCGGCGTGATCGCCTACCCCACTGAATCGGTTTATGGCCTGGGCTGCGATCCAGGCAACGCCCCGGCCGTGCGGCGGCTGCTGGCCATCAAGCGCCGCCCCGCCGCCAAGGGCCTAATTCTGATTGCCGCTCAGTTGGAGCAGCTACACCCCTTTATTCGCACCCCTGACCCCAAACAGCGGCAACGCCTGGAAGCCGGTTGGCCAGGACCCTTGACCTGGCTGGTGCCGGCCCGTTCCTCGGCGCCGGTCTGGCTGACGGGTCATCACGATACCCTGGCGGTACGGGTGACCGCTCACCCGGTGGCCGCAGCCCTGTGCCGGGCTTTTGGTGGGCCGATCATCTCCACTAGCGCCAATTTGTCCGGTCGGCCTCCGGCCCTGGACGGTCGACGAGCGCGGCTTACCCTGGGGCGCTGGCTAGATGGGGTGATGCCGGGCCGGGCCGGTGGTGGGCGGCCCACGGAGATTCGGGATCTGCGTTCCGGGCGAGTGCTTCGAGCGGGCTAGCCCAAACAGCGTCCGGGCCTTGAACCCGGGGTATTATCGAGATAGTAATCATGACCTTACAGACTCTCCCTACCCAGGCCGTGCGCGCCTATCTGTTGAGCCTTCAGGACACCATCAGCGCCGCCCTGGAGGCCGAGGACGGTGGGGCGGTGTTTCAGGAAGATCGCTGGGAGCGGCCCGCCGATAGTCCGGGCCTGCGTGGCGGCGGGCGTGGCCGAGTGCTGACCGAGGGCGCGGTATTCGAGCAGGCGGGGATCAACTTTTCCCATGTGACCGGCGAGCGCCTGCCCCCTTCGGCCACCGCCCAGCGCCCGGAACTGGCCGGTCGCGGCTTCCAGGCCATGGGGGTATCCTTGGTGATTCATCCCCGCAACCCCTATGTGCCCACTTCTCACGCCAATGTGCGGTTCTTCGTGGCCGAAAAACCGGACGCCGATCCGGTATGGTGGTTTGGCGGCGGCTTCGACCTGACGCCGTTTTATCCCTTCGAGGAAGACTGCATCCATTGGCACCAAACTGCCAGGGCCGCCTGCGAACCCTTCGGGCCGGAGGTGTATCCCCGCTACAAGCACTGGTGTGACGAGTATTTCTTTATCAAACACCGGGACGAAACCCGGGGGGTGGGTGGGCTGTTCTTTGACGACCTCAACGCGGGTGGCTTCGAGTCCTGCTTCGCTTTGATGCGCGGCGTCGGGGATCATTATTTGCCCGCCTACCGGCCCATTGTGCAGCGGCGCAAAAACCTGCCCTACGGAAACCGGGAGCGGGATTTTCAGCTCTACCGGCGGGGCCGCTATGTGGAATTTAACCTGGTCTATGACCGGGGCACCCTGTTTGGGTTGCAATCTGGGGGGCGCACCGAGTCCATCCTCATGTCCCTGCCTCCCAAGGTTGCCTGGCGCTACAACTGGCGCCCGGAGCCGGGGACGCCCGAAGCGCGGCTGGCTGCCTTCCTCAAGCCCCGGGAGTGGGTTTGATCCGGCTTATAAGGCCCGATCCAACCGCCGGTAGCCGATGGCCTCGCTCAATTGAGCTGTGCCGATGCGCTCATCCCCGGCCAGATCGGCGATGGTGCGGGCCACCTTGAGAATCCGATGATAGGCCCGGGTGGACAGTCCCAGCCGCTCCAGAGCATGTTCCAGCAGTTTATGATCGGCCTCGCTCAGGGCGCAGTGGCGCTCGATCTGCCGGGGGCCGAGGGCGGCGTTGGGCTGGCCCGTTCGCTCCAACTGCCGGACCCGGGCAGCGGCCACCCGGGCGGCCACCGTAGCGCTGGACTCCTCCGGGGTGGTGGCGCGCAGCAACTTGCGAGGCAGGCGCGGCACCTCAATATGCAGATCGATGCGGTCCACCAGGGGGCCAGAAACCCGGGCGCGGTAGCGGCGCACCTGTTCCGGGGTGCAGGCGCAGCGCCGGTCGGCGTCGCCCAGATAGCCGCAGGGGCAGGGGTTCATGGCCGCCACCAACTGGAAGCGGGCTGGAAAATCCGCCTGTCGAGCGGCCCGGGAGATGGTGATGTGGCCCGATTCCAGAGGCTCGCGCAGCACCTCCAGCACCCGCCGACTGAACTCCGGCAGTTCATCCAGAAACAGCACCCCGTGGGTGGCCAGAGACACCTCACCGGGCCGGGGATGGCTGCCCCCGCCCACCAGAGCCACCCCAGAGGAAGTGTGGTGGGGCGCCCGGAACGGCCGCCGCGCCCAGCGATTTAGGTCGATGCCCTGGGTGCTGATGGAGGCGATGGCCGCCGCCTCCATGGCCTCGGCCTCGCTCATGGGCGGCAAAACCCCCGGCAACCGGGAGGCCAGCATGGTCTTGCCGGTGCCGGGAGGGCCGATCATCAGCAGGTTATGCCCCCCGGCGGCGGCGATCTCCATGGCCCGCTTGGCGTGGGGTTGGCCCTTGACCTCGTTCAGGTCCGGCCCGGCGCTGACCTCGGGCCGGTCCTGGCGCCCGGCGTGGGGGCTTAAGGCGTTGCCATCCCGCAGGTGGGCGCAGACCTCTAGTAAATGCCCTGCCCCCAGCACCGTCAGTCCCCGCACCAGGGCCGCTTCGTCGGCGTTGGCGGCGGGCAGCAGCAGTTCTCGCCCGGCGTCCCGGGCCGCCAGGGCCGCCGGCAGGGCGCCCCGCAAGCCTCGCAACTCCCCTCCAAGGGCCAGCTCGCCCAGGCATTCGTAACGCTCCAGGGCTTCCCGGGGGATCTGTCCAGAGGCGGCCAGAATGCCCAGGGCGATGGGCAGATCGAAGCGCCCCCCTTCCTTGGGCAGATCGGCAGGGGCCAGGTTGATGGTGATGCGCCGCAGGGGGAATTCGAAATTGCTGTTGAGGATAGCGCCCCGCACCCGGTCTTTGCTTTCCTTGACCGCCGCCTCAGGCAGACCGACGATGGACAGGCCGGGCAGTCCGTTGGACAGATGCACCTCCACCCGCACCAGGGGGGCGTCGATGCCGACTTGGGCGCGGCTTAAGGCAATAGCGAGGGACATGGCATCCGTTCCGGGAGGTTCCGTGGGGTTTACAGCTTAAAGATTGCGGCGGTGGGGTCAAGGGTGGGACTGCTCAGACCGGTTGCATGATGTGAATCTTGGCCACGGTTTCGTCGTAGATGTCCACCTCCGTTTCGGGCACCTGGATGGAAACGATCAATGCGTAACGTATCGCCTTGTCGAAGCGTTCCAATTGCTTGCGTGTGCGCCACCAGCCTGTTGCCGGATACACAGCGATCTGCCCCCGTTGGGCTAGATCCGCAGCATTGCCCCGCCAAATATCTTTGTGGATCGACCCACGGTGGCGATAGTACGCGCCAAAGGTCCATTCTGGGTCTCCAGCGGATTGGGTGCCGCCTTCTTCCGCGTCGCGGGCCTGACGGTTGATGCGCTTACGAAACTGATCGACGGATTCCAGGGGTCGTTTTACATCGAAACGCAGTTGACAGCTCGGATAGCTGTATTTGCCCGACATGTTCTCGATGATTGATACGACTTTCCATATCGCCTAGATGCTAGCTTTATTCAGCCGCCAAAGCCTTTTTTGCCATACTGTTTTACCTTTCCAGCGTAGCAAAGCTATTGTGCCGAATGCCGAATCCTCACCGCCCCGCCGCCTTGCGTAGATACGCCTCGGCTTTCTTGACCGGCACCCCTTGTATGTCCGCCAGCACCGCCAGGGGCACCGCCCCGAAGCCATGGCGACGGCACAGATCGGCGCAGATCCGCAGCCACAGGTGGGCGGTCAACTCGGCGTCGGCCAAGGCCCGGTGAAACACGCCATTGTTGGGCAGGTCCAGGTACTCCACCAGGGCGCCCAGGGAATGGCGGCCGGCCCTGGGATAGACCCGGCGAGACACCCGCACCGAACACAGCACGTCCTGGTTCCGGCATCGGTCGATGCGGTGCAGTTCGGCGTCCAGGAACTTGCGGTCGAAGCTGGCGTTGTGGGCCACTAGGGGCGTATCGCCCAGAAAATTGGCCAGTTGTTCCATCACCTCGGCCACCGGCGGGGCCTGGCGCAGCATGGTGTTGGTGATCCCGGTGTAATGCTCGATGAATGAGGAGATACGCAGGCCGGGGTTCATGAGGCTCTGGAAGCGGTCGGTGATACGTCCGCTCTCGATACGCACCACGCCCACTTCGATGACCCGGTCGCCCAAGTCCGGGGACAGGCCGGAGGTTTCGAAGTCGAGGATCAGAATAGGGGATTCCACAGTGTCCAGCTCCCATTGTTTGTCCGAATAGCCGTTAATGCCGTTCCACCAGCCAGCCGAACTCCTCCCCGGCCTCCAACTCCCCTAATACCCGCAGCCCGTGATCCCGGCAGAAGCGTCCGAGCAGCGCCCGTTCCCGGCGCTCGATAGAGACCCGCCGGGTCAGGGCCAGGCGGGAGCCGGTGATCAGCAGCCGCTGAGCCGGGGTAGCAGCCAGGACGGGCAACAGCCCCGGCGCGGCGCGGGCCACGATGGGCACCACTTTGAGCAGCAAGGCCAGCTCGAAGGGTGGCGGGGGGATGGCCTCCCAACCCTCGCCCATGTCCCAGACCCGGGCCTGCAAGCGACCGTCGCCTCGGGCCTGGGCGTAGGCGGCCACGGCCCGCGCTGCTTGGGGGTCTTTGTCGATGGCCAGATAGCGTTGTACGCGGGACCCCGCCCCATCGAAGGGAAACAGCAGGGGGTGTAGGCCGCAGCCGATATCCAAAATACTATGGGGCGCGCCGGTCAACTGAAAGAGCTGTCCATAAAACGCGTCCAGGCCAGCCAGCCGCTCCCGGGTGCTGGCGTGGTCTCGGGCCAGGGCCAGGGCGGCGGCCTGGCGCTGCTCGGCGGGGACGCCGGGGGGCAGGGTCTCCAGATGGGCCAGGTGATCGCGGTGCCGGTCGGGGTTGGCGCGGTAGCGGCGCAGGCTGTAGTAAATGCGTTTACGGGACTCGGCGGCAGCCTGCTTATAGGCCCGGCAGCGCAGCAGCTGCTCTGGTCCATCACCCCGCCGGGCCAGGGTGGCGAAGTCCGCCGAAGCGGCCAGCCGTTCCCTGACCACCGCCGCAGCGATGTCCCGCTCCACCCGATAGCGTTTTAAGGCGGACTCCAGAAACCGCTCCACCACCGCCTGGACGGCGGGTAGGTCTTGCCAGTCAGCCACTCACTGCCTCCCAAGAGGCTCCCAGTCGGCTGTCCGGGAACCAGGCGGCGTGGCGTTCCAAAATGTCCTCCAGCATGGCCTCCAGACTATCCTCATCCAAGGCTCGGCGGACCTGTAACAGGGTATCGAAGATGGTCCACAGGTTATGCTGGAGCAGGGCCGCCGGGTCGTCGAACACCGCCGCCGGATCGGCCCCGTGGCAGACCGGGCAGGGGCAAGTGTATTCGTCGGCCAGTAGCGGGCCTAGCTCGTTGAGGGCGCCGAAGGGGGTCATATACCAGCCTCCCTTGGCATAATGGGCGTAGGATGACGAGTCGAAGATATCCACCCCCAAAGCCACCATGAACGGAATCTCCACTGGGTCGCCGGCGCCGTAGACATGGATGGGCAGTGCCGGCCCGGCCAGTCGGCGAGCGTCGCGCATGACCCGGGCGGTGAACTCCAGATCGTGGTTTTTGTTAAAAAACGGCACCAGGCTACCGATGGCCAGGTACTCCACACCCATGGTCAATAGTTCTTCCACGCTCTGGCGGCGCAGGTCCAGAAACCGCCCGCCCTGCTGCACCCCGGCCAGGATGCCCCGCTCCACCAGGCCCAGGGCCTCGCGAATGCGTTTTTGGGTGGTGGCTAGCTTGGCCGTGGCGGTGCTGCGGTTGTCTCCCGGCGGGGTGATGAGGTCCAGGGGAGCGATGATATCCGAACCCATCCGGTCCTGAAATTTGACGATATCCCGGTTGTTCAGCAGCAGCTTGCGGGTAAAGCCCTGGAAGGCCCCGGAATCGGTGGCGATCAGGCCCCGGAACGCCAGGAATTCTTGCAAGCTCAGGCCGGAGCGGAACCGCTCCCGTAGTTCTCGCTGTTTGTAGAGAAAAAAAGCATTGAGAATACAGCCTTCGATCTCCGGTTCGCCGCTCCAGATACGTAGCTCGCTGATTTGCCGACGGGCCTGATAGACGGGCAGAAACAACGGCAGACGGAAGCGACGGCCATCGCGGGTGCGCAGGCTGCGGGGCGGCGTGGGTTCGGTAGGCTCGGACATGTCGCGGCCGGCGGTTGCCAAAGAGGTCCTAAGTATGCCATTAAAAGGCCGACCTTCTCCCGCGTCGGACCACAGGACCCCATGAGCGCCCCGGATATTGCCGCGAAACACCGTATTCTTCGACTAGCCACCTACGCCTCGGTGGCCACCGCTGCCCTGCTGATCGTGGTCAAGCTGTTTGCCTGGCTACTGACCGGATCGGTGAGCGTACTGGCCTCCCTGGTGGACTCACTGATGGATGCCGCAGCTTCGCTGATCAATCTGTTGGCGGTGCGTTGGTCCCTCAAGCCCGCCGACGAGGAACATCGTTTCGGCCACGGCAAGGCCGAGGCCCTGGCTGGGCTGGGGCAGGCGGCCTTTATTGCCGGTTCGGCGGTATTTCTGATGTTGCAGGCCGTGGACCGGATCGTCCATCCCAAGCCTCTGGAAGCCCTGGCCGTGGGGCTGGGGGTGATGGTGTTCGCCATCATCGCCACTGGGCTGTTGTTGTTGGTGCAGCGCTGGGCCATTCGGATGACCGGCTCCACCGCCATTCGCGCCGACGCCCTGCATTACGCCACCGATCTGCTCACCAACGTCAGCATCGTGCTGGCCCTGCTGTTGGCCTGGTTCGGCTGGTCGGGCTTCGACCCCTGGTTTGCCCTGGTTATCGCCGTCTATATTCTGCACAGCGCCTGGCGGATCGGCCGCGACGCCGTGGATATCCTCATGGATCGGGAGGTATCCGAAGACGTGCAGCGGCATATCGAGAGCCTTGCCCTGGAGCGGGCGGGGGTGCAGGGGGTGCATGGGCTGCGTACCCGCCAATCGGGCCAGGACCTGTTCATCCAGTTGCATCTGGACCTGGACGCCGACCTGCCTTTGAGCAAGGCCCACACCATCGGCCAGGGGGTGGAGGACGCCATCCGCCGGGCCTATCCCAATGCCGATGTGCTGATTCATCAGGACCCGGTGCGGAGTACCCAGTGAAGGTTTGAGCAACTGCGCTAACCAGGAGAGCTAGGACGCCATGGCCATGAATGTGGGTAATCCCCATGTTATCGAATAGGGCCGATTACGTTATCGAGCAGCTACGTATACCCCTCGTGTTAATCTAAGCCCGGCAAGGCCGAGGCCGAACAAGATGAGCGTACCGGGTGTAGGAATTTGAGAGAAGCGCTGGGTAAAGCTTCTGACGTCGATGCCATCTAAGAAACCGTCCCCGAGAATAACGGTGCGCACGCTAATCGTGGATTGGGGCGCAAAGTCCAGCCTTGCGAAATCGCCGCCGTTAGGGTCTCCTGAGGTGCAGGTAAGCCCCGCCTGATTCTGTAACGAGGCTTCGAGCCCAATACCACGTCCCACGCACTTGACGCCCAGCGGGTCTGACAATCCGCTCAGCACTTCTTCGGCGATGATAAAGGAGCCGTCGTCACCGGGAGGAATGAAAAAGTCGCCGCGCATAAGCGAATTGTCTTTGATGCGCGCCACGTTATCGATCGTCGACACGTCAAAGGTGAAATCAAGACCAATGAAAGGGAGGCTGTTGAAATTGACATCGAGTTCGTAGAACAGTCCGGGTCCCGGATCGAGGCCGCCATCGTCAAGACCGCTGACGGTAACGTCAATGTCGGATTCATCTACCGAGACCGCCCAATTATCGAACACCTTGTCATTAACGGCGATGCTGCCGCCGCTGGCCAGTTCGTCCAAGGTGCAAGACGTCTGGCTGGCGCAATTAACGGTTATAATCGTAGCCATGGCCGTTCCACCGGTTACAGCCATAAGCGCGGTCGCGCTAAGCGCAAGAAAAGCTGGTCGCGTGAAGAAGGGTTTCATAAGACCTCAGAAGTCCAAGATTATTGGATTATGTCAGCCATGGACAAGTGCCAGCTTCCCATGACAATTGTCCCCTGTGGTGCTTTGCCCTCCAAGCCACGCCAATCGTAGGCGGCATTGGTAGAAATATAGCAGTCATGATGGTGAGCGCCACTGGAAACCCTGTTGCGCTATCTAGCCACGGCCACCGACAGCGTGACCGAAGACGATATTCGCAATGCCACTGTGGAAGCAGTGCCCGACCAACAGGAGACACTCATGCCAACACTTGCCGAACAGTGGTTTGAACAGGGGCGGAGCAAAGGTGCGATAGTGAATCGCCCCGGGTGCTGACCGCCCGTGATTTGGAAGAGGTGTTCGCCGGTGACGGGGAGGCCCACTGAGTCGGTGGTAAAAATTTAGCCCAACCCCATCAATCTGACCACCATCGGCACCAGTAGCGTGGTCAGCAAAGCGTTCAGGCCGATGGCCAGACCGGCGAAGGCCCCGGCCGCCTCGCTGATCTGGAAAGCCCGGGCGGTGCCGATGCCGTGGGCGGCCACGCCGATGGCGAAACCCTTTACCTCATCATCCTGGACCCGCAGCCAGCCCAGGATTTGGCTGGCGGTGGCGGCGCCCACGACGCCGGTGAGGATCACCAGCACGGCAGTCAGGGAGGGCAGGCCGCCGATTTTCTCCACGATGCCCATGGCGATGGGCGTGGTCACCGATTTGGGGGCCATGGACAGCAGAGTCTCGGTGGAGCCGCCCAAGGCCCAGGTCAAGGCCATGGCCGAGGTGATGGCGGTGAGGGAGCCGCAGACCAGGCCCAATACCAGGGGCAGCAACAGCCGACGCACCTGGCCGGCGTTATGGTATAGGGGCACGGCCAGGGCCACGGTGGCCGGTCCCAGTAGGAAATGCACGAACTGCGCTCCCTCGAAATAAGTGGGGTAGGGGGTGGCGGTGAGCAGCAGCAGGCCCACCAGCAGCAAGATAGCCACCCCCACCGGGTTGACCAGGGGATTGCGCCCGGCGCGGCGGTGCAGGGCCTCCCCGGCCAGAAAAGCCAGCAAAGTGGCGGCCAGCCAAGTCAGGGGCGAGGCCGACAGATACACCCAGATATCACGGGTCTCGGTCATGTCCGGCCCCCCCGTCGGCTGATCCACAGCACCGCCTTCATCACCAGGGCGGTGACTGCTAGGGTTAGCACGGTGCTGACCAGTAGGGCGGTGAGGATAGTCGGCCATTCCGCCGCCACCCGCTGGACGTGAAGCATCACCCCCACCCCGGCCGGTACGAATAACAGGGACAGATTGGCCAACAGGGTCTGACTGACGCCCCTCAGGCTGCCGGACACCCCGCCCCGTAGGGAGAGTTTCAAGAACAGCAAGGCCATGCCCAGCACCGGCCCTGGTATTGGCAGGTTGGCCAGACGCACCAGCACCTCGCCGATCAACTGAAACAGCAGCAGTACCGCCAGGGCCTTGAGCATGGCGTTTGGTTTTGTTGCCATTACGCAGGTCACCCCCGAAACAGCAGCAGTACCGCCAGGGCCTTGAGCATGGCTCAGATCGGGGCCACGGGCACACAGATATCGAATTCGAGCAATCCCGCCCGAGGATCGCACAGCGCGTCTTTGGGGTAGTACTCAAAACAGGGGCGGGCATCCAGTTGCAGGCCGCTCGACGGCAGCCAATCCCTCAGCAAGGCAGACCAGGCGTCTTCGATCTCCGTTACGGACCCCTTGAAGTGCAGTACTGCATACTGACCACCGGGGATTGTGGTTTTCAACCCACCGCCGGACACGACAAAGCCCGCCGGAACTTCCACGCAGGCATCGTAGCGGCATCGCTCGGGGGCCGTGATGCTAGGGTCATCATGGCTGATCCCATAGCGCGCTTGTTCAAGCAGATTGTTCTCAGCAGCCCACGGATAATACGTGTCTTGCCAGAACGTTGAGATAGGCTCGCCATAGGGTCCGAAGTATCGTAGATAAGCGACGGTTACTGGCTGCCGGTTTACGAGTGTTACGTTCATGATCGCCTCCGAGTGTTTCAATCCGCACCCGCCCCGAAGAGCGGGTGAAGCCAAGTAGCCGCCCAAGGTCTCGCCCATCCAGGCGGAGTTTCAATCCGCACCCGCCCCGAAGAGCGGGTGAAGCCCCAGAGCGGTGGAGTATGTGCTGGGACGACCGGTGTTTCAATCCGCACCCGCCCCGAAGAGCGGGTGAAGCCAGGGGGCGGGCCGGGTCTATTTCGCCGATCAGGTGGTTTCAATCCACACCCGCCCCGAAGAGCGGGTGAAGCGGGCCGGTTTTGTGGTGGTGCTGCCGCAACGACATGTTTCAATCCACACCCGCCCCGAAGAGCGGGTGAAGCGGGTATGGACGGTGATAAAGGGGTAACGGATGCCGGTTTCAATCCACACCCGCCCCGAAGAGCGGGTGAAGCAAGGCGTGGCGCTATGACGATCAATATTCTCAACGGTTTCAATCCACACCCGCCCCGAAGAGCGGGTGAAGCGCGGATGGTTTATGTCAACCCCCCCTTGGGAGGGAGGTTTCAATCCACACCCGCCCCGAAGAGCGGGTGAAGCCCGCGCCGCCATCGCCGCCGCTCTGGCTTTTCGAGTTTCAATCCACACCCGCCCCGAAGAGCGGGTGAAGCCCACCACCAGTAGGCCGCCCCGGCGGGTTTTCACGTTTCAATCCACACCCGCCCCGAAGAGCGGGTGAAGCAGAACATCCTGGGGTGTTTGGAACCCCAGTCCTCCCGTTTCAATCCACACCCGCCCCGAAGAGCGGGTGAAGCTCATGGACGTCAGCAATAGCCCCGACGCGGCGGGTTTCAATCCACACCCGCCCCGAAGAGCGGGTGAAGCCCGGGGTTGCGATGTCCGCAAAACCGATATTCCCGTTTCAATCCACACCCGCCCCGAAGAGCGGGTGAAGCATCGTTTCATCTCCAGCAACTCCCACAGGACATGTTTCAATCCACACCCGCCCCGAAGAGCGGGTGAAGCCAGCCGGCTGACAAACAACACCAGAGCCACGAGCAATGATTCAATCCACACCCGCCCCGAAGAGCGCGGGAAGCCTTCTGATGAAGGGCGTGTAAATGAGGCTTGCCGGGTTTCAATCCACACCCGCCCCGAAGAGCGGGTGAAGCCACTGAGCTTGCAAGGTGATCATATCCGTCTTAAGTTTCAATCCACACCCGCCCCGAAGAGCGGGTGAAGCGCCGAGCCGAAATGTCATTGCGGATAGGTGTCCAGTTTCAATCCACACCCGCCCCGAAGAGCGGGTGAAGCATAAGATTGGTGTTTCCCCTTTCCTCTTATTCAAGTTTCAATCCACACCCGCCCCGAAGAGCGGGTGAAGCGAGTAGGGCTAACCTGAGCGGGGCGGTCTTACGCGTTTCAATCCACACCCGCCCCGAAGAGCGGGTGAAGCATCCGGTGGGGCGGCGGTGGAGGTGGGAGAATTGTTTCAATCCACACCCGCCCCGAAGAGCGGGTGAAGCCGCTGCCCGCCGCCTTCAGCGTGACGTACACCCGGTTTCAATCCACACCCGCCCCGAAGAGCGGGTGAAGCCATGTTAATCACCTATCGTAGGATTTAGGTATTGTTTCAATCCACACCCGCCCCGAAGAGCGGGTGAAGCCTAAACTTCTCGGTTTAGTGTGCCCGGTGGGACTCGTTTCAATCCACACCCGCCCCGAAGAGCGGGTGAAGCGGCGATCTTACTCAAGACTGACTTGAGTAGGGTGTTTCAATCCACACCCGCCCCGAAGAGCGGGTGAAGCGGGCCAACTTGAGCGGGGCGGACATAGGTGATGCGGTTTCAATCCACACCCGCCCCGAAGAGCGGGTGAAGCCCGCCAATAGCCGTCCGGGCCGGTCCGGCAGTGCCGTGTTTCAATCCACACCCGCCCCGAAGAGCGGGTGAAGCGTCACGCAGACAGTGGGGCTGGGCGAGTCGTCGGGGAGTTTCAATCCACACCCGCCCCGAAGAGCGGGTGAAGCATCGAACTTATTCGGAAATACAACAGATACAGTTTTTGTTTCAATCCACACCCGCCCCGAAGAGCGGGTGAAGCTGTATGGCTAGGACAAGTATACTTCCTGTACTTTGTTTCAATCCACACCCGCCCCGAAGAGCGGGTGAAGCCGGACAGGCTCCTGGCCGCCTTCTGCCGTTCGCCGGTTTCAATCCACACCCGCCCCGAAGAGCGGGTGAAGCCACCTCGGCCAGATATTGGCTCCATAGGTTTTCGTGTTTCAATCCACACCCGCCCCGAAGAGCGGGTGAAGCACTTTTTAGCGGCGAGGCGTCGTCACACCCCGAGGTTTCAATCCACACCCGCCCCGAAGAGCGGGTGAAGCACGGCGTCGCTGTCGCGC
>CAZQXD010000049.1:0-31616 GCA_964597315.1 uncultured Candidatus Competibacteraceae bacterium
TGGTTGCCGCCTGAGAAGTTGGAAGCCTCGCCCGTCAGGGCGGGGAGCAGTCACGCTTGTTTCTCCAAGCGGCCGCGGGCCTCTTCGGAATACCAGACATTGACGAACAGACTGATGGAGGCTGCCTCCCGCCGGGCCGCTGCTTCCATCAATCCCTGGCGCAGATGCAGCTTATCCACGGCATAGGCCGGATCGGGAAGCTCGGCCAACTCGCCGGCTAGAGCGCGGGCGGCGGGGAGCAGTTCCGCCGCTGGGCAGACCCGGTCGGCCAGACCCGATTCCAGGGCTTGGTGGGGGTCTAGCAGCCGTCCCGTCAACAGTAAGCGATCCGCCGCGCGGCTGCCGGCCCAATACCGTAACATCTCCACGGCGGCGACGGTCAGGGCCGTTCCCCGGTGAATGTCAGTGACCCCGAACTTGGCTTCCGAAGACAGCAGCCGATGATCGCAGGCCAGGGCCAGGACACAGCCCGCCCCGACGGTCGGGCCGTTCACGGCCGCTACCAGTGGTTTGGGATATAGGAAAAGGAACCGGTACAGGGCGCTGAATTTCATCATAAAGGCGGTAAGATTCTCCCGGCCCGCATTGCGTAGCTTCGGATCGAAGCCAGCGCAAAACCACCAGCCGCGGCCGGTCAGGATCACCGCCCTCACCCGGCTGTCGCATTCCAGTTCCATGAATCGGGTGTGCAGAGTCTGCACGGTATTCTCATCCAGGGCGTGGTCCTCCCCCCTCTCTAGGGTGAGGGTGGCGACAGCGCCCTGGATATGGGTACTCAGGCTGCTCATGGTGTCCTCCGGCGGTCACTCAATAATGGGGCGGTGGGGTATCCTCGGCGTCTGGGACCGTCGCCAGCAGCCGGGCCTGGGCCTGGAGTTGCTGGTGGCACTGTTCCAGATTCCGGCTCAGACGGTCGATGAGGCGCTGCTGTTGGATAATCACATCGTTGAGTTCCTGCAAGGTAACCTCCTGATGAGATACCCGGATTTCCAGTTCGATAAGGCGTGATTCCATGATGCTACACTCTGTATGGACTGCATCCAGTCTACTCTCTCCGCCCCAGGCTTTCTTAGCTGTCGGTCGCGGGCGATCCGGCTTTAACCTCCGACCCATAACACCATGATCCATCACCTGGAATTTTTCGCCACTGCCCCCAAGGGGGTCGAGCCGCTACTGGCCGATGAACTGTCCGCCTTGGGCATCGCCAAGGTCCGACCTGGTCGGGGCGGCGCGGGGTTTGAGGGGAGTTTGGCCGATGGCTACCGGGTTTGCCTGTGGTCCCGCACGGCCAGCCGGGTACTGCTGCCCCTGGCCACCTTTTCGGCTGCCGACCCGGACCAACTCTATGCCGGAGCGCGGGAGATACCCTGGGAAAAACATCTGTCCCCAGACGCTACCCTGGCGGTGGATTTTACCGCTAGCCGCTCCCGCATCACGCATAGCCGCTACGGCGCCCAGCGCGTCAAGGATGCCGTGGTGGACCGGCTGCGGGAGGGCTTTGGGCGGCGTCCCTCCGTGGACCGGGAGCGTCCGGCCCTACGCATCAACTGCCACCTGCTGGACGACCAGGCTAGCCTAGCCGTGGATCTATCCGGGGACAGCCTGCACCGGCGCGGCTACCGAATCGAGACAGTGGCGGCCCCTCTCAAGGAAAATCTGGCCGCCGCCTTGTTACTCAAGTGCGGTTGGCCAGCCCTGGCCCAAGCAGGGTGGTCGCTGCTAGACCCCCTATGCGGCTCGGGCACCCTGGTGATCGAAGCAGCCATGATGGCCTCCGACCGGGCGCCGGGTCTAGCCCGGGACTACTGGGGTTTTCAGGGCTGGTTGGGCCACGACGGCGGCGCCTGGGCCGAGGTGTTGGCCGAAGCCCGGCGGCGGGCGGCGGTGGCGGGCTTCACCCAGACGCTACTGGGCCATGACCACGACCCCCGGGCGGTGCGGGCGGCTCTGGTCAACGCCGGGCGCGCCGGGGTGGCGGACTATGTGCATTTCGAGTGCCGGGAACTGGGCGCGGGCCGCCCCCCCGATACGGCGGGGCTGTTAATCGCTAACCCGCCTTACGGGGAGCGGCTGGGGGAGGAGCAGGAACTAGAGGCCCTATATGCCCGGCTAGGAGACTGGCTGAAGGCCCATTGCCAGGGCTGGCGAGCAGCGGTGTTTACCGGCAATCCAGAACTAGGCAAGCGCATGGGCCTGAAGGCCAAGCGGGTCAACACCTTTTATAACGGACCCTTGATCTGTAAGTTACTGAGCTTCCAGGTAGAACCCGAATATCACGTCAACCGGGAAACCTTGGACCGTCGCGCTCGCGAAGCGGCCTTGAGAGCGGCCGAACCTTTTGCGAATCGGGTCCGAAAAAATCTTCGCGGTCTGGGCCGCTGGGCGCGTCGGGCGGGCATCGGCTGCTACCGGCTGTACGACGCCGATATCCCCGAATTCGCCGTAGCGGTGGATTTATATGACGGCCAGATCCACGTCCAGGAATATCAGGCCCCCCGCTCCGTGGACCCGGCCCTGGCCGCCCTGCGGCTGGAGGGCATCATGGCGGCGCTGCCAGAGTTACTGGGCGTGACCCCGGATCATCTCCATCTGAAAGTACGCCACCGCCAGAGCCAGGGCAGCCAGTACCAGAAACGGGCCGAGCGCGGGCGTTTCTTCGAGGTGCGGGAAGGCCCTTGCCGCCTGCTGGTCAATCTGGAGGACTATCTGGACACGGGCCTGTTCCTAGATCACCGCCCAACCCGGGCGCTGCTCGGAGAACTGGCCCGGGAAAAACGGTTTTTAAACCTGTTCGGCTATACCGGCGCCGCCACCGTTCATGCCGCCGTCCAGGGCGCCGTGGCCACCACCACCGTAGACCTCTCCAGCCGCTATCTGGACTGGGCGCGACGCAATCTGGAACTAAACGGCCTAGAGGAAGGCCCGCAGCACCGGTTGATCAGGGCTGATTGCCGAACCTGGCTGGAACGGGAGCAAGGCCGTTATGACGTGGTTTTTCTGGACCCGCCCAGTTTCTCCCGCTCCAAGGCCATGGACGGCACACTGGATGTGCAGCGAGACCACCCGGCCTTGATTCGGGGCGCGGCGCGGCTGCTCGCCGAGGGGGGCGTGTTGTTGTTTTCCACGAATTTACGAACTTTCCGCCTGGACCCTCAAGCCCTGGACGGGCTGATGGTGGAGAATATCAGCGCCGCCACCCTGCCCCGAGATTTCCAGCGCAACCCCCGCATCCATCAATGTTTTCGGATTCAGCGCCACTAGAGACCATGGCTAGGCCCGGCGGCGGTTAAGTGGCTGCCTTTAGCCTGGCGGTTCAAGGCTGGGAGGCGCTACGCAGGATCAATTGGCCACCTTTTTGGATCAGTTCCAGGCGCCGTAAAAAGCTCATTCCCAACAATACGGTGTCGCCCCGATCATGGGGGTTGACGTGGGCGCGCACCCGGTCCAGGGCGATGCCCCCTAGCCGCACCCGATCCAGCACGGTAGCGTAAACGATAATCTCCCCATTGGCGGTACGCACCCGCCGGGCCGGGCCGGCATCCAGGCCCAGCCGTCGGGCCACTCCCAGAGGAACGCTCACTTCGGTGGCCCCCGTGTCTAACAAAAACCGCACCGTCTGGCCGTTGATCCACCCCGGCGCCACATAATGCCCCCCGCGGTTCTGAACCAGTCGCACCTCACCCGCATTGCCCGCCTCCAGACTGCGGTTGGGATACTCCCGGCGCTCCAACCACTGATGAAAAAACAGGGCTAGCAACCCCAGAACCACTACCCAGGCCATCGCCAGCATACCCTTACCCAGGCTTCGGGCGTCGTCGTTCGCTTTCATAAACACTCTCGTGAACAGCCTATCAAACACCCAGCTTGGACCACGATGACCTGCAACGGTTGTCAGGACCATCCCAATGGTCAACCATGGACTCTGCGGCGGATTTGTTGTCATAGCCATTGAGCTGAATACCTACTGAGGAGAATTCCATGCCCCACACCCCCTATCCATTGATCGCCTCCCCCCAGGGTTTCGGGGCCTGGGTCACAGCGATGGATGCCCCCCAGATCCATGGGCGTGTCGCCGATCTCCTGGCTTGAGCTTGCGTTATGAGTCAAGCCCCCCCCCGTTACGAAGTCCGGTTATTCGCCCGAAACCTGAAAGCTATCCGGGAACGGCTACGATCAGCCTCATCCGAGGAGACAGTCCAAGACCATACCGATATCTATCTCATTCCCAATACCCATAACAATCTCAACGTCAAGATCCGAGAATCCACCCTGGACATCAAATTATTAGTGAACGTGTACCAGGGGTTGGAGCGGTGGCAGTCTCGACTCAAACGAGCCTTTCCCCTAGAGCGAGATTTTATCCGCCAGGAATTATTCCCCGGCTTGCGGCTGCATTCCCCATGGCTGGCGGCCCGCACCTATAGCACGGAGGACTTTCTCATCCAGGTCGTGCGCCCCCATCCGGCCCTTTGTGCCGCCACGGTGCGCAAGCATCGGCGGCAATTCACGCTAAAAGGCGCTCTGGGGGAGTTTACCGAGGTATGGATCAACGGCGCCGGTCTCCATACCGTAGCCCTGGAATCGGAATCCCCCGAACGGCTGTTGGCGCTGCGGGCCAAACTGTGTCTGGAGGGCTGGGAAAATGTCAGCTTCCCCCTGGCCATACGCCGCAGTCTGACCGGCGTCCCCCTCAACCAAGGCAATTTTCATGACACCTAAACATTCCCTCACTTTTCGGTTTCGGGCCACGTTATTGACCCTCGCTTTGAGCATCGCCTCCCCCTGGAGCCTTGCCCAAGACCCCAACACGACCACTCAGGCTAGTGGCCGCTACCAGGCGGTGGTGGTGCCCCAAGGAGGGCGTGGCGCCCAGACCGGTTCCCTCAATGCCAAGGTGCTGATCCTGGACAGCCAGGCGGGACATTTGTGGATATGGAGCGAAGGGGAGGCCATTTACGGCGCCGAAGGCCGTCCTCAGTTCGGCACGGTACTGATTTACCAAGGCAAAATTCGGCCTGGCTCACGCATGGGTGAAGTCATTGATCAATTTGTCGATAGATAAGCACCCACGTTCGCCCCAAAGTGATCCAAACCTTAACTGCGGCCCAAGCTGTCTCCGAGGCCGCCTTGCACTTGCGGGTGTATGGCGTTCGTGACTGCGGCCCGGTCCTGCTTGGACAGTCAAGGCCGGGCGCGGATCGGGAACGCGACGCTGCGGCCCTCACCGGCTATCCGACCTCTCAAGCAACAATCAGCCAACATAAGACACTTCAGGGCGCCCATAAGGCGGGTTGACGCCACTGCCTGGGTACGGAAAGTGTTCCAGCGAGGGGCGTCGATACGCCACCTACCTTGCGTGACTGCCATGCGCCATCCCACTCCGCCGGCAAGGGATATGGCGGTTTGACCAGGGTGTCCGGCAGAAACCCGAGGCGCTTGTAGTACGCGGGGTCCCCCAGCACGAATACCCGATCCATGCCCGCGGTCTCCAACCGTTGCAAGCCAGCGCCCACGATTGCGCTACCGATACCCTGTCCTTGCCACGAGGGTGCGACAACCAGCGGCCCGAGCAGCGCAACGCTGGCATGACTTCCAGCCACGCCACAGTTTGTGAAGATAAGGTGTCCTACGAGCTGTGAGTTTACGACCCCAGCGAGGGATAGGGTGACCGTTGCATCCCCCATTAAGTCGCGCACAAGCGGCAGCAGATTCTCGTCCGGGAATGCTTCGAGATATAGCGATTCTATCGTGTCTAAATCGTCTGGTGTGGTTTCGCGAATATCGAGCTTTTCGGTCATGTGGCCTGCGTATGCTCTCGGTTGCTGTCACAGGGGATAGCGTTCTGGCGCGGGTTTTGAACACCAACAAGGGTATCAGATAGCTTATATCAGCGGGCTACGCAAACCTGGTTACGGCCTTGTTCCTTGGCCTGGTACAGGGCCGCGTCAGCTGCGGCAAGAAGGGCGCCGGGATCGGTGTGCTTGGTATCCGTGCTGGCCGCCACCCCAAGGCTTAGGGTGATGTGATCGGCGGTGGTGGAAGTTGCGTGGGGCAGCTTGAGTTCTTCGACAGCGGCGCGCATTCGCTCGGCGATGTGGGTGGCTCCCTCCAGGGTAGTACCCGGCAGCACCGCCACGAATTCCTCGCCACCATAGCGGGCCAACAGGTCGGCGGTGCGGCTTGTGGCGCCGGCCATGGCCTGGGCAACCTGACTCAGGCAATCATCCCCGGCCTGGTGACCATAATGGTCGTTATAGTTCTTGAAGTGGTCCACATCCCCAAGAATCAGCGCCAAGGGCTGGGGGGCGCGACTGGCCCGGCGCCACTCCTGCTCCAGATACTCATTAAACCGCCGACGGTTGGCGATGCCCGTCAGACCATCCAACTGAGACAGGTGCTTGAGTTCTTGATTGGCTTGGGCCAGGCGCTGGTTGGCGTTTTCGGTTTCCTGACGAGCTTGTTCCAAATTCAACAGGGTGTGCTTTAGCACCCCCTCGGCCTGCTTGCGCTCGGTGATGTCCCGTAGCGCCGCTAATAGCATTTGCCGACCCTCGTGGACCAAGGGGCTGAACACCGCCTCCACCGGCCTCTGGATGCCGTCCCGACGCCATATATTGGCTTCGGTGGTGACACTGGGCTGATCTCGCAGTCGCTCGATGATGGAGCTTAGGTCCTGGAAGGAAGCGGACAAGGGTCTGAAAAAACGCTCAAAGGTCATGCCGATGAGTTGTTCACGGCCATAGCCGAGACTTTCCAAAGCCAGGGGATTGGCATCCACCACCTGGCCACCCGCGTCCACTAGAAACAATGCATCCCGCGCGTATTCGAATAGCGACCGAAACCGCTGGCTCTCCCGCACGACCGCCTCCGCCTGCAAACGCTGGCTGATGTCCCGGAACGCCACCACGGCGCCGGCCAGTTCGCCGTCACGGCGAATGGGCGAGGAGCTTACCGCCACCGACAGAGAGGCGCCATCCTTGCGGCGAAAAACAACATCTTTGTCCCGTAGCGGCTGGCCGCTGAGCATCTTCCGGTGCAATCTAGCCCCCCTGACACCGGCTTTCTGACGCATAAACAGGCCATAGGCCTCCTTGCCCAAAAGCTCCTCCTCCGTCCAGCCCAGCAACCGCCGGGCTTCGGGGTTGCAAAAGGTAATGCGGCCTTGGCTGTCCTGCACATATACTCCCTCGCCCAGGGTGGAGGCGATCTCCCGCAGCCGGATTTCGCTCTCCTTGATTGTTCCGATCATGCCCTCGGCCAGGGCTAGGGCCCGCTCCCGAGTAGTGGCTAGGGACCAGGTGATGGCGAATAACAGCAGGCTGATCGACAAGCCCGCGACAATCACGAGGATCGGGATACGCCGGTCCAGGGACTTTGTGAAAGCCGGCAGGGTTTCCATGATCAGGGTCCAGGCGCGACCGTTGATATCCAGAATGCTCTGCCCACGTAACCGGGCGTCTAGGTCCACGTCGTCCCTGCCCGGAGAGAGGGCGCTGTCGTAGAGCAAGGCCGTGGGTTGTGGCTCGCGACCATCGTAGATCCGCAGGCGCAGGTCCGGCGCCCGAGCGCCGAAAATGCCCTGCATAAGGTCGTTCATCCTGAATGGGCTATAAACATAACCCTGTAGCGCCTCGCGCCGTTGCTCGATGGTCAGGCCGGTGTCGTCGCCCATATAGACCGGCAGATACATCAGAAATCCCGGCTGGACATCGTGGTCGGTCTCCTGCACCAGGGTGATTTTGCCGGAGACGCTGGCCTGGCCGGTATCCCTGGCGCGTTCCATGGCGGCGCGGCGCACCGGCTCGGAGAACATGTCGTAACCTAAGGCTCGCTGGTTACGCCAGTCGAAGGGCTCCAGAAGGATGATAGCGGAATAGGCTGGACGCTCACCTTCCGGCCACAGGGTAAAATCGGCATACTCCTGGGCGCGCAAAGTTTCGATCAAGGCATCTTTGTCCCGAGGTTCTATCCAGCGCGCGTAGCCCATGCCTTGGATACCCGGATAGTGCGTTTCCAGAGCCAGCTTGTTCACGTAAAGGCGCCATTCGTCCCGGGTCACATATTCGGAAGCCGCGAACAAGCTAACACCGCCACGCAACACCTGTTCGTAGGCATTCATGCGCTTAACAATGGCGGTACTCATCTCTGTCATCCGGGCATCGAAGCGATCCTGGGCGATGCGGTCTAAATTGCTTTCGGCCAGATGCCAGGCCCAGAGAGTAATAGCCACAGCCACCGTCAACACCAACCAAGCCACGCCCATGCCCCGCGCCAAACCCTTCCGCGAGTCAGGGGGCACGACCGTAGCCAGATGGGCAGCGAGCGAGTCGCTGGAGTTGGGCATAGACAAGGTGATCTCGAAACTGGGAATTTTTTAGTATTGTCGCCCATTTGAAGCGCTTCCGTTAGTCCTTTTGCGCCGCTCCGACCCCACGCGCCGCTCACCCCGCTGTCGTTGCTCTCCGCTCCGGTGACGGACCACACGGAATCGGCGGCGATCCCGACCGCCCCGGCGATTGGGCAAGTAACGCCAACGGCACCGGCAATAGGTCCGGGCGCAGCCGCCCAGGGGCAATAAGGGGGCTTGGGCGATGGGCAAGACGCGACCCGCCAGGGCACGGGCAAGCAGGCAGCCATGGTTGAAATCGGGAACAATCAACTGTACCGCCCAGTAGTGACTGGCAACGGAACCAGGCGTTTCGCGGCGCTGCCGCGCGGCCCGCCAGCCCTGTCGGAGAAAAGCAACCATGCCTAATCCGATCAGAAGTATCAGGAGCAACGGAAAAATAAGCGACACTGGCCTTGAACACCGGCGGGGGCTGATCGAATATTCTAATCTTTAATCCCCGGCCGACCAGGCCAGTTTACGATTGTTGTCGATCTCGGCCACTCGCCTTGAACGGGTTTCCAGGCGCCAGATCGGGACTACACTTAGCATTGGACCCAGGCCAGCGGCCCCGCCCCATGCATGGATCGGTAAACCACCCCGAGGCTCCATGAATTTCGCATATCTGTTGACCGCGATCCTCACTCTGCTAGTCACCGCCTCCGCTTGGGCTGGTCCCACTCTTGACGCCGTGCGCGGCAAGGACGTTCTGCGCTGTGGTGTTGGCGAGGGTCTGCCAGGGTTTTCCCAGGTCGATTCTCACGGCGACTATCGGGGCTTGGACGTGGATCTGTGCCGAGCCGTGGCGGCGGCGGTGTTCGGCGACGCCGACAAGGTGCATTTCGTGCCCTTGACCGCTCGGGAACGGTTCACCGCCTTGCAACTAGGCGAAGTGGACATACTGTCTCGCAACACCACTTGGACCTCCAGCCGTGACTCGGTGCAGGGCTTTAACTTCGCGGGTATCGTCTATTATGACGGTCAGGGCTTTATGGTGTCCCACGCCTCAAACATCGCCAGCGCGCTGGATCTGAACGATAAAAAAATCTGTGTACAGTCCAACACCACCACCGAGTTGAACCTGCAAGATTTTTTCCGGGCCAACGCCATGCATTACACGCCAGTGACCTTCGAACGATCCGCCGATAGCGTCCGCGCCCTGGAAGCAGGCCGCTGCGACGCCCTGACCAGCGACCAATCCCAGTTATATGCCCAGCGCACTCGCCTGAAACGCCCCGGTGACTACGCGGTGCTACCGGAGATTATCTCCAAGGAACCCTTGGGACCGCTGGTGCGCCACGGCGACGACGAGTGGTTCGATATCGTCAAATGGACGCTGTTTGCCATGATTTTGGCCGAGGAACTGGGCATCAACTCCCGCAATGTCGATCAGCAACAGCAACATGCCAGCAACCCAGATGCCCGGCGGCTGTTGGGCCTGGAGGGGGACAAGGGCCGCGACCTGGGCCTGTCCAACGACTGGGCCGCGAACATCATCCGCCAGGTAGGAAATTACGGGGAATCCTTCGAGCGCAACGTGGGCCAGAACAGTCCCTTGAAAATCTCCCGCGGCTATAACGCCTTATGGACCCGTGGCGGGCTTCAGTATGCTCCTCCCGTCCGCTAACCCCCAGAGGAAATCCCATGTCCGACACTACCCCCATTGCCCCCTCCGCCATGCTTTCGATCTCCGAAGAAATCATGATCCAGATGGTCGGGGTCCATAAATGGTATGGCGAATTCCATGTACTTAAAAACATTCATCTGACTGTCAACAAAGGCGAGCGCATTGTGATCTGCGGGCCATCAGGCTCGGGCAAGTCTACCCTGATCCGTTGTATCAACCATTTGGAAGCGCATCAGCAAGGCAAGATTCTTGTGGAAGGCATCGAACTCAACGATGACCTAAAGAACATCGAGCAGATCCGCCGGGAAGTGGGCATGGTGTTCCAGCATTTCAATTTGTTCCCTCATCTCACGGTGTTGGAGAACTGCACCCTGGCCCCCATTTGGGTGCGCAAAACGCCCAAGGCGGAGGCCGAGAAGGTGGCCTTGCACTATCTGGAGCGGGTGAAGATCCCCGAGCAGGCCCATAAATACCCGGGCCAGCTTTCCGGGGGGCAACAGCAGCGGGTGGCCATCGCCCGCAGCCTATGCATGAACCCCAAGATCATGCTGTTCGACGAACCCACCTCTGCCCTGGACCCAGAAATGATTAAGGAAGTCTTGGACACCATGGTTGGTTTAGCCGAGGAAGGCATGACCATGCTCTGTGTGACCCACGAAATGGGCTTCGCCAAGACTGTGGCCAACCGGGTGATTTTCATGGATGGGGGCGAAATCATTGAACAGAATAAACCCCATGAATTTTTCAACAACCCCCAATCGAAACGCACTCAAATGTTCCTAAGCCAGATTCTCCAACACTGAACCCAGCAGGTGTCCCGGCCTCCGCCCTCTGGACGTTTTCTTCAAGAGCGGCAAGGGGCCTGGACAGTAGGTGGGCAAGTTCAGCGTGCTGGTCGGCACGAGGTCACGACCAGCCGTTTAACCATCCCATTATTTTATGGGACCCATCAGGAATCGTTTGAGGCTTTTTTCAACTCCTCCAACAGTGCCCGGGCCGCGTCGGCATCCGCGAAATCCTCTCCGTTGGACAAGAGTAGCTCCAACTCCCTGCGCGCCTCTTCCTGCCGCCCGGTCTTGGCATAGGCCACCGCCAGATGATAACGGACATCCGCCAGATGAGGCGCTTGCACCGTGGCTTGTTGCAGCAAGACCAAGCCCCGCTGGGCCTGATTGTTCTGAGTGAGTATCCAGCCAAGGGTGTCAGTGACTTCCGGCCGATCGGGAGCCATTTGCGAGGCTTGCTCGGCCATGGCGATAGCCCGACTGTCCCCCTCCTCTTGGTAAAGCCAGGCCAGGTTATTGAGAACAATGTAGCTTTCCGTACCCAGTTCGATCACCCGCTCATATTCCTTGACGGCTTCTGGATATACTTTCAGGTGTTGTAAGTACATAGCCAGACTGATGCGAACCTGAGCATCGTCGGGGCTAACCGCCAACCATTGCCGCAATGCGCCGGTGGCCGAAGCGAAATCTCCATCCGCAGCCAAGGCATTGGCCAGGCGTTGAGCATAGTTGCCACTGGGCGCTTTCTCGTAGGCTTGACGGTACAGCTCAGCCGCCTCCCCCGGGCGATTCTGGCGCAAGGCCGTGTCGCCCTCTAATTGATAACCCTGACCATTCCCGGGATAGCGGTTCTGAATGTCGCGGGCAGTCTCTCGGGCGGCGTCCAATTTCCCCGCCATCAATTGCACTTCCGCTTTCGCCACCAATGCCGGCAAGTAATCGGCTTGCGCCTCCAGGGCTTTCTCCAGGGACGCCCCGCCACCCACGAGGTCCTTCTCCCGTACCTGCGCCTGGGCCATTCTGAACCAGGGTTCGGGATGATTGGGCCGTAGCTCCGCCAATTTGCGGAACTTTGACAAGGCGTTGGCGTTCTGGTCGTTGGCCATTAGAGCGAGGCCGGACGCCCGAAGCACCAGCGGATTCTCGGGATGGGCCGCACTCAACGGCTGGGCGACATTCAAAGCTTTAAGCCGTTCGCTATTCAGCAGATACTGTTGCAGCAGCGCCAGTCCTGCCTTGGCGGAGGTGGGGTTCTTATCCCAAGCCTGTTCCAGCCAGTTCAGGGTTTGTATCGGATCGCCGGCTTTTTGAGCCAGATTGGCGAGACCCAGCATGGCATCCACATGACCGGGGTTCTGGTCGAGAATCCGCCGATAACGTGACTCGGCGGCGTCTAACTGGTCGGCTTTGATATCCAGTTGCGCTAGATTCATGGCGGCAATCGCGAAATTGGGCTGTTTTTCCAACGCCTGCTCGAATGCCGTGCGGGCCTGCTCATCCTGCCCTTTGGACATCAGGGCAATCCCCTTTAGATTTAGGGGCATAGGGTTGTCTGGAAGTTTGACGATCAACTTATCCGCAGCGTCGATGGCGGCGTCGAAATCCCGCTTCTGTAAGTGCGTGAGAATCAGCAACACATCCGCCTGAATCAGTCCCTGGCCCAGATCCACAGCCTGTTCCAACTCGCTAACGGCCTGCTCCAGTTGTCCGCTGGCCAGATGCGACAACGCCAATTGAGCGCGGATCACGGATATGTCCGGCGCCAATTCGGTAGCCCTATGGAGGTACTCCGTACCTTTTTCGTATTCCTGGGCTTGCAGATAGGCGCTCCCCAGCAGGGCCAGCAATTGTGGGTCCTCCCCGGCGGTTTGCAAAGCCGGCTCCAGCGCCTTGATGGCGGCCTGGGGGTTGCCAAGTTTCATTTCTGCGGCCCCCAACAGCTTGCGCGCGGGGACGTGTCCAGGCAGCCCTCCGACAAAGCGATTCAGATAGGTCTCGGCCTGCTCCATATTGCCCTGGACATAGTTGATGGCCCCTAGCAGCAACTGGCTGGGCAAATGGCTGGGCGAACGCTGCATGACCTTCTCCAGGGCTTCCTTTGCGCCGGGTAAGTTCTGCTGCTGATACAAAATACGACCCTGCAGATAGTTTGCCGGCGGGTAGTCTGGATAGGCTTTTTTCACCCTTTCCACGTCGGCCATGGCGGTGTCCAATTCACCCTGTTCGATCCGGGTTTCGGCCCGTCCTAGCAGCGCGTTAAGATTGCCGGGTTGTAGTTCCAGAATCTTATTGAAATCGGCCAGGGTGTTGTCGTATTCCTTGCGTATCCGGTATAACCCAGCCCGGGCCAGCCGGGCCTGGATATGGTCGGCGTCCACGCTCAGTATCCGATCCGCAAGGGCCAGCGCCGCATCATGGTCGGCTTGCAATAGCGTCAGTTGCAACTGGCCTAGCAGGGCATCGGTATTTTCGGGTGTCAACTCCAGCGCACGCTGAAACTTCTGGCGCGCAGGCTCCCTTTGCCCCTGAGCCAGTTCCGCCAGTCCCCGCATGGCCAGAGCGATACTCTGTAACCGCGCTGGATCACTGGTATCCACGACTATATCGGCTAACACTTTATCGAATTGGCGCTGGGCCAGATACGCTCGTCCCAATAGTTCAAGCCACTCTCCCTTGTCTATTCCCAGTTCCCTGGCCCGCTCCAGTTCCTTGACGGCGGATGGAATGTACCCTGTGCGAAGATAGACGGCGCCAAGCAACAGGCGGGCTTGAGCGTTGGTGGGTTCTTCTTGCAGGGCGTTTTTGAGCTGAATGACAGCGGCGTTCAGCTTGCCCTGATCGATAAAGCGACGGGCTTCATCCACATACCCTTGAGCCTCATCGGCCGCGTTGGCAAGATGCCCCGAGACGAGCAGAAACCCGGCCAGTAGACAGCGAGTCAGGAAAAATGCCCGAGTTGCTGATGTGCTTATCATGATCCTTTCTCCAGTTTCGGCGGCTTCGATCCAGCGAGGTCAGCGCGACACAGACCTGCTGGGACCGCATCCGCAGCGCCTCGCCTGGACAGCAAGGCTTAAGTTTTCATATTGTACTTATGGAGTAACGTGTAAAGGGTAGGACGGGTAATGCCAAGCATATCGGCCGCCTGTGACAGGTTACCGTCGGCAAACGCCAAGGCCCTGACCAAAGCCTGTCGTTCAGCATGCTCACGAACTTGGCGCAGATTGAAAGGCATGGCATTGTCCTCATCAATGCTCGCCAGTTCCAGATCCTGGGCCAGGATCTGGTTACTCTCGCACATAATGACCGCACGCTTGACCTTATTTTCCAATTCTCTGACATTGCCAGGCCAGTGGTAGGATTCGAGGGCGGCCACCGCATCCTTGCTAAACCCCCGCAGCGACCGCCCCTGTTTCTCACTGTGTAATTTCATGAAGGTTCTGGCAAGCATTAACACATCGCCCTCGCGCTGACGTAGGGGAGGAATGTTGATGGTGATTTCACTGATGCGGTAATACAAGTCCTCCCGGAACTTGCCTTCGCCGATCAGCACCGATAAGTCCCTATGGGTAGCACAGATAACACGGACATCGACGGAAATTTCTTCGCGCCCGCCTACCCGCTCGATCACCCGCTCCTGTAAAAAACGCAACAGTTTCGCCTGTAAGGACATGGGTAGATCGCCCACTTCGTCCAAAAAAAACGTGCCGCCGTTTGCGTATTCTATCTTTCCCCTGGTCTGCTTGGAGGCGCCGGTAAAAGCGCCTTTCTCGTAACCGAACAGCTCGCTCTCCAGCAGGGTCTCTGGAATGGCCGCGCAGTTGATGGCCACAAACCGATGATCGTGACGGTTACTCAAGTCATGCAGGGCGCGGGCCAGCAGTTCCTTGCCGGTGCCACTTTCGCCCAGCAATAGGGTGGAAACGTCGGTTGGCGCGACTTTCTCTACGGTGGCGCAAATACTCAGCATTTCCTGGCTGGCGGCGATGATCCCTTGCAGGGGCGAAGCCCGCTGGCGCTGTTCTAGTTTCTGGTTTTCTTTTTCCAGCGTGTAAAGATCGAACGCCCGGTCCACGATCAGCTTCAGAATTTCACCATCCACGGGCTTCTGATAAAAATCATAAGCGCCGAGGGCGATTGCCTTTAGGGCGTTGTCCCGGTCATCGTTGCCCGTAACGACAATCACTTTGGTGTTGGGGGCCAGGGACAATATCTCCTCCAGGGTGGCCAAACCTTCGGAAGCATTGGCAGGGTCGGGTGGCAAACCCAAATCCAGCGTGACCAAGGGCGGTTCATGACGCCGGAGTTGGGACAACGCCGTTTCCCGACTATCCGCGACCAGTACCTCATAGTCCTCGAAACACCAACGTAACTGGCTTTGCAACCCCGGATCGTCCTCGACGACCAGGAGCTTTTTGGGGTCATCTCGCAATTCAACACCTCACTGCATGGTTGACGTCCCGGGCGGCATGATCGGCGCCCAGGTATTCTGGAATCCGCAGAATGAACGTGGAGCCCTCCCCTAGCTTGCTGTCCACGTCAATTTCCCCTCCCAATGAGTTTATAAACTCCCGACTCTCGTAGACCCCTATACCCATACCCGCGTTGCCCTTTGTAGTATTGAACGGTCTGAACAAGCACTCCCGGATAAACCGTTCATCCATGCCACATCCAGTGTCGCTGATTGCAATCAATACGTTTTTTCCCTGGCGGGAGGCGCGCACTTTCACCGCACCGTCCTCCTGGGTGGCTTCTTGGGCGTTTTGCACTAAATGCTGCAATACCGTCACAAATCGTTCTCGACTGGCCTGTAACCGTAAGTCGGTATCCCCATCCACTAACACGGGTACCGGCCGACGATGGGATTGGGCCTTTATAACATCCCCCAAAGCTTCGGCTACAGTGAACACCTTAGCCTCGCTTACCGGCAATCCCCCTTTTCGTAATTGGTCCAACATCCGATTCATTTTGTTTGTGGCGTTCTCCACCGTGGCGATGGCATCGTCAATGAAAGCGGGATTATGCTTATGGCGAGATGCATTTGCCACTACCAGGGATAACTGCGCCGAAACGTTTTTGAGGTCGTGTACCACAAAAGCGGAGAGGCGGTTGAACGCTTCAAACTGACGGGCGTCCACTAAGGCGTCGGTGGCCGCTACAAAAGCCACATAGTTGGCCAGTTGTCGGCCAGCGGTACGTAATAAATCGCGGTCTTCCCAGTTAATCTGCCGCTTTGCCCGTGGCTTCGCAAGCACGATGATCCCTTCCAGGCGGTCGCCCTGCATCAGCGGCACGATGATCCAAGCCCTACGGTCGTTCCGCAACGGACTGGGGATCTCAAATTCCGCATACAGCTCAGCGTCAACATCAACCTCATCAATATCTATAACCCACTGTTTTTCATGAATAAATTTTATAAACTCGGAATCACCTCGAAGGCTGCCCCGGCCCTCATTCATATTCAAGGAGGCACTGAGCAGGTAGTTTCCCGCCTCATTGCGGGTCCACAGCATACCGCCTGGGCTGTCCACAATCTCGGCGATAGCCAATATCGCTTTTTCCCTGACCGGCATATCTGGATCATTGGTGGATAGAGTGTTTATGAATTTCAACCACTCCTCACGATAATCGTATTTATAATTAAAAAAGTGTTTACTCAAAAAAACTTTTATATACGCACGCAGTTGCCCGGAAAACATCAGCACCACAAGCAGTGCGCCGGCGCCAAACAAAAAAGCCATTTGCACAGCGGTTCCCCAAGCACCACCATACAAGCGGATGTAATATCCGAACGCCGCCATCAGCAGCAGATACAGCCCCGCGCCAAAGACGGTTGCGGAGTGAATGACGATGCGTCTGGAGACAAACACCGATAGTGACCATTGAGGATTGCGGGCGGCCGACACGGCGATAAACGGCACTACCATGGCATTGACCAACCCCCGGGCTGACCATATGTGATGGTCGATACGCTTGAACAACAACGCATCGGCGTATAGAAAAAAATCATAAGCGAACAGCATGCCAATGCCGAGATAGAGAAACTTGGTAGCCCAACGTTGATCGGGCCGGGTATTGCGAAATAATTGTTCGATCAAAGCCAGCCCGCCCACGGCCAGCCCCAAATGCCCAAAAATGCGCAAATCAACGCTGAAATCAGCCGTGAGCAGCGCGGCTAAGTGCTGAGGAAATAAATCACCCAGCAACACTAAACCGGCCAATCCGTAAGCCCAGGGGCGCAGCGCCAACAGCAACCTGACGTTGTCGTTGGAAAGTGTGCTAAGGGGTTGTAACAACTGAAAGAGAAAAACCAGCCAGGCGACGTTGCGCACCACTTCCAGAATCACATAAGCCAGCATTGCGCTTTGAAACCCGGAACTGGCATTCCACGCGGCGATACCCGCCCAAATCAGATTGGTCAGTACCGCGACTACCAGCAACGCTCCCTGCAAGCGCCCACGCCAACTGGTTAGGAGCAGGATAAACAGCAGCGCCAAGGCAACCAACGCGACGGTGTGGCTAAGGGTTCCTATATTCATAGGGTCTCGGACTTGGACCGGCTGGCCAAGGATTGAAACATCCAGGCCATGACGCCTGTGACCACTGCTAACGGGCTCCCTTACCCCAGAGGATGACGTGCGCCGTCTGGATCAGCACCATCAAATCCAGGAATAAGCTGTAGTTCTTGATGTAGTACAGGTCATATTGCAGCTTTTCGCGAGCGTCTTCATCCGAAGCGCCATAGGGGTAGCAGATCTGCGCCCAGCCGGTGATCCCCGGGTTGACTCGGTGGCGCATGGAGTAATAAGGAATTTTGCGACTCAAGTGAGCAACGAATTCTGGCCGCTCCGGCCGCGGTCCCACAAAGCTCATCTGCCCTCTGAGAACATTCAGTAATTGCGGCAGTTCGTCGATACGAGACTTGCGGATGAAGGCGCCGATTCGGGTAACCCGGCTATCGTTCTGTTTGGCCCATTGAGGTCCCTCACGTTCCGCGTCGGTCTTCATGCTACGGAATTTAAGCACCTGGAAGACACGACCGTTTTTACCGACCCGCTCCTGCCGATAGAGAATCGGGTCCCGGCCCCAACCTTCAAACCAGATAGCCACTGCGGTGGCGAGCATTAGCGGCCAGGTAAGCGCCAGAAGCAATAGGCTAGCAAGAATATCGAAAAGACGTTTACTGGTGGTCTTCAGCACGGCTTGATGAAAACCATCGGAAAAAATCATGCTGCTAGGATGTAGGGCTTCCAGTTGAATCTTGCCCGTTTCTCGCTCAAAAAAAGTCAGTAAATCAGTTACATCCACGCCACTGATCTTACACTCCAAGATTTCTTCCACGGGAAACCCCTTACGACGGTCATCCATGGCGATGACAATTTCGTCAATCCTGAGTTTTTCGGCCAAGTCAAAAAGGGTGGTTTCTACTCGCAACAAGCGGACAGCATCAAATATCTTCGCTTCGTAGCCCAAGGGGATAAAACCCACCACGGAAAAACCCAGGCTATCACTCTGGCGCATCAAATTTTCCAGACCGGCGGCCTTCTTGCCCGCGCCCAGCACCAGCACCCGGCGCTTTAAGATATTCCTATCGGAGATATGGAAAAACACATAGCGGGCCAGCAGCACGCCACCGAAAGCGACAGAGAACGCCAGGCCGAACTCACCACGGCCCAGATAGAGACTAGGAAAAAAGTAGTAAATCAGCGTCATCACAAACAGGCCCAGCAAAAAGCTGACGCCTACCCGCAGGAGCATATCGCCCTTGCCGTCCCAGAAATTCCGCTCGTATAGACCCAGCGCCGCCATGATCACCAGCAGTGTCACCATAAAGACCACGGCCGTCGCCACGATATCTTCGAGGCCGGGCTGGGTCATGTCGTAGGACAGCACTCTGATCGACTTTCCCAGATAGATTGAGATAAAGAAGATCAGCGCCTCAACCAATGCCAGCATCAGTAGCGAAACCGGCACATAGTGTCTGAACACTCTTATCATCGATACTCCTTGCGCCGTTTTCGATTTAGGAGCAAGCCCGACCCGACGTCCATGCCTCTCCAATGGTCGGCGCCGGAAGCCGGTGGCTGTCTACCCATTGGTTTTGGGAGTACTGGCCTTGCCCCTTTCTTACCTACCTTCATGGCTATACCGGTATGCTCGACCGCCCGAGGCTCAACTTGAGGACGTACTGCCCGGACTTGGGCGCCTCGGGACCCTTCAAATGGCCAATTTCAAGAATAGGCATTGAAAACCCGCTTGACAAAAACAAGTAGCCGTCATTTCGAACGTCGGTTTCGAGGGTCATGCGCGAAGCAGGGATGCATCCTTGAAACGGTGAATACGGTGCACGGAGCGTCGCCATACCCAATGGTTTGATGCCACCTGCGCCTCATGACACACGCCCACCGCGCAGTTGGCGCGGACCACTTCAGTTTTCGTGAAAAACTCAGGAAGCTTACACTATGCCTCAGCGACATAGTGTAAACTTTTTTTACACTATGCCTTTCCTAGGCTATCTGCGGGCTATCGCCCGATGCATTTTTCCGATCAACCCATATAATTGGCCTGCCGCCGGTTGAGACCGACTCAAGGCTCTTGCAAACCGGACGATAATTTATCCGGTCTGGCCCTGGTTTGCAGCGCCCCGGAGGGGCCATCGCTGTAGCGTCCGCCTCCCATGTAGCCCATAGGGTGAGTCAGTTCGACCGGGGCGGCCACAATCACCATGGAGTACTCGCAGATGTTGGAACTTGAAAACACCCGTATCGGTATCATCGGCCTGGGCTACGTGGGCTTACCCTTGGCGGTGGAGTTTGGCAAGCGGTTTCACACCATCGGATTGGACATCAACCAAAACCGGATACGGGAGTTGCGCTCTGGCTTGGACAGCACCCTTGAAGTGGAGTCCGGAGAGCTGGTGGAGGCGGCGAAACTGACTTTTTCCAGCGACCCCCAGGATCTGGCCGACTGTACTGTCTACATTGTCACGGTTCCGACCCCGGTGGACGAACATAAGCGCCCAGATTTACAACCGCTTGTTTCCGCCAGCACTACCGTGGGCAAGTTGCTCAAACCAGGCAATATCGTGATCTACGAATCCACTGTCTATCCGGGGGCCACCGAGGAAGTCTGCGTGCCAATGCTGGAGCGTGAGTCCGGGTTGCGCTTCAATGAGGACTTCCACGTCGGCTACAGCCCGGAGCGCATTAATCCAGGCGATAAGGAACATCGGGTCACCACGATTCTCAAGATTACATCTGGCTCCACGCCAGAGGTGGCGGACTTTGTGGACAGGCTGTACCGCTCTATCATCCACGCCGGCACCCACAAAGCCAGTAGCATCCGGGTGGCCGAGGCCGCCAAGGTCATCGAAAATACCCAGCGCGATGTGAATATCGCCTTGATCAACGAATTGGCGCTGATCTTCAACCGACTGGGCATAGACACTCTGGATGTCCTGGAGGCTGCTGGCACTAAGTGGAATTTTTTGCCTTTTCGCCCCGGTCTAGTGGGCGGCCACTGTATCGGCGTCGATCCCTACTATCTGACCCATAAGGCCCAGGCCATCGGGTACCATCCAGAGATGATCCTGGCCGGGCGGCGCATTAACGACAGCATGGGACCTTATGTGGCTGAACGGGTGGTCAAATTATTGACCCAGCGCCGGGTGCAGGTGGTGGACTCGTCCATCCTGGTCATGGGCTTGACCTTCAAGGAGGACTGTCCCGATCTGCGTAACACCCGGGTGGTGGACATTATCGAGGAATTCAAAAGCTACAACGCCCAGGTGCATGTCTATGATCCCTGGGTCAACGCCGAGGATGCCCGCCACGAATACGGTATCGACCTTATCGATACCCTGGAGGAAGGCCGCTATGACGCCATTATCCTGGCGGTGGGCCACCGGCAATTCAAGGAAATGGGCGTCCAGCGCATCCGCGCCCTGGGGCGAGCGGAGTGCGTGCTGTTCGACGTTAAGTACGCCCTGCCTCCCACCAGTGTGGACGGTCGGCTGTGAAGCCGATTACTGCCTCGTCATCCCAGGCCATCGCGCCGAAAACCATGCAACTAGGCTGATCGATCATGCGGGTACTTGTCACCGGTAGTGCGGGCTTCATCGGCTCGACCTTGGCCCTCCGACTCTTGGAGCGGGGCGACCAGGTCATCGGTCTCGATAATCTCAACGACTATTACGACGTCAATCTGAAACTGGCCCGCCTGAGGCGGCTCCAGGACTATGGCGATTTTATCGAGGTCAGAGCCGATCTTGAGAATCGCACGGCCATGGAGGAGCTGTTCGCTAGTTTCAAACCCCAGCGGGTGGTTAACCTGGCAGCCCAGGCTGGGGTGCGCTATTCCCTGGAAAACCCCCATTCCTACGTGGATAGTAATGTGGTGGGATTTCTGAATGTCCTGGAAGGCTGCCGCCACTACGCTGTCGAGCATGTGGTCTATGCGTCCACCAGTTCAGTCTACGGCGCCAACACCCGCATGCCGTTTTCGGTGCATGATAATGTCGACCACCCCCTAAGCCTGTACGCAGCCACCAAAAAAGCCAATGAACTGATGGCCCACAGTTACAGCCATCTCTACGGGATACCGGTCTCCGGGTTACGGTTCTTTACGGTATACGGACCCTGGGGGCGCCCGGACATGGCCTTGTTCAAGTTCACCAAGGCGATTCTCGATAACCAGCCAATCGATGTCTACAACTACGGCAACCACCGCCGGGATTTTACCTATGTGGACGACATTGTAGAGGGTGTGGTCCGGGTATTGGATACGCTTCCCGAACCCAATACCCAATGGTCCGGTGAGCATCCAGACCCCGCTACCAGCGGCGCTCCCTACCGGCTATACAACATCGGCTGTCACCGACCAGTGCATTTATTGGACTACATCAGCGTGTTAGAGCAGTGCCTAGGGCGTACCGCCGAAAGGAATTTATTGCCATTACAAAACGGCGATGTCCCCGATACCTATGCCGATGTGGAGGCGCTGGTCCAGAAGGTGGGTTATCAACCGGCTACTCCCATCGAAGTGGGCGTGGCGCGCTTCGTGGATTGGTACCGGGATTACTATCAGGTGTAGCCGTTCACCACGGACATATCAGGAGGTATCGAGGCGCTTCCATACACAACCCTCTTTGCCGCTCTTGTCCAGGTTCTCCAGATACCGTTCGTGGGCGGCCTGTTCGCTGTCTAGAGCCCGCACTACCCGCAGTGGCGGGCGATCCTTGGCGATCCGGGCCTGGGTAGCGACGCCCAGTTCTCCCGACGAATGCCGCTCCTCGGTTTCCAATAGCAAAGCCACCTGCCCACCGGTCATGGCCAGATAGACATCGGCCAGGATTTCAGCGTCCAGCAGCGCCCCGTGCAGGGTACGCTGACCGTTGTCGATGCCGTAACGCTTGCACAACGCGTCCAGGGAATTGCGCTGTCCTGGATGCAGGCGCCGGGCCAACTCCAGTGTGTCCAGCACGGCGCAATAGTCGGCGACCTGGCCCTGGTCTTGCAGCGCCGCCAGTTCGTGGTTCAGGAACCCCACATCGAAGGGGGCATTGTGGATGATCAGTTCGGCTCCCCGCACAAAATCCAGCATTGCCGTCACTACGTCGGCAAAGCGCGGTTTGTCCGCCAGAAACTGATTGGTGATCCCATGCACCTCCACGGCGCCGGAATCGATCTCCCGATCTGGTTGCAGATATTCATGGAAATGCCGCCCGGTGAGCCGCCGGTTGACCAGTTCCACGCAGCCGATCTCGATGATTCGATGGCCTTGAGCGGGGTCCAGGCCGGTGGTCTCGGTGTCTAAAACAATTTGCCGCTGATTCAAAGTCGGTCTCCCTAGATGCCGTTCGTGGCCAGTTCGGCGATACCGCGCCTGGCCAGGGCGTCCGCCCGTTCGTTCTCAGTATGGCCACTGTGGCCACGAACCCAACGCCACTCTACCTGGGGATGCCTGGCCACGGCCGCATCCAGGCGTTTCCACAAATCCACGTTTTTGACCGGTTGTTTACCTGCGGTCAGCCAGTTACGCCGCTTCCATCCCTCAAGCCAACGGGTGATACCTTGTTGAACGTATTGGGAATCGGTGGTGATGACTACGGCGCAGGGCCGTTTGAGGGTCTCCAGACCCTGAATGGCGGCCAATAACTCCATACGGTTATTGGTGGTCCAGGGTTCTCCCCCCCAGAGTTCTTTTTCCCGGTCCCGCCAGCGCAACAAGACGCCCCAGCCACCCGGGCCGGGATTGCCACTACAGGCGCCATCGGTGAAGAGTTCCACGGTTGCTTGGCTCACACTGCGCTCCACTTGCCTTCGGCCCGGTTAGGCATTAGCTTTCCCTCAGCCCACCACGGCCCCCACATAAACACCTCTAACACAGGAGCCGGTATGTTTGTCTTGCTTGTACCACGGGTTATGTGCAGCCGATTGTGCCCCAGACGGCTCCATCGAACCAGGCCCAATTCCCCCCACATGCAAACAACGCGCATGGGCCATGGGGGCTTCGCCCGCCTCGTTGGCTTGTTGGGAGCGATACTGCTGGCGGGTTGTGCCCATCAGCCTTCTAACACGGCGCCGCCGGCGAACCCATCGGTCGCCTACATTGATCTCTGGGGACACGATCTGGAAATCCAGGTTGGCCCGGACGACGGCCTCTGGCAGCGCATCCGCCATAGCCTGGGCCTGACTAATGCCTGCAACCCCCGTATCGAAGAGCAGGTTAACTGGCTGCGCGCCCACCCCAGACACCTCACGGTAGTCTCGCAACGCGCCCGCCCTTTTTTGCATTATATCGTCGAGGAGACCCATCGGCGGGGGTTGCCCATGGAACTGGCCTTGCTGCCCATGGTGGAAAGCGGGTTTTTATCCCGGACCACTTCTCATCAGAGCGCCGCCGGTTTCTGGCAGATTATCCCCAGCACCGCCCGCCATCTGGGGCTGACGCTCAATCACTGGTATGACGGCCGTCGCGATTTGCGAGACTCCACCCGGGCTGCCCTTAATTATCTGGAATACCTGTACGATTTCTTCGACGGCGACTGGCTGCTGGCCCTGGCGGCCTATAACGCCGGCGAGGGCACCGTGCGGCGCGCCGTTCGGGCCAACGTCCAGACGGGCAGACCCACGGATTATTGGAGCCTGGATCTGCCTACCGAAACCTTGTACTACGTTCCCAAACTATTGGCCTTATCCCAGGTGATTCTCAATCCCGATGCCTACGACATCGCCCTAGAGACTATCGACGACGCCCCTTTCCTGGCGGAGGTCAGTATTGGTCCCAGCATCGATCTGTCCATCGCGGCGGTGATGGCGGGCGTCCCCAAGGACACCTTATACGCCCTGAACACCGGACTGCGCCCGGGCCTGACCCGGTTGCGCAAACCTTATGGACTGCTCCTGCCCAGGGATCATGCCCTGACTCTGGAGCAGCGCTTACAAGTACTCCCCCAGCAGCGCCCCCATAGCCGCTGGCAGATCCATCGGGTGAATAGTGGCGAAACCCTGGCCGCCATCGCCGCCCGCTATGGCACCTCCAGCTCTTTGTTGCGGGCAGCCAATGAATTACCCTTGAACGCCGCCCCGCTCCCCCCGGGCACGGAACTGCTGGTCCAGGCTAAAATCAGCCAGGATACCTATGTAGTCAGGCGCGGCGACACCCTGACGCACATCGCCCGGCGGCTGGGGGTGCCGTTTCGCAAGCTGGCCCGCTGGAACGGATTATCGACCAAGAGTCTACTGCACCCAGGGCAGAAACTGCTGATCCGCAACTGAAAGGCCCCTCCCAAGACCCACAAAATAGAAAAGCTTCGTTGGGACAAAAAAACAATTCTTGAAGGTCACATTGGAGCCGGATGTAGTGGAAAGCACCCGCTGGGTGGAAGGCTACGGCATCGTGGCGGACCTGGCGGCGCCACTGCCTAAAGCTACCGTTTTTCGGGGACCGATGAACTGCTCAGCTTCCGAGAATACGTCGAACATCCTTCATCAACAGGAAAAGATGCAAAGGATCAGTCGGGCTGGGGTCGAAGTTGAAATGCCGATAGAAGGCAGCGGCGGCTTCATCCTTGGCATGGACCAGAAGCGCGCCGATGCCAGCGAGATCGGCCGCCTGAACGGTGCGCAGAAGCGCATTCTTCAATAGTCCCGCACCGATGCCCTGGCCATGCTCCGGGTAATCGATAGCAAGGCGGGCCAGCAACATCACCGGCACAGGATGCCTAGCCAGTCCTTTCGTTACCCGCTTCGAGGCTTCGGCATGGATGACGCTGCCCACGGCCAGGCTGTAATAACCCACAACCCGGCATCCTCTACAAGCCACATAGGTCCGGGCGGTTTCCGCCTTCTGGTTGATCAGGGCGTGTCGTTTCAAAAACCGGTTCAGGTCGTCACTGCCGCAATCGAAGTCCTCCAGTTCATGATCGGAACGAAGCGGTTCAATGACAAGCCGTGACGCCGAGGGATCACTCATTCAAAGGCACTGGGCTCACGTAGCAACCGCTCCAGGCGGGGCCGGGATTGCGGCGGTGCATCGAGAGCCGCCAGGAATGCCTTCCAGCGATCGTCGTCGAGCAAAAACAGCCGCCGGTCGGCCAAGGTCTCGCTGGCCGCTGTCAGGGCACTGTCGAGCATGAATTCGCTGACTGTCTTGTTGGCGGACTGGGCTGCCTGTTGCAACAGATGCTTGACCGATGCCGATGTGCGGACATCGATCCGCTCGGAGCGCGTTTCTTTTGTCGACTTGGGCATGGTTACACACCTCCTCAAATCAACTTATGATATTGTACTGACATTGTCCCGACAAAAATAGAAGCGCCTGTATGCTCTGAAAAACGCTGGTGGTGTGGAAATTTGACCGTCTGGCCCGTTGTCAGGTCCCGGATGATTCCATATCGAAAAGGAGCTAAACTCTAGTATTGAGAATAGTGCGCGATAGTGTATTATCGTAACCATGGAAAACACGATAAGCACAGGCAAAGCGGCAAAGCTGTTGGGTGTAGCGGTCAAGACGCTGCAACGTTGGGAGCGCGAGGGTAGGTTGATTCCGGTGGCGCGCACCGACAGCAACCGACGCCTGTATACCGAAGCGCAACTCCGCGAGTTTATTGGCTTGCGCAATGCGACATCCGAGCCTACTCGGTTGGTTGCCTACTGCCGCGTGTCCAGTGCCGCACAAAAGCCGGACTTGGCGAACCAACGCAAGGTTCTGGAAGAGTTTGTGGTGGCAAAAGGGCTGGCGAACGTCGAATTTGTCGAAGAGGTTGGTGGTGGGCTGAACTTCAAGCGCAAGCGGTTTGTGGCGCTGATGGATGAGATCGGGCGACGGGAAATCAAAACCCTGATCCTCGCGCATCGGGATCGACTCACCCGGTTCGGCTTCGAGTGGTTTGAGCATTTCGCCGATGTGAATGGCTGCGAAGTGCTGGTGCTCAATCAGGAACGCCTGTCACCTGAGCAAGAGATGGTGCAAGACCTGATGGCCATCGTGCATGGCTTTTCGTCAAGGCTGTATGGATTGAGAACCTACCGGAAACAGCTGGACGACGCACTGAAAAAGGACGCAGAAGATAGATGCAACTGACCCATAAAATCGCGCTTTGCCCGACGCCTGAGCAGGCGGACTACTTCGCCCGCGCCTGTGGCACGGCGCGGCGCGTCTGGAATTGGGCGTTGGGTGAGTGGAACAAGCCGTACGCAGCGGGACAAAAGCCCAATGCGATGGCGCTGAAAAAGCAGTTCAACGCCATCAAGTACAGCGACCCGCAATGGCTCGACGAGGACGGGCAAGCGTGGCTCAAGACCATCCACCGGGATGCCCACGCGCAGCCGTTCGCGCACCTAGCCAAAGCCTGGAATCGGTTCTTTTCTGACATAAAGGCCGGCAAACCCGCGCATGAACCGCAATTCAAGAAAAAAGGCCGCTGCCGCGACAGCTTCTATGTGGCAAACGACAAATTCACTGTCTCGGACAAAACGATCCGCCTGCCAAAGATCGGCGATGTCGTCACGACCGAGGCACTACGATTTGAAGGCAGGATTCTCGGGGCGACGGTTTCGCGCACGGCAGATAGGTGGTTTATCGCGGTGCAGGTCGAGGTGCCTGATGCGCAGTTCTACCGCCAACGCACGACAGATGAGATTCAAGGTATCGACCTGGGCATCAAGGCTGCCGCGACCCTCTCCAGCGGCGAATCAATCGAAGCGCCCAAGCCGCTCAAGGCCGCGCTGCGCCGCCTGAAAATCCGTGGTCGGCGCGTCAGCCGCAAGCTGGAAGCCGCTAAAGTTGCAGCGGGGTTGGCACCCAACGCCCGTCTGCCCAAGGGCACGAAGCTGCCGGTATCCAACAATCGCAAGAAGTCCTCTGCGACATTGGCAAGGCTGCACGCCCGCATTGCCCATATCAGAGCGGATTTCACCCATAAGCTCACGACTCGGCTCTGCCGCGAGAACCAAACGGTAGTGATCGAGGACTTGCACGTCAAAGGCATGCTGGCGAACGACAAACTCGCCCGCGCCATCAGCGACGTGGGCTTTGGCATGTTCCGCTCGCAGATGGAATACAAGGCGAAACGCTACGACACCCGACTGGTCATTGCTGACCGCTGGTATCCGAGCAGTCGCCTGTGCTCAGTCTGTGATTGGAAAAACGAGGCACTGACGTTGAAGGATAGGGAATGGACCTGTCCGCAATGTGGCACGCATCATGACCGTGACCACAACGCCGCGATCAACCTCAAACGGCTGGCAACCGCAACTGCCCTACCCGTGGCGAGTCCGACCGGCAACGGCGGCGCCGCAGCAGGAATGGTTCCTGTCGTGGCCGGGAAAGTTACGCCTGTCAGATACGAATGTGGTCAGCAAGACACGTCGGGGCAGGAAAAGAACCGTGCGCACCTTCGCGCACTTTCTTGATAGCAGATGGCGGTATTCGCCGACTGAAGCGTGAATCGCCCGCCAGAGGTCAGGACTCCAGCATGGCGGCGATCCGCTGCTCCAGGGCCTTGGGGTCGCGGCCTATAGCGTCGCGTATCTCCACGGCCATGGGATCGGGGAAGACATCCTCATCGCCCCTGGCCAAGGCTTGCACCACCGCCTCCACCACCAGGGCGGCGGGCACTTTCGCCACATCCATGTCGGCCTGTCCATTGTCCACCGGACCCGGATACACCCCCATCACTAGGGTGCCCTGGGACGCCAGCTCGGCCCGGATGCACTGGGTCAGGGAATGCAGGGCCGCCTTAGAGGCGCTGTTGGACCCCAGCATGGGAAAATTCACCAGCGCGGCGATGGACACCATGTTGACGATGGCGCCTCCCCCTCGGACCGCCAGTAGCGGGGCGAAGGCCCGGACTACATTCAGGGTGCCGAAGTAATTGGTCTCCATTTCCTCCCGCGCCGACTCCAGGGAGGCCGCTCGGATCAGACCGCTGAACCGGGCGATACCGGCGTTGTTGATCAATAGATTGATGTCCCGGGCCGTTTCGGCCACCGCCGCCACCTGGGCCGGATCGGTGATATTCAGGGTCAGGGGCAGCACCCGGCCCTTCCCCAGGGCCACCAGGTCGGCCACTCCACCGGGGTCGCGACTGGCCGCGTATACTCGGCCAGCGCCGGCCGCCAGCAGGCCCTGTACAAAGGCCCGACCGATACCCCGGTTGGCCCCGGTGACCAGGGCCACCGCCCCTTCGATGTGGATTGCCGCCATTGCCTGCTCCATTGGATTTGAGTTCTCGGATTGCCTGGCTCAGTCCGCCACTGCCCGTGCTTCAACCACGTCCAGGTTCAAGGCTGCGGCGATCAGCGCCCGGGTGTAAGCTTGCCTGGGCCGTTCGAAGATAGTCGTGGCCGACCCCGTTTCCACGACCTGTCCCTCTTTCATGACGATGACCTCATCGGCCAGCGCCCGCACCACCCGTAGATCATGGCTGATAAACAGATAAGCCAGCCCATGGCGGGCCTGCAACTCCCTGAGCAAGTCCACGATCTGGGCCTGCACCGATACGTCTAGGGCGCTAGTGGGTTCGTCTAGCACCAGCAGCTGCGGCTCCAGCACCAGCGCACGGGCGATACTAATGCGCTGGCGCTGACCACCTGAAAACTCGTGGGGATAACGGTCGCGGATAGCGGGGTCAAGCCCCACCTCCGCCAAGGCCCGGTCGATCCGCTCCCGGCGCTGCCGACCACTACCCGCTAGGCCATGGACCTGAAGCCCCTCCTCCACGATCTGCTCCACGGATAATCGGGGACTGAGGGAACCGTAGGGGTCCTGGAACACCATCTGCATATGCCGACGCAACGGCCGCAAGGCCCTGGAGCGCAAGGTGTTGATTTCTTGTCCCTGAAAGCGGATCGCTCCCCGGCTGCCAATCAGCCGCAGCAGGGCCAGCCCCAGGGTGGTCTTGCCGGAACCCGACTCGCCGACGATCCCCAGGGTCTGGCCCTGGCGCAGCCGCAGACTGACCCCATCCACGGCCTTGATATGATCGACCGTGCGGCGGATCAATCCTTTTTTGATGGGAAACCAGACCCGCAACTCCTCGACCACCAGCACCTCCTTGGCCTGGGCAGGGATCGGATGGGGGACACCCTTGGGTTCGGCGGCCAAGAGCATGCGGGTGTAGGGGTGTTGGGGGGCGGCGAACAAATCCTGGACAGAGTTCTGCTCCACGATCTGCCCGTCCTTCATCACGCACACCCTGTCGGCCAGTTTGCGGACGATTCCCAGATCATGGGTGATGAACAACATGGCCATCCCCAGCCGGGACTGAAGTTCCTTGAGCAATCCTAGAATCTGGGCTTGGATGGTGACATCCAGAGCAGTGGTGGGCTCGTCGGCAATGAGCAGGTCCGGCTCGTTGGCCAGGGCCATGGCGATCATCACCCGCTGGCGCTGGCCCCCGGACAACTCATGGGGCAGCGCCCCTAGCCGCTGCCGGGCATCCCGCAGACCCACCAGCCCCAGCAGTTCCAACACCCGCTCCCGCAAGACCGGGCCGCTCATGCCCCGATGTACGGCCAGGGTCTCGCCAATCTGGCGCTCGATAGCGTGCAGAGGGTTGAGCGACGTCATGGGTTCTTGAAACACCATGCCCATCCGGCCACCCCGCAACTCCCGCAGCCGGGCGGGTTTTGCCCCCAGCAGTTCCTCTCCGTTCAGGCGGATGCTACCAGAGGGATGGCGGGCCAGCGGGTATGGCAGCAATTGCATAATGGACAGGGCGGTCACCGACTTGCCGGAACCGCTTTCCCCCACCAAAGCTAGAGTCTCGCCCCGGCGCAGGTGAAAACTCGCCCCCCGCACCGCCGCCACGGCCCCCGGGCCATGGCCGAAGTTGACCTGTAGATCACGAATTTCTAGCAGCGCCTTAGTCTCGTCAATCATCAAGGGGACTTCCTCGGATCGAAGGCATCCCGCACGGCCTCGCCGACGAACACCAGTAAACTCAGCATCAGCGCCACCACCACAAAGCCGGAGATACCTAGCCAGGGGGCTTGGAGATTCTCCTTGCCCTGACGCAGTAGATCCCCTAGGGACGGAGAACCGGGGGGCAGCCCCAGACCCAGAAAGTCCAGAGCGGTGAGGGCCACCACCGAGCCGGACAGAATAAAGGGCAGAAACGTCAGGGTGGCTACCATGGCGTTGGGCAGCACATGCTTGACCATGAGCATGGCGTCGGACATCCCCAAAGCACGAGCGGCACGTACATAGTCGAAGTTGCGGGCGCGCAGGAACTCAGCCCGCACCACCCCCACCAAGGAGGTCCAGGAGAACAGCAGCAGCACGATCAGCAGGGTCCAGAAACCGGGCGCCACCACGCTGGAGACGATGATGAGAATGAATAACTGGGGCAGGCCACCCCAGATTTCCAGAAACCGCTGAAACAGAAGGTCAAGCCAGCCACCGAAATAACCTTGGATCGCCCCGGCCGCCACCCCGATCACGGAAGACACGGCGGCCAGGATTAGCCCGAACAGGACTGAAATACGAAACCCATAAAGTAACCGCGCCACCACGTCTCGGCCCTGATCGTCAGTACCCAGCCAATGACGGGCCGAGGGCGGCGCGGGTGCGGGCACCGTCAGTTTCTGATCGATGGTGTCATGGCTGAAACGAACCGGTGGCCAGAGCATCCAGCCGTCAGCCTGGATCAGTTCCATCAAGTACGGGTCCCGGTATTCGGCACGGGAGGGAAAGACGCCCCCAAAGTCGGTTTCCGCGTACTCCTGGACCACCGGCAGATACCAGTCCCCAGCGAAGCGGATCAACAGTGGCCGGTCGTTGGCGATAAGCTCCGAACACAGGCTGAGCAACAACAGCCCCAAGAACAACCACAGGGACCAGTAGCCACGGCGGTTGGCCTTGAACCGGTCCAGGCGGCGTCGGGTCAGAGGACTCATCTCAAACCTCCCTGCTCTCGAAATCGATCCGGGGATCAATGACGTGATAGGTGACATCGCTGATCAGGTTCAAGAGTAGGCCGATCAGCCCGAACACATACAGCGTGCCGAACATCACCGGATAGTCCCGGTTGATCACCGCCTCATAGCCCAGCAGACCCAGGCCATCCAGGGAGAAAATCACTTCGATGAGCAGTGCGCCGGTAAACAGCATATTGACCAGGGCCGCCGGGAAGCCGGCAATCACCAGCAGCATGGCGTTGCGGAACACATGGCCGTAAAGGATGCGCCTTTCGGACAGTCCCTTGGCCCGGGCGGTGATGACGTTCTGCTTGTTGATCTCCTCCAGATAGGAGTTTTTGGTGAGCATGGTCTGGGCGGCGAATCCACCGATCCCCATGGCGGTGACCGGCAGC